>JAHBVK010000038.1 GCA_019637555.1 Anaerolineae bacterium
ATGATCACATCAGGATTAGCCGTGTGCGCGGAGTCGTGTACCAACTTCAGGAAGCGCACGTATTCTTCCGGCGTCACCTGCCGATCTCCCCACTCGAACATCAGATTCGGCTCGTTCCATGGCACGATCAAACGCACCGAGTCCCGATACCGCGCTGCGAACTTGCCCACAAATTCGGCGTACTCGTCGTAAAACTCCGGCGCAAGATAGTTGAGCGTAGTCGGCTGCTTGATCGGATCAGGACGCGCCCACGCTGGGACAATCCCCAACCGCGCGATCACTGTCAAGCCCTCCTGCCGCGCCATCTCGATCAACCGATCAGGATGATTCCAGTCGTAGTAATCCCTGTCTGTTTCGATGTACGCCCACGGGAAAAATTCAACGATGGTCGTCGCGCCCATCTCGCGCACAAGCTGATAGGTTTTCTGGATTTTCCAATCCTCCACCTCATCGGTCAGCCGCGAGTGTACGCATAGGATCGGATGTTCAGTTTGTACTGTTTGTTGCGCTTCCGGTTCTACGCGGGGAGGTGCAGGAGCAAGAAAACCAATCAGATAGAAAATGACCGCTAATCGCAGCGCCGCCGGAGCGAATCGACGCGTAATCTTGCCGCTGAGGAATGCCAATCGCGGCACGTTGATCCGGCTCACCTCAACTCGTGTGATCTTCCAGAACGCCGTACAACAGCAGATCGGTCATGCCGTCCAGCCATGCCTTCTGCGGGAAAAACTTCATCGCCACCTGCACGATCTGCGGCATGGTCTGTTCAGTGATGATGTACCCGATCAGCACCGCCACGAACATCCTCGCCAATAACGGCGGCGGCACAGGACGCAGCTCGTCGGTGGCTTTCAAGCGTTCCAACAGCTTCATCAGATCAGGCAGCAAGCTCGGCAGCAGCGAGGCAAGCACATTGCTACCGTTAAGCTGCATATCCAAACTGGCGAGTTCAAAGAATTTGAGGTGCTGCTGCACTACCTTGACCATGCGCTGCGTGGCATCGCGGAGGATCGCCTCGGCATTGTCGCCTTCGATGCTGGCGACTGCATCCCGAATCTGCTGCTGTGGAGCGTTAGCTCGTAGAGCGGCGGTCAATAACTGCGGCTTATCAGCATATTGCTGCTGAATCTCGGCAACACTGCTGCCTGCCTTCGCCGCGATCTGCTTCATAGTCACCTGCTGATAGCCCTGTGCGCTGAACAAGGCGAACGCGGCGTCCAGAACGTCGGATGGTACTTTCTTTCGTGGCATAAACTTAGGCGGCGAAGGGATTAGCGTTTCTTTGCACCCAGATCAGAAATCGAACGCACCAGCGCCACTAACGCCAGCGTCAGCTTGAATAACTCGCCCGTGTTCGGACCACCCGGCGGGCGGCGATCCGGCTGGCTCTCGTTCACCGTCTTGGCATACAGATAAGCAGACACCACGCCGACGGCACTGCCGATCAAGCCGCCAATCAGGTAGACGGGTGTTTTCCAGTTAGAGTCATTCTGCGTCATGTGTTTCTTCCTTTAACGGTACAAGGGCAACTGATGTCGAAGCAGTAGCACTAGTAGTACTAGGTTTATTGCGAATACGCTGTACGGCTGCCTCCATACTGGCAAACCGCTGATTAAACGCTATAACGGGGCGAGCGATAACTTTGGAAGCGCGCAGCGTCAGGATATGCCCTCTTAACGCTGCATTTCGCAATGACGAGAGCACCGAGCCTACCTTGCCGTAACCTAAGGCGGTGGCAAACGTCAATCCCAGCATCACCACCAGCGGCACAAAACAGATCAGTACGGCGGGCAGCAAAATGATCACCGACAGACAGTTCGCAACAATGGCGACTTGGCGTGAGCTAAACCCGATCACCATCACGATGATGCCGAGCAGCGTCACCGCTGCCATGATCACCAGCGGCGCGACGATCTGATTCCGACGCTGGCGAAGATGCTCCTCACGACCACTTCTAATTGTCGTTGTTGTCGTTTCTGCTTCCACTAGCTTATATCGTCCTCCGCCTCAGATTCTACCACGCTCTACCCCGTTCATCACTCCGATTATCGCACATTTCCCCTATCCGACGACCATCAACTCATTTCTACTCAGTCGTTATCTCTTGCATCTCTTCGCCCAAAGCCAATAGATCGCCTCTGTAGTCCCCTCTCCGCAGCGGAGAGGGGTGGCGAAGCCGGGGTGAGGTAAACTAATCCGCACTCTCCCCCGCCATATACTCCACCCCGATCCTTACAGGCAGTACACCCGTCGCCTTCGCTCTCCCAAACAGCACATCACACGCCGCCCGAATCGATGTCTGTGTCGGCACATACGTCAGCACATAACCCGCCACCTGTAGAAAGGTACGCCAATCATATGGTGATCTCAACGCCACTACGATCACCTTCTCCGGCGGCAGTGCATTAACCAAGATTTGCTGCTCCGGCGTGAATTCTGCGTCTTCTGTGAATACGATCACAGCGTCCACTCGTTTCGCCAGCGCCGCCGCCTGACTGACATCCGAAGAACGCGGAACCAGATTCATCCGCAGCGTTTCTACCGTCGGCGCGAATCTGCACAACGTTGGCGTATCCAACTCTTGCGACGAGTAAATCACACCAATTTTCGTCCCCACTGGCAGCGGGATCATCCCTGTCTCGTCGCGCATCACCGTGATTGCTGCCCGGTAAACTTCGTCCAACACTGTTGCACTATTGGACGCCGCGATCCTCTCCGTTGTCTGATCCACTGCTTGCGCTGACCATTGCAGCAAGCCAAAACGCTGTTTCAACTCCAGAATCCGCCGCACCGACTCGTTCAGCCTGTCCTCGCTGACCTGCCCACTTTTGACCGCCTTCAAGATCGCCTGATATGCTGCGATCTGTTCCTCGTTACTCACATTCGCACCGAGCAAAATGATGTCCATGCCTGCTTCAAATGATCGTAGCGCCGACTCCGCGTAATCGCCGTGCAGCAGGATTGCGCCCATGTCCATCGCATCGGTTATCAACACGCCCTGATAACCCAACTCCTGCCGCAAATAACGGAGGATCGTGGGCGATAGCGTGGCGGGCAGTTCCGAAGGATCAAGTGCAGGTACAGCGATATGTGCCACCATGATCACAGGTGCATCAGAAGCCGCGAACGATGAAAATTCCACCGCCTTCAAGCGTTCCATGTCGTAGCGCAGATACGCCAGATCGACATGCGTATCGGAAGCATCGCCATGACCCGGAAAATGCTTGGCGACTCCCACAACGCCTTGCTGCTCCATCCCGTCAATGATCGCATTGGTGACCATCGCTACGCGCTTGCCATCATCCCCGTACATCCGCGCCCGCATCACCGGATTATTGGGCGAGGTTGCCAGATCGAGCGACGGTGCGAGGTTCATATTCACGCCCACCGCCGCCAATTCCGTCGCCATCATTCGCCCATACTCTTGTAGCACCTGCTCGTCAGTGATCGCGCCGAGGATCAACGGCGGCGGTAGCACCGTGAACCCTTCTCGCAACCGCTGAATACGCCCACCCTCTTGATCCAGCGTCACGAACAACGGCACATCGTCGTGCTGCGCCGCCAACTGCTGCGTGTCGTTGATCAACTGTGTGACTTGCATCGGATTCAGGATGTTCGTTTTCAGCACCACTACGCCGCCCGGATGCATCTGCTCGATCAACGGCTTTGCGCCCGACGCCTGCGATCCCCAGAAGCGCACGATGAATAACTGCCCGACGCGCTGCTCCACCGTCATCCGCGCCATCACCTCCGAGATCGAGTCGGCAAGAACAGGCGCAACAGGCACATTGATCACCAACAGCAGTAACACTGCAACCAGCACTTGACGCTTCATCTATGTGATCCGCAATATGAGTCCTACGAGGACTTCGTTCATTCAGCTTGGCAATGATGATCTCTAACTATTAAATTCGGAAACCGAGTGATCTTGCCGCCGAAACGGATCACCCTCTCCCGCTTGCGGGATGAGGGCAGGGGGTGAGGGTCTACTTGCCAACCACTAACCGTTACTTTCCGAATCATTCACCCCAACGACCACTCACCTCTTAACCAATCCATCTGCACACTTGAGGTAGACTGTGCCTTGATAGTAGTCACGAGACATCGACAATGCAACGTGCCAAACAAGTCTCAATATCGCTAACCCTCATTCTTTTTGCGTTATTCCTGCGTGGCTGCGTCTTTCGCCCAAGCAGCGATTATGCGGGCAGTCACTTCAACAAAAATGCTAACGCTATCTGGCTTGGCGTCGAATGGGTCAGTGAACCGCAAACTGATACAGCCATTGAATCGCTGGGCAAATCACTCACCGCACGCGGCATCCGCTACCTCTTTGCCTACACTACTTACTACAAAAATAGCGGCACTTTCAACGATAACTACACCTACGCGACATCTTTCATTCAAACTCTGAAGCATTACTATCCAGACCTCACCGTTCTAGCATGGATCGGCATCCCGCTGACTCCCGGTTGGGGGTACGCCGATCTCAACGATTCGTTGCTCCGTCAGCAGCTTCTCGATCTCGCCGTCGAATTAACTACCGACTACGGCTTTGATGGCATCCACCTCGACGCCGAGCCGATTTATGATGGCGATCAGCGCGTCTTGACACTGCTCACCGATCTCCGTCCGCTGCTCCGTGCTGACAAACTGCTCTCCATCGCCACACCAGCCATCTTCCCTGTGTTCGCGGAGCAAGCACCTGCTAATACTCCGCTTGGCTGGTCAGCAGATTACTACCGCCAGATCGCAGCTCATGTCGAACAGCTTGCCGTGATGAGTTACGATTCCGGTATAGGTGCGGAAGCAAATTGGTTGTATCGTCAGTGGATGCGCTTTCAAGTCATCCAGCTTACTAACGCATTGCAGAACGTCGCCTCGCCGCCGCAGCTACTACTGGGTGTTCCCGTTTCAGAAGAACATACCAGTACGCACGATCCTACCGTTGAAAATATAGAGACGGCGTTACGGGGCATCATCGACGGTTTGAACGACGCGGAAGCCATTCCAGCACTGGTCACGGGCATTGCCATCTATCCGCATTGGGAGATCAGCGATGTCGAATGGACGGAATATGAATCAAGGTGGCTTGGGCAATTGAACTAAGCAACCCCAAACCACAAAGCGCGTACAGTGGAGTAGGTTTTATCTCATCGTATGGAGCATCTACATGCGTAAAATGGCTCGAATTCTCTCTTTCACTGCCGCTACATTCAGTCTAGTGGCACTTGCATCCTGCGCTGGTGCAGGTATGATCACTGGTTCAGGCGTGATCAAAACCGAGCCGCGCACTGTGGCTGGCTTTTCTTCGATTCAACTGCAAACCAGCGGCAATATTTTCATTGAGCAGACAGGCGAAGAAACGCTGACCATCGAAGCGGAAGACAACATCATCCCATTGCTCACTAGCGATGTCGCCAATGGGCGCCTGGTGCTGGGATCACGTCCCAATACCAGCTATACCACCACCAAAGACATCACCTACCACATCACGGTCAAAGCATTGGATCAGGTCGTCCTTACTGGCAGCGGCAATATCAACGTCAAGCCGATCAATACCGCAGCTTTCAACATCGAGATCAATGGCTCTGGTAACGTTACCGTCGATCAGCTTGATGGCTTACAGCAGTTGAGTGTCAACATCGGTGGCAGCGGCGACGCCACTGTTACCGCAGTAACCACGCAAACCGTCACCGTCAACATCAGCGGCAGCGGTGATGTGAAGGTAGCTGGACAGGGCGATAGTCAATTGATCAGTGTTCGCGGCTCTGGCAACTACAACGGCGAGGGATTGACCACACAGTCAGCGCAGGTGAATATCGCGGGTTCTGGCAGCGCTGTGATCAACGCCGCACAAACACTTGATGTGCTGATCGGCGGCAGTGGTTCGGTTAGCTATCTAGGTTCGCCGACCATCAATCAGCAGATCACGGGATCGGGGACTGTCAACAAACGATAGCATAGTGCAAGGTCGATTAATCAGACAGCAAGCCGGAAATCCTACCATGTTCGGGGATAACGTGTTATGCTGATTTGCACCTAACGTCGTAGTTTGATGTTACTCGACTCGGAGGTGCCTCCCATGACCAACGGCTTGAACCAACAATCGCGCACCCCGATGATTGTAGCAATCATCGTCCTGATCATCGCCATCGTCGCGCTGGTAGTGATTTTTGCACTGCCAGCGCGTACCGTTCCCCCCACCGCCACACCAACAGTAGAAGCAACCTCTACTGCTTCCGGCTGATTCCAGCTTTAGAGCAAAAAGCGTTTAACCCACCACTGCGGACTAAACGCCAAAAGTTTGTTGATTCCTAACGGTTTTCCAAAAGTCGCCTACCATAACCCATTTTTCGCCCATTTTTCCCGTTAAAAAAATGGGTTTTAATGGGTGCTCTAAAGTACCTCTATTCCCATTCCTCCAACGTCCGCTTGAACACCACCATAAACGCATCCGCCATCGCGCCATCCGCCACCCGATGATCAAAGGTCAGCGTGGCATACATCATCGGACGTATAGCGATGGAATCCGTCTCCGGCAGTACCACTACGCGTTTCGTCACTGCACCTGTTCCCACGATTGCCGACTGCGGCTGATTAATGATCGGCGTTGCCAGCAGACTGCCCGATACGCCGTGATTGGTCAGCGTGATTGTGCCGCCCGATGTCTCGTCCGCCTTCAACTGCTTCGCCCGCGCCCGCGTCGCTAGATCGCTCACCTGCCGCGCCATGCCCGTCAGATTCAAATCCTGCGCGTTGCGGATCACTGGCACGATCAAACCATCCGTCAGCGCCACCGCCATCCCGATATTGATCGCGTGTGGCACGAATAATCCTTGGGTGGTCCACTGCGCGTTGAGGATGCGTTGTGTCTGTACCGCCTTGACCATTGCCAGCATGAAATAAGCGGTCAAGGTCAGCTTGACGCCTTGCTTGGCATAGGGTTCCATGTTCGCTTGCCAGTGATTCCATGTCCGCGTCATGTCGATCTCGAAAACAGTGGTGACGTGCGGCGCGGTGTGCAGCTTGCTCTGCACCATATGATCCGCGATCAGGCGGCGCATATTGCTGATCGGCAGCACTTCTCCGTTTCCGTAGAGGCGTAAGCGATCCTGCTCTGTCTGGGTTTGCTGTTCCTTCGCTTTGTTAGCGAGTGCGCCTGCCCAACTCTGCGGTTGCGCGGAGGTGGCTTCAGCTTGTTTGCCCTCATTCGCTTTAGCAAACACTTCCTCCGTCGGCTTGAACAAATCGCCGGAGATCGGCTGTTCCCACGGCTCAAGCTGCGGCGTCACCGCCGTTTTCGCTTGTCCGCCGTTCGCCAGATACGCTTCGACGTCCTTCTTGGTCACGCGCCCACTCAAGCCCGTGCCTGCGATCCTGCTCAGATCGATCTTGTGTTCGGCTGCCATCCGCGCCACGACGGGACTATAACGCTGACTTCCCGCCTCCTCTGGCATAGAGGTAGCAACTGCCGTCTCTTGAGCTTGCACCACTTGAGTATGCTCATGTACCGTCGTTTCGGCTTGCGCTGATGTCGCCGCTGCGTTCTCTCCTGCCTGACCGACCACCGCCAGCAGTACGCCGCGCTCCACCGTCTTGCCTTCTGGCACATAAATCTCTAACAGCACGCCGCTGGCAGGCGAGGGGATTTCGGTATCAACCTTATCGGTGCTGACTTCCAGCAGCGGCTCAAATTCCGCCACCGCATCACCGACCTGCTTCAGCCATTTGCTGACCGTTCCCTCGACCACACTCTCGCCAAGCTGCGGCATGATGATATTTGTCGCCATCTACACTCCCATGATTTAAGTAAACAAACCAAGAGTAACGATGCTTGCTACTAAGAAACTTTCTTCACTCGTTACTCATTACTCGTTACTATCTTCAGTACGCTGCCAACTCCCGTATCCTCGCCGCGATCTTCTGCGGATTCGGCATGAACGCCTCTTGCAGCGGATGGCTGAACGGCACAGCAGGCACATCTGGTCCGCCGTAACGCATGATCGGCGCATCCATATACTCGAAGCCCTCGCCACTGAGGATTGCCGCCACCTCTGCACCATAACCGAGCGTCAGATTATCCTCATGCACGATCAGCGCTTTGCCCGTCTTGCGGAACGAAGCAAGGATCGTCTCCTTATCGACTGGCAGCAGGGTCCGCAGATCGACCACCTCCGCCGAGATACCATCCTCCCGCGCCACGATCTCCGCTGCTTGCAAGCAGTAGAACGCCATCATGCCGTAAGCGTACACCGACACATCTGAACCTTCGCGTGTAATCGCCGCTGGACCGATTGGCACGGTGTATTCCCACTCCGGCACTTCGCCCTTGATGCTGCGGTAGCCTTTCTTCGGTTCGAAAAACAGCACCGGATTCTGATCGCGGATCGCGCTCTTGAGCAGTCCTTTCGCGTCATACGGCGTCGAGGGGATCACCACCTTCAATCCCGGCACATGGCAGAAGAACGCTTCCACACTCTGGCTGTGATACAACCCACCGCCGATGCCACCACCATACGGCGCACGGATCGTCAGCGGCACGCGCCACTGCCCGTCCGAGCGATAGTACATCTTGGCAGCTTCGTTGACGATCTGGTTGAAGGCAGGATGAATGAAGTCCGCGAACTGGATTTCGCAGATCGGATGTAATTCTGCCATCGCCGCGCCGATCCCCACTGCCACAATCGAGAGTTCTGCCAGCGGCGAATCCACGACTCGCATTGCCCCGTACTTCTCGATCAAGCCCTGAGTAGCGCGGAAAACGCCGCCACGCTTGCCCACGTCCTCGCCCGTGATGAACACACGTGGATCGCGTGCCAATTCCTCGTCCATCGCCATTCGCACGGCATCGATCAGCGTCATTTCAGCCATTGGCGCTAACCTCGTCGTCGGCATAAAGACGCTCGTATAGCATCTCCTCCGGCGGATAAGGCATCTGCTCGGCTTGCCGCTGCGCCTCATCGATCATTTGCTTGGCTCTGGCATTGTAATCGGTGCTCTCTTGCTCGGAGAGCAAGCCGCGCTCCCTAAGCGTGCGCTCAAAATGATGGATCGGGTCTTTCAGCTTCCACCCTTCCACTTCTTCCCGACTGCGGTAGGTGCGGTCATCATCGTCGGAAGAATGTGGCGTCAGGCGGTACGTCTTGGCTTCGATCAATGTCGCGCCGTCACCACGATAAGCCCGATTAACGGCTTCCTTCATCACGTCGTACATCTGCAACAGATCATTACCGTCTGCTGTAACGCCGCGCACACCATAAGCATCCGCGCGATCCGCCACATTATGTACCGCCATCTGCTGATCAATGGGTACGCTGATGGCATAGTTATTGTTCTGCACGATGCAGATGAACGGCAGTTTGTGGACGCCCGCCCAGTTCATGCCCTCATGCCACTCGCCCTGACTCGTCGATCCTTCGCCCAAACAGGTGATCGCCACACGCGGCTGCGTCGCATCATTGGGATCGACTAACTTGGTATCCCACTTGTATTTGATGGCAAAGGCTAATCCCGCCGCTTGCGGAACTTGAGTGGCTACAGGACTGGACGAAGAAAGCAAATTTACTTTGCGACTGCTCCAATGCGAGGGCATCTGCCGTCCACCGCTGCTGTATTCCCCCGCTTTACCGTACAAACTCATCATGAAGTCTAGCGGAGTAACACCGAGCGCGAGTACCAGCGCCAGATCGCGGTAGTACGGATGCACGTAATCCACGCCGCGATTGATGGCAAACGCCGCCCCGATTTGTGTGGCTTCGTGTCCCATACCGCTAATGTGAAAGGCGATCTTGCCCTGTCGGTGCATCGCCCAGCAACGTTCATCTAGGCGCCGCGAAAGCAGCATATACCAGTACATTTCCAACAGCGTTTGCGGCGTCAGCGCATCCGAAGGTTTGGTCGGTGTCGCTTCTTCGCGCAGTTCCGACTCCGAGGGCAAACGTAAAGTCATATTTAGTTACATTCCTTGAATAACGACATAACGATTATTTCGGGCAATGATCTGCATACTGCTAAAACATTCCGCCATCACGCGCTCATAAGCGAGGAACGCATTAGCGACGATGCACAGCCTGCCACCCGGATTGAGCAGCCCACCAGCCTCACGGATGATCCGCTGCGCGACGTTGGTGCTCACTTCAAAATGCTGATGAAACGGTGGATTCGAGCAGATCAGATCGAACTTACCGTCAACTCCTTCGTACACATCTGCTGCTTGTACTTGAACGTGACTCAAACCATTGAGCCTCACGCTCTCCTCGGCGCATCTGACCGCCAGCAGATTGTCATCTGTCATCAGCACACGATCCGCTACTTGCGCCAGCGTCACGCCAATGATCCCCGTACCGCAGGCGACATCCAACACCGTCGATCCCGCTGCCACCTGCACGCTTTCTAGCAGCAGTCTCGTTCCTTCATCCAAGTGTTCCCAACTGAACACGCCCGGCATCGAGGCGATCTGTACTGTCCCGCGCGGAGTCTTGATCTCTGTGCTGATCATTTGCGTTGGATCAGCGCCCCACGCCGCCGGATAGTCCTTGCTTGCTTCTTTCCTCACCGCGACACCGATGCGATGCCGTTGCTTCGTCGTCAGGGTCACGCAGCGCCCGAATAACATTTCGGCATCCGCAAACAGCGATTTCACACCGCCGTCATTCGCGCCCGCCAGATACAGCTTACCGCCCGCTCTCAACGATTGGTACGCCGACCATAACAGTGCCCGTGCATAATCCCGACCTTTCGGCGCAATCAGCAGTACAACATCAGCCCGCAGTTCAGTATTCGGCAGCACGTTTTCTGCCGCCGTCACGCCTCTGATCCTCTTTCCGGCGATTCGCTGCCACGCTGAGTACGATTGATCGACCACCGTAACCGACTCGACTCGCTGCGCCACCTTCTCTACCAATGGTATCGACGCCCCGAAGATCAACACCTGATCAGGTGGCTTCAATTCCGCCGTTTCCAGCAGCAGCAGTGCTTCAATATCAGTGGTTTCTTGCCCGATCAAACCATCCTCCCCCGACATTGCGATTATAGCATAAGCCCTAACAAGCGTTAGTTATCCTCATAGAACCATCCCAATCTAAAAAGTCTTCGTTTTAGCCCGTTTCAACGGGCTTCGTGCTTATAGCCGGATGCTTTAGCGTCCGGTGGGAGTGAGGCTAATCGCAACAAAAACGCCGCTGTAATCACTCACAGCGGCGTCACAATAAGTATTAACGATCTATCTCAATTGCTGGTTCTAGTCAGCGGTGCTAACCGCTGACTAGGCTAAGTCGGATTGTTACTTGACGTTGACCGTCGGCAGCAGGCGGCTGCGCGAGGCATTCTCCTCAGCAGGCGTGTTCTGCGGATAGATGTCGTTGTCTTCCTCGGTGGTCAAACGAGAACCCTCGCTCACCACTTCAAGTGGGGCAGCATCCATCGGTAAGGCGTTGGTGCTGAACAGGTTCGGGTTGCCATCGGCATCCGAAGTCCAGACCACCGTCGTGCCATCGCAGTACCATGTCGGTGCGTAGTCTACGGAGGCATCGCTGGTCACCTGACGTGTCTTCTCGGTGGAGAACTGATACACGTAGATACCCAACTTGCCGCCGATCACCATCTGGTAAGCGATCAGGTCACCGTCAGTGGAGTACGCCTGATTCCAAGCGTCACCATTGGCATCGGAAACTGCCTTGAGACCTGTGCCGTCGCTGTTGATCGTGTACAGGACACCGTTCTGACCATCGCCGCGCTGTGACCAGAAGGCGATCTTGGTGCCGTCTGGCGAGTACTGCGGATCATTATCGTTGCCCAGACCATCACTCAGCTTAGTCTCCGCCAGTGTCGCCAGATCGAGTTGGTAAAGCTGCCACAGTTCGTCGCGGCTGCTCTGGAACACGATCTTGGTGCCATCGGGTGAGAAGAAGGCATTCAGGTCTTGCGCCGGATTGCTAGTCAGACGGGTTTCCGTACCTGTCGTCACGTCGAACATGAACAGGTCCCAGTTACCGCTGCGAGAAGACTCATAGACGATCTTCGTACCATCAGGCGACCACACCGGATCGATGTCAGTGGCGATGGTGTTGAAGGTCACACGCTGGATACCTTCGCCGTCCGCGCCGACAACATAAATTTCCCAGTTGCCATCACGGTTGCTGGAGAAGGCAACCCATTCGGAGTCTGGCGAACGCGCAGGCGCAACATCGCTAACATTCGCGCCAACGCCCTTGGTGATGTTGGCATCCGCATTCGGCTTGCCCGGAAGCTCACCCAAGCGGAAGATTTCCCAGTCACCAGTCTGATCGGTGTGATACAGCAGCCAGTCGGGGCAGACACCAGATCCCGGCGTGATCGGCTTCCAATCCGTCGGAGTCTTGCTGTCTTCTTGGCAGCTCTCCGGATTCGGATTGATGATCGGGAAGCCGTGCGAGTCATAGGTCGTCTCACCGCAGACATACACTGGCGTGCGGGTCGGCGTGACGGTTGGCTCATTGCAGGTCACGGAGATCGAAACACCCGTGCCTGCCGTGGTCAGCGTCAGCGTACCAGTTGCGCCCGGTACGTCGATGGTGATCGACTCGTTCTGCTTCAGTTGATAAGTATCCTGCTTGACCACAACACCATCCTGATTGGTGATGGTATAGGTGTCGGGCGCAGGCATATCGTTGGAAGTATTGACGATAGTGAACCGTGCTCCACCCTCGATGCAGATCGCTTGCGGGGCGACTGCCACCGTCAGCGGGGTCGAGGTCGGAGTCGGTGATGGCATCGCGCAGTTGGTATCTGCCGTTGCCGAGATACCAGCACCTGATACTGCGATAGTTAGTATGCCTACCTGTCCTGAAACAGTGACATCGACGCTCTGTCCAGCGTTCAAGCGGAAGGTACCGCTGTCAACAGGGGTACCACCGTTGGAGACGACGTAGTTACCGTCGGTCTGCATATCACCACCATTGTTGGTGATGGTGAAGGTGGCTACACCTTGCGCCGAGCAAATCGCCGTCACTGACACATCAGGCGGAACCGGCGTGTTGGTGGAGGTTGGCGTTGGAGTCGGAGCAGCGCAGTTGGTATCAGCGGTTGCTGAGATGCCAGTGCCAGAGATGGCGATGGTTAGGTTGCCTACCTGTCCATTGACCACGACTTGTGTGCTGCCGCCAGCGTTCAAGCGGAAGGTACCGCTGTCAACTGGGGTACCACCGTTGGAGACGACGTAGTTACCGTCGGTCTGCATGTCACCACCATTGTTGGTGATGGTGAAGGTGGCTACACCTTGCGCCGAGCAGATAGCCGTCACTGACACATCAGGCGGAACCAGTGTGTTGGTTGGCGTCAGGGTCGGACGTGGGGTGCTGGTTGGTGGCGTTGTTGCCGTCGGCGTGATTGTCGGACGGGTGATGCAGGTAGCCGTCGCTTGCAGATTCACCGATGGACGCTGTGGTGTCGCAAAGTGAACGCTAACGATAGCATTGCCGGGCAGTGTCATGCTGATCGGCAGATCGCCGAGACCGAACGAACTGCTTTGCAGCGGTTGTCCGACTTGGTCGATGGTCAGCGTTGCCGGACCGGTCAACACGCCACCCGCTACCGCGTTAGTGATAGTAAACGTTGCGGAGAGATCAGGGTTGCACTGAACACTCAGGAACAGTTGTGCATCCGGCGCTTGAGTTGCCGTGTTGGTCGGCGTTGCAGTCGGCGGAGCAGGGGTGAACGTCAACGACGGCGTAAAGGTCGACGTCGGCGTGACGGGTGTGTTGGTCGGACGCGGCGTGCGCGATGGACGCGGCGTAAAGGTCATTGATGCCGTGAACGTCATCGAAGGCGTAAACGTGATTGACGGCGTAAATGTTTCCGATGGAGTCAACGTGATCGTTGGCGTGACCGGTGTCCGCGTCGGGCGCGGTGTCCGCGTCATGCTCGGCGTATACGTCTGTGACGGCGTATAGGTTTCCGATGGAGTCAACGTCTGTGACGGCGTAAAGGTGATCGTCGGCGTAACGGGAGTATTCGTCGGGCGTGGCGTGCGCGTCATGCTCGGTGTATACGTCTCAGACGGCGTGAACGATGCCGACGGCGTAAAGGTTACGGTAGCCGTATTCGTCGGCAGCGGCGTGTTGCTGGCAGTCGCAGTTGGCGTCGCCGTCGGGATACAGTTACCCGTCGCTTGTGCGGTTACGTTTTGCAGTACCGACGTTTCGTAGTTGACGATGACCGTTGCGTTGCCGCTGGCATTGATGGAAGTCGAGCCGCCAGCCGCTAACTGCAAGCCGCTGGTCGTATCGGTTCCAGCAACCGGATCGATAACGCGCAGTGTGCCTGCCGTCAGCATATCCCCGCCTGTATTGCTGACTAGGAACGTGGCGCTCAAATTCGCTTCGCAAGCGATGAACAGGACGATCTGCGGATCATTGATCGCAGCGCCTGACGAGAATTCGCTTGTCGCGGATGCTGTCGCTTCTACAGTAGCTTCTGCCGTAACCTCAGGAGCGACTTCAGCCGTCGCTTCGGTGGTTGCCTCGGAAGTCGCGATCACTTCCTCAGTTGGTGCTTGCGTTGGCGCTTCAGTAGGAGCAGCCGTCACTTCCGTGGTGGCTGATACTTCTGGTGTCTGCTCTGGCGTCACCTCGGTTGGTTGTACTTCCGCAGTGGCTGCCGCTTCAGAAGTTTGAGTCGGTTCTACCGCCGCTACTTCAGTTGGTGGTACTTCTGTAGGAGGAACTTCTGTAGCTGGCTCCTCAGTTGGCGGTACTGCCGTAGGCGGCTCGGCAGTAGGCGGCTCCGCGGTGGGCGGAACTGCGGTCGGAGGAACCGCAGTAGGCGGCTCCGCGGTGGGTGGTTCCGGTGTTGGCGGCTCGGCAGTCGGTTGAACGGCTACAGCTTCCGTCGGGGTCGGCAAATCCGTACCCTGAATCGGTCCCCGTAAGCCGTTGATAATGACTATCCCGAGTAGGATTACCACCACGGCACCGGCAATGATCAGTAATTGTCGATTCTGTCTGGTCATAATCTATGCCTCGCTGTGTGTATCTCGTCCTCCACGACGCTGCAAAAAGGGCGCGGGGATGCGCGTTAAACTCGAACTATTTTGTCGGCGGCACAAGATCAAAGGGGTCGCTTTGTGCAAAGCGTCCTCGCTATTGTATGTCGCACTCTGTTTTAATCGCTCTTTACTATCTATAACAGTTTTCTAACAGGCAGTCTACTTTTGCTCTCGATATTGCCGTCGCGCCCCGACTGTCAGATAATGTGCATCGTCCATAGGGAGTCTAACTTTATGCTTGCACAGGTCAATTCGGGTGCAGTCATCGGCATGGAAGCCATCAGTGTCAGTGTGGAGGTTGACTATAACCCCAAAGGCATGACCAGTTTCACCATCGTTGGCTTGCCCGATACTGCTGTTCAGGAAAGCCGCGAGCGTGTCCGTTCCGCTATCCGCAATCGGGGCATGGATTTCCCAACCAAGCCCTGAAAATGCGACTTTTGTTTGCTGTGCGCCTTTTGACATTAGAATGGTCTTGAATTTGGCACCAGTAGGGACAAAACGCCTGACCACCGAGTGGACAACATCCGCCTATCTAGGTCAATGATACGAAGCTTAGTTTCCCTAAACCGACTGCCAACCCTAATTTGCGGGCAGAGTATAATTCTCGTGAAACGCAGCAAGAAAAGGCGGCGATGTTCATAGGGACTCTTTATGCTATCAATTTTACAATCCGGTGCGCTAGTCGGGTTAGATGCCGTTAAAGTGACCGTAGAGGTTGACTATAATCCGAAAGGAATGACAGGTTTTACTATAGTTGGACTAGCTGATACCGCTGTTCAAGAAAGCCGGGAGCGTGTCCGGTCAGCAGTACGCAATTGTCGCTTGGATTTTCCGATGCGTCGCTATTTAGTGAATTTAGCTCCGGCGGAGATGCGTAAGGAAGGACCAGCGTACGACCTCCCGATTGCCATGGGGGTTCTTGCTGCTACTGCGCAGATCCCACCTGAATGCTTGACAGATGCCGTGTTTGTCGGGGAACTTTCGCTAGATGGCACGTTGCGGCATGTTCGAGGGGTCATGTCTTTCGCCTACATGACGCGGGAATTAGGCTATTCCACGCTGTATGTGCCGGCATGTGATGCGCCAGAAGCCGCACTGGTAGAAGGTATTGATGTCATTCCCGTTCCCAGTCTCGGACATCTGGTTGAGCATGTCTTCAAGCTGAACCCTATCCCACCCTATGATCGGAGCCACGTTCTTACCGATACTGAACCGGGTCCAGAGCGTCTGGTAGATTACGCCGAGGTGAAAGGACAAGAATTCGTTAAACGCGCGATGGAGATCGTCGCGGCTGGTGGTCACCATGCCCTGCTCGCGGGGCCGCCCGGTTCAGGTAAGACGCTAATAGCGCGGGCACTACCCGGCATTCTTCCTAAACTAACGCCTGCAGAAGCGCTCGAAATCACCCGCATTTACTCAGTCGCGGATATGCTGCCTCCAGGTGAAGGATTAGCGCGCCGACGCCCGTTTCGTTCTCCCCATCACACCATCAGTGAAGCGGGTTTGATTGGCGGCGGGAGTATTCCCCGTCCCGGCGAGTTAAGTATGTCCCATCGAGGTGTGCTCTATCTCGACGAGGTTTTGGAGATGGGTCGAAATCTTGAAGTCTTGCGGCAACCTTTGGAAGACAAGGTCATCACGATTAGCCGAGTACGTGGCTCGGTAACGTTTCCGGCCAATATTATCCTCGTTGGTTCTCTTAACCCCTGTCCTTGCGGCTATAGAGGCGACCCAATGCGGGCCTGTACTTGCGCTGAACAGCAAGTTAGAAAATATCAAGCAAGGATCAGCGGTCCGATGCTGGATCGCTTCGACATTCAGCTTGATGTTCCTCGCGTTGATTATGACAAGTTGACCGGCGCCCAGCGCGGGGAACCTTCCTCAAGCATTCAAGCGCGCGTAGAGGCGGCCCGTGAGCGGCAGTATAGGCGGCATCGTGATTTCCCGGGTGTGCTGACGAACAGTGACTTGAGTGCTGGAGAGGTCGAGAAGGTATGCAAAATGGATGACGCCGCCGAACAACTACTGAACGCGGCGCTGAGAAAGCTGCAACTTAGCGCCCGCGCCTATCATCGCGTATTGAAGGTCAGTCGCACTATTGCCGACTTAGCAGCGAGCGAGGTGATTAGGACTGAACATGTTGCCGAAGCAGTACAATACAGGTCGAGAACGCTGTTAAGCTAAGTGCTAAAGCGCGTAGCCGCAGCCGCCTAATTGGAAACTGATGCTAGCGTGTCGGCTAGGCAGCGAGTGTTGGAAGGCTGTCCATTGAGCCTGTTCGCTTACCTACGGGAAGCACAGCAGAGTAGAACGGCTGAGCGCAGCCTTCAAGTAAGCGTGGGCAGAATGCTCACAGTATGCTCGCGCGAACGGCATAAGAACGCAGGTTCAGACCGCTGGCTTCCTTGGCAGGTTGCCTGCTCAGATGCTAGCGTGTTGAGCAGGCTTGAAAGGCGGCAGGCGCCGCCATGATGTCGCCCCGCGTTGGATGGCTAAAGTTGTAGACAAGCAAGCCGCTCAACATACCAAATGCCACCTTGCCTGCGGTTTTCGTGTCTAGCCAGAGTCCGCCAGTTGCTGCCTTGATCCCTTCAAGTGCACTTTTTTGAACCTTGTAGTTAGCCTGCTCAACCTGCTACTTCCTAAGGCGCTGATTCAGCGGGATTGGGAGGTAAAGCCAGCGTCAACGGTGTCGGGCTGCGCAAGTCGCTAACTTCACTACTCGCTTCACGTTTGGTATCCCCAGTCAGCCGCGCGTTGCCTGCGTCTAGAAACTCTTTACTCCACTTGTAATACAGCTTCGACTTGAGTTCCGCAATGTTGACCTTGCCTCCGTAGCCCTTTTAGCACGATGCGAATCTTCTCTTCTACATTCCATTTGCGTCGCGCTTCTCGGCAATGATGGTTGACTGTTTCTTCCGCACTGCTTGATACTTTCGTCTTTGCTGTCAGTTTCAACTACTTACGAGTCGTTAGCTTAGAAAGTATCTCTTATTTCTCTCCCTAGATCTGTCTCACAGGCTCTGGACCTATGCAGCACTCGCTCAAAAAAGTCTTGAAGGTACGTGTGCATCACAGTTAGCATCATTCCTGGCAACTCGATAAGGACAAGGACACGAACGCCGCCATATCCTAGCGCTGGCATTTCATGCGGTGAGAAATTCGCCGTCAGGCGTAAACGGGCGTTACCGTGGGGCACGTGCCAGTACGTAGCTTGAGCCAGTATGTAGCTTGAGCAGATTCCTGCTTCTCTTTTAACGCTGAGCATGCTTACATCTCAACCAAAGGGATAATGCGGACACGGCGAGTTGTCGACTTCATGACCCAGTGGATAAATGTCCCCCTGTCGAGAGTTGTTCCACCGTTCCAGCTACTTTCCGCCAAAGAATGTTGCTAATAATCTTGTATGACTCTGGACGAAGATTCCCGCCAGGGCGGAACAGTTAATCGTACGTCGCCTTACTCCCTTCACTGTGCTCCCTTCATGAGAGACGAACGCAGACAACAACAAGGCGAGAATCACAGGTTACCGAAGGCGTCTGCAGCATCAGAACCAATAGGTGGAAGCTAGTCCAAAAGGAATTGGTCGCTCACTTGACCTGCTGGTGGAAAAGGTCAGACGGCAGCAATACTAAATTGAACGCAGTCCGTACTTTTGTCTTGGATGTCGTCAATGCCCGCTGCTTGAACTTGTTTCTGGTCGCTAAGCGTACCGCTTAACACTTGCGGTCTAGGTCTCTTTATTCGAACCTTAGGCAACAGCGCCCTACAATACCGTGCCGTAATACCCAGCATTACCTGTTTGATGGCTCGAATCGTATAATCGCTAGACCACAATCCGAACACCGAGTCCACTTCTGTCGGCGGCAAAAAGAGGTCACTACCAACGATGAGTAACAGTACAACGCAGGCACCCAGCGAAAGCGAAGTGGTGCTTCAAGCGCTCTATCGTGCCCTGACTGTTGCATCACCCGCTGAAAAACTGGCGCTCATCCTCGAACTTGACAGCCAGCACCCGAACCAACCCTTGAATTTGCCGCCCCTTGGACCAGTTGCTGCCACATTGGATGGTATCGATTTCAGCAGCAGCCCCTTGAATCTCCAGGGTGCTCAACTTGAACGAGCCAGTCTACGGCTGGCAAATCTTGCTAAGGCTGACTTGAGAGGAGCTAACCTCGCCCGCGCCAATCTTGGGCGTGCCAACTTAGAAGGCGCCAATCTTGAAGGCGCTAACCTAGCAGGTGCCGATCTAGCGGGCGCGAATCTGCAAAACGCCAATTTGACAGGCAGTAACTTTGAGGACGCCTTGCTCGAGGATGCACAGTTGCAAGGCACCCTACTGCGTTATAGTGAGTTACAGCGGGCTATCTTGGAAGGCGCTAATCTATCTCAAGCAGATTTATGGGGTGCCAACCTTCAAGAAGCGACTTTGATCAGCGTCAATTTGCAACGTGCAAAGCTTAATGAAGCGATCTTCATGGATGCCAACTTAAACAAGGCAGATTTGAGCGGCGCTGACCTAATCAAGACCAATTTTGAGAGGGCCGTGCTGTCACATGCTGACCTACGCTTGACCACCTTGGACGGCACGAACTTTAATCAGGCGAACTTAGCAGGGGCGAGACTGCAGGAATGTACGCTGCTAGCGCCTGCTCCATAATCCTGACGTATTTCAGAAATTCCTCTGGTACCTCAAAGATAAATACAAAACCGTTGATTGCTTAAACGAAGTCTGGGGACTGACCTATTGGTCGCACCGGATTAACGACTGGGACGAATTGTGGAAACCTGAGGGCAATTCCACACCTGGATATGACCTGGATTGGCGACGATTCCAGGCCTCGTTGGTGACTGAGTTTCTAAGTTGGCAAGCGCAAATTGTTCGGGAATATGCGCGACCAGATCAATTTATCACGCAGTGCTTTGTCGGTGCCTACAGCCGTACGGAAGCCAATATGTTCGAGATTTCCCGGTATCTAGATGTGGCTGCGATCAACCCCTACCACGTGACCCAGGCGGGACTGGAACTGGATGCTGCGCACAGCCCAATTGTCGGCGGGCCTGAATGGATGACAACGCGCCAGGATCATGCCGGTGTTTCTCAGATATTTCTCAACGGAGATTGGGCACGCAGCGCCAAAGAGGACAACTTCCTCATCACTGAACTGAACGCCAACAGCATCGGTGGTTCCAATACGAATTATCCCTCCTATGAAGGCCAGCTGCGGCAGGTTGTCTACACCTTCATCAGCAAGGGAGCGAAGATGGTCTCCTATTGGCACTGGCATACGTTGCACTACGGCTTTGAGACTTATTGGGGTGGCATCCTTGGACACAGCCTTGAAAAAGGTCGGATTGGTTCGGAATTCCAGGTCGTTGCGACTGAATTACTAAAGCACAACGACCTTCTTACGAATCTCAAGCCAGAGGCTAAGGTTGCTATTCTGTACCACGAAGATAGCAAACATGCGCTTTCCTACATGCCAGCGCTGTCCAAGCCGGGTACGAATACCGCTGATCAACTTACTTATGAGCGCATATTTGACAACTTCTATCGCGCATTTTTCAACGTGTCTGCTCAAACGGCGATTGTTCATGCGGAACAGAAATTTGAGCAGTATCCACTGTTAGTTGTCCCCGCTCTATACGCTGCGGACGATGAACTGCTGCGGCGACTGGTGGCGTATGCAGAGGCTGGCGGTCATTTGCTGCTGACGTTCCGAAGCGGCTACGGCGATGAATACGCTCGTGCGCGTTGGGTCGTCGCCCCAGGCATTTTACGTAAGGCTGTCGGTGCAAGTTATCAGGAATACAGCAACCTGATCTCCGATATTCCAGTTACGGGGAATGGCATCGCTTTACCTGGGGATGCCGCGGCATCCGCTTGGGCAGATGGTCTGGAAGTAGAGACGGCGGAAGCGCTCGTGACTTATCAGCATCCCCACTTTGGGCGCTTTCCTGCTGTTGTTACGAAACAGGTTGGTAAAGGGCGCGTAACCTACTGTGGCACGCTTCCAAACGATACGCTCGGTCGTGCCCTTGCCTCGTGGACAATGACTCAAGCGGGCATCGACCCCATCGTGGAAAACCTGCCGATGTCCGTGCGTGTTATTGCATCGCACGCAACCACTGGTGAACGCCTCCTGTTTTTCACTAATTGGTCGTGGACGCCACAGGTGGTGCCCTCTATCCCAGGAGGTGGTAAAGAGCTGTTTAGCAACATGCGCCTTTCTGAAGGCGACGTGCTCACACTGGGTGCCTGGGATGTCAAGATCGTTGTCCAGTCTTAGCTTGGATTAGTTCAGTAGAGAGGAGAAAACCTATCGATCAACTTATGCGATGCTCGGCTCGCTGCGTTCAGACATGTCGTTCGATCAACTATTCCATCAAATCATATTCTTTAGTAGGAGAGACCCACAAATGTTTCGTGCTAACAAAACCCTATTTGTTTTACTGATTGCCCTTTTACTTCTGTCTTCTGGAGTAGTACATGCTCAGGAAGATGTAAAGCTCACGTTGTGGACACATGATGGTTTATATGTTGAGTTCTACAACGCACGCGCAGAAGAATGGAAAGCAACGCATCCCGACATCAACTTCACCTTCGACTTTCAGGTGATTCCCGATATCACGACGGTCGTTTTGTCGAACATCGCCGCTGGCGAACCGCTGCCGGACATCCTGGCTATTGAACAGGGGGACTTCCCGGCTTACATGCGCGACAACATTATCGCCGATAACTTTTTGGACTTAACGGATCGTATCGGCGAAAACTATGATCTTATCGCCGAGGGTCGGTGGAGCTTGTATAACTATCAGGGCGGTATCTACGGTGTGGACAGCGGTCTCTCGACCACGGCGTACTACTACCAACCAGCGCTCCTGGAAGCAGCAGGCGTGGAAGCAGTCCCGGAGACCTGGGAAGCCTTCCTGGAGGCAGGCGCACAAGCATTCCAGAATACGGGGATCCATTTGTCCTGGATTTCGAGTGCCGCTGATATGTTCCAGCTTTACTACCTACAACGCGGCGGTCAAATCTTTGATGAACAGGGCACCTTCGTCTTCGGCGAACCGGAAAACCGTGAAAAGGCAATTGAAGTCCTGAATATGTGGCGCAAAGGGATCGACAACGGCACATTTGGGACATTCCTGGCGACGGAAATGTTTGGTCCAACCCCTATCGAAGCATACCATAGCGGCAGTATCGTCGGTTCCGTTCAGGCAGACTGGTACGGCACCTATATCCTCGAGCCTCAGGCAGAAGACATGGCTGGTCAGTGGCGGCTCGCACCGATGCCGACTTGGGCAGACGGTGAAGGAACTGGCGCCAGCGTTTGGGGCGGGACGGGATTTGCGGTGAACAAGAACAACCCGCACGCTGACCTAGCCTGGGAACTTATCGAATACAGTTACCTCACCTATGAAAACCAGGTGAAGCGCTTTGAGGAAATTGGCTACTTCCCGACCATGATTAAGGCTGCGAGCGACCCGCGCGTAACTGGTCTGGAAGCCGCGTTCTACGGTGGTCAGAAAATCGGTGAAATCTGGGCAGCGACGGTGACGGAAGTGCCGGTTTGGTATCAGAGTCCTTACCGCCAGGTTTGGAGGACTGCGGTGGATGAGAACATGCCACTGTTCTTCGAAGGCAGCATGGATGCCGAGACACTGGTCGATACCATAGTAACCACGGTTAAAGCCGAAATCGCCTTCAATTCGTAATTCACTTTTCTTGTAGACACGCTAGGCACAGCCTATACCAGGATGTGCGCCGAGAGGTGGCATCCTGACAGGCTGTGATTTATCAGTGCATGAGTCTATTCGCACCCTTTAAGCAATAAAAATCTTCGTTAAGAATGATCTTTGGAGGTAATTCTGTGGCAAGCACAACGGTTGCGAGATCCGTCCTCCATAAGCCGAAATCGCGCTTTTCCAGATATGGATGGGCGCCGTATATTTTTGTGTCGCCATTCTTTTTTCTGTTTAGTTTGTTTTTCCTCATCCCCAGTCTGGCGGCCCTAATCCTGAGTTTATTCCAGTGGAACGGCATCGGTGAGATCACATGGATGGGATTAGCCAACTACGAGTTCATCCTCAACGATTCAGTATTCTGGCAAGCGGTCGGCAACACATTCTTTTATACGTCTGCTTCTATCCTCGTCATCATGCCGCTGTCGCTCATCTTGGCTGTGTTGTTGAACGCCAAAAGCTTGAGGTTTGCCACCGTCTGGCGCGCGATGTACTTCACACCCATCGTCGTTTCCACCGTAGCGACATCGCTAATCTTCCAGATCCTTCTGAACGAAAACTCAGGGTTGTTAAATGCTCCTTTGATCGCATTAGGACTGGAACCGATAAACTGGTTAGGGGATCGCGCATTCGTCAAGATCGCACTGATCATCGTGATTGGTTGGCGATCCTTTGGTTTGCTAACGATCTACTTTCTGGCTGGGTTACAAAGCATCCCCGCTGAACTTTACGAAGCGGCGGAGATCGACGGCGCGAACACGACCCAGCGATTCTTCTTCGTGACGATCCCCTTGTTGAAGCCTATTATCCTTTTTGTCAGCATTATCGTTATGTTGGGCTCAATTCAAGTGTTTGACGAGCCTCGAATTCTCACCGGCGGTGGACCGGCGAACGCCAGCATATCCGTCGTCCAATATTTGTACCAGCGCGGGTTTGAACGCCTGCGCTTCGGTTTTGCATCGTCGGTTGGCACGATCCTATTCCTTGTCGTTTTTGTAGTGTCGTTTATTCAGTTGCGGTTCTTTGGCACATTCCGTGCGGATGGAGATAGCTAACCATGAGAAGGTCTTCACACGTTAATCCGCTCGCAGTGGTCTTGCTCCATGTTGTTGTCATCACAGGAGCGATTATTACGGTGCTGCCGTTGATCTGGATGATCTATTCTTCGTTCAAAACGACCGCGGAAATTTTCCGGTATCCGCCCTGGCTACCACCAGCAACCTGGTCCCTGCACAATTATCAAAGCCTGTTAGAAGGTTGGACGTTTGATAGCTGGTATGGCAACAGCCTTTTTTATGCTGTTACCCAAACTGTGTTGACGCTTTTCTTCTGTTCGCTGGCGGGTTTTGCCTTTGCGAAATATACTTTTCGCGGCAAGAATCTGTTATTTGCTGTGATGATTAGCTCAACGCTTATCCCATTCCAACTCATTCTGGTTCCGCTGTTTATCGGAATGAGCCGGATTGGCTGGGTCAATAGCCCATACTCGATGGTGATCCCCTGGGTCACCCCGGCATTTGGTATTTTCTTAATGCGTCAGTTTGCTTTGTCCATACCAACGGAGCTGCTAGAGGCAGCTCGCCTAGATGGTGCCAGCGAGTTTCGTAGTTATTGGCAAGTTGTTTTACCCATTTTGCGTCCGGGTCTCGCCGCGCTAAGCATCTGGACATTTCTCAGTTCATGGAACAGCTATATCTGGCCATTGATGATCTTACGCGGCGATACGAACTTAACGCTGCCGGTCGGCGTTGCTACGATGCAGGCACAAGCTGCCGGTAGTGCCACGCCGTTTGGCGAAATTATGGCGGCGGCAACGCTGATGTCCCTCCCAGTCATTGTGCTATTCGTATTTGTACAACGTTATTTCATCGCTGGTTTGACGGCAGGATCGGTAAAACTCTAGTTGAGCAAACTGAAGTTCCTGCTGTACCTGTTTCTCTCACTCACACCTCGGCACATGAGGCAAGACCACTTGCTGTGAGTGTCCGTATCGTTCGTGGGATAGGCAGCATTTTGCCCTTGATGGAGGTAAAACCAATGAGTCAGCGGCAACTGTCGGCGCTGCGGAAACTAGCGCAGATGACCTTTATCCTCACGCCGACTGATGAGACGCGCCGCCTTTACGAAGTGCTGAAGGTCATGAAAGCGCCTATGTCAGAGGATTCGGGAAAGAGCGTCAACGGTGGGCAGTCGCGCCAAGACAAGTAGGTAAGCTGCTGCACGTGTGGGAGAAGCAGCTTTGAATAGCTAAAGTCGACTTAAGATTATTTTCTCATTAAAAATTGACCTTTTTGCCCCTCCTATATATAACATCAGTTCGGGATAAATCATCCAAGATCGAAGGTTTTATCGTGCAGGGGAGCGCTTGGCGATCTGCTCAATGAGGTGTTCTCGCCCCTGCCAGCGGAGACGAATAGGGCTGCCGTCATCACCGAGGATCACCTGCACTTTTATGCCGATCTTCCAATAACCCATAAAGATCACTTATGAGAACCACCTAGAGGGCGGAAATACGTTCAAACTCATAGCGCTGTTCTATCCGATAAGCATCAGGAGCAGCTGCATTAATCCAGTACGCTTCCGGCGCATCAGGATAGCGGAGGATTGTGGTAATCGCTGATTGCAAGCGCTCGCGGGGTTTGGGTGGCTCGCCAAATAATTCGAGCTGATGCCCAGCGAACGGGATCAGATCCGTGAGCGAGACGGTCAGATAGAGTACTGGTGCTGAGATCTTCATGCGCTGGAATACGCGCAGCACCGCGTCGGCAATATATGGCGTACTGGATACAGGCTGACGCAGCGCACTGCGTTCCCGTCGTTCCAGCCCTCCCACACAAGCAATATGCAAGCGCACTGTCCGCCCCATCTTGCCGGAGAGCCGCATTTTTCCGGCAAGTTCCGCCGCTGCGGATTCCAGCGCACGACTGAGAAACTGGGAATCGTCGACAGGCGTATCGAAGCGACGTGACACCTGCGCCACGATCTCCGGACGTGCCGGAATGATGACGGGCAACGTCGGTCATCGGAAAATGTCCTCAACAACGCGAATTGTACTGTTCACCTTCTGGGAATACGTCGCCTTTGTGATCACGTCATTGGTTTTCCTGACCATCGGACTAGAAATTAATCTGCCCTTGCTCGCCAATAATATAGTCCCCATTGGTATTGCCCTGATTGCCACCTTATTAAGTCGCGCTGTCGTGGTCTATGGTTTGACATGGCTATTCAGTCATCAATCCAGCCAAAACATTCCGCTATCATACCGGCATGTGCTGTTCTGGGGCGGCTTGCGCGGTGCAATTGGCGTGGCGCTGGCGCTTAGCTTACCTTACCAATTGAATAATCGCAGTTTATTGCAGAGCATGACTTTTGGTGTGGTCATCTTTACGGTTCTGCTGCAAGGGACAACGATGCGCTGGCTGCTGCGGCGTCTAAATCTGATTAACGGCGATGACGAAGGCGAACAGAATGAATCACGAGAGTTTGCTCAGCAGTCGGCAAGTGCCGAGCACGAAGTGACGGAGTCGTTGGAATAAAAGCGACCTCGGTGATCAGTGAGCATCTCTACCAGTGTTTGTAAGTATCGGTGATTGAACGAAGATCGTGACTGGTCTGGCGCTATCAATGGTCACAGTACAGCTTTCAATATAAAAATTCACTGCTGACATCATGGCAAGAGAGTGAGCAATACATTATGGCTAATCGCATCACTGCCTTTTGGGAACGACTACGATCTAGCTACTGGTTTATTCCAAGTGTGATGGCGTTGTTAGCGATTGCGCTCTCGGTGGTAACCATTGAGGTCGATAATCGCTACCGAGCCGAACTCGCCAATAGTCTCGGTTTTGGCTACGTTGAAAGTCCCGAAGGTGCGCGGGAAATTCTCTCAACAGTCGCCAGCTCGATGATCACGGTTGCTGGCGTTGTCTTCTCCCTAACGATGGTGGTGCTCTCGCTGACCTCACAGCAGTATGGTCCACTGGTATTGGGCAACTACATGCGAGATCGCGGTAACCAGTTGGTCTTGGGTACCTTCACCGCGACGTTCATTTACTGTCTCTTGGTACTGCGTGCTGTGCGTGGTATTCAGGACAATACCTTTGTGCCTCGTCTATCGGTAACTGTTGGTTTCGTACTGGCACTCGCCAGTCTAGGAGTGTTGATCTATTTCATCCATCACGTCTCAGACTCTTTGCGCAGCTCCCGAATCACGGATCGCATCGCCGATAATTTGGAAGCAGCGATTAACGATATGTATCCACAGCAAATCGGCACTAACCCGCAGAACCATAAGATCAGTGATACTGAGCGCCTAGTTTCAACAGACTTTGACCAACGAGCAGCCAGTATTCGCAATACCAGTGTTGGTTACCTCCAAATGATCGACAATGCAGCACTGCTAGAAGTTGCTACTAAGCATGATCTCATTATTAAACTTAGGGTCCATCCCGGGGACTTTTTGCTGCCCGATCAACCAATCGCTCAAGTTCTGCACAATAGCGCACAAAATAGCCAACGCGCCGACAAACTGACGAAAGCCATCAACGAGACGCTGATCACGGGTAGTCAGCGTACTCAGAATCAGGACATCGAGTTTCTATTCGACCAAATCGTTCAGATCGCTGTACATGCGCTTTCACCGGCAATCAACGATCCGTTTACCGCCATCATGTGTATCAACCAGTTGGGACGCGGGTTATGCCTGCTTGGTAATCGGCAGATGCCTTCGCCATTTCGTTATGACCAGCACGGCAACCTGCGAATGGTCGCTACGACAGTTACGTTTGACCAGTTGCTGCACAACGCCTTCGACCAGATTCGCCATTATGGGGATGGCGATCAACGCGTGATCCGGCACTTACGGGAAACGTTGGACTCGATGGAGGCAAGTCTACACAATGAAGGAAATCGGCAGATCGTGATGGCTTATCATCAAAACGTCGTTAACGACTTGAACTATGGGGTGCTGTTGGCAGAAGCTGGCAGCGAAACCTAACCTTCAGTGCAGCACTTGGCGGAATGGACGCATTCTCTGCGTTACTAATTTAGGAAGCACGGAATGACTATGACTCAATTTGCTCGTCGAACGTTAGCAGTTGTCCTGATCACAGTATCCGTGATCGGCGGCTTATTACTGATCGTCAGCACTTTTCCCATTCTGCTGCTCATCTTCACCAGCGTCTTGATCGCCGTTGGACTGCGTGGACTGACCGATGCCTTAAGTACGCGAACCCCAATTCCTAGCAACATTGCCTTTGTCATCGTCAGCATCGCGGTCCTCATTGGTATCGTCATTCTCATCGTCTTGATCGTGCCGAGTCTGTCCTTTCAGATGGATGAGTTGTTGGCAAGTCTGAATAGCGCGTTAGATCAACTGCGTGTACATCTGAGTGACACAAAATGGGGACAGCACTTGCTGGATCAACTCTCAAGCGCATCGATCAGCTTGCCCAGTGGATCGGATATTTTTGGGCGTGTGACAGGCATATTTTCTAACGCGCTCGGTGTATTCACCAATGTGATCTTCATTGTGTTCGTCGGGCTGTACTTTGCGATCACGCCACATATCTACGTTGACGGCGCACTGGCGTTGGTGCCGCAGGGATATCGTCCGCGCGCCCGCGAAATTCTGGATACGATGTACCGGATGCTTAAGCAGTGGTTGTTGACGCGCGCGGTGTCAATGGTAGCCATTGGCATCATGACGGCGCTAGGGCTGGCAGCTTTGGGGATGCCGTTCCTCATAGCGCTCACCATCTTCGCTGGCATCATGGCATTTATTCCAGCCATCGGACCGATTTTGGCGCTTATTCCAGCTGTCTTGGTTGCCTTCACGCAGAGTATGCAGCAGGTATTGTTGGTGATACTTCTTTATTTGATTGTGCAATCTATTGATAACTATCTGCTCACGCCCATTGTGGAACACCGCGCTATTTCTCTGCCTGCTGCGCTAGTCTTCATTAGCCAGTTGTTGTTGGGAGTGCTGGTTGGTTTTATCGGCGTTGTAGTGGCAGCACCGCTGACCGTCGTGCTCATGGTGGCGATCAAGATGATCTACGTTGAAGACGTGCTCCACAACCATGCTTCTCAATCCGAATAGAAGTAGCACCAACATGGTCAAGCAGATAAATGTCGCCTAGCGGTTTTGCTCCGCTACTGTCCTTGCGCTATTCAACGCCATCTGGGGTAGAGGCTTTACCGTCAATGTCCTACGCAGTGTCCCCTGGCTGCAACGGTGCAAGCTGCTTTATTGGGGAGATATCGATGCTCACGGGTTTCAGATATTAGCCCTGTTCAGGACTCAATATCCGCAGACTCAGGCGCTGATGATGGATCGAGCCACCATAGAGAGCTTCCGAGCGTATTGTGTGGCCGGGACACCGACGAAGATCAGCCAGCTAGCCAGGCTAACTCCAACTGAACAGGCGCTCTATGACTACCTGGTTACCAACAATCTACGGTTGGAGCAGGAACATATTGCTCAAGCCTATGTCCGAGTAGCCTTGTGTGCAGCGTTGAGCTTGCTGTAGAAGAGACGAGGAGGCTGCAGCTCATTAGGCTGCTCAGGTGCGCTCGCACCTCGCAGTGGACGTCATTCAAATAGGAGTGCGCCTGCGAGTTCCGCAGCACTCAGGCAGTGAAGAAACTACGTCGCGATCAGCTTCAGGGACAAGATAACGCGAATCGGGCGCATTATCAGGCAGACATAGTGGTTCGGCGGATCCCTACTACTACGCGATGGATAGTGTCGCTAAGACGATAGAACAAAAATGAGCTACCACGGCGGCAGCATCATTCGGCTGATCCCTTAGTAGAGATGCGGCTCATCGCATATTCTGCCATCGCGGTGATGGTCAAACTCGGATTCACACCGGGATTTGCTGGCACAATGGAGCCATCTACAACGTACAATCCGGGATAATGATGAAGCTGGCAGTCCAGGTCGACGACCCCATCCTGCGCGTCAAGGCCAAAAGCGCACCCACCCAGAATATGGGCAGTCAGAGGCACGTTGAATAGCCCCTCGTTGATCGAACCTAGCGGGATGCCATTCGTCTTTTGCGCAAAAGAACGGGTGACCTCATGACCGATGTCGATCCGCGTCGGAATTGGTGCCGCCGATCCCAAATCGGATACTAATCCTCGCCGAAATAGTGTCAGCAAACTGCGCCCTAAGCGCAGGTGGATAGCATTGTCCTCCGTCTGCATAACTAGCAGAATAGTTGAACGCTGCGCCCAGCCGGGTAAGAGATGCACCTTGAGGAAGTCGCGCGGATGCGTAATGATCTCTACTATTGAGCGCCAGATGCGCGTAGGGATATGGTTGCCGAGATTGATCAGTGGCCCAGCCATGAAACGCATCAGCGATGAACCGCGTGGATAGCGTACTGGTTCAACTCTGGTCACGTCATCTGCGTTGAAAATGGAGGTAATCGCCACGCCCGACGAGAAATCGGTGTGCAATCCTCGATTGGTCACGCCAAGCAACGACTCGCTGTTGGTGCGGACGGTCTCGCCCAGACGAAGTGATAACTTGGGCAGCGAGCGGGTAACATCTCGGCAGCGAAACAGCAACCGAAGCGTACCAAGTGTTCCCGCGGAAAATATGACGTTGCGCGCCCGTATACGCTGCTCCTGTTTAACTGTCCATGCAGTCGATTTCCGACAGATGACTTCGTAGCGTGCGCCATCGGCTTGTTTGCCCTCAAGCGGACGAACATCCCGCGCCTCAATTTCAGACCAAACTTGCGCGCCCTTTTTCTCGGCAAAGTACAGGTAATTTTTGACGAGTGTGTTTTTGGCGTTATGTCGGCAGCCGACCATACAGCCGCCACAGAAATTACAGGGGCGGCGCGCGGGACCCTCGCCATCAAAATAGGGATCAGGAACTTCCTGATCCGCTTGTTCAGGCTTGCCAAAAAATACGCCGACTGGTGTTGCTTGAAATGTAGAGTCCGATCCGAGTTCCGCCGCGATTTCTCTCAACACCTGATCGGCGGGACCAAGACGCGGATTCACCGCCACGCCAAGCATCCGCCGCGCCGTTGCGTAGTGTGGCTTTAGTAGCTGTTTCCAGTCCGCCAGATGACTCCACGCCGGAGAAGTGAACAATTCATCACTCGGCTCCATCAGTACATTGGCGTAGCCCAGACTGCCACCACCTACTCCTGAACCGTGTAGTACCAAAACGTGCTTGAACAGACTGATTTGCAGAATACCAAAACAGCGCAGCCAGGGTGCCCACAGATATTTCCAAATCATCCAGTTGTTTTTAGCAAAATCAGGATCGCGGTACCGCTTGCCTCGTTCAAGGACTAAAACACTATAACCCTTTTCCGCCAAGCGCATCGCCGAAACACTGCCGCCAAAGCCAGAGCCGATGATGACATAATCAAATACTGTCTGATCGCGCATGGTCGCTCCGATTCTACTTTAATAAAATATATATTTGATTCTTGCTCCATAGAATATCACAAGACTACCTATCGCACTCAGTTCGTAGCTTCTTTGCTGACGATTGGGATGACCAGCGCCGATGGATGCGTAGCATCATGATAGATAGTCTGATCTGCCACCTTCATCCGCGTGTCTGTCGCAAAGGCACTGCCTGTGCCTAAATTGCGATTCCAGCGAGGATGTGCACCACTTGACACTTGCAGGCGAATCCGATGACCCTTGCGGAAGCAGTGAGCGGTCGCCCACATATCGATCTCGATCCACAAACTGCCATCGGGTTGGCAAACACCTTTATCGGGAGTGATGTGAAACAACCCGTCGCAAATGTTGATCGAGGTTCCATCAGGATGAACATCGCATAAACGACCAAAGAAGTCAGTGAAGTCCAAACTGGAGCGCACGTATAGCTCTAACTTTACCTGCCCAATGACTTCAATCGGCGCTTGGAGAGCAGCAGACGTATAGACCAAGACATCGGGACGCGCTTCCAACTCCTGATTAGATCGTGGTCCTGCCCACAGACTGAACTGTGTACCACCAACCGCCGGAGTCGGATCGGCTGGATTGTATTGATAGTGATCGGGCGATGAACTGTTTTCAGGAAGATCCACACTTAACGCTCGGGCAGCCCATAGATAATAGCGGACCTGTGTGGCTGCTGGCGGCCACTCCTCGTAATCACGCCACTCGTCGATGCCCATGATGTAAAGACGTACTGGCTTATTCCGTAAACGGCTGCGATCTTCGCGCAGGTGAGCGTCGAACCAATCTAGCCCTTCGCGCAAACTGTCCGTCATGACAAATGCGTTGCTGAAATGAAGCCAAGGTCCAATCGTGAGAAAAGGTGGTTTCCCGACTGCCTTCAAATCCATGTAATCGTGTAGCAACCCGCGTAAGAAAAAATCGTACCATCCGCCGACAAGATGGATCGCCGCAGTAGCCTTTTCTACTTGCATATCCTGTGCAATCTGAGTCCACATAGGCGAATTTGGATTTGAGTTCGCTAGCCACGCCTGATAATACGGCAGCGGTTGTCCTAGTGCGCGTTCATCCGCCCATGAGATGGGCAGTTGCGTAAATGCGGGCGCAATCTTTTTTTCCAAGCGGAGCAGTGGCAATAATCCACGCCAGAGAGCGACATCTTGACCTCTGTCTAATGCCTGGAAAATGGCGGGCCACCGTATCGTCAAACCGAGATCGAATGAACCATCAGGAAATACAACAGTCAACAACTTGGAACTGGTAACGCTCGGCATCATCGCTTTAATGGCAGGTGTTGCAGTGGACATCGCCCACTGAGTAATGCCCAAATAGCTTGGACCCCATGTTCCCAAGCTACCTTCAAACCACGATTGTTGTTCCAACCATTTGATCGTATCCAGCCCATCATTACGTTCAGCAAAATAAGGATTGAATTCGCCGCCAGAACGAAATCGTCCTCGCGTATCTTGGGTTACCACGTGATAGCCACGCTCGGCAAACCGGCAAGCAAAAAAGGTCAGCAGATAACCGAAACCGCCATCTTTCGGTTCTCGTCCGTAGGGCGAACGAATCAGGATGGTCGGGAAAGCAGTTTTTCCGGTTTGAGGGAAATAATGATCCGCCAGTAGCGTGATGCCATCCTGCATGGTGACGGGGATTCGACGCTGAATAGTAACGTTGTACTGAGGCGGACGCAGCCGCAGCAAACGAGCATATAGTCGCTTGCGGAAGCCGAATATCACCACCAAGAACATTGCTATTAGCGGGAACAACCGGACTACGACCACCACAATTTAGCTCTTTCTTTCAAAGTTTGTTATACAAATTCCACTCGAACACTATCGCTATGTTTTAGCGCTTCAGCACCGGGAAAACAGGCGAACAATAAGCGATCAACCGAATTGCGATTATCGGTTGCGCCCATAATTCTCGTGGCTGGAAACCCAATCTAACGAAGAAATAGCCGCGCCCAACGAAAGTTCGCCAGCCAGTGCCACGCCAGCTATGATTTCAGCCAGCTTATTGACCTTCCCCGTACCATAGCAATCCATGATCTCCAAGCATTCACGCTGCGTCGGCAATCCCGTACCACCACCATAAGTCGCCACGATCAGCGATGGGATGGTGAGCGACACATACAGATCGCTGTCGTGCGTGAGTTCTGTAAAAAGCACCGCCGCCGATGATTCGGCGACATTGGCAACATCCTGCCCCGTCGCAATGAATAACGCCGTGATTGCATTAGTTGAATGACAGCCATTATTGTTCGCGCCAGAAAGGAACGCCCCAACATTGGCGAAAGAGGAATGGCGGTATAAGCTCTCTGGCTCGACATGCAGCGTCTGGATAAGTATCTCCCGTTTGACGCTGATCTCCGCCGTGACGCGCTTCCCCCGCGTATGCAGGATGTTCACTTGCGACCCCTTCTTATCCGTCGCAAAGTTCGATTCAAGATAAAAGTGTTGGATTAGATAATCCTTGTAATGCTCGATGATCCAGCTACACGCGGCGAAAGTGGCTCGTCCCACCATGTTCTGTCCGGCGGCGTCGCCCGTTGAAAAGTTAAACCGCAAGAAAGCGAATTTATTGGAGAGATAGGGATCAATGTACAGCAATTTAGCCACCTGAGAGGTAGCTTCTGCTTCCTGACGGATGTCATCAAAGTGTAGTTCTACCCATTTGATGAACTCACGACCACCGCGCGCGTCTTCAAAGACAAAAACGGGCGCACGCTGCATGGCATCAGCCACTACCGTGCATTTCGGACCGCCGCACAGATTGAGGAGTTTGATTCCGCGATTGTATGAGGCGACCAGCGTGCCTTCGGTGGTTGCTAAAGGGATCAAGAAGTCGCCGTTAGCGTGTTCGCCCCTTACTTTCATTGGTCCCGCAAAGCCAAGCGGAATCTGCGCTACTCCAGTGAAGTGTTCGCAATTGCCTCTGGTTAAGTGTGAATCAAATGCGTATTGCTTAATGTGCTTCAACCGAACCCCGCTGAATTCTTCTACGAAGTTCTGTCGCTTTGTCACTATTTCAGGAGAATAGTCGTCTGTATCCTCTCGCGGCACGCCAGTTGTCCGTCCGATCTCCGTACTGAGTAGGTCGCTAACGGCGAGTTTGATTCGCCCAAAAGGGGTGACGGTGAACACGATTTCGATGTCATGCTTTCCCAGATCAAGCCGTGCAACATCTAGGTTGACTGTTACAATCTGGCGCAGCGGAAAAAAGAGAGGTGTTGCTTCTGTAATATCTTGTGGACAAAATCGGATGCCGTTGCCCAAGTCAAAAGTGATGGAATCTAGCGGCACAGGCAACTGATCGATCTTAACCGATAGGATGTGCGTGATATACGCTTCCCTGAGCCGATTCTTCACCGCAAATTGGATGCCAGAGTAGAGATTTCTTAGACTACCAACTGTATAAAGCTGTTTGAGAATAAGATTGGGGATGGGAATCCTTGGAATAAACATAATTTATTTTTCCCGACTCTGCCATGATAGCCACAAGACAACTCTCGGGACGCTTGGACCGTATGGTCATTATATAGGGTGTCATGTCAAGGTATAGCGCACACATGTCACCTCTCCAAGATACAATTGATCACATTCTTGAGCATCGACACCTATAAAGACGTATAAAATGGTGTCGGCTTCGAAACAAAGAGTTACACCAACTAATGCGAGACATCCCACAATTAAACAAGAAAAAGGGAACGGCGCTTGTTCTTGGCGGCGGAGCGATCAAAGGATTTTATTATCATCTCGGCGTCTTGAAGGCGCTTGAAGATGCTGGCGAAGATATTACGGCAATTGTCGGCACTAGTGCCGGTGCTATCATCGGGGCATTGGCGGCTGGCGGGATCAGCGCCTCAACCCTCATGTCTTCCGTCGGCGCTAAAAAGCTATACAGCCCCGAACGCGATATCTGGGTGCAACCGCTGACATCGGTAACGCTCTTTAAGCCAATCTACCACAATTATTTGCGTCAATATTTCTCGTTTTTGCAGGAGAGCGCCAAGTTCATCGCCTCGTTCCCACGACTGATCGGCAGGGATATTGTTAACGAGGCACTCGATAGACTCATCGGCAACCAGACGGAAATTATCGGACTGTTTGATCCCAGCGCATTGGAAAAGCTGTTGAACGTTCTGCTCCCAACGCAAAACTTCGCTGAAAATAACATCGATCTCTACGTGACGGCTTCGTTCCTAGATAATCCTCACCAACGGGCTGTCTTCAACGGCAACTACCATTTTGAAGATGCGGAAAATCATTTCTTGACTAACATTCCGATCAGCCGTGCTGTTCGCGCATCCAGCGCCATTCCCGGTGTGTTCGAGCCAGTCAAAATTGGCGACCATTACTACGTGGACGGAGAAATTAAGCAGACACTCTCCGCCGATATTGGTATCCGCATCGCGGATCGCGTCATCATCTCCCATTCCTATCAACCCTTACACTTGAATGGAACGGGATCAGTGAGGGAGATGGGTTGGCTGAATGTCCTCAAGCAAGGCATCTATACTGTTTTTTACGAACGAATCAACACGTGGCGCAATATCTACGGACAGCAAAATCCGGGTAAAGCGATCATCTGGATAGAGCCTGATCCCACCGACACTGAGTTTTTTCTAGCCCCCGAGTTTTCGTTCCGCCCCGAAGTGCAGCAACTTCTCATCGAAAAAGGGATGCAAGCAGCACAAAAAGCACTGGCAACCGTCACCGTCAAGCCGCTAGCACCCATTCCCCAATAGTGACAACGAATATGTGATCTCTCACCTGGAATCTATTACATTGGACAATAGCGGAGAAAATGATCATCGGCGTAGCATGGAGGTGACTAACTTATTGCGTCTGGTGTCCGAAAGCCAGAATTTTTGATTTCAACAGGAAATATTATCATGGCATCGGAGTACCATTCTGACTTTCTCGGTCCCGTTGATAGTGCCTTTTACTACGTCGATACGCCCAAAACGCCGATGAACTTGGGAGCAATCACCATCTTCGATGGGCAGCTTCCTTACGATGAATTATTCAAATTCATTGACTCGCGGATTTTTCAAGCCCCGATTTATCTAAAGCGCATCGTTCAAGCACCATTAAGTCTAAGCGAACCTCGATGGGTGCTAGACCCCGCTTTTCAAACCAGCCGCCATGTGTTCCATCACGAATTAGATGCGCCCGGAACTGTTGAACAGCTACGTGCCTTAGCAGGTCACCTCGTTTCGGGAATGTTGGATCGAGACAAACCGCTGTGGCAAATCCATCATATCAGCGGATTGGAGGACAATCGGACGGCTCTCCTATTTAAGATTCACCATTGTATGGTGGATGGCTTATCTGCTGTCGAACTGTTCACGCTGCTGCTCGATCTGACGCCTGACTCAAGCCCGCTAGCTACTCAGAAGGTCTTTTACGTCCCGCCACCAGTGCCTAATCCATTGGAGATTCTTGCCAGCAATGTCACCAAAGAGATTCCATTTAAGGTCTCCGTTCTACAGCGATTGGGCAGTCAAGCCTTGCAGTTAGGATCGATCCTCACTGATCGGGAATCTCGAAGGAAGACGTTCGCTGGTTTGGCAAACTTGATCAGCGATAACTTGACCCCCATCAAGAAGTTGCTCATTAACGGTACGAACACAGGCAGAATGACGTTAGCTTGGACCGACTTTCCGTTGGCGGAAGTACGCGCCATTTGTACGGCTCAACACGCTTCGATCAACGAGGTCATGCTTGCCATACTGGGGATGGGGCTTGGCAAGTATCTAGAAAATGCAGGTGAAAAAGCGCATCAGGATTTTGTGCGTGTGTTGGCACCAGTCAATGTACGCTCGGAAGAGGAGCGCGGGATGTTTGGTAACCGCATCGCCGTGCTGCCCATTGATATCCCATTATATCTTGAAGACCCGCTTAAATGTTTGCAACGAGTGGTCACCTACAGCCAAACCATGAAGCAGTCGCGGCTTTCGCATGGCGTGGACATGCTGCTGACAGTGCCTTCTCTAGTGAACAATTTTGCGCAGCCCGTCATCTGGGGATTTGCTCCTGCGATCTTTGCCTTCTTAGCGCATACTTGGTGTACAAATGTTGCCGGTCCCCAGAATCCGATCTATCTCATGGGTCACAAGATGATAAGCAGCTACGGTTACTTCCCCTTGAATGCATCAATGGGGATTGCCTCTGTCATCATGAGCTATAATGACAAGATTAGCCTGACCGTCATTGCCGACGCTGGCATTATTCCCGATGTCCTCGAAATTCAACGCTGCCTAGACAAAGCCTATTTGGTCTTACGCGCTGCCGTTGGGATCAGCCCGCAAGAAGCAAGTAATGATGATCTTCCAATAGAGGCTCATGCAGCAGCTACAGCCACTAGCGAAGCATCACCGCAGGTTGTGGATGAGCCGGTAGAATCAAAAGCGGGGAGCAGCAATAATTCGCTCAATGGAAACACAAGTGCTGTTGAGGAAGTTCCGCCGCCAAAACAAGCTGAACCTACCGAACTACAACCACCAGCTACCCCCGTAAGTAAACCACAACGATTTAGGATTTTCACCGAAGAATGGGCAACCGCGTATAAAGAGGTGATCAACAGCAGCAGTGCCTACCAAGAAGCATCGACCCAATGGCAAGCCGGCGCAGTTGCTTTTATCATGCACGCATCTTCTGAGCACGGCTTTTTGCAGGATAGTGCAGTGCTCCTGGATTTACATCGCGGTCACTGTAATTCAGCCTACACACTGCCACCAAGAGAAGCCAGAACACGAGCGCAGATTGTTCTAGAAGGCGAGTACGAGGATTGGATTAAAGCGCTCACGGGACAAGCGCCACCGATAGCTATGATCGTGCGCAAGAAACTGGTACTCACCAAGGGATCGCTTTTTAACCTGCTCCCGTTCACATCATCTGCACAGGAACTCGTCCACTGCGCGCAGAAAATTTCGGAGAGCGAGCAGTCAACAGGTGCCCAGAGGATGTCACCCGATTAGTTGTAGAGTTTGATTGACTGCCTCTTACTTTGGTGCTAGACTTTAATCAAATATTCATTTGATTAAGGTGCAATGCACCGGTCAGGTGTACATTTATGACCACCAAAACAGCCAAGCCACCAGTCGTGACCCTAGAAGCCCCTGAAGCTCCTGCTGAACTTACACCTCTACAAGAGTTCGTGGAACACCAGCGTAAAGCATTCGCTGAAGCTGGCAAAGCGATGATGGCGCTTCTTCCGCCGAAGTTTCAATCTCACAGCGAAGCCGCCGTTAAAGAGGCAATTGAGGGGTATCGGGCGCTCGTCAACAACACACTCGATGACATTATCGAGTCGCTAAGAAAAGCAAAGGTCGACTCGACCAAATAATCTTAGCTTTAGCTACTAGCATTATCTCGGCGGGATCGGGATGCGACTGATCCCGCCGAAGGACGACAGGCGAGGTACAGGCTCAACGGAACAAGTATGTACTTTCCCGTTGAGGTTAGACGCATCTTATGCAATTTTGTCAGACTTGAGTCTTGAGTCGGTCACTTTTCCACTACCGTACCATGCCGTTTGTTACTCTCACAATTCGCCTGAACGAATAACCTCATTGCTAACGGCAAGGAGTGCTACTGTCGTCAGAAGCACGCCCGCCCCGATAAAGAGGGCAGTTATATCCACGTCTGCAATTGCTCCGGCTACAGCATTCGAAATCGGCGCGAGACCCACCTCTGATAAAGCAATCAGACTCATGAAACGACCAATCATCGCTTTGCTGACCCGTTTTTGCGTTAGCGTGACGAAGTTCAAGCTGCCAAAACCTGCCGCGAAGCCGATGAGCAGCCACATTCCGTAGATCAGTGTGAGGCTTGTAGTCAAACCAATCCCGATCATGAAAATACCCTCAGTGGCGACCAGCAGCAGGCTGATCAATCCCGGCTTTTTGAGGTGCGTTAGTCCAGCAATTAGGGTTCCAATCAAGATTCCAATGCTGAAAACGGATAGCATTGCGCCATATGCCGCAGAGCCATCGTTGAAACGCGCCCGACTGAGGGTTGCCGAACCGACGATTAGAGGTCCCGTAAAGAGCAAGTTGATCGCGGCGACAACTCCTAGCAGGATCGTCAACAGACGATCTTGCCGAATATAGGCAAATACCTCTCTGATCTCCGCAAATATATGGCGACGCTTCGGTGTCGTAACATGACTGGTTGCTAATTGCGCTTGTGTAGCTGGACGCATCAACGAGAGTGCAATCGATGTGAACAGAAATGTGAAGGCATCCAAAACAAACGAAAACGCCATACCCAAACGCGCAACGATCACGCCCCCAATGCCCGATCCTGCGATGAGAACTAACTGTGAGGTACCCTGCATAAGTGCGTTACTCGATTGCAAGTGCGCCTCATCTACGATTAGCGGAATCATGGCACGATACGCCGGATAGAAAAAGGCATCGACAATCCCAAAACAAAAGGCGATCACAAATACCATCCACAGTTGGATCGTTTGCGTGGCAACGAGCAAGGATAGTCCGCCAGCAATGCCGAGTCGAAGCAAGTTGGAAATGAGCATGACCCGGCGAGGTGACATTCGATCAGTCATCACCCCACCGATCAACATCAGCAAAGCGCGCGGGATACCAGCGATAAGCAAGACACTACCAAATGCCAGCGAAGAATTGGTCATTTGGAACACGAGCCACGGCAGCGCAATTAAATAGAATTGATCTCCCAAAACAGAGATATTTTCGCCCATCCACAGGAGTCTGAAATTCCGGTTTGCTAATGGATGATTGAGGTGTGGATGCGAATCACCATCGTGTGCAAGAGCAGAAGATGCGTTTATCGGTTGGGCTTTCCTAGCCATGTTTATGCTATGTCTACCATACCTAAAGTCAATCTCTTGCGTCAGCACACTTCATAGTTTGACCAAGGTTCGCCTTGACGGTCTGCGTCTGCGAGCTAGTTGAGTCAGCGTGAGCTGAATGGCGTTAGCTATGCAGTATGCTGATATTCCTACTTGCTATACGTTCAAGTAGTCAGAGCCGTTGTGAAAAACGTCACAAAATTGGCGCTGCCGGTTTTTCCTGTGTTCCATTGACGGTTGACACGATCACCTACCTAAAATTGCTGCCGCTACTGCGGTTACGACGGCACCAGTTGAACAAGCTCTACGGACGGCAGGAAGCACTGCTTGAGGCGCAGGTTGTTAGCATTCTCAAAACGCTCAAACCACCAGAGAATTGGCGCAGTCGCATTACTGAAGCAATGGGTGAATTGCCCGGCGACCAAAAGTTGGACGAGCGGCTCAAGGAAGTCATCGCCCGCACGAATTTCCGATGAGGGTATTGGCAAACTACTCGTGCAGCAAAGGCAAGCGGGTCTATATCAAAAGAAGCCTATCAGCCATCACCATCTCCGCAAAACTGCACGCGCGGTGGTTGAAAAATCTTAGAGTTGCGCAGGACCTATCAATTGTGCTGCTGAGGATGCTTGCTGAGATAAGAATTGCAAAAAGCAAGTAAGAAATCATTACTACTAGACTATTTGTATAACATCTTGCACTCCTCACGTTGGTCAGGACAAAATCGGAATCAATGTTCCTTTGCAGGTGTTGGTAGGCTACAGCTGAATAAGTAACCTTGACAGAAAATGCGAAGACACGAACTAAAGACATGTCAATACCTATGCCTAAATAGTCTCAAATCGGTGGGCAATCATGTTCACAATGTCATCACTCCTTTGTACCTCACCACCCACAATCAAGATCGGTGCACCCCGTATAATCTGATGGAACTGCTCATAAACGGCAGGGCGAACCACGATATTGATCATTCCTGCCTCATCTTCAAGCGTGATGAAGTGATGACCCTTGGCGGTGGGAGGTGACTGGTGCATGACCACCTGCCCCATCACTTTCACCTGCATCCTATCCTGCATTCCAGCGAGATCACGACTACCCAATAGCTCTCTCTCCCGCATGTAATCCTGATACAAACTCATGGGATGATCTCCCGGCGATAGACCGAGCAGGAGGTATTCCGCTTGAAGCTTTTCCGCCCGTGTCAGTTCGGGAAGTTTTACAGCCAGATCATGCATCTGGTATGCTAGTGGCAGTTCGCCTTCGCGTTGATGCGCTTCTCCAAGCCGCCACAACAAGCTACGCCTATCGCGCTCAAATTCATCCAGCGCGCCGATCAGGATCAAGTTCTCCATCATCGGGCGCGGCAGCGTACAACGCTGGATCAGGTCAGCGAGTCCTGTAAACGGGTGTCCCTCGCGCGCCTCAAGGATCCGCTGGATCTGCTCCTCTTTCAAACCAGAGACGTAGCCTAAGCCCAGCCGTATACATTCCCCTTCGACGGTGCAGTCAGCCATGCTCCGGTTTATCGATATGGGCAGGACCTTGATGCTATGCCGGCGTGCATCGTTAACCACGACGGCGGGCGACCAGAAGCCCATCGGCTGGTTGTTCAGTAACCCGACATAAAAAGCTAGCGGGTGATAGTGTTTGAGCCATGCAGACTGGTAGACGAGCACCGCGAATGCCGCGGCGTGTGACTTGGGGAATGAGTAACCACCAAAAGCCCGCAGCTGCTGAAAAACATGTCCCGCCGTTTCCGCCGTGATACCCTGCGCTGCTGCTCCATCAATAAATAATCGCTCAAATTCCGTTATCTGCTCCGGCGTCCCTTTGCCGAGTGTTCGCCTCAGTAGTTCACCCTGTCCCGGCGTAAACTGTCCCATATCGCGCGCGACCTTGAGTACCTGCTCCTGGAACAAAATCACGCCAAGTGTTTCGGAGAGCGCTGGTTCTAGAATCTGATGCGGATAGACGACAGCTTCCCTACCGCTGCGCCGTCTGAGGTACGGATGCACCATATTCCCTTGTACGGGTCCGGGGCGGATCAGCGAAATAGACACGACCACATCCTCCAGTTTCTCAGGACGCAGCTTGGGCAAGGTTTGCATCTGAGCACGGCTCTCCGTCTGGAACACACCAACAGTGTCGGCGGCAGTCAACATGGCGTAAACAGCGGGATCAGTCGGCGATAGATCACTAAGGTTGGGGGCTGCGCCTGTGCTCTCGGCGACGATGTTCACTGCCGCCGAGATGGCGGAAAGCATCCTCAAGCCAAGGACATCGACTTTCACTAGCCCTGCATCTTCAATCGAGTCCTTATCCCACTGCACCACGATACGCCCCGGCATGGTGGCTGGTTCGGTCGCGACGCGGTGAGCAATGGGCTGTCTTGTGAGTATGAAGCCCCCGTTGTGGATCCCCAGATGTCGAGGGAACCCGTGAAGCTGTCTGGTAAGCATCTCAAACAACTGCCACCTGACGGGATCGCCAGTGAAGGTTGGCAGAGGTGTGGCGCTGCTTTCTCCTCTATTGTGGTGATCGGCGTTCCGAGCGTTCGATTCGATCAATTCCGGTGGAAAGCCGAGCACCTTGCCGACGTCGCGCCTAGCACTGCGCGTCTGGAAAGTAACGAAGGTAGCTGCCATCGCCGCGTGATCATGTCCGTAGCGCTCGTAGATGTACTGGATCACTTCCTCTCGTCTTGCGGCATCAAAATCGATGTCGATGTCTGGCGCGGTAGGGCGTTCTTCCGACAGAAACCGCTCGAAGACGAGCGCATGAGTGACAGGATCGATCGGACTGATACCAAGCAGAAATGAGACGAGTGAGTTCGCTGCCGAACCTCTACCCTGACAGCGGATACCGTTATCGTTGGCATACTTCACGATGTCCCAGACGACAAGGAAGTAGTTCGCGAGACCCGCACGCTCGATCACGGTGAGTTCATAGCCAAGCTGGTTTGCTGCTGCCTCCGGCGGATCAGGAATGCGCAGCGACAGCGCCTCCATGCACAGCAAACGCAGATACGTGCCAGCGGTTAACCCGTCCGGCAGTGGATAGCGGGGTAGCTCCTGAAGTCCGAAAGTTGGTTCGAAAGTACACCTAGCGGCGATGTCTGCGCTGGCGTGGATCGCCTCTGGCATGTCAGCAAAAAGCTGCGCCATTTCCTTCGCTGATTTCAAATAGTATTCGGAATTGACCCGACGCCAATGCGCCGAATGGTCGAGTGTCGCGCCGTGTCTGATGCAGACAAGTACATCTTGCAGGGTATGTCGTTCCCGTTCAGCATAGTGAACATTGTTCGTCGCTACCGTGCGCAGCTGCAAGTGCTCCGCCAATTGCGCCAGCTTATAAGTCAGCTGATCGTCATCCGGCAGATGGTGACACTGCAGTTCGATAAAAAAGTGTTCTTTACCGAAAATATCGCGGAAATATTTCGCTTGATCCAGCGCCGCCGTCCAGTTACTACTGCGGATCGCGCGGGGGACCGCCCCTTTCCGGCAGCCAGAGAGCGCAATCAACCCATCCGTCCGACCATCAAGTGCCTCAACTGGCAGACGGGCGTCTCCTTTCGGCGCATTGAAGCGGGCGAGGCTGATCAGGTTGCATAAGTTGCGCCAACCCTGATCGTTACGAACGATTAGGGTGAGATGACTGTCATCGGAGAACGTGAGTTCAGCGCCGAAGATCGGGCGAATGCCGTAATGCTGGGCTGCCTGCCAGAACCGAACCGCCCCGTACACGTTGTCATGATCCGTCAGTGCTAGAGCGGGCATCGCCAGTTCAGCAGCACGTTTGACCAAGTCCTCGACCGACGATGCACCGTCAAGCAGACTGTAATAGCTGTGCGCGTGCAGCTCGACATACATGACTTAATCGTACAACCTTGTGATCGTCCAGCGGTCAGAGAGCAGATCGTGGGTCAGGATGAGCAGCAGCCCGGTGGAGGTAATCACCTTGAAGTGATCCTGTAGCACGCGCACGAGCCACCAACCGTCATCGACACGCCAGCGCTTAGCGATCTGCTCGATGGGGTGCTCTCGCCCCTGCCAGCGGAGACGAATAGGGCTGCCGTCATCACCGAGGATCACCTGCACTTTTACGCCGATCTTCCAATAACCCATAAAGATCACTTATGAGAACCACCTAGAGGGCGGAAATACGTTCAAACTCATAGCGCTGTTCTATCCGATAAGCATCAGGAGCAGCTGCATTAATCCAGTACGCTTCCGGCGCATCAGGATAGCGGAGGATTGTGGTAATCGCTGATTGCAAGCGCTCGCGGGGTTTGGGTGGCTCGCCAAATAATTCGAGCTGATGCCCAGCGAACGGGATCAGATCCGTGAGCGAGACGGTCAGATAGAGTACTGGTGCTGAGATCTTCATGCGCTGGAATACGCGCAGCACCGCGTCGGCAATATATGGCGTACTGGATACAGGCTGACGCAGCGCACTGCGTTCCCGCCGTTCCAGCCCTCCCACACAAGCAATATGCAAGCGCACTGTCCGCCCCATCTTGCCGGAGAGCCGCATTTTTCCGGCAAGTTCCGCCGCTGCGGATTCCAGCGCACGACTGAGAAACTGGGAATCGTCGACAGGCGTATCGAAGCGACGTGACACCTGCGCCACGATCTCCGGACGTGCCGGCATGACGCGGGCAGGATCCAAGCCACGACAGATCTGGTAGAGGGTGTAACCCACCTTGCCGAACTGCGCATAGAGTGCTGCCAGCGGTAGCGCTGCCAGCGCGTCAATGGTCACCAGTCCCAAAATTGCAAGCCGCCGTTTCCGTTCCTGATCTATTGGTAGCAGCGTGATCGGCAGTGGAGCGAGGAATGCTTTGGCTTCTTCCGGCGGTACATGCGTTTTTCCCGTGAGCGCTCCGGCGTACGCAGTGAATTTGGCACTTGCCAGCCCATAGCGAACGAGCAGCCCGGTACAACGCGCTGCTGCCTGCTGCATCATTACCGCGTGCGCTCTAGCGTCGTTAACCAACAATTTCTCCAGATCCGCAGCAAAAACAGCGGATTGATCGTCATCGAGCCAAGAAAGCGAGTCCGTTTGCTCAACGAGCGAAGTAAACGTAAACAGCGCATTCAAAATCGCGTCGGTAGCTTGCTTGATCGCCTGCCGCGGCATTGCCATGTCAATGGCGGCAGGGCAGAGCCACTTCGCTTGTTGAAGCGTCATGCCGATGCGCACTCCCTGCGTCCGTGCTAGAGCGCAGCAGGCAACGACCTGTTTCTTTGAGATCACAACGACAGGTACGGCGGCAGGAAGTCCACGCTGTTGCCGCGCCACGGCGCTAACGAAATGTGGGATAAGGAGTGTGACGATCACGGATTAGACTCCATCTCCGGCAACAGTGCTGGAAAAGCCGATGGTGATGTTCACCGTTTTACCCGTTGCGCCATGGGGATTGCGCACGATTGTCACTGCCGTCCGGTAGCCAGAGATGTCACCGCGCCGCCGCAGCCACCTAACGCGTTGCACCTGTAACTGCACCGAGGCGACACCCGTGATCGCTGCCGAGGGGGCTTGTTCGATGATGATCAAGGCACACGTCGATTGGCGGAATTGCGCTGCCAACTGGCTTATCTCGCGGCTGGCGATAGCCGTCGGGCGATCCGGCGGCAGATTCAGCACTAGCGCTATCGCGTCAGGTAGCAGCGGCACGATGCTCTGTATGGCTTGCTTCATCGTTCTTGGAGTGACTAACACAAGATTGTCGACGTCGATCCCGCAGCGTGCCGCATAATCCGCGTCAAACGCTGCAGTCATATCGATGTAGCCAATAGCGCCCTGCATTCCGGAAGCGGAAGCTTGGGCGAGCGATTTCAAGGCAATGGTGGTGGCGCCAGAGGTAGGCACACCTGAAAGGTGCGAAATCTGACCGCGCGGAAAGCCGCCAATACCAAGCGCGGAATCTAGCGCAGGAAAGCCGCTGGAAAGATGAGCGATTTCTTCGCGTCTGTCGCCAAGCTGGACCACAGCAGACGCCCCAAAACGTAGGCGCAACGAATCGACGGCTGCCTCCAGCCGCATTTTCTTCTCTTGATTATTCATGGTGTCCTTAGCGCCGAAGCCAGATGATCGACCCACCCGCATGTCATTTTGAGGATCAATCGAGGATTGGGCTTCAAACTAGAACAGATGTTTGGTTAATAGAGTGTATGAAGATGACAACCGTTGTCAATAGAACAAGACACGAGTTGTCCTTAGCGTTGGGAGGTTCTAACCGAGCAAAACCATATTCAAATGCTGAGGTAAATACCGAGGATAACTAGGGCGGAGCAGCACTATTGACAATAAACTGACGGGGTTCAAGCCACTTGCTTTTGAATCGCTAGAATCTGTTGAACACTAAACTGTAGATATCGACTTTCATAAACATCTACCTCAGATTATTGAATTAATCCTATTCTTGTCAACCTCAACGAGACGTCTGAAATGGTTTGGAGTTGTTGAAAATTCCTATGCCCTGACAGTAATCAGAAGTCGCTTACTTTCAAGGTATTGTGCATCAATCAGAGATTGCGAAGCCCCAGATCTCCACGGAATCCTAGATCACAAATAGGCAGCCCTTACGTCATGAATCGTCTCAGAATCCATGTTCGACTGCCTCAGAGGATCAGCCATGGTGCTCGATCCATGTGCTCGCGCGGTGAGGGGTGAGGTAACGCCGGTATAGCAGCGGGTTGAGCTTGTTGCAGTTGTCTGCATTCATCGCTCAAATCAGGTTAAAAGTTACCGATTACCAATTGGTGACTGAACCATCGCTCCGACGCAAGTGCGGGAGTTCAGTCAGGCTAAACGGATATCTCCTGATCGCTTCCCGGTCAAATTCAATGCCCAGTCCGGGGCGGGACGGCGGCAGCAGATAGCCGTCCTCCCAGACAGGCTGATTCAGAACGACATCGGGAAGGCTCTCGCCAGGACGACGCGGTAGTTCTTGTACTGCGAAATTGGGGCAAGATAGGTTGAGATGCAAAAATGCGGCGGTGGCGACCGGACCAATCGGATTGTGAACGGCGAGATCGATGTAGTGCGTCTCGCACCATCCAGCGATCTTCTTCGCTTCGGTGAGTCCACCGCACACGCACAAATCGACGCGGGCGTAATCGATCAATTCTTCTTCGATAACCTGGCGGAAATCCCATTTGGAGCTGTACTGCTCCCCGGCTGCAAGTGGCACGTTCGCTCGGCTGCGGAGGTTGCGGTACGACTGCGGGTTTTCTACACGGAGTGGATCTTCCATGAAGTAGGGACGGTACGGCTCGACCTCTTGGCACAACCACAGCGCATCCGCCAGATTCAGCCGCGTATGCACATCCATGCACAGTTCGATATCGTTGCCGACGGCAGCACGCACTGCTTTGAACTGCTCGATTGCCGTTAGTACAGCCTCGCGTGGAAGCAGCGTGTTATTGGACTGCTCCGGCAAGCCCCAACGCAAGACTTTCCAACCTTGTTCAACCGAACGCTGGCAAGATTCCACCAGCGCTTCAACAGTATCGCCACGATTATGACAATAGGTGACCACTTTATCGCGCACCCGTCCGCCGAGCAGTTGATAGACGGGGACATTCAGCGCCTTACCTTTGATGTCCCACAATGCTACATCAATAGCGGCGATGGCGGCGGTTAAAATCCGCTGGGCAGGGAAAAAGCCGCCGCGGTAGAGGACTTGCCAGAGATGTTCGGTGCGGAACGGGTCTTGCCCGATCAGCAGTGGCTTGAAATGTTCGATTGCCCCCTGCACCGCAAGTTCCCGCCCGGTGATCCCCGCCTCGCCTACCCCATAGATACCTTCGTCGGTATCAACGATGACAAACAGAAATGTGCGCCATTCTTTCGCTAGATAGCAGGTGATATCAGTGATCTTCATACAGTTGCTCCTACCTGATCGCGCCAATGGTACTGCGGCAGATAGCCGAGCAGCGCTTTGGCTTTTTCGCTGCTCATCAAGGATTGATAGGTTCCCAATCCAGCACGCAAGTGTGTGGTGGGAAAGTATTCAGCCATGAGATCGGCGCTCGGGCGCGTCATCACCGTCTCATCGGCGGCGATGATAAAGTTTTCCGCGCCCGACAGCTCAGCGGTTAGGCTGAGGGCGACTGCTTGCGCCGCATCACGGCAATCTACATAGCTCCACAGGTCAAAGATGCGCTGTTTAGGATCATTCCAGAACGACGGGAAGACAGCGTAGTCCTCCGGCATGATGATATTAGAGAACTGAAGCCCGATAAACGGAATCCCCGACCACTGGTTGAACTGGGCTGTCATTTGCTCAGCCAGCATTTTGGAGAGCGCATAACTTGAACGTGGCGAATACCTGTGCTGCTCGTCTATCGGCGCATAATCAGGAATCACTACATCGAATGGGAAGCCGTAGACAGTTTCGCTTGATGCCCACACAACGCGCTCTAGCCCTAGAGCAGCGGCGGCATTGAACACGTTGAACGCGCTCAGGGTATTGTTGTGGAATCGCTGTGCTCCCGCGTAGTGATCACGATCAGGGCGCGGATCGGCGGCGAGATGCACAACTGCATCGAAACCGTACAGCGCCGCGAAGACCTGCCCGTACTGGGTGGTGTCACATTGACGGAAGGGACATAGCCACGCCTGACGATCCTGTGTCGGCGGGTTCACGTCTATATTGATCAGGTCATAGCCGCGGGCGAGCAATTCCTTGACGACATAAGTTCCGGCGCGACCACTACCGCCAGTGACGGCTATTTTTTTCATAGTTTGACCCCCTATGTTGCGTAATAGCGCAGTTCTCCCGGCGGCAACTGCTTGTACTTCGGACGGGGAGACGCCTTGTCCAGTGCTTCAATGATACTGCTGTAAGCGATCTTGTGGAACGGGTACGGGTCGTTATAGCCAATAATGAGTGTAGCCCATGCAAGATTTCGCGCCAATCGCCCCGCTGCAACAGGACGCAGCTTGCCCACTGCCGAGCCTTCAGCCTTCGGTCTCGCGAAAATTGTTTCGTCCATTGATGTGCAGCATAACCACATCGTGGCTCTATGACTGAAGGAAAACTAGGGTAGTCTGATGCTCCGGAGGGGGGCCTCACCTACTCAATCAACCTGTGCCCGGAACCACGTTGCCCTACCATATATCCTAAAATCGACATACACATTGCAGACTTAGCGGCAAGCGAGGTGATTAGGACTGAGCACGTTGCCGAAGCAGTGCAATACAGGTCAAGAATCTTGGTCAGCTAACTGCTAAAGTGGGCAACTTTAGCAGATGGACTTGTCCCTGACGTTAGGAAGGTTGCTGAAGGACTGCTTGCCGAGCTTGATACTTAATTGCAGCGCTAAACAAATTGCCCCCAGCAACCAAGTTGGCAGTCATGCTAAGCAAACAGACCGGGAGTCTTTGGCTGTTCGACGGCACATTTCACGCCTTCGGCGACAGAGCGTTCGATAGCTTCACAAACCAAAACAGTCGATAGCGCTTGCTGGGGAGAAACGATAGGGCTGTTCCCCGTGCGCACACAATCGAGAAAATGCGCAAACTCATCACGGTAGACGCCGCTGATTTGTCCAAATACGGTCTTGTCAAAACTGTACGGCGGTGTAATTGGCTCGGATGTATTGGGTTGGTAAACGACCACTCCTGCGGTGTTGGTCTCAATTTGGACTGCCCCCTTGGTTCCCATGAGCAGGAGTGATGAGCCGATCCGCCGACTCGCCGCACCATTGGGGCGAATCCATGAATTCTCCAGCATGCCGATAGCGCCGTTCTCAAAGCGCAACAGCGACATCACGGTATCGTCTGTATTAAATCTAGCCATCTGTTTGCGTACACTTGTTGAGGTCACTTCAATGATAGGAGAGCCGGCAATCCATTGGATGGCATCAACACTGTGTGAACCGAGATAAAAGCTTATGCTAACCCGACCAGCTAATCGCTCCGCATCGGCTGTCGACGTAGTACGGCGAGCAGTGAGATGCACAATCTCGCCAACTTTGCCGTTCCTAACGGCTCGATATGCCTCGCCATAGTGGGGATCAAAACGCAAAATGTGTCCTACCATTAGCGTTACGCCTGCCAGTTGGCAACTCTCGACGATTGCCTGCGCATCTGCAGATGTCGTTGCCAGCGGCTTCTCGAGTAGTATGTGTTTGCCAGCCTGTGCCGCAGCGATGGCAGGAGCACGATGGAATGCATCAGGGGTGGCGATCACTACCGCATCCAGATCGGCTTGACTTAATAGTTCTGTGTAGTCAGTGAACGTTGGGATGCCTAGTTGTTCACGCATTTTTAGTGTGCGATCAGCATCTATGTCAGCAACGCCAATTAGCTTGGCATCGGGGAATTGCACGGCTAATTGTGCAAACAGTGAACCCATTAAGCCTAAGCCGATGACCCCGATTCCTACTTGTTTCAAGGCAGCACTCTCCAGTGTTTATTCAACTGAGAATTACCGAAGGTAAAAAGCTACAACTAACATTTGGCTCCCACTATCCTTTGAGTGCACCGAGCGTGATTCCTTTCAGGAAGTAGCGCTGCAACAAGAAAAACACCACAAACATAGGAATCGCCGCCCATGTCGCTCCTGCCATCAGCACTCCATAATCACGCATTCCGGACCCCAATTCAAACAGTTGGAAGGAAGTTAGTCCAACGGTCAATACGCGCATATCGGCGGTATTAGTCACAATTAGGGGCCAGAAAAACTCCGCCCATTGTCCGGTAAAGACAAAGATGCCCAACACCGCTAGACCGGGCTTCGAGAGTGGCAGAATTATGCGGCGGTAGACGCCCCATTCATCGCAGCCATCGATCTTGGCGGCGTCGATTAGTTCGGAGGGTAAAGACTGAATGTACTGCCTCATTAGGAACGTTCCAAATGGCGCGGCTAGTCCCGGCAGGATCAGGGCGAAATAGGTGTCGAGAAGTTTTAGCCCTGCCATCATTCGGTATAGTGGCACGACAATCGCGTATAGGGGGATCATCATCGAGCCTATATACAGCCAGAACAGTATATTGCGTCCGGGGAAGTCCTTCTTGGCAAATGCATAACCAGCCATTGAGGAGAAGAACAACTGGAAGAAAGTCACTGCGCCGGATACGATGAAGCTGTTCAACGTCCAACGCCAGATGCCAGAGTCAAGCATGATTGCAAAGTTGCGAAGCGTCAGTTCACGAGGAATAAGTTCAGGTGGTGTCACCATAATCGCTACTGATGGCTTGAAAGCCGTCACTACCATCCAATAGAGCGGAAATAGTGAGAAGATTGCCCAGATCACCAAGATGGTGAACCCGATCACAAAATAGACTTTCTCCGCACGCGTTGCTTCTCTAAAGAACTGCGGTATTAGCCGACTCAAGAGATTCCTGCGTTTCGGTGGCATGACGACTTCTACGTCAAGTTCAGCGAGCTGGTTCATGCGTATTCGACCTCGATATTCACCGCTCGATATTGGAGAATCGCCAGCACAACGGTTGCTACCAGAATAACGATGGCATACGCGGACGCCGGACCGAATTTGAACGCATTAATACCGGTCAGGTAAATGTCATACGCCACATTGGAGGTAGACCACGCAGGACCGCCCTTAGTCATGATCAAAATCTCGTTGAAGATACGCAATGACGAGATAGTGGCAATGATAGCTACATAGGCAATCGCGGGTCGGATAAGCGGTATGGTAACGCTAAAGAATTGGCGCAAAGTACTGGCACCATCAATACGTGCCGCTTCATACAAATCCAACGGCACTGAGTCCATCGACGCGGTTAGTAGGATGATCATGCCACCCCACCACTGTGTGTGCATCATGAACATCAGACTCGGTTTAGCAAGGCTGGCATTATTCAGCCAAAATTGAGGTTCGATGCCTACTACACTAAGCAGATAGTTCAACAAGCCGAATGTTGGCTCGTAAATAAAGCTCCAAACCAGCGCCAAGATAACCGATGATACAGTAGCAACTGGCAGATAGAACGCCGCCTTAAAAAGACTTTGCAACCGACGGGAAGGCAAAAAATAGATCAGACCTGAGAGCGTTAATGCCAGTATGACGCCAAGTGGCACCATACCTAAAAAGTAGACCGCGGTATTTTCTAGAGATTTGAGGAAGATCTCATCCTGAAACATATCAATGTAGTTTTCAAATCCTACCCATACGCGAGCGCCGCGTACAAAGGATTGGAAGCTGAAGACAATAGTATCCAGCACTGGATAGACCGAGAAAATCAGGAAGAAGAAGAGGCTCGGAGCAATGAACAGATAGGCAGCTTTGTTGCGCCGCATCGCCCGCCATGTGGTTTGCAGACGTTGACTGAAAGTTGGCGGTGGTCCGCTAGAGACTCGCCTTCGCCGTTTCCCGGCGGTTGACTGCTGCGCCATACCTCAAATCCTCATTTCAACTAAACTTGCTACTCATCGTCAAGTCAGCGAGCCATCATGATGATCGCTATTCGTTGAGGAGATGGTTGCTCAACTCAACCATCTCCTCAAATCATTTGTGCTTCATTGCCCACTAACCGTCAGCGCTTGCCAACCGTTAGAGGATATTAGCCAACAGTAGACGACTTTTAGTCCATCGGCCAGCCGAGAGTCTTAGCTGTATCTTCGATGATTTTGTTGCCAGAAGCTACAGCGTCATCCATAGCTTGCTGCACGCTCTTGGTGCCACCAAACGCCGAATCCCACATCGGGGTTAGCACTTTGGGACCAATCTCACCGTACAAACGTCCCCATGGTTTGGCGTTCGCGCCGAGAACACCTTCGACATAGCGTTCGCTATCGCTTTCCAGGATCGCACTGGCAGATTTCAGCGGCGGCACCAGCCCCTGACCGCTTGAGGCGATCTCCAGCGCTTCTGGACGGGTCAGATGCTTGACAAACTCCATGCACATCGCCAACTTGTCCTGATCTTCCATCTTGGATACCAGATAGCCGTGAGCATTAGCTTCGACTGAAGCTGTCTGCCCTTCTTCGTGTGGCGGCTGGCAGAATACCCAATCGAAGCTTGGTTTCAATTCTGGTTGGTTGCGGAATGCCGTAATGTAATATGGCTGGCTGGGCAGGATGGCAAACTTCTGCTCCATAAACAGACGCATACAGGTTTCCTGAGTGCGTCCTGACGTCCCCGGCACGCTCCATTTATGCGTATTCTCTGCATCAACCATCCACTGGAGTGCTTTTACGCCCTCTGGGCTGTTCATTACCATCTTGGTCTGGAAGTCGTTGTACAGGTTAGCCCCGAAGCCGTAAAGGAATTGCGTGACCTGATAGCTCCAATCGGTCATGAAGGCAGTTCCGTAGATGTCCTGCCCCTCCAACTGACCGGTGGTCGCAGCCAACGCCTTTTCGTACTCAGCAACGGTCCATGAGCGTTCTTTATTCGAAGGCAGCAAATCAGCAGCATTGAACTTCTCGAACAAGCTGCGATTGGCGAACACGCCTCCTGCTACCGCCAAGCCGTAGGGCCACAAATACAACTTGCCATCGACGTAACCGCACAGATTTTGCACCGGGCTAAGTAGATCTTCCTTCATGGCAGGATCGATCCACTCGTCAAAGGAGGCGACGGCATCCTGTGGTGCATATTTCCACTGATTGCCTGCCTGTCCCCACATTACATCTGGCGCGTTGCCGGAAGCAACTGCCGTATCGAACTTCGCCCAACCTTCGAAAGTGGAGGGGATAAAGTTCGGTGTGACAGTGACGTTGGGAAATTTCTTATTAAATTCTTCGATCTGCCACGTGTAATAATCCGACTCTTTGCCATCCGGTTCGGAGCCAGTCTTACCCTTCCAGTAAGGGATTACCCAGAAGGCAATGTCGATTGCTTTCTGTGCAAAGCGTATATTTGAGCCAAAAGATTGTTGTTTGGCGGATGCTGCCAGTTGTGGCGCCAAGCTGCTGCCCAAGCCTGCCGCCAGAGTTGCTCCAGCGAACTTTAGAAAGTTGCGGCGTGAGAGTGTGTCCTTCTGCTTGCTCATGATCTTCTCTCCGTGATAATCGGTAGGCATTGTGTTGAAGAAACAGGCACGAATGAGACGGCAATAACCATATTGGACATATGAGCGACGATGAGCCTCCTTTCGCGCGTCAAAACAGGTGTGGCGATTACGGTGACTGCGTTGATTGTCGATTTCAGGCTTCTGAGCTTAGATAAGTCAGCGTACCCTGAAAAGCGGCCTTTTATGACTATGTAATTCGCTGCACAGTTGTGTCTGACATCAGCAACCAGCAACTCGCCAGCAGAAAACAGGAGGAAGGCGTCGGTTGATCATTGTTTCCTGATTGCCTATGGCTTACTCGCTGCCTGTCCGGAACAGCGGCACTCTGCTAACGAGTTGCTGGTTGCTGATGTCTACGGTCCTCACTCTTGAGGCTGCTTTGTAAATCGGTGTTCTCGTTTGATGCGCTCCTTTCCACATCAATGGCTTGTTTATGCGTATGAGCATTGCCCTGCTTTAGAGGTAATAAGTGACGTAATCTCCTGTACAGGGATTCCCGGCGCAAACGTGCATGACTCCTTGTTCTGGCTCCGCGATCAACGACGCCGACGTACAGATACCCGGATATTTTTCGTGGCGGCAAATCGATGTTGGATAGTTGTCATGATCCGAGAGCATAGATTGCATCAGCGGTACATCGATGCTGCCCCGATATTCATTGACTAAACTGTGGAAGCGCTCGTAACGCGGTATCGAATCCGCGAGAAAAGGGCGTAGTTCTGGGTTACTGGCGTTAGGCTCACCGAGAAAGTGATTGGTATGGACGAAGAATCCTTCGCGATTTTCTAGCCAAACTGCGCTTTCCGGCGTCAATTCCAGATCACCTATTTCGCCGCTGCCATCGCAGAAAACATAGTTGCCCGGCTGCACGGTGCGCGTCTCAGCAGCGAGCTTACGCAGTCCTGTCAGCGAGCTTTCCCGCAGTACACGCCACTTGAATGGATAGTGCGGGATTCCCAATTGACACCAGCCCCATGGCAGCGCATTGGCGAAATTGCCGATACCTGCCGAATTGATGCCCATATAACTGGTTAAGCCAGCGAAAGTCATCATCAACTGCGCCGGACCATCATCGGGAGTTACATGCAGCATGTGCAGTAATTCAAGGTCAAGCGGATAGTCCCAGTTTTGCCCCGCTATCAAAGTGCCGTCTTTGGTCACTTCCCTAGAAAAAGCGAAGGAGGAGCAGCCTACGACTGTTCCTATCCCCGTTCCGGTTCCATAGGCATAGATAACTTCCCCACGTATTTGCAGCAGTAGCGCCTCCTCAAAGGAGAGTTGTGCGCTGTGGGCAATACCCCGCAGTTCATCCAACATTTGCGGACAGTATTGCTCGAACAGGGGTAGAAAATCGCGGGTTCGGGCAAGTATTTGTGAACGGCTTAAGGGCGGTACAGAGGGCGTCAATCTGCCCTCGACAGGCAGCGCATTCATTGTCAACTCGTGATAGAAAATCTGATCGATGACACGGGGGAGCAAGTCGCGCACTGCTTCGCCGATCTGCAAGCCAATTTCGTAATGCGAACCGCGTACCTTCAGTAGAGGAAATCGATGTGCCATTGGCTAAACTCCTACCCCGCTGCTAAGCTACACTATGCCGTCCAAGGCGATCCTTTTTCGTTCAGCTCCTGAGCACCTAACGCTTGAACTCCTAGCTCACCCGCGCCTGATCTCACCAGCCGCTCAAACATGTCTGTGGTGGTCTCGGTGCCCGTTAAATCCAGTCCCAACTGCTCTGCTTCTGTCAGCGCCAGCCGCATATCTTTGAGCGCTAGCGCCACCCGGAAGCCGGGACGCCAGTCCTGTGCGTCGATCAGCTTACCGGTGTTGGCGAGCTGCCACGAACCTGCTGCGCCTGCGCCAAGCACCTCAATGATCTGTGTCACGTCCAACCCGCTGGCGCGCGCAAAGCGTAAGCCCTCTGCCACTGCCGCTAACGTGCCCATGCCCACAATTTGGTTGCACAATTTGGTGTTCTGTCCCATGCCAACAGCGCCTACGTGGGTGATCTTTTGTCCCAATGTCTGCAGTATCGGTAAGCAGCGAGCCACCACTGCCGCCTCCCCACCCACCATGATCGATAAGCTGCCGCCGTTAGCACCAGCTACACCACCACTGACTGGCGCATCCAGCATTGCCACATCGCGCTCTGCTAATTTGGCTGCTATCTTCTGCGTAACCTTGGGGGCGATGGTACTCATATCGATCACCACGCTGCCTGTCTGCAATCCTTCAATCACCCCGTTATCCCCAAGAATTACTATTTCTACTGCCGCCGAATCGGACACCATCGTAATTACGATCTCGGCTTGGTGGGCTACAGTCGCGGGAGAATTAGCCACCTGCGCTCCTGCTGCCGACAACGCCTTGCTGCGTTCTGGCGTGCGGTTGTACACCACCAACGGATAGCCCGCGCGAAGCAGGTTGAGTGCCATCGGCTGACCCATCGCGCCTAATCCGATAAAACCAATTGTCGGCTTCGTTAGTTCTGCCATCTGGTGCTCATCTCCGTTTAGCGGTACCCTTCAAATGGCTGGTAGGCATAGCGCTCGATGACGGCGTGGTTGAGGTTCATACCTAACCCCGGCTGCTTGGGCAGCGGCAGATACCCGTCTTGCATTTCCAGCGGAGCGTCCACCAGTTCTGCCGCAAGTTCACGCTCCTCAGGCGATCCGATGGTTTCCAGAATCGTGAAATTGGGGATGCTAGCCGCTAAATGCACGCTGGCTGCCGTACACATCGGACCATTAGGATTATGTGGGGCGACGCCCACGTAGTAGCCCTCCGCTACTGCCGCCATTTTGCGCGCTTGTGCTAGCCCACCACAATTAACTACATCTGGCTGATAGATCGCTACCGCTTGCTTCGACAGCAGTTGTGTCGCGTCGTAGACGGTGACAGTACGCTCTCCAGTGGCAATCGGTAGTGGACTGCGGGCATTGACCCACGCCAATGCCTCAAAGTTCTCCGGCGGGATCGGCTCCTCAACAAACATGAGATCATAAGGAGCAAGCGCCTCAGCCAGCCGGACGGCGTTGGCAGGACTGAGCCGCCCGTGACAATCGATTCCTAAGCCCATCTCGTCACCCACCGCATCACGCGCTGCCGCAAAGTAAGCGGCGATCTGCTTGAAGATGTTGGCGGGCAGATATTCAGTCTCTTTATGACTACGATCAATGGCACCAGCCGTGCCGGAATAACCAACTGCTGCCAGCTTGTCAGCACCAGCCAAGACCTGCGACGATGCGCCGTAAAAGACGGGCAGTGTTGTCTTGATTGCCCGATAACCTTGCTGCTGCCGTTCTCTGACATTGCGGGCAAATTGCGCTGGAGATCCACCGCTGGCGCAGTGCGCATAGACCAGCACAGCGTCGCGCGTCGGTCCGCCAAATAGACGATAGATCGGCACACCCAGTTCTTTGCCTACGATATCCCACAGGGCGATCTCCACCGCGCTGATAGCCGTCGCGTGTAAAGGTCCACCAACCCAGAACGAGTCGCGGTACATCTTCTCTACCAGATCCTCGATCCGCGTCGGATCTTTGCCGATCAGGAAGCGGCTCAGTTCGTCAATGTAGGTGGCAATGGTGCGCGAACGGCGCTTCATGACCGTCTCGGAGACGCCCGTAATCTGGGCATCGGTCTCAATCTCGGTGAAGATTCCGTTGCGAAAGCCGATACCGACTAGGTAGACGCGGATAGCGGTGATCTTCATGATCGCTTTAGACCATTTCCTTCTTCAGCAAGCCTTGCTGCCGCAGTAGGTCTGCCAGTTGACTGCGTTGGCGAGCATCCAACGGAGTGAAGGGCGGACGTGAATAACCGCCATGAAGTCCTGTCATCTCTAGAAAGGCACGCCAGATCGCCAGATCGTTAACTGCGCCAAGCCCGTTTGGCGCGTAAAACAGATGCGTAAAGGGGATCAGGTCACGCCAGATGGTTTGTGCTTGCTTCAGGTCAAAATCGACACAGGTAGCTTGATAGAGTTCTACCGCCCGCGCTGGCATGGCGTTGAGGAAGCCGCTGACCCAACCATGCGCACCTGCCGCCAAGCCTTCTAGCGCCGTGCGGAAGCCCCCATGGAAGACCCGGAAAGACTCCGGGCACAGGTAGCGTAGATCGTGGATGCCAGAAGGCGACTCGAAGGTGTTCTTGGTGCTCTGGAATACGCCATCAGCTACCAGAGTAGCGATCTCCCAACTGTTCAGTTCAACAGTGCCCGCATAATTGGGATTGTTGTAGTACATGATGGGCAGCCCGCTGTTTCGGCGCACGGTGCGGAAGTATTCGATGATGGCAGGCTTGGGTGGCTTCATATAATAGGGAGGCAGCAGCAAAATACCATCTGCGCCTGCTGCTTCTGCAAAGTTCGTCAGTTCGATGGTTTGCTGCGTAGTGAAAAAGCTCGTCCCGGCATAAACGGGAACACGCTTACCTACTGCCTGTACAACCAGTTTGATGACCTGTCGGCGTTCTTGCTCAGTCAGGGCGATGAACTCGCCGGATGTGCCTGTGACCACTAAGCCATGCACACCCTGACTGATCAACCAATCGGCGTGACGCTGCGTAGCTTCACCATCGAGTTCACCCGTTTCGGTGAACATGGTTAGCATGGCAGGGAAAATACCGCTAATAGGTGGGCTGCTGACATTCATCGTGATTCGTTACCTTGTGTGTATTTGTTTCAGTGTTATTGCTTGATTTGGCTTTCAGAGATGGCTACCCTACCATCCATAACTGCCTGAATAATCAACGTTGCTGCACCCACGGTTGCCGGATCAGGCTCCAAAGTAGAGGCTACGATCTTGGTAGCACTGAACAGGCTATGCAGAATGGTCAGCCGCTGCGCCCCTCGCCGCACATAGTCCAATGCCTCTGCGCCGCCGAAACGTAACGCACCGCCGCCGACCACAATCATGTTGGCGTTAAATAACAGGATTGTGCTGTTGACGGCGATACTCAGGTTTTGCGAGAAGCGATTGCGCAGTTGCAGTGTTAGCGCGTCATTTTGCTGTAGCGCCAAGATCATATTGTCCAGTGACGGTTCATGGGTTTGCCAGAACTGCCCCACACCGTGCCACTGCCCGACAGTGAGCATTTCTCTTAACTGCGTGACCAGCATATGAGTGGTAATTTCGGTATCCAGACAGCCAGTATTGCCACAGTAGCAAAGACGGGAGCCTCCAACTGAGATTGCATGGCTAAGTTCGCCCGTACTGCCTGATGGTTGCTCACTGCTGCGAACCAGCATCCCGGCGATCACAGTAGAGACGGCAACACCGGTATCGACGTTCAGGTAAGCGAAGTCGGAAAGTCCACGCGCACTGCCATAGCAGGCTTCTGCTAGTGTCGCCGCGTAGACGCGCCAATCCACTACCACTGGTACGCCGAACTGTTCCTCAAAATAGGACTTGATCAGTACGTCGCGCCACGCCGTGCGATAGGGCATGGAAATCGAACTACCGTTGGGTACATCAACGATACCTTCCAGCGCTACGCCGATGCCGAGTAAGTTTGCCCGTCCATACTGCTCCGGCTGATTCTGAACAGTTTGTTCGAGAGTAGAGGTAATTACCGTCGCTGCGGCTTTCAGCACATCCTGCGTCGGTAAGTTTGGCGGCACGGACAGTCGCTCGCTGCATAATACCTGTCCATCCAGCGTCAGCACGACGCCAGTAACTGTATCTGAGGCAATCTGAATGCCAGCAGCCAGCCAGCGCGTACTGGATAAGCGGTAATATGTGCTCGGTCTTCCACGCGATGCTTCTACCACCGGTGGGTCTTCCCCGTCTGTTAACCGCACTAGCCCTTCCTCTAGCAGCACATCCAGAATGCTGCTAATGGTAGTACTCGTCCGCGCTGTCAGCCCTACCAAATCGCTTTTCGACAGCGCACCATGTTCACGCAGTAGACTCAGCACGGCGTAGCGGTTGTGACGGCGAATATCAGCAGGCATCTCGGCAATTGGGGAAAGACGCATAATCCTCCGCTTTGGCATTGAGCAGTGGCTTATTGGATGCAAACATTGTAGGGTCTGTAATAGATCATGTCAAGCGATTTTGCCACGAATTTTGAAACTTAGTTTGATATTGTTGACTTTTCACAAATGGTTGTGGTAGATTTTCTGCATGTTGCATGTCTATAAACAAATATAGTTTGTGTAATTTAGCTTAATTCGCTGATAGCTCTGATTCTTTAGCAAATGTACTTTGAAAATCACTTAGGCGGGTTGCGGTTGAATCGGTCACATCACCAGCCAAGGAGAGTCTGATTAATGTCGCCAAAGATCGTCTATAAAGAAATGACATGGCTGGAGATTCAAGAACGCCTGAAGACTTGTAACATCTGCATCATTCCGCTGGGAGCAATGGAGCAGCACGGCAACCATTTACCAGTGGGCACGGATACCTTCCAGAGTTACGAGATGGCTCGACGTGGTGCAGAGCGAGCGGCAGATGAAGTCGGTGCGGTACTACTGCCCGGCATTGAGTATGGCAGCACGACGAGCACACGCTTTTTTCCCGGTACGGTCAACATCTCGCCGCGTACTTTATCTCGCTACCTTGTTGCTCTGATGGAAGGCTTGTATCGTCAGGGCTTCCGGCGGTTCGTTCTAGTCAACGGACACGGCGGCAACAGCTATCCACGGCAAGCAAGCGCTCAGATGGTGTCTGCGCACAACGATGCTGAGGTGTTCTACACGGGCACCTTTGGGTTGGGTTTGTGGAATGCTGTCAGTGCCGATCCGGAAAACGTGATGGTTGGGCATGCCTGCGAGATCGAAACGTCACTCATGCTTGAAATCTACGGATCAGCCGTCGAGATGGATAAAGTTACCGATGGTGAGTTGTTTGGCGAATTCCTCAGCAAATATAGTTTTGTACTCGATCCAAATTATGGGGTTGGTACGCTTCAGAATCGCTGGCAAACAATGACGATTGGCGCACGTGGTAGACCGTTTCGCGGGACTCAACCATACGGGCAGCGTTTGATCGCCAATTGGGTGGATCGCTTCGCGGAAATGCTGCGTGAGATGCAGTCCCAAGCTTAGAGTACTGTCCTACACAACACAAGGTCGTAGAAACCATGTCCAGCAAAGTGATTTTCAAGGAAATGACTTGGACTAGCATCCAAGAACGTGCGCGGCGCTGCAATATTGCCATCATTCCACTTGGCTCTATGGAACCGCAAGCAGCCAATCTACCGGTTGGCACTGATACTTACCTTGTTGAGGGATTGGCGCAGCGTGGCGCTGCCTTAGTTGCGGATGAAGTTGGCGCAGTCGTACTCCCTGCATTCGATTTCGGCAGTCCTGTGGGACCAGCGCTGTTGCCGGAAGCGCTCAATTTACACTGGGAAGTTCTGCTGGAGATGCTGATTGGTATCTTTGCCGATCTGTACCGTCAGGGATTCCAGCGATTTGTGTTGATCAATGGGCATGGCAGTGCCGGGATTATTCAACCGCCTGTACAGCAGACTGATGTGGTGGATGATGGCAAGCCACGTATGGGTGGTGAAGGCTACAGTTACCAAACCTCCTTCGGCTTTGCTTACGATGCTGCTGCACAGTTCGTGGAAAATGGACCTGATGTCGAATTCTTCTTTATCTCTATCGGCGGCTTTTTTCGTGGTGCGCTACCAGCGGCACAAACGTCATGGTGGCAAGGCGGTGGCGAAGGTGACCTGCCGTTGCAGGTCAAACTCTCGTTGATGTTGACGCTGCACCCTGCTCTCATTGACCTCGAACAGATCAAGGCAAGTCGAATTAACGGCATGTTAACCAGCAAGTATCGTTTCTTAGGCGATCCTCGCTATGGCGTGGGCGCAGCATTTCATCACAGCCACTTCGGTGCCGCAAGCAGCCAAGCAGACGATCTGCTTTCAGACGTCTCGGCTGAGGTCGGAGAACAGTTAGCCAACCTGTGGGCACAGAAGCTTGCTGTCGTACTGCGCGAAATGCAAGCAAAGACTCATTTGAGCGGGCGTTATCGCCCTGATGCTTATAAGAGCGGACAACCACAGTCGCAACAGTAATCGAATTGTCGAGGCAGAGCAGTAACGATGATGGCAAAGCTGCGCATCGGGCTGATTGGCGCGGGAAGATTCGGGCAAACACTGATGCAGATCGCTCAAAGCTTGTCCGAACTGCAAGTCACTGCCGTTTACGATGTTAACGCGGAGCGTGCTCGTGAAGTGGCTGCCGTCGCTGTTGCCAACGGCGAGGCAATTCACGTTTGCAGCAAGCTGGAAGAACTGTGGTCTTACACGGATGCTGTGCTGATCTCCACCAGCCACGATACGCACCTGCCTAACACGCTTGCTGCGGCTGCGGCAGGCAAAGCCATTTTCTGTGAAAAGCCAATGGCGCTGGATGTGGCGGAATGCCAATCCATGATCGATGCTGCTGCGCAACATGGTGTCAAACTACTGGTTGGTCAGGTGACGCGCCTGATGCCGATCATGACGCGCCTGCGTGCCATTCTCGAAAGCGGCACAATAGGGCGCCCTGTGGCTGCCCATATCCTGCGTTCGGGCTGGTTAGAGCGGCAAGGCTGGTGGGCAGCAACGAGCACTAGTGGTGGGATGCTGCATTCACACGGTGCCCACATTTACGATCTGCTGAGCAGCCTGTTTGGGCAGGTGATCAGCATCTATGCGCTGGCGGCGCCGCGAATTCAACCGCAAGTGGATTACGATGACACCATTTTTAGCACCATTCGTTATGAAAATGGCGCTATTGCCACTGTTGATGCCAGTATTTCTGGGCAAATGTGGATTTATGAAGGGCACTTCATATGCGAACAGGGATCGCTGCAATTTGCGCTGGAGCAAGACGGTTGCTGGCTAACCTATCAACAGCGCGGCGGTGCGCTAATACGCGAAACGTTCGGCACTTTTAATCAGGAGGGTTTAGATGGTGTCGCTATCGAATTGCGTAACTTTGCCGATTTCGTGCTGCGGGATGCGCCACCATTCGTTACCAATCAGCAGGCACTCGAAGCCGTCGCGCTGATTCAGGCGGCATACACCTCGGTGAGAACTGGGACCGTGGTGTCTCTTCCTTACTCTCATAGCAAAATCAGAGAATTCAATGACCATCACTGATGCACATATTCATATTTGGCGCTCAAACTCACGCCAATTTCCATGGGATCGGTCTGCACAAATCCCTCCACTTTCAGAGTATCCCGTCGAATCCTTAATCGATGCCATGAGCCGCACTGGCGTCGATAAGGCTGTACTCGTCCAGCATAGCATTTATGGCTACAACAACAGCTACATTATCGATTGCGCCCGGCGTTACCCTCAACTGTTCAGCACCATCATCAAACTTGATCCGCTTGCGCCCACATCGCCTGAAAGGCTGCGACAGCTCGTCGAGGAGCATAATATTCAAGGGTTACGGCTGCATGTGGCTAACCACCCTCAGCCCGCTTGGTTAGCGTCAACAGCGACATTCGCTATTTGGGAAATGGCGGCGCGGCTACAGATCGTCATTGGTATCTTGCTTGATCCTCCCCAGTTGAGTTATGCCCATGAAGTTATCAGCCGATTTCCCGAAGTGAGAGTAGTCATCGATCATTTGGGTCGAGTCAATGTTGACGAACCAATTACAGGCAAAAACTTTCAGCTTTTACTCGAACTGGCGGCTTATCCCAACGTATTCGTCAAAGTCTCAGGCTTTTACGCGCTATCAAAACAGCCCTTCCCTTACCTCGATTTGAGACCCTACGTCCACGCGTTACAGCAGCGCTTTAGCAGTCAACGTCTGCTGTGGGCAACCGATCTGCCGCTCCTTATGCGATCAGGCGAAAGTTACGCTCAGGCATTGGATATACTTCATCATCAGTTACCAAGTACCTCCGAGGCTGAGATGGAGTGGATGATGGGCAAGGCTGCACTCCAACTCTTTCGATTTGGTATCGCCAGATGAAGTTACTATTAGTTCGGCAATCGTTGACGTGTGTCAATGGCTTTCAGCTCGAACATCACACCGGTTCGGAGGTGATGCTAATTGAGCGGCAGTCAGGCGTTTATCGGCAGTAACATCTGGTCAAGCATTGTGTACCAGCGTTGCAGATTGTGGCGCTGTACTAGTTCCGGTAATTTCCTGACAATCTACAGAAGATGGTATTTTCTTGCCGTTGCAATCACTTGGGTGCGGCTGTGCGCATCAAGCTTGAGGAAAATGTTATTTACATGTTTTTTGACCGTGCCGATACTGACCACCAGAGCCTGCGCAATCTCACGATTTGAGGCACCTTCGACGATGAGCTGTAACACTTCACGTTCGCGTTCGCTCAGAGGCTCCAGTTGCGCAGCAAGGTATTGCTCGGATGGCACTATTGGGCGACTTGGTGTTGTGTGCTCAAAAACTTTCAGTAAACTGGTTGCATAGTCCACTGCAATGCCATCCGCTTTCGCTTTTCGTAAGAGTGCTAGCATCGGCTGTCCTTCATCCACGAACATTCGCACGTAACCTTCTTGCTCGCCAAGCGATAGTGCATTCGCCAGCACCTTCAACGCCTGATCCGTATTTCCCTGCATTTGTGCAGCTAACGCCTGCAGTATGCAAATTTCAATGACTCGACCTCTACGTCGGGCACCGTTTGCTGCCGAAAACAATTTAGTCAGTAGATCTTGTGCTTCACCCAAATGTCCCTGCGCTATCCAGATGCGTGCGAGGGTGATGTGCTCGAATTCTAGGGCGGGATTGAGTGAATCATAAGACGTTGGCTGGATACCTTGTGCCCACTCCACAGCCGCGGGAAGATTGCCTTGTTTGAGCCACAACCATGCCTGCCACGCCATTTCCCCGACAAAGGTTTGCTTCAGGTCTGCATCTTTTGCCAGCGCCACCGCCTGACTCATTAGATTCTGCGCTTCTATATCATCTCCGTGCAGTCGCTTTAGGGTGCCATCATGACACACCCATCAATACCAAATCTCTTCAACTCATAGCCTTC
>JAHBVK010000039.1 GCA_019637555.1 Anaerolineae bacterium
CCAACCAGCCATCTCCAATGCCGCTATGACTGGTTATCTCAACTCCCAATGGTCGCACCTCGGTTCCCCCTCTCCTAATGTGTACCCGCATTGGAGAGGGGGTCAGGGGGTGAGGCTAATCTTCCACCCCCACCACCGCGATATGCAGCTCCTCCAACTGCTTCGGCTCCACCTCCGACGGCGCGCCCGCCATCAGATCGATGCCCTGCTGCGACTTGGGGAAGGCAGTCACCTCGCGGATGTTCGGCTCGTTGGTCAGCAGCATCACCAGCCGATCAATCCCCGGCGCGATGCCACCATGCGGCGGTGTGCCGTACTCGAACGCCTCCAGCATATGCCCGAAGCGCTGCTTGGCGTCCTCCACGTCCAGCCCGATCAGCCCGAAGATCTTCTCCTGCAACGCCCGATCATGGATACGGATGCTGCCGCCCGCCGCCTCGTAGCCGTTGCACACCAGATCATACTGCTGTCCGCGCACCTTGCCCGGTTCGCTATCCAGCAGCGGGATGTCCTCCGCCATCGGTGAGGTGAACAGATGGTGACTGGGGTCCCAGCGCTTCTCATCGGCGTTCCACTCGAACAGCGGGAAATCGATCACCCACGCGAAAGCGATCTTCTTGGGATCGGCGAGTTGAAGCTGCTCCGCCAGATGCCGCCGCAGCGCATCGAACGCCGCGCTCACCACGTTGCTGGCATCCGACACGATCAAGATCAGATCGCCCGGTTTCGCCTCCAACTTGTCAGTCAGCGCCACCAGTTGATCCACGCTGAAGAACTTACCGATGGGTGACTTGATCTGCCCCTGCTCCCCTTCTTCGATTGCCATATACGCCATGCCCCGCGCACCAGCCGCCTTCGCCAGTTCTTCCAGATCGCTCAACTGCTTGCGGCTGTAATGACCGCACTTGGGCACCAGCATCGCCCGCGTCGGTTTGTTCTGCTCGGCGTTGTTGACGAAGGCGTTGAAGGCGCTTTTGCCCGCGATCTCGGTGATGTCCACGATGTGCAGGTCGTAGCGCAGATCGGGCTTATCGGAGCCGTAGCGTTCCAGCGCTTCCTTGTGCGTTAGGCGGCGGAACGGCTTATAGACCAACTCCAGATCGGTCAGCTTCTCCACGATCCCGATCATCATGCCTTCCACCAAGTCCATCACGTCGTCGCGCTCCACGAAGCTCATCTCCATATCGAGCTGCGTGAACTCCGGCTGCCGATCCCCGCGCTGATCCTCGTCGCGGAAGCAGCGGGCGATCTGGAAGTAGCGTTCGTAGCCCGCCACCATCAGGAGCTGCTTCAACTGCTGCGGACTCTGCGGCAGCGCGTAGAACTTACCCGGATGCACGCGGCTCGGCACCAGATAATCGCGTGCGCCTTCCGGCGTCGTCTTGAATAGGATCGGCGTCTCGATCTCAAGGAAGCGGCGCTCATAGAGATAATCGCGGATGAACTTGGTCACCTGTCCGCGCAGGATGATGTTGCGCTGCATCCTACTGCGCCGCAGATCGAGGTAGCGATAGCGCAGCCGCACCGTCTCATCGACCTTCGTCTCGGCGTTGATCTCGAAGGGAGTCGTCTTGGCGGCGTTGAGTACCTTGATCGCACTCGCCTCCACTTCGATCTCGCCCGTCGCCATGTTCGGATTCTCTGCGCCTGCCGGACGTGGACGCACTTTGCCGCGCACCTGAATCACGTACTCGCTGCGCACATCCGCCGCCGCCTGATGCGCTTCGGCGTTCGTCTGCGCATCAATCGCTACCTGCGTCACGCCCCAGCGATCCCGCAGATCGATGAAGATCAAACCACCTTGATCACGGCGGCGGTTGACCCAGCCCGCCAGCGTCACTTCCTGACCAATGTTCGCGGCACGTAACTCGCCGCAGTGATGCGTTTTCAGCATGGAATATCCTCGACATGAACTGTTTTAATGCTCAGAAAACAAACTTTCGGAAGCATAGCACGCCGCAGATCGAACGGCAATGTTGAGGATGGGCTAACTGATCGGGGATGGGGCGAAACCCGCTGGCTCAGGACTCATCGAAGAATTCGACTGGTGCGGGGGATTCGCCTCATCCGCTGCCCCTTCTCCTAAAGGGTACTCCCAGCGGAGAGGGGCAGCCGGAGATGGAGACCGTTAAGTGGTGCTCAATGAGTGAATTTTCAGCGGGGTTCTTAGCTTCGGGCGCAGACTGTAATTCCCTTTAGCTTAACGCCTATGGGTTTCAACCTGCCCCTCATTACTCATTACTCATCACTCGTTACTCGTTACGCTTCTTCGCCACGAACACATGCCGCTCAAACGGATCAATCACGCATTCCGGCTCGAAGCCGACCGCCTGCAACTGCTGCATCCACTCGTCATGGGTAAACAAACCGTTGATGTGCCGATCATGAACGATCTGTGCAGGTTGATCGCCTTCGCGCAGCAGGAACACGAAATCAATCGTGTACAGCGTATCCGTCGGATCGGGATCGTAGCTCCACTGCACGTAGCGCATACTGCGTCCATCGCCGTCCTCACCGCCGAGTTCATCCTGCGGCTTGAACGAGTCGCGCATATCGTCGGGTACGAACATCGCCACACCGCCCGCCCGCAGATGCAGATACGCCGTCTCCAGCGCCTGCCGCAGATCGTCCAGCGTCAGCATGTAGCAGATGGCGTCGTGGATGAAGACCACATCGAACTGGCGTCCCAAGCGCACGCTGCGCATATCGCCTTGATGATGCTCGCACTCAGGATTTAGCTTGCGGCTGACTTCCAGCATCCCCGGTGCCAGATCGACCAGCGTCAGCTTGGCAAAGTGATGCTTGAAATGCGAGGCGTTGTTACCGCCACCGCTGCCCAATTCCAGCATCGATGAAGCGGGATCAGCCCCCGCCTTGCGTAACAAGGGTAAAAAGAAATCTACTTCCTCAGCATAATCTTTTGGTGCGGAAAGCAGGGGCCACCAGTCCGCAAACTGATCGTACATTAACACGTGAAGCGACCTTTCATTTATGACATTGATGATGTTTTGCCGTCGTAGTCAAGGTCATTTGAAGTAGCCCGCTACTGATCATCCCCTTCCGTTTTTTGATTTCGACTATCTTATTTTCTGCCTAATTGCGCTAGTTTTTAAGTAGCAATTTTGCCTATACTTCAAGATTCTATTTGCTCATAAGTCCGAATCCGTTGCTCTATCCGTATCAGCGCATCCCCTTTACATATTCGAGTTCTCCGCTACATGTCCTTGCGATTGTCCTAAAGTCTGTTCCAAAAAGCTGAATCCGCTTGTTTAGCTCCTCAGTAGTAACGACTTGGATGCTTCTTATTGGGTACAGCATCAACAGAATTTCTCTATCTGAAAGTCCATATTCATATAGATCTATCGAAGCGATAAGTCCCAATTCGGGATAATACAAATCCAAGTAACCGGCGGGTATAAAATACGAAAAACAAGGTTGCCCATAGAGAGCAAACAGTTGGAAAATGTACAGCCGATTTGAGGCTTCGTTATCAATTCGTCTAAGCTCGATTGCCACTAAGATAAATTCATCTCGTATTGCAGATGGTCCCTGAAGTGTAAGTATTGTCTTCCCATACTGTGCGGCTGCAAGCTGATAGGCAGGTTGTTCACTAAACCACGCCTCCCCGTTAGCATTCATTACTCCCGTCACAATACCACGATAGCAAGCAACACCATCGCAAATACCGAATCCCAATTCGCGCAGCGGATTCTTAGCAGATCGCGCAATGGCAATCGCGCCACCACTCATGATCAGCACCATACACAGAAAAATGACAACTAATCGCCACCATCGCAGCATAATCGAACATCACTCACTGTTTTAGCGCGCTTCGGCGTGCTTCGTGCTTATAGCCGGATGCTTGAGCGTCCGGTAATCACTATTCCTACTGTTTGATCGACTTTCCGCACACTCTCACGCATCGCTTCTCCTCACCACCCCGCCATCCGAGCCGATCACTTACCCATTTCCACCCATTTTCCAAAAACTCGCCAACAAAGTCCCTGAATCCGCCCCTGTTATTCCTGCGAATATTAGGGACATTTTCTCGTTGTTAATGCGCGAAAATGGGTGCTTCTCACTCCCCCTTCGCCAGCTTCTTCAACCCCGCCAACATCCGTTCATCCGCGTTGATGCTCTGTGCCGCCGTTGGGAATTCACCCGCTTCCACCTCACGTACATAGTCACTTAGCGCACCGCGAATGAGGTCCGCCAGATTAACGTACTGCTTGCTGTGCTTCGGCTTGATGTCATCCAGCAATCCCAGCAGATCGGGCAGCACCTGCACCTGCCCGTCACAATCCACGCCCGCGCCGATGCCAATCGTAGGGATGCTCAGTCGCTCACTGATCAGCTTGGCGACCTGCTGCGGGATTGTCTCCAGCACGATAGCGAACGCGCCCGCTTGCTCCAGCGCCAGCGCATCTTCCAGCAGCGTCTTGGCGCTGTCCACATCTTTGCCCTGCGCCCGCCAGCCGCCCAACTGATGTACGCTCTGTGGCGTCAACCCGATGTGCGCCATCACAGGGATTCCCGCCGCCGTTACCCGCGCTACCGTCGGGGCAATCGCCGCGCCGCCCTCCATCTTCACCGCCCCCGGATCGCCGCCCTCCTGCATCAAGCGTGCCGCGTTCGTCAGCGCCTGCTCCGGACTGATCTTGTAGGTCATGAACGGTAGATCAGCCACTACCAGCGCCTTCTGCGTTCCCCGCATCACCAGCCGCGTGTGGTAGATCATGTCAGCGAGCGTTACCTGCACGGTAGTGTCGTTGCCCTGCACCACCATGCCCAGTGAATCGCCCACCAGAATCATCGGGATTCCCGCCTGCTCGACCAATCGTGCACTAATCGCGTCATAGGCAGTGACCATCGCAATGCGCTGGTGGTTGCGCTTCATCTTACGAATATCAAGAATTGTCGTTCGCATGGTGCTGTGTCCGCTTTGAGAGGATAATTTATCGGTTTACAGAACTTTAGCTTCCCATCTCCATTATATCCACTATACTTATGGAGATAAGCATAGCGAAATTGAGTGTGGCATTGGCAACAACTAGGAAATCAACTCAGAAATCACCTGCTGTTACACAGGCAGCGAATCGAGCTAACGGTATGAAGTTGGATGCGGATGTGGGGTTGTTAGGGTTATCGGCGGAAGAGAAGAGCAAACTGACGCTGCGCTATGAGATTCTGGTACGTTGGGCGACCGAGCAGTGGCGTGAACGCTTTGGGGTGACGCCTTTTGTGGCGCTGTGGGCATCGGAGAACTGCGGCAATCATCTGGTTCGTTCGCGCATTAAGCCCGGACGCAAGTTGAAGGGACAGGTACAGGTCAGCGGCTACGAAACGCTGGACTGCCCGCATGTCGTCCCAATCAGCGATTACCGCCTGCCCGGACGCAAGCCAATGTTGATGGAGACGGTGGGTGCGTTCCAGTTCAATTTTTCTGCCGCCAAGCGCAAATTCAGCGCCATTTACGTCAGCAGCTACTACAGCGATGATGAGCGTTCGATCATCTCCATCGCGCTGATTCCGGCGGGCGAGTTGGAAGCGTGGTCAGCCTTCGAGATGCAGTGCAACCGTGCCGCCCGCTACTTGGAGCGCAGCCAGAGCGTCTACATCGTCGGCGGTCAGAACACCTCCTTCAAGCCCAACGTCGATTGGAACGATGTCATCCTGCCCGACGACATCAAGACCGATCTCCGCAGCGATATGGAAGCGTTCTTCAAAGACGGCGTGCCCATCTACAAGCAGTTGAATCTGGCACCCTTCCGCAAGCTGCTGCTAGTTGGTCCTCCGGGCACGGGCAAGACGACGCTGTGCGCGGCATTGGCGGGTTTAGCCTTGAAGCAGCGACGCGTGGTGGTCTACGTTTCCGGCGCGGATGAGGATGGCGCGTCCTTCCACAAGATTCATCATGCGCTCAACGTGGTCGCCAGTGCCAACCATCCGGTACTGCTGATCGTTGAGGAGATCGATGTTTACCTGCGTAAGGATGACAAAGCGCAAATCCTCAATGTGCTGGATGGCTTGGAATCGCCCAACAACCCCAAGGGGGCGCTGCTGCTGGCGACTACCAACTATCCCGAAGTGATCGATGAACGTATCGCCAAACGTCCGGGGCGCGTGGATCGCATCATCTACATCCCGCCGATTCAAGACGAGGAGCAGGCGCGGCTGATGCTCAAGCGCTATATGGGCGCACAGTATCACGACGATCACGATGAAGTTCTCGGCGATTTGATCGGGCAGACGGGTGCATTTGTGCGCGAAGTGGCGCTGCACGCTCGCATGTTAGCGGCGCACAACCGCGAAACCACCGTCTCGCTGGACGTGCTGCAGAAGTCCGTCCACAGCCTGTCCACGCAGATTTCAACGGGCGACGATCTGCGTCCGCGTCGGCGTATGGGCTTTTCCGAGCGTGAGCGTGCCGAACGCGAACGGAGAATCTTGGGGTGAGTCAGGATGAGCCTCACCCCCTAACCCCCTCTCCACTTCGTGGAGAAGGGGAACCCCTAGATCAACTTCAGCATGATTTTTTCAACTTGGTTGCCGACTCCCCCTCAAATAGCGTGACAGGGGACGAAAACGGCTTTTCCTCAGCACTCAGCACCCAACACTCAGCACTTTTTCAGGGGTTGGGGGGTGAGAGTGATCGCACTGCTGCCCTCGCCCTCGCGCTGACTCCCCGTCTCGGACCGATCCTGCTCTCCCGTTTGCTACAGCACTTCCACAGTATCGAGGCAATCTTAGCTGCTGACCCCGCACAACTTCGCCGCGTTTCCGGAATCGGTTCGCAGCTATCGGCAGCCATTAAGTCGATCAATCTCAAGCGTACCGCCGCACTGATCAAACGCTGCGCTGCTGACGGTATCGGCATCCTACTCTGGTTCGATGTTGAATTTCCCGCCTGTTTTCGCCGTCTGCCCGATCTGCCGCTGGCGATCTTCGTGCGCGGGACACTGCCCGCCAGTGATGCCCGTACAATCGCCATCGTCGGCACGCGGCAAGCGACCCCTGATGGATTACAGTTGGCGCAAACGTGGTCGCAGGAACTGGCGCGGCGTGGCTGGATCGTGGTCAGCGGACTAGCACGCGGCATCGATAGCAAAGCACATCGCAGCGCCTTGGATGCTAGTGGTTGTTCTGTCGCGGTGCTCGGATCGGGCTTGAATCAGGTTTATCCACCGGAAAATCTGGCGCTCTCGGCATGGCTGACGCACAAAGGCGCGTTGATCAGTGAGGTACATCCCGATAACGGCGTGACGCGAGGATCGCTGGTGCTGCGCAATCGCCTGATCACGGCGTTCAGTCGCGCGGTGATCGTGATCGAGTGTGGGGCAAACAGCGGCGCGATGGATGCGGCGCGGCGTGGTCACGCACAGGGCAAACCGATCTACGCGCCCCCCAACAGCGCGGGCAACCAACTGCTGCTGGATAGCTTCGCCCGTCCCTTACCCGCTACTGCCGACGAGTTGATCGTGGAACTGGAACGAGATCATGATCCTGCGGATGGCTGACCTTCGCTAGACTCCTCACAGTTAGTACTGCTGATGGTTAAATTGTTTTGTAACGTGATCAGCCGAAGATGACCCACCCTATGAACCCACCAAAACGCCGCCTCGCTAATGTCCTCTTTGCGCTTCTGCTCATCTGTTACGTTCTCTACGGTGCGGCATTCATCTGGAACAGCAGTGCGGAGATCGGCGGAACGCGCACCTTCATGCTTTTTGACGACGCTATGATCTCGATGCGTTACGCCAAGAATCTAGCGGCGGGCTACGGGCTGGTCTGGAATCCCGGTGGTGAGCGCGTCGAGGGGTATACCAATCCGCTGTGGGTGCTGTACATGGCGCTGTTTCACTGGATCGGCGTCAGTCGTCATCTGGTCAGTCTATGCATCCAGATCAGCGCTTTGATCTTCCTACTGCTAAATCTGCTGTTCGTGCGTCGGATCGCTGATCTACTGGATGAGGATGCGCCATTGATTGGCGTGCTGGCGGCATTCTTCACGGCGTTTTATTTGCCGCTGAACACGTGGTCGCTGCTAGGCATGGAAGTTAGCATCCTGACTCTGTTGATCACCTTCGTGGTCTGGCGTCTGCTCAAGCAACTGCAAGCAGGATCATTCAGTTTCATTCCTTATCTACTGCTCGGCATCGGTACCTTGATCCGCTTTGATGTCGCCGTTCCCTTTGCAGTGATCATGCTGTTCATGGCACTGGCGGATCGACGCTGGCGGGCACGTCATTTAGCGGTCGGCGGCGCGATCTTGATCGCGTTCCTCGCCGCTCAGACGTTGTTCCGCTTGGCGTACTACGGCGATCCTTTACCCAATACGTACTATCTCAAAGTGGAAGGTTATCCTGTCCTGCTGCGGATCGCTTACGGGCTGCTTTCCTTCTTCAACTACGCAAGCGGTATGAACTGGCTGATCTATCTGATCCCCTTCTCGGCGCTATTGTTCCGGCGGGATCGCTTGGTGCTGCTGCTGTTGGTGGTGTATGGCGGTCAGATCGCCTACAGCATCTACGTTGGTGGCGATGCGTGGGATTGGTGGGGTGGCGCGAATCGCTTCATGGTCATCGCCATGCCGTTATTTTTTGTACTGCTGGCAAGTGGACTTGGCAATCTCTACGCGGCGATCCGTCAGCGCGTCACATTGTCGAGCCGTCGTCTGCTCAACTTCGGATCGCTGGGCGTGCTGGTACTGATGAGCGTTAACCTCAACGCGATGGATGCGGGCAAGGCATTGGCGGAGTGGACGCTGCAAAAACCTGCGCTGCACGTCCTCGACAGCCGCTTGCTGGCGGATTCCGCCGCTTACCTCAACACGATCACCACACCACAGGCGAGCATCGCTGTCGTGGAAGCGGGCGTGCTGCCTTACTTCTTAGACCGCACCTGTATCGATCTGTTGGGTAAAAGTGATCGCTTCATCGCACATTTGCCAATGCACACGGAGTATGGTTGGTATCCCGGACACTTGAAGTGGAATACAGCGCACTCAGTCGGCGATCTGAAACCGGATGTGATCGCGCCCGGAGCTAGCGGAGTCCTGTGGCTGCAAATCGCCCGATCTGATGGGGGCGACGCTTATCTGGCAGAGTATCAACAGATGCAAGTGGGAGAACACACTTACTACTTCCGCAAGAGATCGCCCAATATCAATTGGCAGGCACTGCCGCAGAATTGATCAGGATTCCGATTCGTCCGACTCGCCGCTTTCGCCATCATCGTTGGGACCAAGCAGCGCGAAGATGATGACGCCCAACGAAGCAATCACGAATCCGCCGACCAGCCCCGTGATCTGCCACGTACCCAGAAACATGCGCTGATCTCCGAACGGCGGATGTGACCCGATGCCGAGGATGTCCGACAAACCGGAGGCAAAGGCGACCATCAAGCCGGTCAGGCTGAGGCGCACGCCGATCTCTTGCATCAGCGTATGCTCACGGTGAGGGTAATAGTTAGACTGCACGAACCAGATCGCGCCGAGGATCAGCAACGTGAAGCCGATCAGGATGACGCTGATCTGGAACAAGCCGACGCCCGCCGCCACATCCAAACCGATGACGCCGGGGAACAGTCCCATGAATGCCAGCACCCCGCCCAGCACTGCGACTGCAATCGCTACTTGTGACTGCCGTTCCATTACGCTTCTTTCGCCGCCTGTGTTTGTTACTTGGGCAAAGTCGCCCGTAAAACACGTAGAAAATTGCCGGACATGATCAACTGCACATCATCAGCGCTGTAACCGCGCACCTTCAAACCCTCCGCGATCAGGTTCAGATCGGCAATCGTATCCATCTCCGCTGGAATGTGATCATACCCGAAACCACCGTCAAAGTCCGATCCGATGCCAACATGCCGCACCGATCCAACAATCTGGCAGACATGATCGATTGCCTCAATCACGTGACGGATTGGCGTCTTGGCTTTGGCGTCTCCACGCATGAAATCGCGGCGTAGGAAGGAATTGAAAGGCACAGCGCCCATCACGCCATCGTGTTCCGCCAAGCGTCGGATCATCTCATCCGTGAGGTGGCGATCCGTATCGCGGGAGGTGCGCGGATTGCTGTGGCTGGCGATGACCACACCCTCGTAGCGATCCAGCGCTTCGAGGAACGATTCCTCGGACATATGGCTGAGGTCAAGGACAGCGTTAAAGCCTGCCATCACTTCTAGCAGTTCGCGTCCGAGCGCGGTCAACGGTCCCGGACCGCGACCATTGCGCGACGTGCCGCCGCTGTAGCGCGTCTCCGACCACGCCGGACCGCAGATGCGCACACCGCGATCATACCATTCCTCGAAGGCTTTCGGCTCGCGAATCGGATCAGCGCCTTCGATCAGCAGCACAAAACCAACTTTATGCTGCTCGAAGTCCACGCCATCCGCCCACGAGTTCAGCACCTTCTGCAGATCGCTCTGCGTCCGCACCAGCACAATCCGATCCGTCGTATCCGCCAGTTTGTGGTAGTAATCGACCTGTGCCATGCCCATCTTGTGCGCATCCGCCGGAGTCTGATAGCCAGTTTCCAGCGGATCTAGCTTTGCCCATTCCGGCGTGGCGTAGATCGTAGCAAAGACGATGCCGACCCGTCCCAGCAGCAGATCAGGTAAGCCGCTGGTAGCGATGCCATTACGCGAAGGGACATCGGTATTTTGTTCGAGCTTGCGTTTGTGATAGGCACTCTGGAGAAAGTCGCGTCCGTAGTCGAGGGCGTTGTAAGCGATATCTTGGTGTGCATCAACGATAATGCGGGGATCGCTGGACATAAAGCGTGATGACCTTATATTTGCCTGTCAAAGAAGGGGAAATAATAACCCGGAGTTGGCGCTCCGGGTCGATGGAAATTGTATAAGTTTCGCCGTTCGACGGTAGAAGTTTAGGTTTTAGCCAGCGACTCGATCACGCCGCGCAGTTCGTTCAAGCCGATGATGCCGCCGCCGGATTCCATCTTCTGACCATTGAGGTACAGTGTTGGCGTACCAGCGACACCGCGTTTGGCAGCTTCTTCCGCCGACTTCTTGAGTGTGTCATTTAAGCTAGAGCCATTGAAGCAGGAGTCGAAGGTTCCTTGATCCAAGCCAAGTGCAGCGGCTCCGGCACTCAAGCGACGCGCATCATTGGCACCCGTGCCATAGCGCGACTGCCAATCAAACATCAGGTCGTGCATCTGCCAGAACTTGCCCTGCTGACCAGCGCACATGGCGGCTTTAGTCATGTTGGTGGAGTCGAAGGGTCCGAAGTTGGTCAGCGGCATATAGATCAACTTGACCTGACCCGACTCGATCTTATCGTGGATGTTTTCTAGAACCTGATCGTGATAGTCCTTGCAGTGCGGGCAGGAAAAGCTAGAGAACTCCTCAAGCACGACTGGCGCATCCGGGTTGCCGACGTAATAGTAGCCTTCCGCGGTCGTCCCCTGATAGTTTTCGCCCTTCGCCAGAATCGAGGCGTAAGTGCTCTTGAACTCATCGCCGACGGTAGCTTCGACTGGTGCAAACACTGTCAGCAAGATCACACCGACGACCACCACCAGCAACGCCACAACGACCACCGTGAGCAGGATGGTCTGCTGCCGCTGTTGACGGCGGCGCTCCTGTTCGCGGCGCTCCTTGGCGGAGACCCTTGGTGCGGCGGGGTCCGTATTCTTCGCCTTTTGTTTCTGCGCTGTAGTCATAGAGACTTTTCCTATTTCCTCTCTCTAGTCCAGCTAGAGTTACTCTAGACAATCCCAATATTGTTTGTGCTAAACAGTATAGCGAACAGTCGAAGCTGTGACGATACCGTTCACCATAGACTAATCATCTTATCCGCAACTAATTTGGCGCTCAGATGCGAAGTCATGCCGCTAGTGTTATGCTGGTAGTTGACTAGTGGTAACTATATAGCATCAATGAAGGATCGAAGACGCATGGATAATATCCGCGTAACAGTCTGGGGTGAGTACCGCCACGAGAAAAAGAACCCCAAAGTGGCGGAAGTCTATCCGCAGGGAATGCATAACGCCATCGCTGAGGGCTTGAAGGCGCACGGCTTTAGCAGTGTTCGCACCGCCACACTGGACGAGCCGGAGCACGGATTGACCGAGGAAGTACTGAACAACACCGACGTCCTGACGTGGTGGGGACATACCGCTCACGATGATGTGCAAGACGCCATCGTAGAGCGCGTACGTCAGCGCGTTTGGGATGGCATGGGCTTGATCGTGCTGCATTCGGGACATTTCTCCAAGATTTTCAAGGCGCTGATGGGCACGAGCTGCGATCTGAAGTGGCGCGAAGCCGACGAGCGCGAACGCATCTGGGTGGTCGAACCGGGGCATCCCATCGCCAAAGGACTGCCGGAAGCCTTTGAGCTGGATCAGGAAGAGATGTACGGCGAACGCTTCGACATCCCCGCGCCGGATACGCTAGTGCTGCTCAGTTGGTTTCAGGGCGGCGAGGTCTTCCGATCTGGCTGCTGCTACACGCGCGGCAAAGGGCGCATCTTCTACTTCCGCCCCGGACACGAGACCTATCCCACTTACTTTAATCCGCTGGTGCGGCAGGTCATCGCTAACGGCGTGAATTGGGTCTATCAGCCCGCCTCACCGAAAGTCGTCTTCGGCAATGCCAAGCCGCGCGAAGTGCTGCCACAGGCGAAGTAAAAGCCACAAGTAACGAGTGACGAGTAATGAGCAGCCGGAGATATTCCATTTCCGGCTGTTTTTTGTGACCGGGAGTTTCAGCCTACTAGCGCATCTGCTAATTCGCCAGCCGTAACGAAGCGTAGTTCCGGCTGCTTGGCGAGCGCCCGCTGCACCGCCACCGAAAAGTGCGAGGGGATCGCCGGATTGATCTCACGCGGATCGGGGGCGGGGCGCTGCAAGTGCGCGAAGATGATAATGCCGGGATTATCGCCCACGAACGGCAGCTTGCCCGTCAGCATCTGGAACAGCAGCACACCGAGCGCGTATATGTCCGCCCGTCTATCAACCTCGCGCCCACCGGTGATCTGTTCAGGAGCCATGTAATCGAACGTACCCACCAGCACACCCGATTCGGTCAGGTGGCTAGTATCGGTGATCATGCGGGCGACTCCGAAATCCATCAAGATCGCGCGTTTGTCGAAGCGGCGTCCGCTGTGCGCCTGCGCGGTCACAGGCTGCAACATCACGTTGGAGGGCTTCACATCGCGGTGAACCAAGCCCTGCTCGTGGGCATAATCCAGCGCCGAGCAAAGATCGTTCATTACCGCGCGGATCACCTCTAGCGACAGCGGTGCATACTGCTTGATGTAGGTATCGAGGCTTTGCCCTTCTACCAACTCCATGACCATGTACGCTTCATCGAACTGCTGACCGTAGTCGAACACCCGAATGATGTTGGGATGATGCAGCGCCGCAACGGTACGGGCTTCGCGTTCAAAACGGGTGCGCGCCTCGTCGCTGATCGCTTTGTTGGCGGGCAGAACCTTGATCGCCACATCCCGACTCAGCGTTGCCTGCACACCACGATAGACCTCCCCCATGCCGCCACGCCCCAGGATTCCGGTGACCATGTACTCACCATACTGGCGGATCGGTAGTTCGGCGGTGGTCATCTTGCGGTTGAGGATCGGGATCGCCGGACGGGGATGACGGAAATCGACTTTGATACCGAACAATTTACGATCCACGAAACGTTGCAAGCGGCGGCGCACCGGTTGGAACAAGGTGCCAATCACCAGTGTCGATCCGACCAGCGCCACATTCGACTGCGCCGTCCCAGTGACCAACTGCAATACACCTTGCAGCACAAAAACAACGGCAAAGAAGACGATGCCCAACAGCCCCGCCAACCCGATCACCACTAGACCTCGATTAATGATCAGGTCTACTTCCCATAGACGGTAGCGACTGACGGCAAAGATCAACGTCACGTAAGCAAACAGCACGGGGATGATGCGCAGGAGCGGGATGATCACCTGTGTCTGGGCAAACCAAGCGGCGGGCTGTGCCGCTGGCACAACCACCCACAAGGCACGGATCAGCGAGATCAGAACGTAACCGAGCAGCACATTGGACAAGCCGAAGATCAGCCATTTGGTTTGCTGGCGCTGCGCGGCATTGTAGTAATGACGATAGCGATAAAGCTGAACGCCGATCCCGATGGCGTAAAACAAGAGCTGGATGATCCGCCAAGCCGGATTGAAGCGATTGCCGCTTAGCACGTCGATGAAGGGATAGTAATGAACCAGTTCGATCACCAGATAAGTGGCAACGATCAGGAAGCACCAACGCGGGTGAAAGCGACCATCGGGCATGATCAGAATCACCGTCAGCATGATCGTTAGCCCGAACACACTGAAGAAGTAGACGACACTCGCCCATGTAGCGGGCAGCGCGAATACCGCATCGCCGGAAGTCAGCGCAAAGACCACCATCGCAATCGACAGCAGCAGCACCATGCGGTTAGTGGATCGCCGCGCGTAGAGCAGTGTACCTAGCAGCATCCCCGGCAGTACCAAGATCAACTCACGCACAAAAGAAAGCGTCACGAAAGTATCGGCGCTTAAGCCCAGTGTTTGCAGCGGCACTTGAAAGTTTTGCGCTTCGATCAGCAGACGGGTGCGGAAATAGGGCAGCGCCGCAATCAGTGAAATGATCGCCAGCACCACGATGCTGATCCAAGCGACGCGCATCCCCCAGATCACGCGGGGATCGCGCAGCCGTGCATCAACCTCGGTGATCTCTGCCCCGTTACCGTGTGGATTGGGGTCAGCACCACCGATAACTGTTGGTGACTCGTGGATGGTTCCCAATCAGCTAACCTTGCCTTTGTGTCTATGTGACCCGTAGTGAGGCAATTTGTCCCTAATAGTGCCGAATACTGCCCTAGACTGCCACGCCGCCCGAAAGCTGACCGCTGAGTCTAGCACGATCACTCTGAGGCGCAAGCAAAAGCGTTAACAATTTCACCTCAATTTCCCTTCAGACCACGCTAAATTTTACAGGTTTTCCACTAGGTCACGGTTACGAGTCGCTGTATGATTTGAGTAGTGATTTCCCAAAGGACGTAAGATGCTTCAGATCAATACTCAACGCCTGCTCGACAATCTCGACTCGCTGGCTCAGATCGGTGCGACAGCGGATGGCGGGGTCAACCGTTCCGCTATGTCACCAGCGGATGTCGAGGGAAGACGTTGGTTCAAAGATTGCGTAAACGATGACGGTTTCGAGTTCCGCGAAGATGGCGCAGCAAACCTTTCCGCAATCCTCAAATCCGATGTTCCTAATGCTAAGACTCTGCTGCTTGGTTCGCATTTAGATAGCGTGCCCAACGGCGGCAGGTTCGATGGTCCGCTCGGCGTGCTCTCGGCGCTGGAAGTCCTGCGCACTATCCGCGAGGCAAATATCCAACTCCCTTTTCACGTTGAATGCATCTCCTTCACTGATGAAGAAGGATCAATGCTGGCGTTGTTCGGCAGCCGTGCCCTGACTGGCAAGCTGACGGCAGAATCGCTGTCGCAATCGCGCGTGGGCGTCGATAAGCTGCGCGAGGGCATGACGCGGTTAGGCATCAGCGAGGAGTCGATCAAAAGCGCGCGGCGCGACCCAGCTTTCCTGCTCGGTTATCTGGAAATCCACATCGAGCAGGGCACGAGGCTGGAAGGCTCCATGCTGGACATCGGTGCGGTGACGGCTATCGTCGGTATCCGCGACTTCTGGCTAACCTTCAGCGGACGCGCCGGACACGCGGGCACGACTCCGATGGATAAACGTGCGGATGCACTGTGGGGAGCCTCCGCCTTCATTCAGGGTGCACGCAAGATGGTGCCAGCAAAGTTCGATCCGGGCGTGGTCAATGTGGGTAATCTTCAGGTTGCCCCGGGGGCGTTCAACATTGTGCCGGGAGAAGTGAGGCTGGCATTAGAGTTCCGACATGGTGATGAGGAACTACTGGATCAGATGCAGGATGACTTGTTTCAGCTTGCCGAGCAAGTCGCAGAAGATCACGACTTGAAGCTGCGGATCGAACCCGTCGGCAAATTCGCCCCTTCCTTGATGGATGAGAAGCTGCTCAAGCACATCGAAGCAGCAGCAGATGAGCGCGGGCTGAAACACACGCGGTTGATCAGCTACGCGGGGCATGATGCCGAGACGATAGCGCACGTCGCCCCTTCCGCTATGATCTTCGTGCCCTCGGCGGGCGGGATTAGCCATAATCCGCGTGAGTACACCAAGCCGGAAGATGTGGTCAACGGCGCGAACGTGCTGCTCGGCACGGTGCTGCGCTTGGCGGGGAAGTCGTGACAGCCCCCTCTGACCCCCTCTCCGATCCGAGTACAGATTAGGAGAGGGGGAACCGAGCAGGATAATTTAAGCTCCTACACCAACGCGACGGGGTCGATACTTAGAGTGTGCTTCACCTAAACTTTTGATTAGTTATGCGTTTGGCTTATTGCTGCGCTTCACTTTCGTGCTACAATCGCAGTTAAGTATCCCCTGACCAAATTCCCCGCCCATGGTTAGTTCACGGTCAAATTCGCGCAACAATACAATCGACAGAGTAAATGTTTTCGGTGGATCGGGAGGCATTCGTGTTCCAAACGACGAAAGAAGTCATTAGCTCATTAGCGCAGCAGCAGTACATTGCTTCGGATGAAATTGCGACGGTCTTGTTTCTGGCGGAGAAGCTAGGTAAGCCCGTCTTGTCAGAAGGTCCAGCAGGTGTTGGTAAGACGGAATTGGGTAAGGCGTGGGCGAAGGCGACGGGACGCAAGCTGATCCGCTTGCAATGCTATGAAGGCTTGGATGAAAGCAAGGCACTCTACGAGTGGGAGTACGCCAAGCAAATGTTATACACGCAGCTACTACGCGATAAGCTGCAAGATTTGCTGGCTGGCTCCGGCAGCCTGAGCGACGCGGCGAATCGGCTGTCGCAAGAGGAAGATGTATTCTTCTCGGACCGCTTCCTATTGCCTCGCCCACTGCTGCAAGCGATCCTTTCGCCCGAACCGGCGCTGCTGCTGATCGACGAAATTGATCGCTCGGACGCGGAGTTCGAGGCGTTCTTGCTGGAAGTGCTGAGCGATTTCCAGATCAGTGTGCCCGAACTGGGAACGCTGGTCGCCAAACATCAGCCGATGGTGATCCTGACCAGCAACAACACCCGCGAACTTTCGGAGGCGTTGAAGCGCCGCTGCTTGTATCTGTCGATCAACTATCCCAACTACGACGAAGAACTCCGCATCGTCGGCTGCGCGTGCCGGAGTTGGACGTCAAGATCGCACAGCAGGCGGTAGAAGTAGTGCAAAATCTCCGCAACATGGACTTGAAGAAGCATCCGAGCGTCGCGGAAACTATCGACTGGGCGAAGGCGCTGGTCATGCTCAACGCCGACTCGCTGGATCAAAATACGCTGGAAAACACGCTCACGGTACTGCTCAAACACGAAGCCGATGTGCTGCGGGCGAAGCGTCAGCTCGGTGGCGGCAGCGGGCGGCAATCTTCCGGCGGACGCTCTAACTTGCCGGGACGCCCTCCCACGCCCTATGATCGCGGACTCGGCAGCGGCGGACGGCGTAACTGATCGCAGGTCGTGATGACTGAAGTGCTGCCCGATTGGGATATTCTGGATCGGCGTTTACTGGCAGATCGTTCGCCTTTTGCGCGGGTCTACGACGAGGATGTGCGCCTGCCCGATGGCACGGTGATCAGCCAGTGGCTGCGCGTTGAACTGCCAGCTTTCATCATCGTGTTCACGGTGCTTGAAGACGGCAGCGTTCCCTTCGTGCGGCAGTATCGGCAGGGTGCGCGGACATGGACGCTGGAGCTACCCGCCGGACACATCGAAGACGGCGAGGAGATGCTCACCGCCGCCCAACGCGAACTGCGCGAAGAGGCAGGGATCGCGGCGGACGAGTGGCAGTATCTGGGTAAGTACATCATGGACGCCAACCGTGACTGCGGTTGGTGTCACGCCTACTTAGCGCGGGGATCGCGGCGGATCATCGAGAACCCCGATTCCGGCGACGTGGGCGATTTCAGTTTGCACTGGCTGCCGCTGGATGACGTGCGTCGGCGTTGGTTGGCTGGTGAGTTCATCAGTGCGCCGACCTCGCTGGCGATTGGACTGGCATTGGCACAACTCTGACATTGCAATAGACGTTGAAGGATTGAGATTCTGTGCTGCATTATCCCTTGGGCGACGATGCCGATCTACGGCTGCTGCTGCCATATCACGCTGAAGAATTGGCGGCACTGGTAGTCCGCAATGAAGCGTATCTGGGGCAGTGGCTGGATCTGGCAAGAAGGTTTGATCAGACCAAAGCGCTGGCGCTGATCAACGAATTTCTGCGACGGTTGGCGGATGATGGCGGGATCATGCTGGGCATCTTCCATCAGGGCGAACTGGCAGGCATGATCAGTAATCGCTGGGAACGCGCGTGGAAGAACAGCGAACTGACTTACCTGCTCGGCGCAGAGTATCAGGGCAAAGGCTTGATGACCCGCGCGGTCAAGGCGCTGACCGATTACTCTTTTGGCGATCTGGCACTGCGCCGCATCGAGATCATCGTACAGGCGGGCAACGAGGCGAGCGCGGGTGTAGCTAAACGCGCTGGTTACCGCTTCGAGGGCATTCGGGAACTTTCCGTCGGGCGCGAAGATGGAGCATTCGACGCCGAAATCTATGTGGCGTTAGCGCCTCGCTGGAATAGGAATGGGAACAACTAGGTTATTGAGAGTGGGAGTAGGGCTATGGATCAGCGAATAGTCGAATTTATCCGCACGCTGAGAGCTTCCGGTATTCGTATTTCGGTGGCTGAGAGTTACGACGCCATGAACGCCATCGACAAAATCGGCGTCTTTGACCGCGATGTGTTCCGCCACGCGCTGCGTAGCACGCTGGTCAAAGAGGCGGATGATATTGAGTCTTTCGAGCATTTCTTCCCACTATTTTTCGATACCGCCGCGCCTCCAATGTTCAACATGGAACAGGAACTCTCGCCCGATCAGCAGCAGATGCTGGAACAGGCGCTGCAATCGCTGATGGGCAACACGCAGTCGCTTCAGCAGATGTTGCAGCAGCTAATGCAGCAGATGATGCAAGGGCAGCCCTTCAGTCAAGACCAGCTTGAGCAGATGGGGCAGCAGATGGGCTTGCAGAACGCCGATACACCCGGTCAGGAAAATTACTACAACCGCATGATGCAGCGGATGCTAGGGATGCAGCAGTTGCAGGAATTGCTCGAACAGCTTGAGGATCAACTGCGCGAGATGGGCATGAGCGAGGAAAGCATCAACGAGATCATGGAGATGATGCAGCAGAACCGCGAGGCGCTGGCGGAGCAGATTTCGCGTTACGTGGGCAGCAACGTCGCTGAGAACATGGTCGAGGAGTATGAACAACAGCCGCCCGACGAACGCGATCTGATGAACATGCCCTTCCAGTATCTGTCGCCCGAAGATGCTGACAAACTGCGCGACGAGATCAAGCGACTGGCTGCCAGATTACGCAGCCGTGCGGCATTGCGGCAGAAGCGCGCCAACGAGGGCAAACCAGATCCCAAAGCCACGATCCGGCACAATCTGCGCTACGGCGGCGTGCCGCTGGAACTGAAGCATCGGGATCGGCATCAGAAGCCGCGCCTAGTGGTGATCTGCGATATTTCTACTTCGATGCGCTACTGCGCCGAATTTCTGCTGACGATGGTCTACGAATTACAAGATCAGGTGAGCAAGACGCACAGTTTCATCTTCATCGACGACATGACCGAGATCACCCACTATTTCAAGGAACAGCGCCCCGATGTCGCCGTACGTAATGTGTTAACTGAAAATCCACCCGGTCACTACAACACCGATCTGGGCAACAGTTTGAATTCCTTCTTCAGTGAATCGTTAGGGACGATAGACAGTCGCACGACGGTAATCATCCTCGGTGATGGTCGCAACAACTACAACGATCCGCGCATCGATCTGGCTTATGATTTGCGTCGCCGTTCGCGCCGCGTCTTGTGGTTTAATCCTGAGCCAGAGCATGAGTGGGGTACAGGCGACAGCGATATGCACAAGTATGCGCCCGTCAGCAGCGGCGTGTTCATGGTGCGCAATCTGGCGCAGCTAGTCGAGGCAATCGACAAGATCATGGCGGATGGGTGATCACAAAGATGAGGGTGGGTTTGTAACCCACCCTTTTAGTTTAGTATCCAGTAACCTTGTATCAGCCTTCCGATTCGTCTGTCTGAAAGTGCGCCCTAAAGGGCAGACTACGACATCCGTTCATCCTCCGGGCTTAATCGAGTTGGCACAGATAAAGGCGAAGATCGCCACATCTTGCCAGAAATGGATCACCCACGCCCAGAAGATGCCTTTCGTTTCCAGCATACTCTTGCCCAACAACCAACCTAAGCCCCCAGCCATCAGCACGCCGAGCACGCCATAAGGCACACCGTAGAAGTGCCATAGCCCGAACAGTGTCGCCGTCAGCAGCAGCGCCTGCGACTTACCTACCACGTTTTGTAACGGAGCCAGCAGCGCTGCCCGATAGCTGATTTCTTCGCTGAAGGCATTCATCGCGGCGATCAACAGGATGATCGGCAGCAGCGGCAGGATGCTAGTCAGCATTTCGCCCGATGGTCGCCCCGCCAGGATCAGGAACACTAGTGTGCCGAGCGTGATACACAGCGACAGGATGATGCCAAAGCGCCGCCAACCCACGGGACGATCCATACCCAACCAGCGTACTGGTGCAGCTTCCGCATCCAGTTCCCCCAACCTCAAGAAGAAGTCGGATCGACGCCGGAAGATCAGGGTGAGTACAAGGATCATGATCAGCGCCACTGCTAAGCGTAGTAGTTGACTCTTGAATAGATCATTGACCACTGCGCCAGCGCCGAGATCGAAGGTAGCTCGCCACAGCGCTGTGCTGCCGATCCATGCGAACAGCGCATCCAATGCGTAGAGCGCGATGAAGATCAGGAAGAAATTCCGCAGCGGCTGGATTGTTTTCCAGATAAAGCTCACGGCGAACAGCGCCGCCAGTAAGCCGATTTGCAGCCAGAGCACAGGCAGCGGCAGTGAGATATGCGCCTCCTGTACGATAATTCCGGGCAGCATTGATGCGAGCAGTGTGATGCCCCATGCAAGGATCACGAGGCGAGTTTGGATATTACGCTGCTCGGCGGCACTTGCTTGCGCGGTGGCATCAGTTGTTACAACGGGATGAATATTGTTCATCAGCTTCACGCGTGATCATGAGCAAGACGCGGATTCACCGCCTGTCCTTCTCTAGTAACGGTGATGTGCATTTTAGGTCCTTCAATCACGTTTTTCAGCAGTACATAGGTCAGCGCCAGATCGATCAACGTGAGCAGCGGGAAGATCACTACTTCACCGAAGGAAAGCTGAATGCCCGCGACTGCCTGTCCGATCACCCCTGCCGTGATCGACAGCGCCAGTGTCAGCCCCTTGAGCAGCAGGATCGACATCAGCAGGTAACCCCATGCCGTGCGCCGCCACAGGAGAATGCCGGAGATGAACGCCAGCGGCACGATCAGCGCCAGATCGAGCGTCTGGATCACCAGTGTCGAATAAGTTTGCAAGCCCAACGGCGGCACTTCTTGCGAGAGGGAAGGGACGATTCGTCCGAGCCACGACATCAGCAGGAATGCGCCGACGAAGAAGCCAAACAGGGAAAGACCACGATGTGGCAGCGCCGCCGCGAAGTGGTCAGGCAAACTGGCGATGTCGATGCTGTTCAAGACCAGCAAGAAGGCGAATAGACTCAACGCGAACAATGCCACGTAGACCAGATACAGCGAATTGTAGGCAGCCGCACCAAAAGCAAAGGCTGCATAGCCATAAAGAAAATAGCCAAGAGTGCCGAGCAGCAGCAGCCTACCGCGCAGTGATCCGCGCAGTGCCCATAGTAACGAGACGAGCAGCAGTGGCACGCCGATCAGCAGGGTTACTGCGTCCTGCGCGATGCCCTGCGAGGCGACCATCACGCTGTCGTAGCGATATAGCCCGTGTCCGTATATTTCCACTGTTTCGCCGCGTAACGAAGTGAACTGGTAACTGCTGCCCGCTTGCTGCCACAGCAATCCGACGCCAGATCCGGCAGCCCAGATTGCCAAGACGAGGATCACGAAGCAAAGTGAGGAGATAGTTCTTGGTTGACTCATGGAGGATGCCCCTTTTGCCCATGTGGATGAATAAAACTCTTCTGGCAACTAGTGGAACGCTGCGGTGTGGTGGCGCGTTGAAAGAGCGTGGCGGTGGTGAGCGTCCAATACCATATCGTGACTCTGAGCACCGCAACTGGCAGCGTCATTTGTCATCAACTTCATATGCACTTTGTCAGCAGATCAGTTTCTATGATCATCGTCAGGTCATCTCTAGCGGAAACTCACTGTGTGGGATTGCAGATAGGTGGGAAACTTGAGAGGTATGAAAGGTGATGGACATGGAGTGAGGTGCTAATGAACTCTCCAACTGATAGTGTCCTTGCCATTGTTGCTGCCCTGCTGGTGCTGCTAACCGCTCTGCTTGACCCGCGCTTCAGCAGCGCTTTGGCTATCGGCTTATTGGTCGTCTATGCGATCTACAAAATGATCCAGCACGATCAACGGCGGTCTCATCCTTAGTAAACGCTAGGATGGCTGCCCGCTACATGTTAGGACGGGCGATGTCAGTGTACGTCGCTGTAGTTCAGCGTCGCCCGTCCGCCATCTCCTACTAAAGTTGGATAAAAAGTGACTACTTTTTGACCTGTCTTCTCCTCCCTAGCCGATGTACAGTAGTGCCCGTAGCAACAATCACTATGCGTTCGGCAATTAGGAGGATTTTTCATGAGTTCGACAGGTATTTTCGGTAAGAACCGCCTTGTTTCTAAACTCGCCGTTGCAGGTGCAGTGGCTTTACTCACCCTTGGCGGGTTGAACTTGCCCGTGCAGGCGCAAGATGCCCCTCAACTGCCCGGCACGGTGGTGATTGGCGATCTGAATGCACCGCGTGGTGTTGCCTTCGATGCCGCTGGTAATCTGCTGGTGGCGGTAGCTGGTACGGGTGGTGAAGCTGAAGTCTCCGTCCCCAGCACCGAAGGTGATGGCACGATGCAGACTTTCAAGACTGGTCTCTCCGGTCAGGTGCTCTCGGTTGCGGCTGATGGCACTGCCAAGCCTGTGATCGCCGGACTGCCCAGCTATGCGGGCGCAACCGAAACCATCGGCGTCTACCGCGCTATCCCGCACGGTGACTCGCTGTGGATCGTCACTTCCTCTGCCATGCCCGGTCTGTTCTGGGCGGACTCAGTCGTAGAACTCGACGCCAAGACTTTGCGCGTCAAGAATTTCATCAGCCCCGGCGACTACGAAGAAACCAACAATCCTGACGGCAACGAGATCGATAGCAACGTCACCGACCTCGCATGGACGGCTGATGGTACGCTGCTGATCACCGATGCGGGTGGTAACTCCATGTATTCGTGGACGAAGGAAGCTGGTTTGGCTGTCGTCGCCTCGTGGCCTGATAACTCCGTGCCCACTTCCGTCGAAGTCGCCGCTAATGGTGATATCTATGTCGGTTTCTTGGGTGCTGGTCTGGCTCCCGGCGCTGGTAAGGTCGAGCGTTGGGCAGATGGCAAGTTGGCGGAAACCTTCGCTGGTTTGAACGCAGTCAGCGACATCCTGCTAGATGGTGATACCCTCTACGCGGTGCAGTTGGTGCTGTTCACCGAGCAGGGTCCCGGACCGGGCAGCGTAGTCAAGGTTGATGCCAGTGGAGCGACGCCAGTGGCGGAAGGCATCCCTGCTCCCTTCGCTATCGCCAAAGGTCCTGATGGTGCACTGTACGTCAGCTTCGGCACCATCGCCTTCGCTCCCGGTATGACCGGCGGCGTGCTGAAACTGGAAGCCAACTAAGTAGGTTTGCACAACCAGTTGCTTGTCGGTGGTGAGTAGAAGTCCAATCCTTCTACACATCGCGGAACACTCCTCAGCAACACATAAGCGGGAGAACGATGGGTTCTCCCGCTTTTTGATTCTAATTGAATTGACCTCAACGAACGTATTTGAATATTTCTTCGATGGGCATCGTAAATCAATTCCGCCTACGGGTTCCCCCTCTCCTAATCTGTACTCGGATTGGAGAGGGGGACAGGGGGTGAGGCTAACCGCTACCACGCCTTGACGTAGATCGTACCTAACGGCAGCAGGTTATCTTGCGTCACGCCCGGCGCACTGATCCGCACGCCATCGCTGAAGTGGTACAGCGACAGCATGATATCGTAATCACCTGTGGTCAGCGGATATGCCAGCTTGAGCGTGCGCTCCTCAATGTAAATCTGACCCGGAATCCACTGGCTAGTTGCTGTCGGACCGTTGAGTACCAGCGGCGGATCGTCGCGCTGCGCGATCACACCCTTCGCCCGATCCCACAAATACGATCCCTCGCTGTAATCCAGCGTCACAGGTGCATCCACCGACCAGAAGATGCGAATCCGTACCGTATCGCCCTCACGCCAGACCAACGACAGGTTGACATCGTTGAGCAGTTCCGCGCCGTGAAAACGCATCCCATTCTCGAACAAAATCCCCTGCGGATCGATGGGCGCTTCGTACAGCCGGAACAGGAAAGTATCAGGTCCAATCGTGCCGATCATGCCGCGCGATTGTTGCACCGATGCGAAGGTTTCCGGTGTTTCCTTGCCTTTGGTGGAGACATACCAGACGCGGCGATATTGGTTCGTGGCCAACTGCGCGGGCGTGATGAAGGGCAGCCCATTGGGGAAATAGGCACGCACGAAGTAATCCCATTCTTCGGCGTCAATTGGGATGCAGTCTTTGCAGATCAAATCCATCAGGATGGCATCGCCGCCGCGCCATTCGGTGCGCAGTTCCTCGAAGATATTGACGAAGGGTAGGCGCGGGATCGGTTCGTAGCGTTCCAGCGGGATGCGATCAAAGCCGACCAGCGCCAGCACCAACGCCGCAGCGATCAGCGCCGGACGGGGCAGCAGCGACAAGCCCCAACCGATCCACAGCGCCAATCCGACCATCACCCACGACAAATGGCGCGGATTAAAGGCATCGACGGGCGCAAGCGGAAACACCAGCACTAGGGGCATCAGCATCCAGATCAGCAGCGTGATCACCTGACGGCGCACGCGCCAGCGATCCAGCAGCAGCGCGGTGGCGATGATGAACAAGGCGGCGAACAGCGCGGGCTGCTGACCGAGATAATCGAGATAGTGATTGACAATGCGAACTTCGGTGGGCACGAACGGCACGAATTTCGCCACGTTCTGGTTCTTGATTCCGACCACATAGAAGTTAGCGATCAGGTAGGGCACGCACAGCGCGGCGACAATGATCCCCGGCAGCAGCCACAGCGTGAACCAGCGGCGCGGCGCACGGAACAGGAGCAGACTGAGCAGCGCCAGCATCGCCATCCCGATCACGGTGGTGGTGTGGATATAGAACATCACGGTCAGCGTCAAGCCGAGCAGCACGCCACGCCAGATCGACGGGCGCTCGAAATAGCGCAGCATTAGCCACAGTGACAGGATGAACAGCGCGAGGATCAGTGTGTAGGCGCGCAAAATGGTGCTCAGAAAGAGGACGTAGCCGAGTGCGCTGAACGCCAGCACACTCATGATCCCCGCTTTGACTCCGAACAACCGTCGCGTGACGGCGAACAGCAGCGCCGCTGTGACCAGCATCGTCAGGATCGTGGACATGCGCAACCCGAACGGCGTGATCCCCGTTAGCGCGCGCCAGAAGTAGACGAAGATCGTGTGACCGGGGGGCCAGTCGTAAGGCGTCCAGTCGATTGCTTGCTGGAGGTTGCCCATCGTGATCCACACCGACCATGCTTCATCCTTTTCCATGTTCAGCGTCGGCAGCCGATAGACGCGGCTGGCGAAGATGACGAGGAACAACAGCACCAGCACGAACAACGCAGATCGGGACAGCGGCGTGATCGGGTGCAGCGAGATGGATTTAGGTTCGCTGACGCTGGAATAGGGGCGGGTTAGTGTCCGCCAGAAGCTGCGTACATTTACGTTTCGACGGCGAAGTGAGTTCAGCATATGCAGATAGTATCGATTGGCGACGGAACTACTAGATCACTAAATTACGGTCAAACAGAGATGCGCAGACGCCTCGTAGGCAGCGCTGGTCACAGAGAATACCCGATCCCTGCAGCATCCCAAAGTGCCGCAAGATTGCCTGATCGGAATTTTCATTTCTCCATAAATCTTCCACATCCCCTGCTCTAGACTGTGGTCATAGTAAATATGGATGCCATTGGAGGCAACAATGATTGGCAAGTCGGTGAAGTTACTACTCGTTGCAGCAGTTGTATTTGCACTTGGTGCGCTGGCGATAAATAGTGCATACGCGCAGGGACCGGGCGGCAATGGTAACGGCATGGGCATGGGCGGTTACAACAATTCGTTGATCGCCGTTGCGGCGAAAGCACTGGGCATGGATCAAACAGCACTGGTGGCGGAACTGACTGCTACCGAGGGCAAAACCATCGCTGATGTGGCTAAAGAGAAGGGCGTAGCGCTGGAAAGCATCGTTGACGCCTTCGTCGCTCCGCATGCGGCACAGTTGCAAGCAGCAGTCACTAGCGGACGGCTGACTCAGGAACAGGCAGATGCCGCGCTAGCGCAAATGAAAGCTAATGTTACCACCCGCCTCAATACACCGTACAACAGCAGCGCGTGGGGCAACTTAGGACCCTGCACCGATGATGACGAACTGTGCTGTGGTGGCGCGGGCATGGGCTTCGGCATGGGGATGGGCATGATGCGCCATAACGACGAAGGCTACGGACGTCACCGCCGCTAAAACCCTGATCTTCATCACGGGAAAAGAGGACGAAGCTGACTTCGCCCTCTTTGACTTTTTTGAGATGATAGGTAGAGGCTGGAACTAACACAGTATTGTAAGGGCAAGAAACGGTTATGGCACAGCGGATTCTGGTCGTTGATGATGATCGCAAACTGGTGCGTGTGCTGCAAAGTTACCTAGAACAGTCGGGTCTGGCGGTCCTAACCGCCTATGATGGCGCGGCGGCGACTCACCTTATCCAGAGCGAACGTCCTGATCTGGTGGTACTTGATCTGATGCTTCCACAGCGTGACGGTTGGGAGATCGCTAAATGGATACGCGGCAGCAAGGCATTAGCATCGATCCCGATCCTCATGCTGACTGCACGCATCGAAGACGCGGATAAACTGCACGGCTTCGAGCTGGGGGCGGATGACTACGTGACCAAGCCATTTAGCCCCGGTGAAGTGGTGGCACGCATACTCGCGATATTGCGTCGCGCACAGGGGCAGCTCACCGCCTCCCACATCATCACTTGCGGCGGCTTACGTATGGATACGCAGCAGTTTACCATCACCTTGAACGCTCAACCGCTGGACCTGACCAAGACCGAATATGCGCTTTTGCAGGTCATGATGCGCCAGCCGAATCGCACCTTCACCCGCGCCGAGTTGATTGAATTGGCGCTCGGCTACGCCTATGAAGGCATGGAACGAACGCTTGATAGCCACATCAAGAACCTGCGTAAAAAGATAGAAAGCAACCCCGCTGAACCGCAGTACATCGAAACAGTCTTCGGCGCTGGCTATCGCCTCCGCGAAGGAGCTACAGAGTTATGAGCCTCGGTAAACGACTGTGGTTTCGGTTGACACTGCCCCTAGTCCTGATCCCGGTGCTTACGGTGCTCGTGGTGGCGTTGATGACCGAGACTGGCGTCAGCGGTGGCTTCCGTCAATATCTGATGCGTCGGGATGCTCTCTTACAAAGCAGCTGGCTGGATCAACTCACCGCTTACTATCAGCAAGCGGGCACATGGTCGGGCGTGGCTTCCGTATTCTCATCGCTTGATGCTGTCAGCACGGAAGATCGAGGTCACGGCGCGATGAACGGTGGCGGGATGGGCATGGGCTTAGGAGCGGCGATGGGGATGAGGCAGCCAACCATCCTGCTTGCCGATGCGAACGGTCTGATCATCTATGATCAGCATCATCAGCACGAGGATCAATGGCTGGACGCCGACGAGCGGGCGAGTGCGCTGCCCGTCGCACTGGCTGATGGCAGCGTAGTCGGTTACCTCACGGTGACTTCGGCTGGCAGCCTATCCATCACGCCCGCGGAACAAGATTTTCTGGCACGCTTGCAACAGACGATGATCATCGCTGCCTTAGTCGCCAGCGCCATCGGAATCGCGGTGGGATTGCTGATCAGCCGCCGGATCACTGTGCCGTTGAACAAACTGACCAGCGCCGCCCGTTCTTTTGCCACGCACGATTGGAATCAGCGTGTCACAATCAACGATACGACAGAGTTAGGGCAAGTTGGTCAAGCCTTTAATGAGATGGCGGATGAGCTTCAGCGTGCGGAGGTACTGCGTCGCAATCTGATGGCGGATATTGCCCACGAACTGCGTACACCATTGAGCGTGATGCAGGCGAATTTAAGCGCCCTACTCGATGGGGTGTACCCGCTGGAACGCAGCGAGATCGCCTCGCTCTACGATGAAACACGCTTACTCAGCCGCCTAGTCAATGATCTGCGCGATCTGGCGCTGGCTGAGGCTGGAAAATTACCTCTCGCCATGCAGCGAGTCGATACTGGCGCGGTCTTACAATCGGTAGTGACGAAGTTCACAGTAGCGGCGGAAGCACAGGATGTTCACGTGACCCTGCAACTTGATCCCGACTTACCAGCGCTGCAAGCCGATCCGGAGCGTTTGGAGCAGATTCTGCACAATCTCCTCTCCAACGCCCTACGACACACATCGACTGGATCGGTAACGGTAACGGGATCAGCGCGATTACCAGCAGTGTATATTTCAGTTGCAGACAGTGGCGAAGGCATCGCAGCGGACGATCTGCCGCGCGTTTTTGACCGCTTCTATCGCGGTGATCGCTCTCGATCACGCAGCAGCGGCGGCATCGGCTTGGGGTTGGCGATAGTCAAAGCATGGGTTAACGCCATGAATGGACAGGTTGGCGTTGAAAGTGCAGCAGGGCAAGGAGCGCGCTTCTGGTTCACGCTGCCAGCAGCACCAGAACATTGAACGCCTCCCGACTACTCCGGCACATCACCAGATTCGCCGTAGAGGTGGCGTACTTGGGGCCAGACGACGGAGACCGCCTCCTGCACCAGTGGATCGCTTGGCTCGATGGCGCGTGCTTGCTGCACATAGCTCCATGCTTCCAGCGGCGTGGTCGCGATGTGCGCCAGATACAACCACGCGCCGATATGACGCGGATCGAGCTGCGTCGATTGCACGAAGTAGTAACGCGCTTCTTCTAAGCGGCTGCCGAGTACCGCCGCAATACCCATGTTATACGCTGTCATTACGTCCAGTGAGCTTGCGCCATCTGGCTTTTTCGGCTTGAGCAGCACCCACAGCAAGATTAAGCCGATCACGTTGGTGATGGCAGCAACGGCGACTCCGGCAAAGAATCCGCTGGCTGGCTTGCGCCCCTTTGCCCAGAACACCAGCGGCGTGATCAGCGCACCGCCGATCAACGCGGCTGCCGCATTAGCAAGTAGTATGAGTTGAATGCGATAGTCCATTAGTTAACCCGTCCCCTTGCCACTTCATTGTATACGCTAAGGTGCGACGTGCCGAAAAAGCTGTTACACTGTAGACAAATCGCCCCGATCATAAAGCAAGTCCGATGTTTGAGTTTGAGTCTGAGGTATTGGCGTACCCATGACCACCAAGAATCCCAGCAATCCCTATGAGATCAAGCGGGTTCCGGCGCGGCAGGCATCCAGTTCACCATTGCTGCCGTGGCTGATCCGCTTACCGCTGCTCGGTGCGGCGGCGTTAATTCTATTCGTTTTCGTGATCGCTATTTTTGTCGCGTTTCATCAGCTTCAGTACACCGATACGATCTTCCCCGGTGTCTCTGCTTATGGTATCGATCTTTCGGGCATGTCACGCTCGGAGGCATTGGCGGCGCTTTCCGCGCGTTATACCTACGGCACGGATGCGGTGTTTACCTTCCGCGATGGTGGCAAGGCGTGGCAGAAAACGGCGGCTGATCTCGGCGTTAGCTTCGATCCGGTGAAAACGGTGGACGAGGCGATGGCTGTTGGGCGTGGTCAGGGCTTGTTCGGAAATCTGGCTTCCCAGAGTCAGGCATGGCTCAATGGCATGGCGATCCAACCGACCATTGTCTTCGATCAGTCCAAAGCGATTGCAATCCTCAACCAGATCGGGACCGAGATCAATCAGCAGGTCGCGGATGCCACCATTACGGTGAACGGCACGCAGGTGATCACTACCGCTTCGCAAATTGGACGCGAATTGGATGTACCCGCCACCGTAGGCACAGTGCGGCAGGTGGTCTTGAATCTGACGACGGGCGCGGAAATCCCGCTGATCGTGCGTGAGTCGCAGCCTGCTATTGACGATGCCGAGACGGTGGCGACGCAGCTACGCACCGCCATCAGCACGCCGATCCAGATTTACGTGGAGAATCAGCAGCCCGGAGAACCCGGACCGTGGGAAGCAAACGGCGAGTTCATCGCGGGCATGTATACCATTCTGCGCGTCGATGATGCCGACGGTAAGGCGCACTACGAACTGCAAACCAACGTCGAACCGCTGAAGAATTTTCTCAGTGGTCTGGCGCAGCCTCTGGAAGTTCAGCCCGTCAATGCACGCTTCCTGTTCAACGACAGCACCGGTCAGCTCGACTTGATCGAGGAAAGCAAGAACGGGCGTATCCTCAACGTTGATGCGACGGTGGACGCCTTCAAGCAGGCACTGGCACGTGGCGATAACCGCCGTGTGGCGCTGGTCTTTGATCAGGCGGTGCCGACGGTGAACAGCACCTCGACAGCGGCGGAGTTAGGGATCACCGAGAATGTGGTCACGGCGACGACCTTCTTCTACGGTTCATCGCTGGAACGACGCAAGAATATTCAGGTGGCGGCATCGCGCTTCCATGGGTTGGTGATCGCACCGGGCGAGGAATTCTCCTTCAACAAGTATCTCGGTGACGTCAGCCCCGAATCCGGCTTCGAGACTGGTCTGGTGATCTTCGGTGATCGCACCATTCAAGGCGTCGGCGGTGGCGTCTGCCAAGTCTCCAGCACGGTCTTTCAGGCGGCATTCTACGCTGGATTCCCGATCACCGAGCGTTACGCGCACGGCTACCGCGTCGGTTACTACGAATCGGGATCGGCGGTAGCAAACGGTCAGCAGTACAACAGCGGCGTGGGCTTGGATGCGACGGTGTACTCTCCGATCATCGACCTCAAGTTCGTCAATGACACGCCCTACTATCTGCTGATGGAGTCGTACTACCAGCCGGAGAAGCAGTCGCTGACGTTCAAGTTCTACAGTACGGGGACAGGGCGCGTGGTCACCAAGACGGGTCCGACGTTAAGCAACTCTGTGCCGCACGGCAAACCCAAGTACACCGAGAGTACCGACTTGAAGCCGGGTCAGACGCAGCAGGTCGATTACGCGGTGGATGGCGTCGATGTGCGCGTCTTCCGCACGATCACGCAGAACGGGCAGACCATCGTCAGTGACGAGGAATTCTACAGCCACTATCTGCCGTGGTCGGCGCAGTTCTTGGTGGCAGTAGGATACGCGCCAAAGAGCTAATCGGCAGCGGTTAATTCTCGCCAATATAACGGGCGACGGGAGCGATAGTTTGAGAAAATGTCGCTTTCGCCGCCTGTTCTTTATGCCGAGTACAGGCGCATAACAGGCAATCGGTTGGTGGGTTCTTGAAATTAGGTTGGCTGTGGGCTTGCGTAACCCTCGTGGTAGTGATAGACGTTTACAGGTTGATCATCGTAAACGAAGAGACTGCGGCAGAATCATTAAGACAAAGCGACGCAAGTCAGTTACCTACGCCGGGAGCTAAAGCAACCCGGCTACAATTTTCGACAAGCAAAAGACGGCTGAAGCCGCCTTCCGTTGCGATAATCGCTGTTAACCACAAACCTATATCAGTTTCCTTAAGCCGACTGAAGTCGGCTTAAGAGGCTTTTCCTGTAGCCGGAGCGCTTTTAGCCTCCGGTGATTCATCTGTTTTGTCATCGGAGTGCAAAGAACACAATGATAATCCCCGCGACCACGCGCTTAGGATATGTGCATCTGACTGTTAGCAGCCTTGATCGTCAGATCATGTTTTACACGCAGGTATTAGGCTTCAAGCTGCATTGGCGTGAAGGCGCGGAAGCAGCGCTAGGAACTGAGGCGGAAGTTTTGCTGCGACTGAGCGAAATCCCCTCGGCGCGGCGCGTGCAGAAAGCGACGGGCATGTATCACTTCGCTATTCTGTACCCGAGCCGCAAGGAGCTTGCCCGCGCCCTCGCGCGGCTGTTCGCGCTACGTTATCCCAACGCGCCCACCGATCATGGCGTCTCTAAGACAACGTATTTGGACGATTTGGAAGGCAACAATATCGAATTGTATGTGCGCTCACTAGACGATGGTCAGTTTGAGATCGTGAACGGCGACATGATCGTGCGTTACGCTGATGGCAGGATCGGCAGCGGGCGCGATCCGCTGGATGTGGAAGCGCTGTTCGCGGAACTCAGTGAAACAGATCGCTTGGATTTGCCACTGCCCGAAGGTACACGGATCGGACATGTGCATCTCTATGCTTCTAGCCTTGAAGCGTCGATGCAGTTTTATGCCTCCACACTTGGCTTTCAGGCTGGTCCGGTGATCGAGAACTTTCGCATGGGTGAGGTCGGGCTGGACGAGCTTCAGCCGCATGTGATCGCCTTCAACACGTGGAAAGGCACTGATCTGCCGCCAACGCCAGCCGATGCGCTAGGGATGCGCTATTACACCGTCGTGCTGCCGGATGCCGCCGAACTACAGCGTACCATCGAGCGCGTGCAGGCGGCGGGACTAGCCACCGAGCAGACCTCTCAAGGGATCGCTGTGCTCGATCCCTCGCAGATCAAGGTAGTGCTGACGGATAAGATGTTGCCTATAACGCCTTGAAATAAGCGCGCAGCTTCTCGGCATAGGGTAATCGTTCTTCCGGCGTGGTGGTGCGATAGGACTGGTTCAAGTCGTACAGCCGATCATTCTCATAGCGCGGGAAAACGTGCAGGTGATAGTGCCACACTTCCTGATAACCTGCGGGTTCGTTGTGCTGGCGAGTCGATACCCCATCGCAGTTGTAGACGCGCTTGAAAGCGATTGCCACCTGCCGCGCCGCTTCATGGACGTGAACGGCAATATCAGGCGTGAGGCTGTAGATATTCTCGATGTGCTGATTAGGCACGACGAGGACATGACCGGGATTGTTCTGCCACCAGCGTACATTGATGAAGGCAGTGACGTGCGGAGTCCGGTAGATCACGTCCTGCTGCGTGGTGTAGGGCGGAGGGTTTGCTCCACCCTTGATCACCGTGCAGAAGGGACAGACGTAGTTGGCTGGTTCATGTGTGAACATTAGACGCGCAGCAATTGAGTCCGCTGCAACGCCGCGATATCGGGTACTGCCGCGCCGAACATGCTGATGCGAATCTGCCGCGCCGTTTCGTGGATCAGTTCGCTGACGGCGGGCGTGGACTCGGCGGCAGCTTTGAGGAACGGTCCCGCCATGCCGCCGATGGTCGCACCAAGCGCGATGCACTTGGCGATGTCGATGCCATCACGCAGACCACCGCTGGCGATCACTGTGAGTTGTGGCGCTGCCTTGCGCACATACTGAATGCTCTCCGCCGTCGGGATGCCCCAATCGGCAAAGCTGCGGGCGACGCGGGCGTGTGATGCTGTCGGTGCGCGGTGATACTCCACCTCACTCCACGACGTACCGCCAGCGCCTGCCACGTCAATCGCGCTGACTCCGACTTCCGCCAACAACCGCGCCGAACGTTCGCTGAAGCCCCAACCGACTTCCTTAGCGATCACCGGCACGCCGATCTGCTTGCACACGGTCTCGATCTTGGGTAACAGGTTTTTGAAATTGCCATCGCCTTCCGGCTGTACCGCTTCTTGCAGCGTGTTGAAGTGCAGGATCAGCGCGTCCGCTTCCGCCATCTCAACGGCACGACGGCACTGATCGATTCCGTAGCCGTAATTGAACTGCACCGCGCCCACATTGGCGAGCAGCAGGATATCTGGCGCGATGTCACGCACCGCGTAGGTGGGGATCAGTTCGGGGTGTTCGATTGCCGCCCGCTGCGATCCAAGTCCCATCGCTACTTTCTTCTCTTGCGCCGCTTCCGCCAGATTGCGGTTGATCTGCTGCGCTTCTTTGGTGCCGCCCGTCATCGAGGAGATCAGGATCGGCGCGTCCAACTTCTTGCCGAACACGGTCACGCTGGTGTCGATCTCCGCCAGATCAAGTTCGGGCAGCGCCTCGTGCAGGAAGCGGTAGTGCTCTAATCCGGTGGTCAGGCGCGGGAATTGAACATCCTTTTCCAGATTGATCTTGATATGATCGAGCTTGCGGCGTTCGGTAATGTTGTTGTTGCTTGAGTCGGTCATTGGCTTGGCTCGTTCGACTAGCTTTCGTTAGTAATCGGATTGGCGCTGATTGTACCGCAGCAATACCCGACGCTAAAGCAACGGGCTACAGAATCCCGGACTGTTTGCGGATAGACAAAATGATCGCACAATCGGCATCGACGACAGAAGCGTTGTTATAGCGGAGTAAGCTGATGACAGTAGAAAAACCTAACCTTAAGCGGATGGATAACGTCGGCATCGTGGTGGAATCACTCGATGAGGCAATCACGTTTTTCAGCGAGCTTGGACTGACGCTCGAAGGGAAAGCCATGATTGAAGGAGAATGGGCGGGGCGCGTCACCGGATTAGGCACGCAGAGCGTCGAGATCGCTATGATGGTCACCCCCGATGGTCACAGCCGACTCGAGCTGTCGCGGTTTCTTACCCCGCCTGTAGTCGCCGATCATCGAAACGCTCCGGTGAACGCTCTCGGCTACCTACGTGTCATGTTCGCTGTGGAAAATCTCGATGATACGCTCGCTAGACTCCGCAAACATGGGGCACAACTAGTCGGTGAAGTAATGCAGTATGAGGACTCGTATCGGCTATGCTATATCCGGGGACCCGAAGGAATTCTCATCGGGCTGGCGCAAGAATCTTCAAATCGGTGAAGTACAGACTCTCGAAGTCGCGCGATCACTCATCTGTTGATTGCTACTGATTTTGAAGCTTTTCTTTTTAGCTATCATCAGCTCTTGCGTGGCGTTTTGGAGCAGATGAAACAGAAAAGGGTGGGTTATAAACCCACCCCTACAGCATCGTTGACTACTTATTCGTCATTGTACGGGCAGGTTTCTAACCTATAGTCATCAAGCTAAGTTAGGCGGTGGGGCGGCTCGGACACCGGAGGCTAAAGCGCTCCGGCTACAAGGCAATACCGCTAAACCCGACTGAAGTCGGCTTGCGCTAACGGACGTAAGTTCGTGTCCGCTGCCCACGCCGACCGATGAGCGTTACCCTCACCAGAGGCGGCTTTAGCCGTCTTATACTGGTCTAGTGGTGTAGCCGGGTTGCTTTAGCTCCCGGCGCGGACTGCTCTCATCCTGAGCTTAATGCCTATGGGTTTCTAACCCACCCCTACAGCAGCGTTGACTACTTATTCGTCATTGTACGGGCAGGTTTCTAAACCTGCCCTCGTCGTACCTGCCAATCCAATCAGAACCGCTTCGCTGCCGCCGCCTCAACCGCTTTCGCCAGCGTCGCCAGACCGCTGTGCGTATCGTTCTCGATGTGCAAACGGACGACACGGCGACCTTTGCTCTGTAGCGCCTGCCAATCGCCTGCGGCTTGCGCTTGCTTGAGCGTGCTGAAGCCGTAATTCGCCTGCGGGATCGCTGGATCAGCGTGATCACTGACGGTGATCTGCACGAAGATGCCGTTATTTGCACCACCCTTATGCAACTGTCCGGTGGAGTGCAGGAAGCGCGGACCGAAGCCCAGTGTCACCGCGCGCGAGAAAGTGTGGCGCAAGCGGCGGCGGATCGTCTCCAGCGCTGCCTCGTTGAACGGCGACTGCTGCAAATATGCCAGCAGCGCGAAATAGTCACCACTGCGTACCAGCGTGAAGAATGCCGCCAGCAAACTCGCCAGTTGGGTGCTGTCGAACGACTGCTGAACCGCCAAGTCGTGCAGCAGCTTACCCGTGGCGGCATCTGCGTACAGACTGACGCCTTCCTCGTGCAAGATCGGCAGTTCTTGTGGTAAACGTCCTTCCTTCTCATAGAACTCGAGCAGGCGAAGGGTGTTGTTCTTGCTCTCGGTGACGTTCGGCTCATCGAAGGGATTGACTTGCAAGATCATGCCCGCGACGGCGGTAGCGAACTCCCAGCGGAAGAACTCCGCGCCGATGTCAAACTTATCGCGCAGGCGCAGCGTCACCACCGGATGACCGGCTTCTTGCAGTGCGCGCACTTCCGCGTCAGGATTAGCCTCGCTGTCATCCAAGCGCAAATATACGAACATGCGGTCATCGCTGTAGTCGTGCGGCAACCCTACGGATGCACCCGTGATCGGCACGATGCCTTTGCCTTCTTTGCCCGTGCTTTCAGCCACCAGTTGTTCCGCCCAATCGCCAAAGCTGCCGAAGTCTTCGCTGGCGAGGATGGTCAACTTATCGCGTCCCTCGCGCCACAGCACGCCAATCACCGCCCCTAACCACAGACCGGGGTGGTTATTGCCCGTGACGCCCTGACTGCAGGCTACCTGCATCTCCGCGCCCGCATCCATGATCCGCTCGAAATCCAGTCCGAGCAGTGCGGCGGGAACCATGCCGAAGTAACTCAACGCCGCGTAGCGTCCGCCGATGTCTTCGGGATTGAGGAAGGTGTGACGGAAGCCCAACTCCTTCGCCCACCCTTCCAGCTTGCTGCCCGGATCGGTGATGGCGATGAAATGCTCGCCCGCCTTCTTACCCGCCTCCTGATACTTCTGATAGAAGTAACGCTGCATCGACAGCGTTTCGATGGTGGTGCCAGATTTGGAGGCAACCACGAACACCGTCTTATCTAAATCAGCGGTTTTCTCGACACCCAAAATCGTTTCGGGATCAGTGCTGTCGAGCACGATCAGTTCGGGGAATCCTGCTTGTTTGCCAAAGGTTCTCGCCAGCACTTCGGGCGCGAGGCTGCTGCCGCCCATACCCAGCAGTACGACGTGCGTCCAGCCCAGCTTCTTGGCTTCGTCGCGCAGATCGCGCAGCTTGGCACGGTCAATGCGTCCGTCGTTGGCGATGGTTAGCCAGCCGAGCCGATTGCTGATCACTTTGACATGATCCGCCGACTCTTTCCACAGCGTGGCATCGTGATTCCACGTCCGCGTGATGCTCAGTTGAGTGCGCAGCCGCTTGATTTCTTTAGCGACGGCATCCTGATACTGACCGAGCACTACATCCTGCCGCTGCATGAAGCCGCTGAGCAGAGTCTTGCGCTTGCCTTCCACGCGGTTGATCAGTTTCTTGAAACTGTCGATGAACAGATCAACGCCGTCGTCTTGCAACTGCTGCGTGATGCGATCCAGATCGATGCCCACTTCGGTCAACTTGTCCAGCAGTTCTTGTGCCTCATCCAAGCCGTAGTCCAGCGTCGGTGCAGCGGTGCCGTGATCCTTGAAGGCGAACAGAGTCGCCTGTGGTACGGTGTTGACCGTATCCTTACCGATCAGGCTGTCTAGGTACAGCGTATCAGGATACGCCGGATTCTTAGTACCCGTGCTTGCCCACAGCGGACGTTGTACCATCGCACCTGCCTCGCGCAATTTGGCAAAGCGATCTCCGTAGAACAGGTACTTGAAGCGCTTATAGGCTACTTTGGCGTTGGCGATTGCCGCCTTGCCCAACAACTGGCGGTTAGCGGATACGCGATCCAGATCGCGTCCCTGTGCGGCGCGGATGTTGTTCTCTAGCTGCTTATCCACCAGCGTATCAATGCGGCTGAGGAAGAAGCTGGCGACGGAAGCGATCTGCGAGACGGGTAAGCCTGCTTCCAGACGGCGTTCCAAGGCGCTGATGTAACGCTCTGCCACCTGCACATAGTTCTCCACCGAGAATAGCAGCGTAACGTTGATGTTGACGCCCTCATACAGCGCCTCCTCGATGGCGGGTAAGCCAGCGGGCGTGCCGGGGATTTTAATCATCACGTTGGGGCGCTCGACAGCTTTGAACAAGCGCTTCGCCTCACTCAAGGTGGTCTCGGTATCATTCGCCAACATCGGTGACACTTCAAGACTGACGTAACCATCAAGTCCCTTGGTGCGATCATAGATCGGGCGCAGCAAATCAGCCGCCGCGCGGATGTCGTCAATCGCTAGCTGGTCAAAGATTTCATTGGCGTCCAGATCGAGCAGGTTGTGAATCGCATCGTCATAGAACTGCCCCTCACCAATCGCCTTCTCGAAGATGGTCGGGTTCGAGGTCATGCCGACGACGCCATACTCGTCCAGCAGCCGCTGCAATTCGCCGGAACGGATCATGTCGCGGCTGATGTTGTCGTACCAGATGCTTTGTCCGTACTGTTGGACATCCGCAGGAGGATTACCAGTCGTTGTCATGGGAGTATGCTCCCCTCCACTAGATATGAATAGGCAGAGTATAAAAATGGTTCGTTGAATAAAGACATAAAACGATAGCTCAAATAACGATCTCTATGTCTATGGGGATCGTATCACTTATCATCAGCAAGACGCACCATCGTTTGTTAATCCACCAGACTACGCATGATCTGCGTACCCGCCTGTAAGATCGTGCCTTCAGCATCGCACGTCGGATCGTACGAGGATACGGTGGCGCTAACCAGCGTTAAGCGCTTCCGAATCTGCTTGATGATCCGCTGGGCGTCGCTCAGGCTCAAGCCGTTAGGTACGGCGAATTGGTTGGCGCTGCCGATGCTGGAATCCAGCGCATCGAGATCGAAGTGAATATGCACCCGCTTCGCCTTTTGCTCCAATACGCTGAGGGCACGATCAATCCCCGATTCGCGTGCTTCATCCGGCGAGATCACCATCACTGAGGATTGCTGCAACTGTTTCCACTCCTCCAGATCGAAGTCACGACCACCAACATGAATGGCGTGTGCCTCCGGGATCGGATGGTATTCCGAACCCAGTAACCCGCGAAAACTGCGTCCTAAAAGCATCGCCAACGCCATACCATCGAAGAAACCACTTATCGTGGTCTCCGGCGTATTGAAATCACCATGAGCATCGAACCAGATCACCGAGTCTACTTCGGCGGCTCTGACCATGCCGATGCTGGCATTGCAGTTGCCCGCCAGTAACAGCGGGAAGGCTGGCTGTTGCAAGGCGCTGCGCGCCGCCGTCGCTACTGCTCTCTGCACCTTCACGGAGGTGCCGATCTCGGTACTGAAGGGCAGATCAAGGTTCAGCACGTTGACACCCACCTGATGCCCCGCCACCTTCAATGTGGACTCCAGTCCGTTGTTCAAAAAGTGCAGGGGTCCCGCACCCATACGCTGGTTGAAGTGCCCGGAGTCGTAGGGAGCGATGATTAGTTGGATGTCCATGCACTCAATCCGTTTGGTGACGTTTGCATTGCCATGCATTACTAAGCTGCTTAGTTTGTTAAGCGATCATATCACAAAACAACGGAGGCAATCCCCTGAGTTGTGGATCGCCTCCAACGAGTTATTGGTATTGAACTTGATCCTGCCGCCCACTTGCGCTGCTTACAATCTTGATGCGCCGAATGAGCCGGAACTTACCGGGCGGTTAGGCTGCCCACTGATCAAGCGTTGACCAGTGCCCAGACCGGTGCTTCAGCAGGGCGCGGGATCGGCTGATGTGTAGTCAGCAGCTTCTCGATCAGGTGCGCGGCGGCACTGGCGGCATCGTGCTTGTCCAGTTCTGCCTTCATTTGTACCGCCTTCGCCTTATAGCGTGCATCCGCTAAGACACTCTGCACCGCCGCGCGAACCTGATCAGCAGTCGGGCGGTTGGTCTTGAGGTTGATGCCCACGCCCGCATAGCTGACGCGGTTGCCCACTTCCGGCTTATCCTCCGTCGTACCCGCACAGATCACAGGAATTCCCTGCGACAGCGCCAGTGTAACGCCACCGTAGCCGCCGTTGGTCACCATTACATCGACATGCGGCATTAGTAAGTCGAAGGGGATGAACTTGTGGGCACGCACATTAGCGGGCAGCGTGCCATTCAACTTGACGGGATCAACCGTCGCCACTACCAGCACATCCTGCTGCGCCAGCGCTTCGATGGTCGGCTGGATCAATTCGCTGGCGTCGGTGGCAATCGTCCCCTGTGTCACCAGCACAACTGGTTTCTCGGCATTGATCACGTCGTCCCACCACGCGGGCAGCTCGAACCCATTCTTCAAGTCAGGCAGCAGCGGACCAATGAAATGCACGCTGGCGGGCAGATCGCTGCGCGGATACTCAAACGCCGGAACCGAAGGCTGCAAATACAGCATCGGTGAGAACATCGGCGCGAAGGGTTCGATGGGCAAACCCATCTGCTGAAGTTGATCGCGCAGGCTGGCGTTAACTTCGCGGAAGACCAGATTGATCGCCATGAATGCCAGCGCCTTATTCTTCAACCTGCCCAGCGCGGAGTAATCCGGCAGCAGCCCCAAGCCGAACGGTGGAAGATCGGCGCTGGGCAAGCCCAATACCGTGATGTTAAAGACCGCCCACGCTTTGATCTCGCCTAAGCTGTAGAGCACCCGTGCACCGCCGAACGCCGGATCGGAAAGGAGGACATCGGGATGCCATGTCTTGAACACGTCGCGCAAATCGGTGGCTTGGTTGGCGATCTGCTCGATGAATACTTTCCTGAAGTCGAACTTGATCTGGGACAGTCCCTGCAATTGAGAACGTCCCGGAAACGCCGTATCCAGATCCGCATCGTCATAATCGTAGGCGTGCTTCATGGGCAGGTAGTGTGCTCCCGCCGCTTCGACCTTCGCTTTGAATTTACTGCCTGTGAAGAAGCGGACTTCGTGACCGCGTTCGACCAGTTTACGGGTGATCACCAGCGCCGGATTGACGTGTCCGGTGATCGGGTGAGTGCAGATCAAGATGCGTGCCATGTCGATGTGTCTCCCTGTATGCGAATTGCGTGTGCCTGAACCAAGCCGATGACAGAAGCATACGCTTGCCAGCAAGCGCACTCCAGTTCATTTCCTGCTCAGTTATTGTCCAAAAGGATGGAAAGATTAGATCGGCGCAGCCCGCCGCACGGAGCGTACTGTAGAGATCATGGTGTGCTGGCTGCGTCAGTAACTAACGATACAGGAGCTTGTGGCATCATACAATCGTGCTTTCGGCGGAAACGCGCTCATCCGTTGGTGGATGGGATGAGGTCAGCAAGGAAGGCAAATGCCCCAACTTATCGCTTATATAGGTGAAATTACGTATGCTATTGCTATGCTGTTGAGTACATCTCCACATTTTGTGGAGATACAAATAACACTCCGCGTGATCTAATTGATGCGACTCATTCTATCCTTGTACGTAGCATGTATGAGGAGCAGAAAGGCGGTTTTTTGCATATCATGTCCAACACTTCCTCTTCTTACAGCAATGCGATTGAAGTCAACGGCGTCAGCAAGCGCTATGGTAGCGTGCTGGCGGTGGATAACGTCAGCTTCGAGGTGCGGCGCGGCGAGATTTTCAGCATGTTAGGACCGAATGGTTCGGGCAAAACGTCCACTATTCGTATGATCCTTGACATCCTCAAACCCGATGGTGGTTCGATCCGTGTCTTTGGTGCGCCTTTCCGTGAGGAGACCAAAGAGCGCATCGGCTATCTACCGGAAGAACGCGGCTTGTACAAAAACGTTAAGCTGGTCGAGCTGTTGACCTATCTCGGATCGCTCAAAGGCATGACTCAGAGTGATGCCAAACGTCGTGCCGAACAACTGCTGGATGAAGTCGGCTTAGGTGAAAATAAGCAGAGCAAAGTTAGCGAACTCAGTCGCGGTATGTCGCAGAAAGTGCAGTTCGTCGCTACCGTCATCCATAATCCCGAACTGATCATCATCGACGAACCCTTTAGCGGACTCGATCCCGTGAACACCGAGATGATCAAGAACCTGATCTACAAACTCAAGGCACAGGGATCGACCATCGTAATGAGCATCCACGAAATGCATCAGGTGGAAGAAATGGCGGATCGCCTGATCATGTACAACAAGGGCAAGCGCGTGTTGTATGGACCCGTCGATGAAGTGCGCCAGCAGTACGCCGAGAACGCCGTGATCGTCAGCGGTACGGGCGATTGGAACTCGGTGGCTGGTGTACAGACGGTCACTCCGGAAGAAAATGGTCGCGCCTACAAACTGATGTTGGCTCCGGGTGTCAGCGCCGACCAGATCATGCACCGCCTTGCCGACGCGCCCGATGTGCGGGTAAGCAGTTTCGCGCTGGCAGTACCCCGCCTGAACGATATTTTCATCCGCGTGGCGGGTGGCAGTGCGCTGAACGGTAGCAACGGCAGCAACGGCAGCGGTGCTAACAGCAGCGGCATATCCGCCAACTGAGGTGATCGATGAACATCAGAAAAATTCTACTGATCGCCAAACGCGAATACTGGTTTAACTTCCGGCGACGCAGTTTTCTGTTCACCGCCTTCGTCATCCCGCTGATCACCTTCGGCGGGCTGTTCGTGGTATTCAATCTGCTTAACCAGACGCTCGAAGATATCAGCAGTTACAAGAATATCGGCATCGTCGATCAGGCGAGCGTGTTCGACAGTACAACGCTGCCAGCACCCTTCAAGCTGATCGCCAGTGAGGATCAAGCGGCTGTTGATTTGCAGTCAAAGGCGCTGGATGGCTACTACGTACTGGGATCAGATTTTCTGAGCACGGGGCAGGTTCGCACTTACAACCGTCAGGAATTGACGCTCAATGAAGCGATCAACGACAAGTTTACCGATGCTCTGAAGGCTGGCTTGGCTTCTAAGCTGGGCGACGCTAATTTGGTGACGCGGCTGGTCGATCCACTGGCGGATACCACGATCTATCGGTTGGGCAGTGATCAACCGCTGGATGAGTCAGCACTGCTTGGTTCTTTCTTCGTGCCTTTCATCTTCGTAATGATCAGCTTCAGCGCCATGATGGGAACCTCTCAGTTCATCATGTCCGGTCTGGCGGAAGAAAAAGAAAACCGCATGATGGAGATGTTCCTGACCAGTGCCCGACCTACGGAAATGTTATGGGGTAAAGTGCTCGGCTTAGGCGCACTTGGCATCACGCAGCTTCTGATCTGGGGAGGAATCGGCTTAGGTATCACGGCAGCGCAAGGCACGCTGGATATTCAGCGCACCCTCGCCAACTACTCGATCACGCCGTTTTACATCCTGCTGCTGCTGGTCTTTTTCCTGCTTGGCTACCTGATCTATGGCACGCTGATGGCAGGACTCGCGGCGCTGGTCAACGCCGAACAGGAAGGTCGCCAGTATGCGGGTATCTTCAGTTTGCTGCTGATGGTGCCGATCTTCTTCATCGTGCAGTTCTTGCAGTCTCCCAACACGGGGACACCGCGATTCCTCAGCCTGTTTCCGCTGACCTCGCCCACCGCCATGATCATGCGGGCGTCGTGGGGCACGGTAGATGCTGGCGAGATCGCGCTGAGTATCGGGCTGCTGATCGTCAGCATCATCGCCATCATCTGGATTGCGGCGCGCTTGATGCGTCTGGGTATGTTGAACTACGGCAAGAAGTTAGGTCCGCGTGAAATCATCCGCGGGCTGCTGGAAGGGCGCACAATCGTAACCGCCCGCGACCAGAAAGAATCCGAGGTGACGGCATGAAGGGCTTGACTGGCATGATCCGTATCTTCCGTTACGAACTAATGCGTAACTTTCGCCGTCGCGGTTATCTGTTTATGACCTTTGGCGTGCCTGTGCTGGCAATAGCCATCTACTTCGGCATTACGGCATATCAAGAGGCGCGTGCCAACCAACCGCCCGAGCAGTCCGATGCGGTAGAAGTGCCGCGCGGTGTCAACATGCCGGGATCAGTGGTCAATACCATCGGCGTGGTTGATCTCTCCGGCACGATTGACAAGTCCACCAATGAGCGGCTGATCCTGTACCCGACAGAAGCGGAGGCGAAGGACGCGCTGGATCAGGGCAAGATCAACTACTACTACTTGATCGCGGCGGATTACCTGCAAACGGGCAAAGTGGGCATGTACTTCGAGCGCATCACCCTGAGCAACGTGGATAATGGTTCGCTGCGCAGTTTGCTGACCAAGAGCCTAGTCGATAAATCCGGCAAGCAAGTTGATCCGCGCTTGGTGGCACGCCTACAAAGTGCGCCGACTTTCAAGCCGAATACGGTCAACGCACAGGGCACGGCAAACCAAACGCTCGATTCAGATTCTAACTTCGCCATCGTCTATATCTTTGCTCTGGTGCTGCTGTTCGCTGCCTTTACCACCAGCGGTTACCTGATGCAGAGCGTGGTCGAGGAAAAAGAGAACCGCATGGTTGAAGTGCTGCTCTCCTCGGTGCGCCCGCGCGATCTGTTGTTCGGGAAAGTGCTGGCGCTCAGTCTGCTAGGCATCCTGCAGATGGGGCTGTGGTTCGGTGCGATCATTTTCATCATCCGCGAACTGACCACCAAGGCGCTCGGCGGTGCGATCCCGCTGGCGGGCTTCACGCTCTCCACCGAGCAGATCGTCATGCTGGCGGTTTACTTCGTGCTCGGCTATCTCTACTTCGCCGCCTCTTATGCCGCCATCGGAGCACTGGCGACCAACATGCGCGAAGGTCCTCAGTTGGCGGCAGTAGTCACGCTGCCAGCAGCCGTCCCGATGTGGGCGACCACGCTGTTCGCCACTGCACCCAACGGACCAGTCGCGACGACGCTCAGCATGATCCCCTTCACCTCGCCGCTGGCGATGGTGATGCGGGCAACGGTCACCGAAGTGCCACTGATCCAATTCCTGATCAGCGCGGCGCTGCTGCTGCTCACCGTGATTGTGGTGATGTGGCTGGCGGCACGTTTCTTCCGCGTCAATGTGCTACTCTCCGGTCAGTTACCCAAATTCCGCGATCTGCTCCGGCTGGTCACGGAGAAGGCTTAACGCATCGGTGAATCAAAACGCCCGTTGTCGTTCAGCAACGGGCGTTTTTTATTTACGGTATCGGCGGGTAACTAGGTAGTCAATTGACGGGCTACCTTTGCAGTGCCGCGATCAGCGGGATTAGCGCCCCTCGCTCATAACGATCTTCACCCGCGTCGCTCGATTGATGAACAGATAATAGATCGCTAGCAAGCCGCTGTAGCTGACCACCACGGTGTAGAAGTACAAGCCGAAGCGGAATTCATCGGCAACCGTCGGCAGGCGCTGCAAAAACGGCACGATCAAGACGATGTCGTATGCCAGAAAGCCCGCCAATTGCCCGCCCGCGTTGAACCAACCCGGACGCAGCACACCGTACCCGAAATACGCCGCCGCACCGATGAAAATCCAGCCCGCCACGACGGATAGCTCCGGCGTCAACGTCCACGGCAGGATGTTGGGTACTTTCAACACCAGCGCGATCCCCGCCGCGATCAACGCGATCACGAACACGATGAACGACCAGCGCACCAGCGGTGGCGTCGGTTGGGCATCGCGGATCGGCAGGCGGCGACTCCATAGAAACAGACCAATGCCGAAAACCGCGCCCGTGATCAGCGCCGCGCCGAATAATGCCGCGCCGCTGCCCACGATCCCGCTAATCTGGAAGGAGAACAGCGACATCGGCACGAAGATGGTGATGTAATCCAGCGCCACACCCGCTAATCCGGCACTGTTGCCGGTCAGCACGCACCAGCCCGTCGAGGCGGCAGCCGCTGCGAAGATCGAGCCGATGAAGATGTAGGTCAGCGGCGTGGTGTTGGGGAAGGGCCACAACTGCAGCGCGATGGGGAATTGAAACGTGAAAGCGATGCCAAAAAATAGTTGTACGGCGCAGATGATTAATAGAAAGTAGCGCAGCGATCTGTTCATCGTAACCTCTGGATAGCAATGGTGAATCTATGCGCTGTTCATGCTATCACAGGTTGACGATTCGCGGGGGTGTGGCGGAGCGTATCGGTCACACGGCGCTAAAGCACCGTGCTATAAGCACGAAGCACCCTAAAGGGCGCTGCAAAGACCAGTTTACTTTCAGCCCCGCAACTGGTAGATCGCTGGACGATAGCGGGGCTTCGGGATAGGTAAGCCTTCCTCACGCGCGACCTCCAGCCACGCTGCCTTAGCGATCATGACCTCGCGCACTGTTTCCTCTGGCGTCTCCCCATGCGCGGTACAAAACTTGAGATCGGGGATGTCTGCGATGTATGGCTTATCCTCGGCGCTGTAGAATGCGTTGATGTGGTAGTCTTTCATTTTGTAATACTACTTGAAGATTTATGAACGTATAATACAACAATGTAATACCGATTAACCAACCTTACCTTGGATTGAATCTTATGGCAAAACAGTCTTATACAAGCATAATGAATGCTGTCGCAAAACAAGCGGCGAAATCTTTACGCGAAGCCGAAGCCCACCGTAAACGGGAACTGCGGCTTATAGAACAGCAGCAACGTGAGCGTACAAAACAGCAAAAACTCCTAGATAAAGAAAATAAGCAGCAATACCTTGAGGGACGTATTGAGGAGGTTGAAGATTTAAATCGAGATACTAATCAGATGTTGCAACAACTTCGAACTGTGCTTGAATACACGTTGTCGATTAATGACATGATTGACTTCGATACACTTCGAGTTGCAGACGAGCCTCCTACCATATACATACCTCAAATTCTTCAAACTGCCGCTACAAAACCCGTAAAAGATCATTTTACTAATCGGATAAAACCACCAACATTAATGGAACGGGCACTGGGAATGGCTCGGTATAAACGCGAAACACGCGAGGCTGAAGAACTTTATGATCGTGCAATGGAAGAACATAAGAATAAGGAACAAGAAAGACAGCTCAAAATAGCCGAACTTCAACGGCAACACGATGCTGATATGGCAGCATTTCAACAGAAGGTAGATCAACGAAATCAAGAGGTAGACGAGCTAAAGCGCAGTTACATGGAAGGGGATATTTCGTCGATTAATACCTATAACACAATGGTTTTGGAACGATCCGAATATCCAGAAGGCTTCCCGCAAAGTTTTCGGCTGGCGTATTTACCGGAAAGCAAAGAACTAGTCATCGAATATCAGCTTCCCGATATAACTGTCATTCCTAAAGTTGCCGAATATAAGTATGCAAAATCAAAGGATCAAATTGAAGAAAAGCCAGCAAAACTGACGGAAATAAAAGCTCTTTATCAAGATATAGTTGCAGCTGTAACACTACGCACGATTCACGAAGTTATTGAAGCAGACCAAGGTAATCATCTCGAATTAGTAGTCTTTAACGGCTTTGTCGAAACGGTTGATTTGGCAACTGGTCGAGACGTTAAGCCACATCTTGTCTCGGTTCGTGTGCCCAAAGATCGATTCCTTGAACTGAATCTGGCACGAATAGATAAGCTCATTTGTTTGCGAAATCTCGGCGCTCAAGTCTCTCCTCAACCAGAAGAATTACAACCTATTAAACCAATTGTTGAGTTCAAGATGGTAGACAAACGATTTGTAGAGAGTGGCGATGTCATCTCAGATTTGGAATCCCGCCCGAACTTGATGGATTTGAACCCAATTGAGTTTGAGACTCTGGTGAGCAACCTATTTCAAAAAATGGGGTTGGAGACACGCCTGACACGCTCCTCCCGCGATGGAGGAGTCGATGTTGTTGCTTTCGATATTCGTCCAGTATTAGGCGGCAAAGTAGTTATACAAGCAAAAAGGTACAAGAATACAGTCGGTGTCTCAGCGATTCGTGATCTTTTTGGCACAATGATGAATGAAGGTGCAAATAAAGGCATCATTGTCGCAACCAGCAGTTACGGTAAAGATGCCTACGAATTTTCTAAGGACAAACCTATTGAATTAATTGATGGTGGTGGTTTGTTATTTTTGTTGGAACAGATTGGTGTACAGGCGCGAATCGTTATTCCTAACGACAATGCCTAATAACAAACGCAACCTTAATACACTGCCCTGCCGCCCGTCAGATCGAAGATCGCGCCTGTGTTAAACGTGGCTTCGGGCGACACGATCCAGCAGGCGATTGAGGCGACCTCATCCACCGTGCCAAGCCGTCCCATCGGGATGCGTGCCTTCATATACTCCACCTGCGCCGGATTGATCGTATCGATCATCGGCGTGTGGATGGCAGCGGGAGCCAGCGCGTTGATCGTGACGCCTGTCTGCGAGTACTCCTTGCCCACCGCCTTCGTCAGCCCGATCACTGCCGCCTTCGAGGTCGAATAGCCGATCATGTTGGGGTTGCCATCTTTGCCGGAGATCGACGCGATCAACAGCACGCGCCCATAATTGCGCTGCAACATGAACGGGATCGTGTACTTGGTCATCAGGAACGATCCGCGCAAATTGATGTTCAACACTTGATCAAATGCCGCCGTCTCGTACTCGGCAATCGGCATCCCACTCGGACCAACGATCCCCGCGCAGTTGACCATGATGTCGAGCCGTCCGTAATGCTCCGCGCCGCGTGCCACTGCCTCCTGCACCTGTGCTTCCTGCGTGATGTCGATGGCGACGCCTTCAGCGGAATATCCGTGTGCCACAAACTCAGCCGCCGTCTGCTGTACCGCCTCCGCATTCAGATCAAATAACGCGACATGTGCGCCTTCCGCCGCCAATCGCAGCGCGATCCCTTTACCGATACCACTGGCAGCACCAGTAACAATGGCAACCTGATCCCGAAAACGATTTTCAATAACTGGCATCGCTCACCTAATTTCACGTATAGCTAACCTGCGCGGTGGACCACTGACCTCACCCCGACGTTTCGCGTCACCTCTCTCCGCACGCAGCGAGGGGAATAACCGTCGATTACCGAGTCCCCTCTCTGTAAACGGAGAGGGGTGGCGAAGCCGGGGTGAGGTAAATTGTCCCAAACTCAGGCGATCTAGATAATCTGTAGCCGTAACTGTACCGCAATATCAGGCACTTCGGCACTCTGGCACTTTGACTCTGGTACCTTTAGTACCAAAGCACTCCAGCACTTCTTATCCCCGCCTTCGCAGCGTGATCGTCATCGTGGTGCCGCGCCCGATCTCGCTCTCCGCTGTGATCGCGCCGCCGTGCATCTCCACGATCTTCTTGACGATGCTCAAGCCGAGACCACTGCCGCTGATGCCGTCCTTGCGCGCCCGAACCAATGGCTCGAAGATGCGGTTGGGCAGATAATCCGGCGGGATGCCGTCGCCCGTGTCGATCACGCGCAGTTGATAAACTCCGGCGTTCGTTTCCAGCACGATCCGCACCTGTGCGCCCGACCTGGCATACTTGAGGCTGTTATCGACCAGATTGCCCAGCGCCCGCACCAGCAAATCTCGGTCTCCTTCGATGATCGCGGGTTCGGGCGGCGTCTGCACTTCGATGCGCTTGCCTTCCCGCATAGCGCGTTCGTCGTGCTGAAACATCACATCCTCGATCACGTCCACCAGATCGAGGCGCTCGGCGGCAAGCGGCACGAACGATAACCGCGCATCGAACAGCAGGCTATCCACCAAACGCGTCAAGCGCTGCGCCTCGTTCTCGATGGTGCGTGCTGTGCCCTGCCATTCCGCCGCTTCCGAGGCTGGCGTGTTGTAGAGATTGCTGGCGTGCGCGATGATCGCCGCCAACGGATTCCGCATATCGTGGACGATGCGGCGGATGAAGCGCTCGTAAAAGGTGTTCTGATCGGCATCGCTTTGCAACACGCGCACGATCACGCTGACAGTGCCGCTCACCGCGGGAATCGCCTGCACATTGACGCGCAAACGTTCATCGACGGTGAAACTCTGTGCGGTGACGCTGCTGCTTTCCTGTGCCCTGCCGATCAAACTGCTGACCTCATCGATCAGATGACCATCTTGAAACAAATAGAAGCGCCCCGCCATGTTGATGTACTCAAGCTGACGTTCGCGGCTGAACAGCGCAATCCCGGTATCGATCTGCCCTTCTACCATATTCATCACACGCTGACGGCGAGTCCGCGCTGCGAGCACTTCCGCCAGAAGTTGCCCCGCATAAATGAACGCAAGCGCTGCCGCAATCAGCGCCAGTACAAACCACAGCAGCGCCAGCGGACTCGACGCCCGAATCGCCACATGTGCCGCGCGGTTGAGGTTGCCCGGCAGTAACCACGGCACGATGATCCATAGGAACAGCAGACCCAACAGCGAGGCAGGAACAACTAAGCGTGAGCGGCAGCCGCGTTTCCGCGCTGACGGTCGCGCGTAACGTCGCCAACCAAGTGCGATCAAGCCTGCCGCCGTCGCCAGCACCGCCACTGCGAACCAGATCAATCCTGTCGGCGTGGAGGCAGCGATCACGATAGGCGCGGCTTGTGCGTCGGTGGCGGGGATCAGCGTCGGGATCACGATCCACAGCACGATCAACGCTGCAACCACGAGCATTGTCAGTCGGCGGGGCGGTAGTTTTCGCAAGCGGGCGGGGAGTCGGAAAATACCCTTTGGGGCGGGCGTTGGTGCTGCGGGGATCGGATCGGGCGCGAGTTGGATGCTCATGGAATCAATTTATAGCCAGTACCGTGCAGCGTTTCAATCAGTTCATCGCGTTCCAGCTTCAACTTGCGTCGCAGCGCCGCCACATGCCGATCCACTGTGCGCGGATAGCCGACCCACTCGTAGCCCCACACCTGATCGAGCAGTTCCTCGCGCGTCCATTCGCGGTTGGGATGCCGTGCCAGAAATGCCAGCAGCGCGAATTCCAGCGGCGTCAGATCGATCTCTGATCCGCTGCGGGTGACGCGAAACGCCGTGAGGTCAATTTCTACATCTTGAACGTGCAGCTTAGCTGAACTAGCTGTGCTTTGTTCGCTCTGCTGCTTCAGCGTATCCAGCCTGATCTGCGAGACGGCGTTGAGCGTGGCGCGAATCTGACCGAGCAGCGCGTTGGCATCCCATGGCTTGGTGACGAAGGCAATCGCGCCTTGTCCAAGACTCTCCACTTGCCACTCGGCGTAGGAGGTCAGCATGATCACGGGGATGAAGCCTTCCATCGCGCGGATTCGGCGCAGCACGTCCAAGCCGCCCATGCTGTTGGGATTGCTCTCGTCCAGCACCACATCCAGCAGCACCAGATCGGGACGTTGCTCGTTGATCGAGGTCAGCGCCGCTTGTCCATCGCCGGACGCACGCACGGTAAATCCGCCCCGCCCCAGTAAGGTACTGAGGGCAGAACGGATCGTTTCCTCATCATCAACGACGAGTATAGTTGGGCGTTGCTCAAGAGACATAAAGCAAGTAACGAGTGAAAAGTAACGAGTAACGAGTAAAATGCGTTTAGGTCGATTTGTTCATACGCTTGATAACCGAAGTTCGCAGCCCACCGATTAATCTACCGACCTCTGTAGTTAAGGTAAGCAATACCGCAAATCGTTCCTGAGTAATAAATTGTGCATCAAGGGCGATATAGAGTTGTGAGCGCAGTTCGGCGCACGAGCCTTTTGCCACCGATAGAAAATATTAAAATTCTCGCGGATTAGCGCATTCGTGTCCTTCTGCGATATTCGACATGATGGAAACTGTAGCACGACGTAACTGAGAAACAAACGGGCGATCCGAAGTGAACTTACCGACCTGCGTAATCCGATAGATTTCTGCTGTCAGCACTCTAGCCTTTTGCCACGCGATCAAATCCTCGAAACGCGAAATCGCATTCACGGTGCCTCCCCTATAGTGTAGAGAAACAATCTTACAGCGATTTTGGCGGTGCAAAGACTAATCGGGGCAGCATTCCCTACCCCGAATTCACTCGTTACTCGTTACTTTCTACTCGTTACTGGATCTGCATTTCTACTATCTCGCCAGTCGCCAAATCGACGCTGACTTCTGCCAACACTGTATCATCGACTTTGAATTTCACCAACCACGTCGCATCGCCTGTGCGTTCCGTCTCCGTCGTCCAGCCATCGTGATCGCGCAAGGCAGCCGCGACCTCGGTATTAGCGAAGGCGATAGCGATTGCCCGCGCCTGCTGATCCTGCTCCCACTCGCTGTACGCCTTGACCTTGGCGAAGTAGATCATGTCCACGCGCGGATTCTCGAAGTCCAGCGGATTCACTGAATCGACTTTCACGCCGACATAAATTGAGTCGATCCCCGCTTCTATATACAGGTACCACATCTTGGTCCAACCGTTATAGTCGATCCAGATGTCTCGATCATGCGGATCACCGACCAGCTCACGTACATCAGGATCGGCGGCAACGACATCTATGAGTTGATCTTTTCTCGTCCACCGCTGATCCTCGGTCAAACCCCATGTACATTCGTAGGAGTAGACGCGAGACTTAGCGACGCTGACATCCGCCCAACCGATCTCCTCGCCGTCACCGTCCCAGAACTGTACCCGCCAGATGCCGTAGGATAGTCCGGTATCGTAGGCGGCGACGGTGTAATCGGGATTCGCCGCTAAGACAGGCACGAACGCCGGATGCGCCGCCGCGATAGCGATGGCATCTTCGGTTGAGCCGAAGGTCGCTGCCCGTGCATCCTGCCGCGAGTTAGCGAACAATGTACCAACGATCATCGCCGTGACGATGAGGATAATTAGCAGATGCTTGCGATTGAGTTTCAGATTTAGGTGTATGGTCATGCTGCACCTCGCAAATTGAATAGACTGCCTGTTGGTGAGTTAGCGCGAAGCCCTCACCCCCTGCCCTCATCCCGCAAGCGGGAGAGGGTGATCCGTATCGGGGGTATGATTGCCTGAGTTTCCGAACTTAAAAGTTAATGTTCATAAGTGGGTTCACCAGAGTTCATTTCTGTTGCTAACCCACTTCAGTGGGTTTCAAAGGTTTTGTAGCCGGAGGTTTTCAACCTCCGGTTTACCGCGCACCCAACTAAAGATCAACGTTCACCGCGCCTTCACCAAGCCCAAGAAGTTTGGTGTGTAGTTCGGGAACACCTGATCCAGCGCCGGATTGAGGACGCGGTTCGCCAGCACCTCCGCAATCACGTCGCGGTAATCCGTTGTCACTGCTAGATCACCGTCGTCCAGCGCATCTGATGTCAGTCCGGGCCACTTGGCGTACATGCCGCCCTTGATCCCGCCGCCCATCACGAACATGCAGCTCGCCCGCCCGTGATCGGTGCCGTGACTGGCATTCTCCTCTACGCGCCGTCCGAATTCACTCATGGTGACGACAGACACATTACTCATCCACTCACCAAGATCGGCGTAGAAGGCGGCGAGTCCGCTGCTCAGTTCGGTGAGTTGCCGCGACATCCAGCTATATTCCTCAACGCCACCCTGATTGTCGTGCATGTCCCAACCGCCCAGATCGACGCAGCCAACTTCCAAACCCACACCCGCCTTGATCAACTGGGCAATCTGCTTCAAGCCCATGCCGAAATCGCTATCGGGGTATTCCGCGCCGTTTTCCGGTGTGTACTCAACCGCCGACATGGTTTGCAGCAGCGACATGGTGGAGAACACATCCGCCGCCTGCGTGGTCAACATATCGGTGGGCGCTTCGACGGTATACAGTTTGGACAGCGTATCGGTGATCTGCCGCAGTTGATCCTCGCGTCCGTTGAGGTGGAAATCCGCGATGGACTGCATCGCCAGCGCCGAATTCGCGCCACGCAGCGAGGTCGGCAGCATCGATCCCATGCCGATGGCGCGGAACGGTGAGTCGTTCTGCCACGCCGCGCTCTCCAGATGCCGCCCGATCCAGCCGTTGGGCGTGCTCTTATCCATTGGCGTGCCGCGCTCGATCAACTCCATCGCGTCGAAGTGCGAGCGCGTCGGGTTCGGTGATCCAACCGCGTGGATCACTGCCAGTGATCCGGCGTCATAAATATCCTTCAACGGACGCAGCGAGGGGTGCATCCCGAAATAGCCATCGAGGTCGAGCACCGCGCTATCGGATCCATTTGGCTCGTGGATGCCAATCGTGGGACGGCGATCATAATAGGTCGCACCTTCGGCATAGGGCACGATCACGCTTAAGCCGTCCATCCCGCCGCGCAAAAAAATCGCCACCAGCACATCACCCGGCGCACCCGCTTTGCGGAACGCTAGTCGCGGCATCCAACCGGGAAACAGTGCCTTGCTCAAGCCCACCGCCCCGATCCGACCCATCTGCTTGACCGCGTTACGTCTGCTTATGACGGTCTTGGGCGTCAATATCGTCGCCATCGCTCACTTCCCTTCTTTACGCTAAATCACTTCTGTTCGCGGCATGTATTCCCGGAGCTTTAGCTCCGGGCTGAAACAGTAGTGCTGTCCAATCGCACAGCAAAGAGAACAACCGTCGCCAACCCGATCCCCTCTCTGTAAATGGAGAGGGGTAACGCGAAGCGTCGGGGTAAGGTAAAAAGGCACTCTTGGTACTCCGGAACTTTCTTACTTCAGCACTTGTAGCACTCTCAGCACTACAGCACTTTTACTTCCACTGGAAATATGGCGATGCCACCAGCACGCCGAGCAGCGTCGGCAGCATATCGTTGCGCAAATCTCTGGTCATCGGCACATCGCCCTGACCGTAAGACACCAGATCGATCAGCATCTGCCGATCCGCCGGCTCGATGTTCGCGCCGATCACCAGCGCGGTAGCCGAATCGACCATCTCGCCTACCGTGTCGCGCAGCGGTATCGACTTCTCCATATTGAAGCGCACACCATCGATCCAGCCCTGACTCGCCAGCGGCATCACCAAGCCGAAGTTCCAGCGTGCTAGCAAACCATTGGTATTCATCCACGCGCCCGCTGGTTCGGGATAACCGTTAGGTGGCAGCCAGTAGTAGGGTAGTTGCCCCATCGGTTCCAGCGACCACAACACCGCGCTGCCATCCTTGACGCTGAACCCTGCCCCCATCGCGCGGATCGCCGCGACGACGAAATCAATCGGACGGCGGAACTTTTGCCACTGCGCCTGTTGAAATTCCGGCGAAAGCAGGATGTGACGGATCACGGTCTTAAGGTCACCGTCCGATGCAGTGAAAACGGCAGCCGTGCTCTCGACCAGACTTGATGCAGGCTGGTCGCTGACGAAGCGGCGGCATAACTTGAAGCTGACGAAGCGCGCTGTGCTAGGATGCGTCGCCAGCATGTCGAACACTTGCAAGCCGTCTTCGATCCCTCGTCCGGCGGGGAACTGCCTGCCGAGGATCGTCTTCTCACCGTCGTCGTGGTCATTGGAGTTGAAGAAAAAGCGTTCATCTTCTCCCACCTGCCAGCCCGTCAAGGCGCGGGCAACTTCCTTCACGTCTTTTTCGCTGTAGCCACCATCCACGCCGAGCGTATGCAGTTCCATCAATTCGCGGGCGTAATTTTCGTTGGGATGTTCTTTAGTGCTGCTGTAGTTATCGAGGTAGTAGAGCATTGCCGGACTCTGCGCCGAGGCAAACAGCAGATCGCGGAACTTGCCCAATGCGTGCTTACGGATCACCTCGCGGTCATCGAGAATTTTTTCCACTACCGCATCACTCATCGGTACATTGAAGTGATCCGTCCAGAACTCGACCATCTGCTCGTAAAGCTGACGTTCGCTGTAGATCGCGCGGAACAAGCGGTGCCACAACGCACCGAAAGCAACGCGATCATAATCGCGTTCAAGCAGCGCTTTGATCTCGTCGTAGTTGTTGAGCAGCCACTGCTCCTCACCGATGAAGTCATCGACGGCAGGATCAGCAATATTCTCGTAATCCATCTGCCAGTCGATGTAATTCTCGATGCCCATCTCGCTGATCTTGACCACATCCTGCGGTCTGATGCCCCACGTCACGCGGTTGAGCACATGCAGCAGCGGATTCTGTTCGGCGGCGTAGCTCGGCTTGGCACCGATCCAGCGCACATTAGTACCCATCCCGATGCCCATGCTGGCACCGAGCGCCGTCAAGCCACCCATACGCAGGAAATTGCGACGGCTGATTGCCATGTGTCCTGCTCCTCTCGCTAATAAACGCTGAGGTCAGCATAGCATGGACTATCCGCTTGAAGTTTGACGAGGTTCGGGGAAATTGTGACGATGCCGTCACAACTTGCATAAGAGCCAGTTGATCGGATCGAGTTCAGCGAAGAATCGGCAGCGGAACAAGTGAGGATTAACGATTATTTGATGCTAATGCCGGGAGCTAAAGCAACCCGGCTACACCGAAATGCTTATAGAAGATGGCTGAAGCCGCCTCCAGCCGTGATAACCTTCGCCAGTCAGCGTTGGAAACGATCTATCGCCAGTTTGACGAAGCCGACTTTAGTCGGGTCTTAGGGTTGCTCCTGTAGCCGGAGTCTTTAGCCTCCGGTGTCCTGAAGCTTCTAAACCAGAATTAGTCAGCAACAATCAGAATAAAAAAACGAGCAACGAATTTGCACTCGTTACTCGTTAGTTTCTACTTGTCACTAGTGTTATTAGTCAGGGCATCTGATCGCGGCGCGGCTGGTGCAAATCACCCGTGACCATGAACAGCACGCGGTCACAGATGTTCGAGATGCGATCCGCATAGCGTTCCAGATTGTGCGAGACCCACAGCATCATGGTGGCACATTCGATGATCTCGGAATTGACAGTCATTTCCTTGAGCAAAGTGTTGTATGCACTCTGGTGCAGCGCGTCGATCTGATCATCCCGCGCGATCACCGCTTCCGCCAGTACTGTATCCTGATTCTTCAGCGCTTGCATGGCATCCCGCAGATTAACCACTGCCAGCGTAGCCATTTCAGTGAACTGCGTATATTCCAGCGTGCACTTGCATTCCTCGTGCATACGGATCACTAAGCGCGCTACACCCGCCGCATGATCGCCCATGCGCTCCAGATTGGTCACGAAGCTGACTGTAGAGACGATGCGGCGCATATCCCGCGCCATCGGACCTTGCAGCGCCATCAGCGTGTAAGCCGCCTCTTCGATTTCGTAGCGTTTCTGATTGATCTGCGAATCGAACTCGGCAACGCGCCGTGCCCGTTCAACGTCCCGATCCTGCAGAGCGCGAACCGCATCCACGAGTTGTGTTTCCACCAACTCGGCTAGTGCCAGCACGTCAGTGGTGAGTGCCTCAAGCTGGCGATCAAAGGTGGAGCGTGTAGTTGCCACCATATTGCCCTCCATCAAACACCACGGCGTTTAACCGCGATACCATCAAAGCTTAAACTAAATTTAACATTGATTTAACGAAAAAGGAAGGGGTATTCCTGTAAGGATATGTAAAAAAATGGTGATAAAGATGGGGTGAGTGTCCCATCTTTATCACCATTATGAACAATGTGATTTAACAATCAGCCGCTAATAAGATTAACTGATTGTTAAGAGATTTAGAAACCGCGCATTGCCGGGAATGGATTCGGCGTGACGATCAGGAAAAACAGCAGGATTGTGGCGTAGCCGAGCAAGCGTCGCCGCCAATCCAGTGGTGTAATGTCGTTATTGGGCGGCGGATGGCGCAGTCCGGTCATTAAACCGAGCAGCGCATAGATGATCAGGCTGTAGAAACCGAGCGTGCCCAGTACCAGCAAGCCCGCGAAGGCAATGTAGGCAATCGTCCACGCGGCACGCCCGAACAGCGTGTACATCACATGACCGCCGTCAAGCTGCCCCATCGGGATCAGGTTCAAGACTGTTAAGAACATGCCGAACCACGCGGCGAAGGCAATTGGTTGTGTGGTCACGAAGCGCGATAGATTGGTATTGGGACGGAAGATGTCCCCCAACGCCGTTAGCAAGATCGGCATCCCGATTCGATCCGTGCCGAAGGCTTGCATCAGCACCATATTTGGCGTCGGTGATGCCTTCATGTTCAGCCCGATGATGAATGCAATCAGCGCTACCACGAAACCAGCCAGCGGTCCGCTTATGCCGACATCAAACAACTGCTTACGGTTGGTCAGCGGGCTGCGGATGAAGATCACCGCGCCGAGCGTGCCCAACAAACTGATCAACGGTACGGGGATAAAAAACGGCAGCGTGACACTGACCCCATGCCGACGCGCCGCGATGTAGTGTCCCATTTCGTGGACGCCGAGGATCAACAGCAGCGTTAGCGCGAATGGTGCGCCTGCCGTGAACACGCGCCAGAGATAGCCAAAGTTGCCGTTACTCAACTGCTGCATCAATCCATTGATGCCGATGCCAGTGAACTGAGCGCCGCTGAGTGTCGTGGTGATGATCGTAGCGACGAGCAGCAGCAGGTGCAGCCATGGGCGATCCGCTATTTTCCGTCCACTCATGATGCCTTCGACGGCGAAGATGGCATCCTGTTCGCCGCGCTTTTCCATCATCGGTGTATAGCCGAGTTTGCGAAAACGCTCCTCAACCAGCGGATAGGCTGCTTCTGCATCCTGCATCAGCTTACCCTGAAATACCACGACGGTCGCGCCACGCGGATGTTTGCCCACCTGCGACGATTGGATGATCAGGATGCCATCCAGTGCCCGCGACAACGCATCACTCGGATCGGGTGTGTGCAGCGCCGGACGCGGAGTCGGCGTCGCAGCCGACTGCGGTTGCGGTTCGGGCTGTGCGCCACCATATACAGATTCGGAGAGACTCATTTTTCAACTTCCCAACTAAGCTTGCTTTATTCTATTTTCATTGCTTCCAATACTTTTGCACGCTTAACAGCATGATAAGCACCAGTGAAGTCCTTGTAGTTAAGTTTCTCAGCTATCTCTCGGTAAGAATACCCGCTACGTTTCATCGCCAATGCAGTCGTCCATTTTTCTTCGATCTTCAGGCGGCGTTTTGTTGGTTGTCTATGCTTAAGTACATCATCACGATGCTTCCCAATTAGCTTTAAAGCAGATGCAACTGCACCGTATGCACCTTTTGCATCCTTGTATGCTAATTCCTCTGCTATCTGCTTATACGTCAAGCCTGCTTCAAACAACCCGAGTGCCCGTAACCACCGTTCTCGATTCTTAATTTGTAATGGCGTTAGGGTTGGGAGTTGTCGCGGATTGGCAGCACGCCAACCGTGATGTTGCCGCCGTTTTCCAGCTAATACGTTACTCAATCCCGCACGGCTCAATTGATGTTCGTAAGCAAAGGCTGTAAGGTTATCTATTTCATGTAGTTCGCCACTCGGTACTACAAGACAATATTTTTGCCCACGAACAATTATTGGGGTTTGGCGATGAATTATACTTGTCCAACCCTTATGGTGGCGTCTCTCACCAATCAAAACCTCATAAATGTTCCCATAATTGAGAGCATGTTGAGTGCAGAACTTACTCAAGTTAAAGATAGGCGAGTATTCTGTACCATCAGGAGCGATTAATCCATCAAATTCTCTTGCTGAAGCCTCAGCAGTACGTCGGATAGCGTCCTCTGATCGCCGATAGCCTTTATTTGACCAAGCTGTCGGCGCTACATTGTAGCATATGGTATTGGGGTTGCTCTTGTAAAAGTCAATCCATCGTTGTTCCGCTAGTAAAACTGCCTCACGGTCAGGTGGAACTTCTTCAAGAATGAGATATTCAAGTGCGTCTGCGCCGCGCTTATCGAATATTGTTTGCAGATAGTGATTATGATGACGCCTTTCGCGTAGCTGTTTACGATGAACTTTAAATCGTTGCTGGAAAGAATCTGCTGTTGAACCAACATACATCCCGCCAGTTACCCGATTACGAATACCGTATACACCCGTGCGGCACTTGGTCATCGTAACTCACACTTTCGGCAACGTAATTCCAGTTTGTGCGTTGTACTTTCCGTTACGCATCGCGTAATTAACTTCCGGCACATCATCCGTCTGGAAGAAAATAACCTGACAGATACCTTCCATCGCGTATACAGCAATCGGCAGCGGCGATGTATTGCTCAATTCAATAGTCAGGATGCCAGACCAGCCGGGTTCGAGAGGCGTTATATTGCATACACAGCCTACGCGGGCGAACGTCGATTTTCCGATAGCGATGCCTAAAACGTCGGGTGGCATGTTGAATTTTTCAACACTTTCCGCCAGCACAAAACCATGAGGCGGGATGACCAAACGATCCACTTCAACGTCGATGAACAGGGATGCATCCAAGTTCTTAACATCAAGTTCCGCGAAGAAACGTTGATCGCAGACCTTGAATTTGTTATTCAGGCGCAAATCATAGCCCGCGCTGCTCAGTCCATAGCTCACCACGCGCTTGCCATCAACTTCGCGCACCAGCTTATCCTCGAATGGTTCAATCATATTGTGTTCGAGGCACATCTTTCTGATCCAGCTATCCGGTTTCAAGCCCATCGTCGTGCTTCACTCCTCATCCGATTCTGCGTCAGTCCCCGCACCTTCAGCGGCAGCAGCGCCCGCCGTCTGATCTTTCGCCTCAACTTCCGTCTCGCGGCGTTCCATAAATTCCGGCGCGGACATACCCATCAGCGCCAGCACCCGCGCGAAAACGACCTTCACCGCGCGGTAGAAGCGCAAGCGTGCCTTCTGCACATCCAGCGACAACTCTTCTTGCTCAGAGAGCACGCGCACACGGTCGTACACCGGATGGAACGCGCCCGCTAGATCGAGAGCATAATATGCCAGCGCCTGCGGTGTCATCTCGTTGACTGCACGCTCGATCACTTCCGCCAGTTCCATCATCTTCCGCAGCAGTGCCAGTTCATCCGCGCCGAGCTTGCTCAGATCAGCACCCTCGTCGCTGATCCCTGCTTCAGCAGTCCGGCGCAAAATGCCCGCGCAGCGGACGTGGGCGCTCTGGATGCGATAGACCGGATTCTCATCGCTCTGTTCCCGCGCCAGATCGAGATCGAAGTTCATCGCCGTGTTGGGGTTCTGCGCCAGCATAAAGTAACGCACAGCATCGGGACCTACGTCATCGATCAACTCGTCCAGTTCGATGAAATCGCCGCGCCGCGTACTCATGCGCCGTAGTTCACCGCCCTCCATCAATTCCACCATCTGATGGATCAGCGTGCGTACCGCCGAAGGATCGTAACCGAGCGCCTTGACTCCGAGCAGCACTTGGGGAGCAGTAGCGGCGTGATCCGCGCCGAAAATATCGACCACCAGATCGAAGCCGCGTTCCAGCTTGTTGCGGTGATACGCCATGTCGGGCAAGCGATACGTAGGCTCGCCCGTTTTCTTGACGATCACGCGATCTTTTTCGTCGCCAAGCAGCGTGGATTGAAACCACACCGCGCCCTCTTTCTCGTAGGAGTAGCCGTGATCTTTGAGTGCCTGAATCGTCTCCTCAACCGAACCATCTTCGTACAAACTGTTCTCCAGAAAGAACACATCATGTACGATGTTGACGCGCCGCATACTGTGCTTGATCCGTTCCATGCACGCCTTCGCCGCGATTTGCCGGAAGGTGATCACGGGCGCATCCTTCAGCGAATCGCCGTGAATCGCCAAGATCGTCGCGGCGATCATGCGGATGTATAACCCTTTGTAACCCTTCGCCGGAAATTCCGAGGGCAGATTGAGCAGTTCCAGATAACGCGCCTTGACGCTCTCGCCCAGAATATCCATCTGTACGCCCGCGTTATTGAAGTAATACTCGCGGGTCACGGTGTAGCCTACCGCTGCCAACAGATTAGCGATGGTGTCGCCCAACACGCCGCCGCGAATACGGTGGAAGCTCAACGGACCAGTCGGATTGGCGCTGACGTATTCTACTTGCGCCTTTTTACCCGCTCCCGTGCTCTGCCGGAACACCCGATCGCCCGCGCCGATGATCTCCTCAACCTGTGCCGCTAACCACTGATCGGACAGCTTGAAGTTGATGAATCCCGGCAGCGCTACCTCAGCCGCGCTGATGAACGGTGTGGGCGGCAAATGCGCCACAATCGCTCTGGCGACGTTCAGCGGTGGTTTGCCTGCCGCTTTCTGCACTTGCAACGCCACGTTAGAAGCGTAATCGCCCTGTTCGGCGCGCTTGGGGCGTTCAATTTTCAGTATCGGAATTTCAAATGGCGGTAATGCATCCGCTTTCTGGGCGGCGATGATCCCCTGCCGTACCAGTGCGGCGATTTGCTGCGGTATTAGCGTCACTGCGAGTCTGCTCCTGAAGGAAATAGCGCTCCGATTGTAGCAGTTGCGGGGGTGCGCGGCAATCCAGAATGGGAGGAGGCATGTTGGCGGTTTGATCAGCGCATCTGTTAAGAAACCGGAATGTTGTAAGCAAGTTACTCATGAAACAATCAGCACTGGCAATAGATGAGTGGGGCTATGACCTTGGCGACTCCGGTAAAACTTACAACAGTCCTTTATCGCCTGATGCTCGTCGGGCTGATCGTTGTGATTGTGATTCTGGGATTGCGTTCGCTGCACTTAACCTCCAACTACGATACGCCTGTAGTCATGTACATGGGCTATCTGATCGACAATCTCGGTTATGTCCCCTACCGGGATTTTCTAGACATCAATCCCCCCGGCACCCACTTGCTCGGCATCATTTTCAATCGGCTCACTGGCATCACAGATTTTGGCTATCAGTGGCTCGACTTACTGACCATGTTCTTGATCATGGCGCTGGCGTGGGCGATGCAGCGCAAATATGGCAGCCGCGCTGCTTGGTTCAGTGCCCTACTGATCGGCGCATTGCATGTCGTCGCCCTGCCTTACATGCGGATTCAACGTGATTATGTGATACTGCTGCCGATAGCGTGCAGTATGTGGTTAGCTACGAGCACACCCCACTTGAAACTCAGTTGGCGTTCCATCGCCATCGGCTTGTGCATCGGCGCTGCCTGCACCATCAAACCGCAAAGCATACTGGCGCTACCGCCGATCTTGCTGGCGTTGTTTGCAGAGTCATTATTGGGCTGGCGTTCACTCCTGAAGATCGGCATCTACGCTACTATCGGGCTGACGATCAGCCTCGGCGCTGCGTTCGGTTGGCTGGCGGCGCGTGGTGGCTTACCGGATTTTCTGCGCGTCGTTGGGGATTACTACCCGATCTATAACACGCTCGTTTATGATGGCAATATCGGAGATGTCCTTGCCTTCCCGATTGGGCAGTCAAGCATTAGCTTGGACCGTCACCTGCGTGCCATGTTTGCCACCCTTGATACGCTGCTGCTGCTGCTGCCAGCAGTTGGCGGCAGCCTGATCGCGTCTCGCCGTCTGAACACGTCGCCGCAGCGCCGCCAATTCATCCTTTATATCGCCTTGGGATTGTTGTTCTACTTTTATCCGGCGATTAGCGGCAGATATGTACTTTACCATTGGCAGCCGTTTATTTTCATGCTGGCGCTGCTAATGGGTTTATGCCTGTTTACGCCCAAGCGACTCCGAATAGGAATTTATTGGCGCGATTTGGCGTTCGTCAGTCTCACCTTGATACTCGTGATCATCGCCTTGCTAACGGATTTTGCCTTGCTGCCTTTTAGCCAGCATAACCCGGAGCGCCGCCTGCGACCCATATTCATTGAGGAGGAGGAACAGGCACGCTTACAACCAGTGCTAACATATTTGCGAGCTAATTTCCGCGCTGGTGACAAAATTCAGCCGTTGGATTTTGTTACGGGCGGCTTGCAGATTATGCTCAAAGTTCGTGGCGAGATCGCCACGCCTTATATGTACGATCTGTTCTTCTATCTGCATCCTACTGTGCCAATTGTTAAGGAACAACGCACCGATTTTATCAGGCGGATAAAAGAGAATCCGCCGCGCTTCATTCTGGAGGGCTTGCAAAAGATGCGCATACATGGCGATGGTGCCGATTACCGCTTCGATGAGTTAGTAGCGCTGCTGCAAACCGATTACACGCCCGTCGTCAACAGTCCAGCTTTTATCCTGTATGAGCACAGGTAGAATCGGTGGCAACGTGAACTAACGCTAATTCAACTGTTTACGGTAGCATTACTTTCAAGACATTAGAGGCTCGTAAAAGGGAATAACTGCCATGAGTGATATTCCGCAGGTCGCTTTGTTCGGATCGATGGGTGGGGGCTG
>JAHBVK010000004.1 GCA_019637555.1 Anaerolineae bacterium
TGGGCACAACTTGTGACCTGAAGTGGCGCGAAGCGGCGGAGACTGAACGTATTTGGATCAGCGATCCCGGTCATCCGATTTGCGCGGGACTGGGTGACTACATTGAACTGCCGCAGGAGGAAATGTATGGAGAGCCGTTTTACATCCCCATGCCGGATGAACAGGTCTTCATCAGTTGGTTCGAGGGCGGTGAAGTCTTTCGCAGCGGCTGCACGTTCCATCGGGGACGGGGAAAAATCTTCTACTTTCGCCCCGGTCACGAGGCATACCCTACCTACTACAATGAGCAGGTGATGCATGTCATCGGCAATGGAGTTGAATGGGCGGCACCCAATAAAGGCGCGACGATCTCCCATCGGCATCACATTAATCCAATCGAACCGATCTCTCCGAAAAACTGACGCTCATCCTTTGCGCAATCTTTCCGCCGACGGTGGGGCTGTAGACTCGCGAATTACCAGTTGAGTTTCCAGCCTTACCGTCTCAGGCGCAGCATCCGGGTTTTCAATCTGGCGCAGCAGTAAATCCGTCGCCATTTGAGCGATCTTGTTCACGGGCTGTGCAACAGTGGTCAGGCGCGGAATCACATGCGACGCCAGCAGAATGTCATCAAAACCCACAACGGAGAGGTCTTGCGGTACTTTCAAACCCAATTCTGAAGCCGCTCGCAGCACGCCTACGGCGATAGCGTCCGTCATGGCGAAAATTGCCGTCACTTGTGGCGCCTCCCGCAGTAACTTCATCGCACCCTGAAAGCCCATTTCAATGTTGGTCAGATGTCCGATCACTACAAGCTTCGGATCAAACGGGACGCCATGATCGTGCATCGCTTGTTGGATGCCTGTGGTTCGTTCGTCGCCCGGAAATCCAACCTCTTGTGCGCTCGCCGTCATCGAATCGATGATGCCTATATAACGATGTCCCAACCGTAATAAATAGTCTGCGCCATCATAGCCCCCCTGTCGATGATTGCTCATGATCTGACTCACATTTAAGTCTGGAATACCACGATCCACAACCACGACGGGAATATTGCGTTCAAGGATTCGCTTTATGTTTACCAGCGATTCATGCACGGGCACAGCAGGGGTCGAGACTACACCATCCACACGGTAGCCGATGAGGTTATTGATCGTGACCGCTTCCTTTTCAGGATCGTTCTCTGTACTGCAAAAGAGTGGTCTGTAGCCTCTTGCAAAAAATGTCTTTTCCAACTCATATGCCACCGCGCCGAAGAAGATGTCATTTAACTGCGGCAGCAAAATGCCAATACTGAATGTTCGCTGTTGTCGCAGATTACGTGCGGGCGCGTTGGGTTGATAGTTCAGCAGTTTGATCGCTTCTAGCACCCGTTTTTCTACGTCTGGGCTAACGTATTTCGTCCCATTTAACACTCGTGACACAGTAGCGATTGATACCTGCGCATGCTCCGCAACGGCTTTTATCGAGGTCATTTAGCGATTCCCATTTGTTGACAACTTCAGACCATCTATGATAGAGTCTTGGGTAAACGTTTTCCCAAATTACTTTTGATGTTCTTAGAGTACCAGTATTTGTGACAATTCTAACTTGCCCATCTATTTTGAGATATTCGCCCGTTGCTGAGAGCGTCAAAGTTTCGTCGCGCCTCCATAACCTGGCAAGCAACGGTGCAGCCAATAACGCACATTTCTGTCTTTCGCTTAAGGCAGTCTTTCACACGAATACGGCATCTTAGCTTCTATCTTATTGAGGAGGTGTGGACAATAGCATCTGTTATGGCAGTCGTCGTTTCTCTCTAAATTAGATTATTGCAAATAGGAGAAAAGGGAATGTCAGAATATCGCAAGTCACGTATGTCGCGTCGTGATTTCCTACGTCTTTCTGCAGTCGCAGCCGGTGGTCTTGCGGCGGCACGCGGATTTTCTCTCCCTCGTTCGGCATTTGCGCAAGATACTGTTGAAATCACAACCATGTCTCCCGGACGCGATCTCGGTATCGCGTACGATCAAGTCATTGTAGATACCTTTAATGCCAATATGGAAGCTGCGGGTAAACCATTCCGCGCCGTTGCGCAGCATGGTCCCGCCACTGACAACGACTACGTTGCCAAGATCAACCTGGATGCTGCCTCAGGGCAAGCCGCTGATGTCACCAGTGTTAACTACGCTACCTATCAGGATATGGTCGCCGCTGGCTATCTGGCGGACATCACTGATTTACTTAACGGCTGGGACGAATGGGCGAAGTTCGCTCCCGTGATCAAAGATCAGATCACCATCAACGACAAAGTTTACGGTGTCTCTGGCGCAACCACCTTCACCATGTTCTATCGTAAGGATGTGTTGGAGAAAGCAGGAATCTCCACCGCACAGCCCAAGACATGGGAAGATTTCTACGGAATCTGCGATGACATCGTCTCCAAGACGGGCGCAGTCCCCGCTGGTCTACCCGGTGGACGCGCGTGGGGTGGTGGCACGTGGGAAGAAGGTTTCCGTCACGTTTGGCTCGGCTACGCTGAATCGAACCAGATTTACGATCCCGCCGATGGCAAATGGGTGATCAAGAGTGAAGGTTTGCTTAAGGCGTTGCAAGTCTACGAGACGCTGGCGAAGAACAAGTGGCTAACGGTTGAAGCGCTGCTTTCGCCCAATCCGTGGGAGCCGATCAAGTATCAGGGCTTCGTGCAAGGCACAGTAGCGATGGCGACCGGTGGTGACTGGCAGTGGGAGTTTGACTGGGGTCCCAAGGGCGCTGGTCCAATTGAGGACATCTTCAACAAAGTTGATCGCTGGCTCTTCCCCTCTGCTATCGGTGAACCATTCCCCTATTCGGCGGCAACCGGACCATGGGCGATCTCGGTCAACTCCAAGAGTCTGGAAGGGGCGTTCGAATTCCTCAAGTCGAGCTTCACGCCCGAAGGTAGCTGCAAGGCGCTGGAAACCTACTTCGGTGGACCTTCTGCCATTAGTGACTATGGCGATAAATGCGATTTCTACAACACTGCTATCAGCGGTAAAATGGCTGAAGCTGGCAAGACGCTGGCGAATGGTCGTTACCTGAAATCTGGTCCGGGTGAGTCGAAGATCGTCGAAGGCATCGGTCTAGCGACGGAAAACATCATTTCCCTGACCAAGACCAGCGAACAGGCGATGGAAGAATTCGCCGCTCAGATGAAGGATCAACTGGGCGAAGAAGCCGTCAAGGAACTATAAACACCTGTTTACAACTGATGCATGGGGGGAGTTTGACTCTCCTCATGCAACGCCCGATTCTCAAGCTACCGTCGCTATCTTTAGCTTGGACAAAATTATGACTTCGAATCGCGCGGATCGACTGCTGCTTATTGGTTTTCTCGCCCCTGCTTTTATTTTGCTTGCCATTTTCTACATTTTTCCTGCACTCTGGGCAATTCGCATCAGCTTCACAGATCTGGCACTTACCGGACCTAAAGCGCTGAACTACAGCTTCGTCGGGCTGAAAGAATATCAGCGTTTATTCAACAATCCTGACTTCTACGGAGCCTTGGGTCGCACCGCGATTTACACCATCGGTACCTGTGTTGGACAGTTCGTGATCGGGTTAACGGCGGCGCTGTTGCTCAGTCGTAAGAGGCTGTTCGGTCAAACTCTGCTGATGTCTGTGATCATTCTGCCACTGGTTGTCCCTTCATTGATTCAAGCTCTACTGTGGCAGAACATGTTGGCGTCGGGGGAATTCGGCACCCTTAACCGGATCATCAGTTTGATCGGCATAGCTCCAGTCGAATGGGTACGCGATTACCCAATGCAGTCGGTAATCCTCGTCAATTTCTGGAACAACTCCGGGTTCGCTATGATCTTGTTCCTCGCCGGATTAGAGAACATTCCCGCCGAACTCATAGAATCCGCGCAAATAGACGGGGCGAACGGCTTCCAGGTACTACGCTTCATCAAGCTGCCATTGATCCGCTATGTGATCTTGCTCTGGTTACTACTGAACACGCTCGGCTGCTTGAATACCTTTGACCTTGTATACGCTCTAACGCGAGGCGGTCCCGGCAGCGATACCACGATCATGGGTATCTTTATGTACAATCAGGGCTTCCGCTACTTTGAGCTTGGACTCGGCAGCGCTACCGCCGTTGTCTTGCTCGTGATCAGCTTCATCATCGCCGTTATTTACGTCCGTCTCATGCGCGTTGAAGTCTAGCTCATGCTCGCCCATGCTGTGCTCAGCATGATTGCAGACCACGCCAGAAAATAGAACAGGAATGTACGCCAATGGAAGCGGTACGATCACGCGGCAACACTAACTCTACTGCACCTGTTGAAGACTATGTTTTTAGCAAAAGGCTAGAACAGATCGGTGTCTATGCCTTCATCATTGGACTGGCGTTATTCAACTTAATTCCCTTCATCTGGCTGGTCGTCAGTGCTTTTGGCATCAGACCGCAGGGATATTCCAGCCTTTACCTATACATGCCCGAAGGCTTGACGTTAAATAATTTCGCCAACGCTATCGATCCGAAACGCGGCGATGTACTCAGAGCTATGCTCAACAGCATGGCTACAGTGGGTGGCGCGGTACTGCTGGCAATTGTGGTCTGCACGTTAGCTGGCTATGCCCTGTCGCGGGCGCATTTCCGCGGACGCCGCGAATTGATGTACGGTATCTTGGTGCTGCAAGTCATCCCGATCACGGCGACAGTGCTGCCACTGTATCTGGTAATGCGTGATCTCAAGTTGATCAATACCTTACAAGGCGTATCGTTGGGCTTAGGCAGCGTGCAAATCCCCTTCATCCTCTGGGTTTTGAAAGGCTTTTTCGATGCCGTCCCGATGGAATTGGAGGAAGCGGCATGGCTTGATGGCGCGAGCCGCTTGACTGCTCTGCGCCGCGTGGTACTGCCGATGGCGCTGCCGGGATTAGGTGCTGCAGCAGTATTAGCATTCAACAACTCGTGGGGGCAGTTCTTCCTGCCGCTGATCATGCTCTCTGATCCCAACAAACACCTGATGCCACAAGCACTGTTCAGATCGATTATCAACTACACTAATGTTGATTACGGCATGATGAACGCAATGTCATTCATCTACATTGTGCCGTCGTTGATCTTCTTCTTCTTTGCACGCCGCTACCTGATCAAAGGCGTGATGGCTGGCGCGATGGCTGGTAATTAATAAGCGATGTAGTAATTGCTAATCTTCAGAGTCTTCACTGGTCGTGAAGGACTTTAACGACGAGTCGCTGCTATCGCTTTTGAAGGCGATCTCATCAGCCTTCGATGCGCCGTCATTGCCAGTTGTGAAGAACTTGAAGGAGGAGTCACCGCTATCGTTTTTGGCAGCAGTGTCACCAGCTTTGGTTGCGCCATCGTCGCCAGACGAGGAGGACTTGAACGAGGAGTCGCCGCCTTTACCAGCGCTATCCCCCGCCTTCGTTGCAGCTTCACCGCCTTTGCTCGCAGTGTCGCCGCCTTTTGACGCGCTCTCGTCACCGGATGAGAAGAACTTGAAGGAGGAGTCACCGCCTTTACCAGCGCTATCTCCCGCCTTCGTTGCAGCGTCACCGCCTTTGCCCGCAATATCGCCGCCTTTCGAGGCACTCTCGTCGCCAGATGAGAAGAACTTGAAGGAGGAGTCGCCGCTTTTGCTGGCGCTTTCACCAACCTTCGATGCAGCACCAGCGCCTTTACCGGCAGTATCGCCAGCTTTCGACGCGCCAGCACCGTCGTCGCTGGTTGAGAACTTGAATGAGGATCCACTGCCACCCTTGCCTGCGGCTTCGCCACCTTTTATCGCGCCATCGTCGCCCGGTGAGAAGAACTTGAACGAGGAGTCACTGCTGTCACCTTTGATAGCAGTATCACCACCTTTCCCTGCTCCATCGGCGTCTATTGATCCTTGCTTGAGAACAATGTCACCGTATTTTCGGACTCCAGTTGCAGCCCCTTGCGGATCACCTGATTGCGTGAAACTCGAATCCGAGTGTGACGTACCGCCTACACTTCCCGTACTTCCGAAATAGGGGCGAATCTGTTCATCGGTCTGCTGAAATAGGGCGATGAGAGTCGATATATTCCTGCCCGTTTCGGCTAATTCTTCGTTGAACTGATTGATGAACGGCAAAACATCGCTATGGAACACATCGAAAAAGCGATCTGCGGCAATGCCTGCCCAACCGCCATTAGCCAACTCGTCTACATGATACTGCATCCGCAGCCTAGTCGAATACACATCATCGGCATGATTTTCCAACGCACGGGCGAGTTGATGTAAATCTGCGTAGTCCGATTGCAGTGATATGGGCATAGTGCAGCCTTACGCTTTCGCTAGGGCAATTTCCAACTATTATAGGGGCTAACGAAAATCGCACACGAAATTTGATTGTCGTTAGCGCGTCTGTGCCACTTAGGCTCAAGGATGAATGGATGACCGACGAACACAGCACCAACGATGCTACCTATTCCGGTCTGATGGTGGAGGCATTGCTCAAGAGTAAGAGTCGGCGCACCACCATTGATGATGCTAGCTACATCGTCAAGCGATTAAACCTAAAGCCGAATGCCGAGGTGTTAGATACGCCGTGTGGCACGGGACGGTTAAGCATTGAACTTGCGGGTTACGGATTCCGCGTTACAGGTATTGACTTCAGCGCCAATTCTATCGAAGCGTGCAGGCAAGGCGCCGCTGAACGCGGTGTCGAGGTAACGTGGGAGCAGCGCGACATGCGTGAGATGCCCGATGCTGAGGTGTTTGATGGGGCATTTTGCTGGTGGGACAGTTTCGGGTATCTGGATGATGAGGGCAACATCGCCCACTTGAAAGCGATTCACCACGCCTTGCGTCGCGGTGGCAGATTGCTGATCGAAGCGCATATTGCCGAATCGATCTTTCCCCTCCTCCCCGCCCGCGATTGGAATTGGTTGGGCGATCTATTGTGGATGGAACAGGTAACCTTCGATCTGCCTTCAGGACGTTTGCAGCGCCAGTGGACGTTTGTACGGGATGGCGTTACAGAACAGCGCACAATTTCGATGCGTATCTATACGTACCGCGAATTGTTGATGATTCTGCAGCAGGTAGGGTTTACTGCGTACGCCACCTACAGCCATCGCAGCGATGAGCCATTTCGCTTCGGCGGTTCGCGCCTTAATGTGGTCGCTGTGAAATAACTATCACTAACGGCCGCATCAGCCTACTTCAATGTAGATGCGCTTGTTGCTCTTGCCCTTGCTCTTGTAGTCCGTCACGCGGATGGAGCCGACTTCTGAGGTGTTGCGGACGTGCGTGCCGCCATCCGCTTGCAAGTCCAGCCCCACGATCTCCACGGTGCGGACTTCGCTGATGCCTTCGGGCAGCAAGTTGATCTTGGTGCGGATCAAATCGGGAATCTGAAAAGCTTCCTCGCGGGGTAGAATCTTGACGCGGACATCACGGGCAGCAGCGACTTCCTGATTGATCGCGGATTCGACCTCACGAACAAAGTCACCTGCTAGAGTCTCGAACTCGAAGTCCATGCGCCCTTGCAGCGGTTCCATGTTGCCGCCTGTCACTTGCGCCCCATAATCGCGGAAGATCACCCCGCAGAGGATGTGCATGGAAGTGTGGGTGCGCATCAGCTTGTAGCGCCGATCCCAATCGATCTGCCCGCTGACCTTCGCACCCACCGCTGGCAGTGGATCATCACCGCCGAGTGTGTGCAGCACATCACTGCCGACCTTCTTCATAGTTACGACATTCCACGTCGTTGTGCCATCGGTCAGCGCGCCAAGATCGTTTGGCTGACCGCCACCGCCGGGATAAAACGCGGTGCGATCTAGTGTAACAGTTCGTGCTGCGTCATCGACAGCCGTGACGGCAGCATCGAAGGTTTGCGCGTAACTATCGGTGTGATAGATCAACTCGGTCATAGTTGTTCGCTCTATTGAATTATTGGATGGTGAGCTGTCCCGGCGCGTCAAGATTCAGACGAACTTGCGCGGGCTGTCCCGATTTCGGCACCAGCACGCGATTGATATTCAGCGTGTAAACATTAGCATCGAACTGTGCCGAAGCAGCACCGCCGCCAAGTAAGGCGATCTCCGCTGGAAGGGTAGGAGGGATCGTCACGGTGATCGTGCCAGCGCCCGTCTTGAGATCACCGATCAAACCGCTGCTGGTTTCAGCGAAGGTCGCGGAAATGTCGCCAGTGACCATGATCAAGGAGATCGCGGCGATGCTGTTGCTGGAACTATCGAGAGTGAGCGCCCCGCCTTCGCCGTTGATCTGCAACTGCGCGATGTTGACGCCGAAGGGCAGCGTTAGCGTCAATTTGCCGCGCCCTACCAACTCTAGCGACGGGATCGAATTGCGCGGTGTTTCGCTGAGGGTGAAAGTCGCGGTTGCGCCGTCAACACTGTAGTCGGTGGTGATCTGGCTCTCGATGCTGCCCGTGTAATCGCCGCGAATGGTGCGATCACCCGGCACGCCCGGCAAAATCTCGATGTCCGTGCCGCGCAGTGTGAGGATCAAGCGAACGTCGGAGACTGATCCCTCGACCAGCGTTTCAAAGGGCGCGGCGTAATCCTGCCGCACGATGTTCTGCTGGCGCGAATAGGCGACGCCGACTACGCCAACTAAGAGCGCAATAGTCAATGCGATTGCCAGCAGATTGCCGAAACGAATCCGCCTGCCCAAGAGCATCATTAAGCCGAGCACAACCAGCAGCGCAGGCAGTCCGCGCTGGATCAGATCGCTGACCGCTGTGGGCAAACCGCCGAACGTCTGGAACAACCATAATCCAGAGAGGACGAGCAGCAGCAGGGGCCAAATCACGCCGGAGCGACTCACGAGACACCTCGCAGATGCTTGAGCAATACCACGATCCCGATCACCACCAGCATCCCCGGCGGCAGCAGATCGCCACCACCAACCAGCAGTACGCCCGTCGTCTCGGCAAGGATCACGATACCGATGATGATCGCCAGCGCACCGATGAACAGCACGCCTTCAGGACGGGTGTAACGCGGCGCGGGAATCTCCTCCGGCAGCGGGATGATCGGCACATCGTTCAAGGATTGCGCGGGGATCAGGAACCACAGCAGCAAGTAGAGCAGGATGCCGAAGCTGAAGTTGGTCAGCACGACGGCGAGGAATACGGCGCGTATCCACCAGCCGCTGATGCCCAGATAGTCACCGATGCCGCCAGCCACGCCGCCAAAAATACGGTTGAGCAGACTGCGTTTGAAAGGATATGTGGTCATAGCCGGACTATTATAGCGGCGATTTCGTTGTGTGGACTCGCAGGCAAGAAAAAGCGCAAAGGTTGGATAAGCCTTTTGCTGCCTGAAGTTCGCAGGGAATACAGGGCGGTTTCAGGCGATTTGTTGGATAAGGGTTTGTGCATTGTTGGTAATTCAGGCTTGATGAATTGCTAACGAAGGATCAGAATCGATTTGTCGAAGTATCCACCACTGTAATTCTGCCCAAGTGGGATTGATAGTTCACTGCTTTTCTGTAAAAATATTCACAATCTCGGAGATCATATGAATCTGAATGATCTGGCGCATTTCGCGGAACTCGACAAGAGCAATATGCGGGTGCATATTGATGGGTTCTCACAGCAGCTTGAGCAGGCTTGGTCGCTCGGACAGACGCTGACGTTGCCCGCCCAGTACAAACGCATTGAGCGCATCGTGATCGTGGCGGTGGGCGATGCGGCAATCGCTGGCGATATGCTGGCATGCGCGGTGGCAGAGATGTGTAATATCCCGATTATCATCAACCGCGCTTACGATCTGCCAGCTTATGCTGACGGACAAAGCACGCTGGTGATCGCTATCGATCATTCAGGTGAGATGGAAGAAGTGCTGGCGGCGGCGTCATTAGCGGATGCGCGAGGCACGAAACTGCTGGCGATCACGTCAGCGGGCAAACTGGCGCAGCAAGTCGAAGCGGCGGGCGGCGTGGTCTGGCAGTATGAGTATGAGGCGCTGCCGCGTGCTGCCTTCGGTTGGCAGATCGGATTGCTGCTGGCGCTGGTGGTGCGCTTGGGTTTGGTGCGCGATCTAAGTGCTGACGTTGCCGAAGCAATCGAACTGACGCAGCGCAACACTGCTACTATCGGGATTGAGGCGTCGGTAGTCAAGAATCCTGCTAAACGCTTGGCTGGTCAGATGATCGGACGCACACCGATCATTTACGGCGCGGGGTATTTGTGTCCGGTGGCGCGTTACTGGAAGGCGCAGCTTAACAACAACGGCAAGACGATGGCGCAGTGGGAAGAACTGCCCGATCTGAACCACAACGTGATCGCGGGAATGAACTTCCCCAAGCCGCTGATGGTCAAGGTGGCGCTGGTCTTTCTGGTTGCTGGATCGGGTGAGCATGAGCGCGTGCAAAAACGTTGGGATATTACCCGCGAGTTGTACTTGCAAGAGGGTTTGGCGTCCGATACCTTGAAAGCACGTGGTAAAAGTGTGCTGGCGCAAATGCTCTCCACCGCCCATTTTGGCGCTTACGTTAGTTACTATGTGGCAATGGCGTATGAGGTTGATCCCTCAGAGACGCCGTTGATTATGGAAATGCAGGAGAAGCTAAGAAGCTAAGAGTTTCACTTTCTGAAACTCAAACAGGAGGAGTCGTTAAGCCCATGTCAGAAACCCAGAAGCCCGATCACGTTCGTCTGTTTATTCCCGGTCCGATTGAAGTTCGCAAGGAAATCTTAGACGAGCAGGCGAAGTGGATGATCGGTCACCGTTCATCTGATTTCGAGGCGCTGTTCGCCCGCGTGCAGCCCAAACTTCGGCAGGTGTTCTACACCAATTCGCGCGTTTATGTTTCTACTTCTTCCGGCTCTGGATTGTGGGAAGCCGCTTCCCGCAATCTGATCCGCGATGACCGTAAAGTGCTGCATCTGGTCAACGGCGCGTTCAGCGAACGGTGGGCGGATGTGAGCCGTGTCAACGGCAAGAAAGTCGATGTCATCGAGGTCGAGTGGGGCAAGGCGATCAAGCCGGAGCAGCTTGCCGAGCAATTGAAGAAAGAGCACTACGACGCAGTTGCTATCGTGCTCAACGAAACCAGCACCGGTGTCAAGAATCCGCTGGAAGAGTACGTACCGATCATCAAGCAGTACCCCGATACGCTGATCATGGTAGATGCGGTGAGCATCTTCGGTGGTTACAAGATCGATTTCGACGGCTTGGGCTTGGATGTGGTGCTGACCTCCACGCAGAAGGCGCTGGCGCTGCCGCCCGGATTGGCATTTGGCGCGGTGTCCGATAAGGCGTTGGAGCGTGCCAAGCAAGTGCCTTATCGCGGGTTCTACTTCGATTTCCTGGAACTGGAAAAGTTTGTGGTCAAGAATAACACGCCGACCACACCCAATATTTCGCTGATGTTCGCTACCGACAAGCAGTTGGATTACATCCTCGCGGAAGGCTTGGAAAACCGCTTTGCCCGCCACGAACAGATGGCGCAAGCTGTCCGCAATTGGGCGGCACAGAATGGCTTCGAGATGTTCCCCGAAAAGGGTTACGAATCGCCCACCGTCGGTGTGGTCGCCAATACGCGCAACATCGATTTCCCCGCGCTGAACAAGCATCTTAAGAGCTACGGCGCGACGATTAACGACGGCTACGGCAACCTCAAGGGCAAGACCTTTCGCATCGCTACAATGGGCGATGTGAGCGTGGCTGAGGTCGAGGCGCTGCTCAAGGTGATGAGTGAGTATCTGGAGCGTGTGCCTGCACAGGCGTAAGTAGCCTCACCCACACCGGACGCTAAAGCATCCGGCTATAAGCACGAAGCACGCTAAAACAGTAAGCATGATTATGTGGAATCGGGATAGTGAGTGTTCACTATCCCGATTTTTGTTGGGTAAGGACGGAACTCGTTTACGGAAGCGAACGTTTGTGCTAAAATGTGGGTTGCGTAAACTGGATTGTTGCGTTGAATGGTCAGGAGCATCTATGCAAAAGATCACGCCGTATCTGTGGTTCGATGATCAAGCTGAAGAAGCGATGAACTTTTACACCTCCGTGTTCAAGAATTCCCAAATCAAGAACATTCAACGCTTTGGAGATGCAGGACGCGGACCAGTAATGACCGCGATCTTTGAACTGAACGGGCAAGAATTCATGGTCTTGAACGGCGGACCGCAGTTCCAGTTCAATGAGGCGATCTCGTTCTTTGTAAGCTGCGATACACAGGAAGAGGTCGATTATTATTGGGTGAAGCTGACCGAAAACGGCGGCGAAGAAAGCATGTGCGGCTGGTTGAAAGATAAGTACGGCATCTCGTGGCAAATCGTGCCCACCGCCTTAGGCGATCTGTTGAGCGATCCTGATCCTGCCAAGGCGCAGCGCGTGATGCAGGCGATGTTGCAGATGCGCAAGATCGACATCAAGACGTTGGAACAGGCGCGCGATCAGTAACGGAACTCCTCGAAAACAATAAAGGTAAACTCATGATTCGCAAGATTGATGCGGTGGTATTGTTCGTTAACGATCTGGAGAAGTGTGCAGCATTTTATCGGGATCTTCTGGGGTTTGAGGTGACCTTTAGCGATGATGTTTCTCATGCGCTAAAGCTAGAAGATCAGCATGTTGTGCTGCTGCACGTATCGGCAGCGGCAAAGCAGGTCAGCGAAGAGGCGTTGGCGCTTGGTCAAGGCGTGAGTCATCGGGTGATGTTGTGTGCTGGTGTCGAGGATGTGCGTAAAAGCTACGAGACGCTTACGGCGAAGGGCGTAACCTTTATCAAGCCGCCCATCGATCAGCCGTGGGGACGCTGCACCGCTTATTTCGCTGATCCCGAAGGCAATATCTGGGAACTGTGGCATCCGCTGGAGTAAAACGCAGAAGTAGCCGAATTGCTGCGAATGATCATCACCAGCCTCGATTCTTATAACCGTCGGGGCTGGTTTATTTCTGATGTTCCCTCTAAATTGCAAATCTCACAAAACAAATCCTATTGGTTTTGTAGAAATTGCTAAACATTAACTCATTTATCAATTGCGTAAATAAGAACGTTTGCGCTAGACTCTCCTTCGTGACGAAATTTAGTCCACCTATCGAAGTAAAAGTAAAGGACAAGTTTCATGGCAAGCTCAAAGCGTAACGAACTGAGCCGCCGCGACTTTTTGCGTCTCGCAGGTCTCGGTGCTGGTGCGGCAGCCATCGGTTTCATCCCCGGTGGACAGGCTTTTCTCAAGCGTGGCACAGGAGTAGCACGGGCAGCCGCCCAACGCTCCGGTACTCTGCGCGTAGGTTGGACGAAACCGATCAGTCTCGATCCGGCGCTGTATGCAGATGCGCCTGACATTTCCATCGGTATCTCGATATACGATTATCTGGTGATGTTGGACAGCGCCTCTGCCGTTGTGCCGCATCTGGCGAAGTCGTGGACGATCAGCGATGATGGTTTGGAATACACCTTCGTGCTGGAATCCGGTGTCAAGTTCCATGACGGTTCTGACTTCAGCGCGGATGATGTGAAGTTCACCTTTGATCGCCTGCGCGATCCGGCAGTAGGTTCGGGCGCGGCATCATTGTTCAGCACCGTGACGAGCATCGACGTGGTTGATCCGACGACGATCAAGTTCACGCTGTCGGAAAAGAGCGCGTTGTTCCTCAAGGCGCTGACCGATTACCACTGCTGCATCCTGAGCAAGAACGTGGGCGATCCGCTGACTAATTTCAATGGTACTGGTCCCTTCAAGGTCGATAACATCGATGTGACGGATCGCGCGATACTGCTGGCGAACGAGAGCTACTGGAAGGCTGATCAGCCTAAGGTTGAGGGTCTGGAACTGGTCTTCGGTTCGGATAACACCGCCAGCGTACAGGCGCTTCAGGGCGGTCAACTGGATTGGGTATCCCGTGTGCCTGTCGAACTGTTCGAGCAGCTACAGGCTGATGCCAATTTGACGACCTCGAACGTCGCTACCAACACATGGCCCAATATCCGTCTGCGTGCGGATCGTGGACCCGGCACCGATGTGAAAGTACGTCAGGCGTTGAAGTACGCCACTGACCGCGAGGCATTGAGTGCTGTTGTGTTCAAGGGGTTGGCAACAGTCGGACAGGATTCGCCAATCGGTCCGTTGTACGGCGTCTATCACAGCGCAGATGTCGCCGCTTATCCGCATGACGTGGAAAAGGCGAAGGCACTGCTGGCAGAAGCTGGTCAGGAAAACCTGACGCTGGATTTCTACGGTCCGAAGGGCGAGTTCAACAGCGACGAACTGGTGCAAGCAATCGCCGAGCAGTGGGCAGAAGCGGGCATCACCGTCAACATCAAGCTGTCGGATAACTATTATGCCGATGGCGCGAACAACTGGCTGGATGCTGATCTCGCTGTGACTCACTGGGCAAGCCGTCCTGATCCTCAGGCGTACCTTGATGTCGCCTTCAAGTCTGATGGCGTATGGAACGAGGCGCACTGGAGTGACTCAGAACTCGATGGCTTGATCGATGCCGCACGCGTGGAAACTGATGACGCCAAGCGCGCTGAAATCTTCAAGCAGATTCAAACGATCTTTGTGGAGCGCGGTCCAAGCGTGATCCCGTACTTCTTGCCGTCGCTGGCTGCGCAGCAGAAGAACGTGACGGGCATCGAGCTTGCCGCCGATCCGGGTCTGACGAGCTTCGCCAATGCCGCTATTGGCTGATGACAACATCGTTTTACGCGATGTTGAGTGTTAAAATCTGGCAATGACTACTATTGATAACGGGGCTGAGGTCACACTCAGCCCCAAAATGTCTGTGTCACAGCGGGCGCTGCGCTGGCTGCGGGCAGCAGGTCGGCGGTTGACACAAAGCCCCCTAGTCCTTTTCGGCACAATCGTCGTGACGCTGTTTCTGCTGATGGCGATCTTTGCCCCCTTCGTCGCGCCTTACAACTACGCCACACAATTCAAGGACGCTATTCAACAACCGCCCTCGCTAACGCATATCATGGGTACCGATAATCTAGGCCGCGACATCTTCAGCCGCATCGTCTACGGCAGTCGTGACGTGATCAGTTTGGCAGGCGTCGGTACGATCATCGCCGTGATCATCGGTACAACGGTGGGGTTGGCGGTGACTTATCGCGGCGGGCTGGTGGAAGAACTGACCATGCGCCTGATGGATAGTATGCTGGCGATTCCGGCGTCTCTGCTGGCGCTGTTGTTGGTCGGCGCGGTGGGCATCTCCCGCGAGAGCGTGATCCTTGTGCTGGTGGTGGTGTACATCCCGATTGTGGCACGGGTCGTCCGCAGCGTGGTCTTAGATGTGAAAACCAAAGGATTTGTAGAAGCGGCGAAGGTACGCGGTGAAAGTACCAGCTACATCCTGTTCCGTGAGATTTTGCCAAGCGTGCTGCCTGCGCTGGTGGTCGAGGGATCGCTGCGTTTCGCCTATGCGATCTTCCTCGTCAGCACGTTAGGTTTTTTGGGGGTTGGCGTACAGCCACCATCACCGGATTGGGGACAACTGGTGTTCTACGCCCGCAATTATGGCGTCAGCGCCCCATGGATGCTGTTCTATCCCTGCGCGGCAATCGCGCTGCTGGTCGTCTCGATCAATTTGATGGCGGACGGACTGAAGCAGATTTTCCAAGCGAGTACCGTGCGAGAGTAAGGAAAAGTGCTGAAGTGCTATAAGTGCTTGAGTGCCAGCGGATCGTTAGATGTTCAGTTCGCTCGGTGCTAAAGCACCAAGCTATAAGCACGAAGCACGCTAAAGCGCGCTAAAACCGTTTATCTAGAGATGATCCGGTTGCCGACTGTTTCAGCCCGATGCTTTAGCGCCGGGAACAGCAGCGGCACCAACAAAGCTAGGCTAAACCAACCATGAACTCACCTACTGGTCCTGATCCCAATATCGCGCCCGTCCTTGACATTCAGAACGCTACGATCTCCTATCGACTCGGCGGCGCGTGGATCGATACCGTGCGCAATGTTTCACTGCAAGTGCAGGCGGGGCAGACGTATGGCATCGTGGGCGAGTCGGGATCGGGCAAAACGACGCTGCTGCTGGGCATGATGCGCTATCTGGCGGACAACGGGCGGGTGAGTGAAGGTAAAGTGCTGCTGGAAGGCGAGGACTTGCTCACTAAATCGATCCCGCAGATGCGCGAAATCTGGGGCAAAAAGATGAGCATGGTGCCCCAAGACCCCGGCGGATCGCTGAATCCATCACTGAAGATCGGCGCACAGGTGGCGGAGATTTCCAAGCATCATTATGGACTGTCAGATCGGGAGGCGTGGCAGCGAGCGCTGGATCGCCTGCGCGAGGTACGGATCGCGGATGCAGAGCGCGTTGCCCAGCGTTATCCGCATCAACTCAGCGGCGGGATGCAGCAGCGCGTTTTGATTGCAATGGCGTTGAGCACTGAACCGCGCTTATTGGCGCTGGATGAGCCGACGACCAATCTCGATGTGACCACGGAAGCTGTGGTGCTCGATCTATTTTCGGAACTGGTGCGTAAACATCAGACGGCAGCGATCTACGTGACGCATAATCTGGGTGTGGTAGCACAGGTCTGCGGACGGGCGGCGGTACTCTATGCTGGCGAGATGATGGAAGATGCCAGCGTCAGCGAGTTATTTGAGCGTCCGCTGCATCCGTACACCATGGAGTTACTAAGCTGTGTACCGCGTCTTGGCGAGAGTCAGCGAGGAGTCCGTCTACGCACGATCAAGGGCAATATCCCCTCACAGCGCAATCTGCCTAAAGGCTGCATCTTCGCGCCGCGCTGTCCATTGGCGATTGAACACTGCTTCCACGTCCGCCCCAAAGTGGAGCAAGCGGCACCGGGACATACGGTAAGCTGTCACCGCTGGCAAGAGATCGCCAGTGGCACAATCGGGCATGACATTCTGGGGATGCGCGATACTCAGCCGATGATGACGGTGCTGCCACCCAAAGCCGCGCAGCGAGAGACTTTGCTGGAAGTTGACGACGTAAACAAAGCATTTCCGGTCAATGCGTCGATCCTCGATCAGATCAGCGGCAAGCCGAAACTAGCAGTTCGCGCCGTCGATCACTCATCGCTGACACTGGCGAAGGGCGAAACAATAGGCATCGTCGGCGAGTCAGGGTCTGGCAAAACGACATTGGCACGCTGCATCGTCGGCTTGCTGGCGCGTGACTCCGGCGAGATCAAGCTGACCGCACTAGAACTCGCGCCGAAGGTGGAAGATCGCCAGACGGAAGTATTGAAGCGGCTGCAAATGGTCTTTCAGAATCCTGAGGAGTCGCTCAATCCCTATCATACGATTGGAGATGCGCTGCGTCGCCCGCTGCTGCAACTAGCAAAAGTACCCGCTGATCAGGTGGACGCCCGCATGATCGAACTGCTGCAGGCGGTACATTTGAGCGAGAGCTACGCGGATCGTTTTCCGGCGGAACTCAGCGGTGGCGAGAAACAGCGTGCTGCCATTGCCCGCGCGTTCGCTACCGATCCGGAGATTGTGGTTTGCGATGAGTCGGTATCGGCGCTGGATGTCTCCGTGCAGGCGTCGATCCTCAATCTGCTCTCCGAATTGAAGGCGCAGAAACAGACGGCGTATCTGTTCATCTCGCACGATCTGGCAGTGGTTAGCTATCTGGCGGATACCATTGCGGTTGTTTATCTGGGGCAGGTGATGGAGATCGGCTCGCGGGATGCGATCTTCAATCCGCCGCAGCATCCCTACACCGAAGCGCTGATCTCCGCCGTGCCGATCCCCGACCCGAAGGTTCAAACGGCGCGAATCCGTCTGGAGGCGGATATTCCGAGTCCGGTCAATATACCGACTGGCTGCCGCTTCCATACACGCTGCCCGCGCAAGATCGGGGCGATCTGCGAGCAGCAAGAACCGCCATGGGTCAATGCAGGCGAGGGGCACTTCATCCGCTGCCACATTCCGCTGGACGAATTGAAGATCACACAGTCGGAGCCGAAAACGGGACTAAAGGAGCAGCGCGAAGCTCATGCTTAACTTCTTCCTGCGTCGATTCGCCTTCATGCTGCTGACGCTGCTGTTCACTTCGCTGATCATCTTCACGATCACGAACCTATTACCCGGACGCGTCGCCCGTGTCTTGCTCGGACGTGAGGCAAGTGAAGAAGCATTGGTTGCCTTAGAGCATCGTCTGGGCTTGGATCAACCCGCTCCGGTGCGCTACGTCAATTGGCTGACCGGATTCGCGCGCGGCGATTGGGGACAGTTATTTCAACAGCAAGGACGCGAAGTACGCCCACTGGTCATGGAACGACTGACAAAATCGCTGTGGCTGGCGGGGCTGGCGCTTCTGTTTTCCGTGCCGTTAGCGATCTTGCTCGGCGTCGTGGCAGGTTTACAGGCGAACAAACCCATCGATGGGATCATCTCGGTGACTTCGCTGGCAGTGACCGGGCTGCCGGAGTTCGTCACTGGCGTTGTGCTGATCAATGTGATCGCCATTCAGTGGAAACTGTTCAATTTGCCGTCCAGTTCCTCGATCAGTCCGCGTGCGACCTTCGTGCAGGCGCTGCCCTCGCTGATCCTGCCCGCGGTGACGGCAACGCTGGTACTGCTGGCGTATATCGTGCGCTTGACCCGCGCAGGTGTGATCGAAGTGCTGAAGAAGCCTTACGTGCGTACCGCCGTGCTGAAAGGGTTATCGTGGCGCGAGGTAGTCTTTGGTCATATTTTGCGTAACGCGCTGCTGCCGACGATCACGGTGGTCGCCATCAGTTTCGGTTGGCTGATCAGCGGCTTGGTGGTCATCGAGAATGTATTCAACTATCCCGGCTTAGGGCGTTTGATGCTGGATGCTGTTGATAGCCGCGATCTACCGCTGATGCAGGCGATCTCAATGGTCACAGTGGCGATCTACGTGTTCGCTAACTTCGTAGCAGATATGCTCTATGCGTATGTCAATCCGAGGATCAGGTTGGAATGACATGGTCAGTGCCTGAGTACCAAAAGTACCGGAGTACCGGATTCACGACTGCGTATGCCGTTTGATCAGACGATCCGTATTGCCCCACAGATAGCCCCAACCGTCGATTTCGGGTGTCGGCAGCCCTAGCTGGCTCATGATGGTAGTGACGTTAGTGCGATGTTCCACGCCATGATTAATCAACTGGATTAACATCGTCACGCCCTTGTAGACGGCTTGATGCTTGGTTTCACCATCCTGCCATTCATCCACCGCTTCGCTATCGGGAGTCATAGCGGTCACTAGATCAAGCATCCGATCCCCGATCAAGACGACATAGTCACGCAGTTCAGCAAGACTCGGCTTGTGGTCATCCCAGTTAAAGGCTGGCGTAACGCGCTCACCCATGAGTAGGCGATAGTACAGCCCTTCCGCCCGAATCATATGTGCCAGCGTGTCATAGATGCTGCCATACGTTCCGGCTGCGGCAGTATGTAGCTGCTCGTCCGTTAGCGCCTGACAGGCATCCAGAAGACGCAAATTTGCCCATGTGTTGTAGCGAACGAACTCTACGTGCAGCGATTCCGGTGTGCTATCCAAAGCGATCCCCCAAGCGATAGGTGATTGGTTGCCCACAAGATCGGCGCACTGATCTTGTGGGCAATTGGCAACGAAGTGGTGATAGGTGCTTAGCCTTGCGCTACAGGCATGGGGCTGTATTGCAGCATCCAACTGACGCCAAACTTGTCAGTGAGATCGCCGAATGTGCCGAAGAATTCTTCCTTCAGCGGATGCGTGGCTTGACCGCCAGCAGCTAACTTGGCGTAGAAGGTCTTGATTTCATCAGGGCTGCCGCAGACGAGGCACAGTGATACATCCATTCCGCGCGAGAAACTGTCGGTGCCGATCATATCCGAGCCGAACAGGACAATACTGCCGTTATTCAGCGCGGCATGCAGCACTTTGTTGTTCATGTCTGCACCCATTTGTCCCGCCATTGGTGACTCACCAACTGTTTGTACCGCCAGTTCGCCGCCTAAGCAGGACTTGTAGAACTCAAATGCTTCGCGGCAATTGCCGTTGAATCGCACATAAGGGGCGATGTGTGACACGTTGATAGCTCCTATTACACATACGGTTCATTTTGAATAGGACAATCTAGCTCAAGTGTTCTATTATGTCAAGAGCTACCTGGTTAAACTTCGGGTGGATGTATCCCTCCAGCAATCCGATGGCGACAGGCGTCTGTTATACTGCCGACGGACGGTAAACTTGGATCGTCACACCGCTGGAGGTAGCCCGCGATTCGATCAGTTCGAGCGCCCATTCTCGACCAGTATCAGGAAACAACCGTATTCCTTGTCCGACAACTACGGGGAAAGTAAACAGGGTCATCTCGTCGATAAGATCGTTGACGAGTAGCCACCGGAGCAAATCACCGCTGCCATGTAACTGCAACTCGCGTCCTGGCTTGGCTTTCAGATCTCGTATAGCAGTCGCGACCTCACTAGCGAGGATGGTCGTTTTCGTCCATCGCGGGGCGGTGAGTGTAGTCGATGCCACATACTTGGGCTTCGTGTTTAACGCCGTCCAGATTGGGCTGTTGCCCGGATCGTCCCACGTGCCCCAAGTATCTGTGAAGTGCTCATAGGTAATCCGACCGAATAAGAACGCGTCAGCGCGCTGAAAAATCTCATCCATCACCATTCCGGCTTCATTGTCGAAGTGTGCCCATCCACGACGCTCGAAGCCGCCTCGTTCGCCCTCAGCCGGATTTACGCCGGGACCCTGCATCACGCCATCAACGGAAATCTGCGTAATTGTCGTCAGTTTCATAGTTCGTCCTTATCTCGTATCCAGATTTCAGTCACTACCGTTCTTCAATGCTGGTATCTTCAACCAGCGCACTTATCCAAGGATGACCTTGCGGATACAACAGGAAGAGCATCTCTTTTAGCCGCGCTTTGCTATCTTGGTCCATAAGTGGTAAACACGCTTTAAAATCTAAGTCGTCTTTGGGGCGAAGACCGTTAGCTTTATACATCAATTGAATGTCGATACGGACGCACGGGACACCATTGTAGTGTTCAATCAAACTTTCACGATTGCCCCGAATTAGGGGACTACGACGACTGAACCACTCCTGACCCTCGACCTCTGCCAGCATAAGCTGTAACTGCCACGCCTCCGCATCTACTTGATGCCCCCAAATATCGTGAATACCGTAGGGCAAATATTCACTGGATAACCATTTTCGCAAGCTACCCGGTGGATCGGCAGCGTAAAGCTCCCAACCGCTAAGCCATTGCTGAAGGCTCAGTTGCTCGTCTCGGTAAACCATAATATCGATATCGTCATGAGATCGGATTGAAGTGCCTAGAAACTGCTCAATTGCATAACCACCCGCCAATGCCCATTGAAACGGAGCAGTCGCAAAAATGTCTCGTACCTGCTCAAGGGAATGTGGTTGCCATTGGTCAAGAGGAATTTGCGATTCCATCAGCTTTCTCAAGTAAGATCATCGTTGCTAATTATGAAAAACCTATCGTAAAGCGCCTGACTGACGCCTCAATTCTGAGAGAATGGCGAGAGATCGTCTTTCAGGCGCGTGCCAGTGTCGATCAAGTCTTTGAGGATCACCTGTTCGCGGCTGAGAATTTTGCGTTCGTGGCGCAGCAAACGTGGCAGCGAATCGAAGGTTAGCAATTCTTGCTTATCCTTCATCGGCATGTGAAGCACGACCGCTGCCAAAAACGCCAATGCCTGCGGGTCACTCGGAAGCTGTTCCAATTTCAGATCGACTTCTCCTAATGCGGCGAAGATGTCCAGATAGCCAGTGACCATTGTGCTGACGCCAGTGGCAAGGCGCTCAATATCTGGATTCTGCACGTCGATCAGCGGATAGTCGCGCACGACGCCCGTGAGGTACGGTTTCTGGTTATGCGTGGACTCCACAATAAAACGATCTTGACCAATGGTCAGGATATCCATTTCGCCATTGTCATAAGTGCGCACATTGTTGATCACTGCTGTCGTGCCTACGGTGTGGATCGTCGCGCCAGCGCCGACCTCGCTACCCTTATGGATCAAGACCACGCCAAACGGCGAAGAATCACGAACACACGCATTGATCAATAGTTTGTAGCGCGGCTCAAAAATATGTAGAGGCAGCGGCATTCCCGGAAAGAGCACGGTGCTTAAGGGAAATAGTGGGAGTTCGTAGGTAGTGGTCACGGTGTCGCCTTACTCTGTGTGTTCGCAGATTGTAGGAAAAGTGTGCGCCAGTAGCAACCAATTTGAGAGCAGATTGATCAGTCGTAGAGTTGCCGCCGAGTTCAATTGCCTCTATGATTATCGCCTTAGTAGTAATCAGTCGTGAGATAACGCGAAGATGACGAACGCAGAACTAAGGACAAATATCCCGACCCGCGTCGCGCGGGTGCGGTTTCAACGTGTGGGCAAGCTATATCATTTTGATTGTGTCGGTTTTGACGATCTTCAGAAAGAAGATTACGTCATCGTAGAGACGATGCGCGGACGCCAGATGGGGCAGGTGATCGACTTTGCGGAACCGGATGGCAGTCTGGACGAGTACAAGCCGATCCTGAGTATTGCCACACCTGCCGAACTCATGATCAAGCAGGAATGGGACAATCGCGGCGTGGAAGCGTTGATCGACTGCCGCGAAATGGCGGCGCAGATGGGCGGCTTCGAGGAATGTAAATTTCTGGCAGCGCAGTTCAACTTCGACGGCTCGCAGCTTACGATCATGTACAGTGCGCCAGACAATAAGGTCAACATCAATCGGCTGCGCAACGAACTATCGCACCGCTTTCGCCAGACGCGCGTCGAACTGCGGCAGATCGGTCCGCGTGATGTCGCCAAGCTGATCGGTGGCTTCGGCGCTTGCGGTATCCCCCGCTGCTGTTCCACTTTCCTGACCGATTTCAGCCCGATTTCGATCAAGATGGCGAAGGCGCAGGGTATCTCGTTGAATCCCTCGGAGATCACAGGCATGTGCGGACGTTTGCGCTGCTGCCTAGTCTACGAGTACGAGCAGTATGTGGAGGCGCGCAAGCAGCTTCCCAAGCGCGGCAAGATGGTGGGTACACCGCACGGAGACGGTAAGGTGGTGGATGTTCATCCGCTGGCGGATTCGGTCACGGTGCTGGTCGAAGAAGCCTATCACATGGTCACGCGCGAGGAATTGACGCCGCTGGAAGAGTTCGATGCGCTGGCACGGAAGGCGCAGGCTGGCTGTTCTAAAAATGAAAGCGGTGGCTGTGATTGCGGTGCCAAACGTGGCAAGAACAAAGCTACTGATGACGATGATATGGACGTAGAGTTCGATCTGGATGGCGACGGTGACGGGGGCGGGGACTTCGATGAGTGATGCACCTGCCGAAGCACCATTAGAGCGGGTGATGGTGATCTACGCGCATCCTGATGATCCTGAGTTTTTTTCCGGCGGCTTGCTGGCACGATTCGCTGCCGACGGCAAAGAGATCATCTACGTGCTAGCAACCAGCGGCGACAAAGGGACGGATGATCCTGATATAACTCCACAGCAGCTTGCGAGCATGCGCGAAGCAGAGCAGCGTGCCGCCGCCAAATGTCTGAATGTGGAAACGGTGGTCTTTCTGCGTTACCCCGATGGCGAACTGATGCCCACGCTCGGATTGCGCCGCGATCTGACGCGCTTGATCCGCCAGTTTAAGCCGGATATTGTGGTGACCAACGATCCGCAGACATACATCACACGCATGGGCAGCATCAACCACCCTGATCACCGCGCGATTGGTGACGCTACGCTCTCCGCGATCTACCCGACGGCGCGGGATCGGCACAACATGGTGGAATTGTGGCGAGATGAAGGCTTGGAGCCGCATAAAGTCCGCCGCGTCTATCTGAGCGGTACACTCAATCCCAACATGCGCTTGATCATCAGCGACGTGCTTGAGACGAAGATCACCGCGATTCTGGAACACCGCAGCCAGATCAAGGATCGGGAAGCCCTGATCAAGCGGATGCGCGAGAGCCTCGATACCGAGTTCGACGATCAACCGCTGTACACCGAGTCATATCGCGTACTGAACTTGAAGTAAGCAGCATTCGTGAAAACCCTGATCATTTATCACGAGGGGGCAGAGATCAACGAGCAGATCATTGCTCCTTGGCTCGCCTCCTTCTCCGATCTCGTAGGCATCGTGGTGCTGAGTGAGAAACGTGAGCGCGTGATCAAGCGCATCCGGCGGGAGTTCAAGCGCGTTGGCTTGCTGCACTTCGCTGACGTGATGGCATTCCGGCTGTACTATCGGCTAGTTCTCGCTAAACGCGATGAGGAGTGGCAGCACCACACGATTGAGCGGCTGCAAACGCGCTTTCCCCGACTATCGGGCAGCATCCCAGTCCTACACACCGATTCTCCGAACAGCGCTGAAGCCAAAGCTTTCATCCAGCAGCAGCAGCCGGAGATTATGATCGCGCGCTGCAAGACACTGTTAAAAGCGGAGATATTCACGATCCCGACGACGGGTACGTTCGTAATGCATCCGGGCATCTGCCCCGAATATCGCAACGCACACGGCTGCTTCTGGGCACTCGCCCGACGTGATCTCGACAAAGTCGGCATGACACTGCTGAAGATCGATAAGGGCGTCGATACCGGTCCCATTTTCGGACACTATAGCTACGCTTACGATGAGGTTAACGAGAGCCATATCGTGATTCAACAGCGCGTGGTGCTAGAAAATCTGGATGCGCTGGCGCAAAAGCTGCAGGAGATTCACGGTGGCACAGCTATTCCTGTCGATGTCAGCGGACGCCCATCAGCGACGTGGGGACAGCCGTGGTTGAGCAGTTATCTGCGCTGGAAATGGCAAGCACGGAAAAGCGCGAAACCAGCATGAAGGCGATCACGCTGCTGTATCACGATGTAGTCAAGGGCGATATGGAGTCCAGTGGCATTGCGGGCGCGGGTGCGGCGCTGTACAAGCTGGATGTGGATCAGTTCAAGGCGCATCTGGATGCCATCGCTGCCACGATTACACAACCTATCCGCTTAGTTAGCGATCTCATTGAAGCAAGCGATCTGCCTGTACTTCTGACTTTCGATGATGGTGGTATCAGCGCCTACACGCAGATCGCGCCGCTGTTGGAATCACATGGCTGGCGCGGACATTTCTTCATCACCACCGCGCGGATCGGTGAGCCTACCTTCATGAATGCTGATCAGATTCGAGAATTGGCTAGTCGCGGGCACGTCATCGGCAGCCATTCGCATACCCATCCCTCGTTAATATCAGGGTTGAGCAATGATGTGCTGCTTGATGAATGGCGCACCAGTGCACAAATCCTCAGCGAGATCATCGATCAGCCCGTGACTACGGCGTCCGTTCCCGGTGGCTTCTTCTCTACCGATGTAGCGCAGACGGCGGCAAAGGCGGGGATCCAGTGGTTATTCAACTCCGAACCAACGACACAGATTAGCGTTGTTGCTGGCTGCCGGATCATGGGACGCTACAACATCTGGCGTAAGACGCCAGCGGAAACTGCCGCCCGACTCGCACGCGGCGATATGAGTTTGCGTTTGATGCAGTCGCTATCGTGGAACGCGAAGAAGGTGGCGAAGCGGTTGGGCGGTAGCTCTTATGTGAAAATGCGCCGCCTGCTGCTCAATCTTCTGCGCGGTTAAAGTGGTTTGATCAACACGCCGACGTATTTGTTGCCGCTGCTGATGATGTAGGGATTCAGCTTGATCTGCTGGCAGAAGTCGTGAAATCCTTGGTTGTCGGCAATGTCATCGGGACAACATACAAAAAGGTCTACAAACGAGAACCGATCATGTGGCGGTGTGGAATCAGATCAATGCCGACGAAGTGATGCAGATGGATCGCTACTCGCCATCAAGAGTGCACATCGTCGGACCGATGCAGTTCGATGCCTATTTCCATCAGGATGCTGTGTGGACGCGCGATCAGCTTTATGAGCGATTCCAGCTTGATCCGGCACGTCCGTACCTCATGTTCGCTACGATGGGTTTCCGCATGGACGAAACCTACTGGATGGATTTGCTGATGGAGGCGGTGGAAATTGGGCAGATCGAAGGCAAGCCGCAAGTGATCTGCCGCGTACATCCAACCTCACACTACGAACATTTTCACCGCTATGTGAAGGATTATCCTGATGTGCGGATTTCCTTCATCGACGGTTACTATCCGGCGTTGGGCTGGACGATGACGCGCGAAGATGTGATCGAAGTTAGCAATCTACTAAGGTATGCACAGGTATTGATCACACCTGCGTCCACAATGACCATCGAAGCGGCGATCTTCAACCGTCCCACGGTGGTCACGGTGTTCAATCATTATGAGCAGAAGAAGGCGAAAAAATTCTTCAGTTCGCTGGTACTTGGTCGACACTTCGCGCGGATGCGAGACCAGAATCTCGTGCCTATCGTGGAACGTCCTGAAGATTTCGCCGCTACGGTTAACCGCGCGATCCGCGAACCGGATTGGTATCAGGATAAGCGGCAGGAACTGGTAAAACAATATGTTGGTTTCACCGATGGCAGATCGATACAGAGATTAGCAGATTGTATGGCTTCGCTGGCTAAGTAAACTGGCGAGTAGATCGAGGCATTAATGGCAACAACACAGCCGCTGGAAAAACCTAAGATTCACATTGTGATCGAACCTGCGCGCGGCTTACGCGGGTTGGGGCTGCGCGATCTGTGGCAGTACCGCGAACTGCTGTTCTTCCTCACGCTGCGTGATATTCAGATTCGCTACAAGCAGACGATTCTGGGCATCCTGTGGGCGGTGTTGCAGCCGTTTCTGACGATGGTGGTATTCAGCATTTTCTTCGGTAATCTGGCAAAAATACCTTCCGACGGCGTGCCCTATCCGATCTTCAGCTACGCGGGCTTAGTGCCGTGGACATTTTTCGCTAATGCCTTGTCGATGGCGTCTAATAGTCTAGTTGCCAACTCGACACTGGTGCGTAAAGTCTATTTCCCGCGATTGCTGATTCCGGTGAGTTCTGTCGGCGCTGGTCTGGTCGATTTCGTGCTGGCATTTTCGATCCTGCTGCTGCTGATGCTAGCGTACGGCACACCGATCAGCGCACGCTTGATCGCGCTGCCCTTCTTCGTCCTACTTGCCATGGTCACTGGCTTGGGCGTTGGCTTGTGGTTGTCCACTTTGAATGTACAATTCCGCGATGTACGCTATGCCATCCCCTTCCTGACGCAGTTCTGGCTGTTCATCACGCCGATAGCCTATCCAAGCAGTTTGATCGAGAACCCGACGTTACGCACACTCTATGCTCTTAATCCCATGGCGGGGGTAATCGAGGGCTTCCGCTGGGCGCTGCTCGATACGCCGATCACGCTTGGTCCAATGCTGATCGTCTCATCGTTGGTGGCAGTTGCCTTACTGGTTACTGGCTTGCTGTATTTCCGTCACATAGAACGAACGTTTGCCGACATCATTTAACAAGATCAGGAGCAATCGCATGGAGCTTCGCTCTGCGTCTGTCAGCAATCACTCCGATGATTTCCGCCGCCGCGAGACGTTTCTACCGTTCTCGCCACCATACATCACGGAAGAAGAAATCGCGGCGGTAGTCGATACGCTGCGCACAGATTGGATTACGACAGGTCCCAAAACCAAGCGATTCGAGGAGGAATTCGCGGCGTACATTGGCGCTGAAGCGGCATTGGCGTTGAACTCCTGCACTGGTGGCTTGCATGTGGCGCTGGCGGCGTTAGGAATCAGGGAAGGCGACGAAGTGATCACCACACCGATCACCTTCGCCAGCACCGCCAACGTGATCGAGCATCTGCATGCGACTTCCGTTTTCGCTGATGTTGAGCCAGACACGCTGACCATCGATCCGGCAAAGGTGGCGGAGAAAATCACCCCGCGCACCAAAGCAATCATGCCTGTCCACTATGCTGGACATCCTGCTGATATGCGCCCGCTGATGGAATTGGCGCGGCAGCACAATCTCTACGTGGTCGAGGACGCGGCACACTCGCTGCCAGCGTTCTATGAAGAGCAGCGCATCGGCACGATTGGTGATCTAACCGCCTTCAGCTTCTATGCCACCAAGAACATCACGACGGCGGAAGGCGGGATGCTGACGGGTAATGGCGAACGTATTCAAGACTCACGGTTGTGGAGTCTGCATGGCATGAGTCGGGATGCATGGCAGCGTTACAGCAAAGAAGGCAATTGGTTCTACGAGATCGTAGTACCCGGATTTAAGTACAACATGACTGATATTCAGGCGGCGCTTGGCTTGGTACAGTTGACGCGCCTGCAGGCATTTCAACAGCGGCGGCGACAGATCGTGGATCGCTATAACGCGGCGTTCTCGCAGATTGCGGCGTTGCAAACCCCCACGGAACGTCCCAATGTGGAAAGCGCGTGGCATCTCTACGTGCTGCGCCTGAAACTGGAGCAACTGAGTATTAACCGCGCTCGCTTCATCGAGCATCTGAAAGATCACAACATCGGCACGAGTGTCCACTTTATTCCCGTTCACATGCATCCGTACTATCGGGAACGCTATCACCTGAAGCCGGAAGATTTCCCCGTGGCTTATGCCGAATATCAGCGTTACCTGTCGCTGCCACTGCATCCGCGTCTGAGCGATCAGGACGTGGACGATGTGATCAGCGCAGTGAGCGAGATCGCGCGGCGCTACCGACGCTGATGAGCGATCTAGACCGTTTGCGCCACGAATACGCGGATCGCAACAAGCGGCTGGCGGCGGATCGTTATTCGCTGTTCAACGGCGGTCATCTGCTGAATATGCAGCAGCGCCAGCGCGACAGCCTCGATCTATTGAATCGGCATGGGATTTCCTCACTGCAAGGCAAGCGCGTGCTGGAGGTTGGCTGCGGGCGAGGCGAAGCACTGCTTCAGTACGTCAGTTTCGGCGCTGCGCCTGAGAATACGTTCGGGATCGATCTGCTGCCGGATCGGTTGCGCGAATTGCGGCACATCCTACCGACGGCAAACGTCGCCTGTGCTGATGGTCAACAATTGCCTTATGCTGCTGATCAGTTTGATGTAGTTCTGCAACACACAGCGTTCTCTTCTATCCTTGATGCCCAGATCAAGGCAAACATCGCACGGGAAATGCTGCGTGTTCTGCGTAAGCCGGATGGTGTGATCGTTTGGTACGACTTCTGGCTCAACCCCACCAATCGGCAGACCAAAGGTATCCGTCCCGCCGAGATTCGACAGTTGTTCCCTGATTGTGAGATCACTTTCCGTAAAGTGACGCTGGCGCTGCCCTTGGCGCGAAAACTGGCGAACATCTCATGGATTCTATGCGTGATCCTCGAAAAGATGTGGCTATTGAACACGCACTATCTGGCGATCATCCGCCACGTTGGAACCAACCTCACCCCCTAGCCCCTCAGCCATTGCCGTGCAAGAGAGAAATTGAACTTCCTTTCTCTACGGCAGTGGAGAAGGCATCGGAAGATGAGGCTAATTCGCCACCTACTGATCTCTCCTCTTTGTGCTCGTTTGTCGTTACAATTGCCGGATCAACCAATAGGTTCACCTTATTATTACTACGAGGCACCACAACCCCATGACTTCCACAGAAATGCTCGACACCGCCCGCAGTCTTTATGACTACACTGTTCAACTTCGTCGTGATATCCACATGCATCCCGAACTCAGCTTCCAGGAATTTCGCACCGCCAAGCGCGTTAGCGAGGAACTAAATAAGCTCGGCATCGAAGCAGAAACTGGAGTCGGTATCACTGGCGTGGTGGCGCGGATCGGTGAGGGCTTTCCGGCGATTGGCATCCGTGCCGATATGGACGCACTGCCGATCAACGAATTGAACGATGTGCCGTATAAGTCGCAGACTCCCGGCGTAATGCACGCTTGCGGTCACGATGCCCACACCGCGATCCTGCTGACGGTTGCTAAGATGCTCAACGAGATGCCAGATCGTCCCAAAGGTGAGATTCGCTTGCTGTTCCAACCCTCAGAAGAAGCGTTCGGCACAGATGGCAAAAGCGGTGCGACACGCATGATCGAGGATAGTGCGCTGGAAAAGCTGGATAATGTGATCGCGCTGCACGTCAACAGCGAGAAACCAGCAGGTCAGATCGGCATCCTTGACGGCAATATGTGTGCCGCTGTCGATTCATTCAAGGCTAAAATCATTGGTGAGGGCTGCCACGGTGCGTATCCGCACACGGGCATCGATCCGATCTATATTGCCGCGCAGGTGATCAACGCCATTCACGGCATCCGCGCACGGCGGATCAACCCTGTGCAGCCGACAATGATCTCCGTTGGTGCGATTCACGGTGGTTCTGCCGAAAACGTGATTCCGGCTGAAGTTGAGTTAGTCGGTACGATCCGCAGCTACGATGATGGCATTCGTCATCAATTGTGGGCGGAATTGGAACGTGCATTTGGCGTTGCCCGTGCGCTCGGTGGAGACTATGAGTTGGAGATCATCAAGGGCTATCCTTCGCTTTATAATGCGCCGGAAGTCGCTGGATTGATCCGCAATGTGACGCGCGAAATGTTGACCGATACGGGCTTCTACCCCGAAGAAGCAGGCATGGGCGCGGAAGATTTCAGCTATATGGCACAGAAAGCACCGGGGGCAATGTTCATGCTGGGCGCGAAGTATGATGAGAAGAATCGTCCGCACCACAGCGCGATCTTCGATATTGACGAGGCGGTGATGCCCATCGGCGCGGCAATCCTCGCGGAGACGGCGGTGCGACTGCTCAAGGGCGAGAAGGCATAAAATTTGCAATATGAGTGCTGCGTCTTAACTATAAGTTTTGAATACGCGGACGCAGCACCTTATCTAACTTGATCATGGAATCAATCATTCTATCCTGCAAAGCATCCCATGATTTAGGTGTCGCTAATCCATCACTTCCGTCGAGCGCAAAAACAATTCGAGATGCTCGATTGTCGTCTAAGCGACGCCAATCAAGTGGATGCCCAAACTCAGCTTCAATTTGGTCACGTTCGTTATACAATTTGTCAAAATACTGCTTGTTCAAAGTATAATTCTTCGCATCAATATAGAGATCAAGCACTGCTCGCCGAACATAGATGTAGTAATGAAACTTTAGCCCAGACTTACCGGCTCCTGTTCCCATGTAGTAATCCGAGCTAGGTGAAATATCTGCGAATAGGCGTGTTCGCCCTTTACTTCGTTCGATTAAATGCCTCCAGAATTCAGGTCGTTTTTCGTATCGCTCAGGCATATCTCGTTCGCGTGTAATCTCAATTTCACTTGCCGAACCTTCAGCTCCTAACCAGCGTTGAAGTGCACTGGTTAATTGATGAATACCTGCATCGAAATTGTTGTCTCTTAGGTCAAGCCTTTGCCTATCAATCAGCAGAAGTGGAACTGACTCTCTTTCTCCACCTCGCACTAGTATTGGAAAGATTCGCAATTCCCAATCTTCCGCATAACCAATCTCTCGAAGTACCCATTTAGACGTTTTGGCTTCTGGAGATAGCAAAACAACGACGCAGCGGGCTTCTTCGATGGCATTGCTGATAGCAGATTGCCAAGCGGGTGTTCCGGGTTCTAATTCCTGATCAGTCCATACATCTAAACCTGCTTTACCCAGAACGTCACGCATCTTTTGCATAATGTCCATGTCTTTACGGCTGTAGCTAAGAAAGACATCACTCATCGGATTTACCTATTCGGTGAATTTCACTGTTCTATTGAGAATAAATTATAGCGAGTGTATGACTAAAGGAATGTAATCGAAAGTTACATAAAAAGCCCGTCGATCTACTGTAGATCGACGGGCTTTCAATGGAAAATGTTTGGCAGCGAGGACTACCTTCAACTTACTTCGCCTGTGCTTCAGCCTCAGCCGCGACTTCTGCCTTGACGTGCTCGGCGAGCTATATCACCGACAGATCAAAGATGCCCATCGGCGCGGCGATCCTCGCGGAGACGGCGGTGCGACTGCTCAAGGGCGAGAAGTAAGCCTCACTGATTTAGCCTCACCCCCTCTGCCCCCTCTCCAATGCGAGTACCCATTAGGAGAGGGGGAACCGCGTGCCATTGGAAGTCACAAAGTAACTAGAAATCGAATATTCAACGTAACCACAATTCACCTGTTCTCATCGGATCACTAGATCATTCTAGCGCGTACAATTGACCTGCTGTAGTAACTACATAAACAACCTTATCAGCCAGCGCGGGTGCAGCGTAGATTAATCCATCGGTATCGAAGGTCCAATGCACCTTGCCCGTGGTCGTCCTGACCACATAGAATGTGCTTGCCGCCTCGGTGGAAGCTTGAGGACCGTGTTCGCCCACGCCAAAGTAAAGTAATCCGCCGTCGAACAAGGCGTCGGAGGTCGCCCAACTGGCGACAGGTAATTGCCAGCGTAAACTGCCCGTCAGACGATCCAGCGCGAAAAGCGTGCTGCTGCTGTGCCCAACGAAAACGCCATCCTCATTTACCGTCGGCGCGGACCATTCGGCACTGCGACTGCGCGGCGCCCGAAAGCGCCATAAGATGTCACCGCTTGCGGCGTCCAGCGCAAGGAACTCATTATCGCCATTGCCCGCATAAACAACACCTCCATAAACTGCTGGAGCAGACCACTTATCGCGGGTGGAAGCTGTCCATAAGACCGTCCCAGCGTGTCGATCTATGGCATAAAGGTGCGTCCATGTTGAAAAGTACACGCTGTCTTCACTCGCAGCGCCCGACCACAAGATAGACTCGCCGCTCGTAAACGACCAGATTGCAGTTCCCATCTTAGCGTCTAGCGCGTATACCGTCCCCCTATCACTGCCCGTGTAGATTACACTATCAAGCAAGATTGGTGGTGACGACCAAATCGAACCGTCGGTTTCAAAGGACCACAGCGGTTTGCCGTCAATCGCTTGCAAGGCATACAACCCATCCTTACCCGCGCCAAAATAAACCATGCCATCGGCGGCAATTGGTGTTGAAATCATGCTGCTATCGTGCGTGTAGCGCCAGCGTTCGCGACCTGTTTCTGCATCCAACGCCAAAAGCACACCTTGTACCAGCGGTACGTATAAAGTTCCTTCCGCATACAAAGGAGCTAATGCGCCGGACTCTAGTGTGCGTACCCACTTCACGCCTTTGAAAACAGGTACACCATGTGCCGGATAATAGCCATCACGGGTGGCGCTGCCGCGATACTGCGCCGTATCGGGCGGCTCTTGAGCATGAGTAGGAGCGGCGAATGCTGCCACTAGGTACATCAGCACTATAAGTGAGAACCATCGTTTCATGATCACATCCTTTGCTACTAACAACGGTGTTTATCCAGCCGCAGTTGGTTCGTAATTAGGCAGTGAACTATCCATATTCTGAATAAGCGGTGTGACGTAGATTGCCAGTGAAACGATGACAATAGCTATTCCAGCTAGGGTCAGAAGCAAGCCCATGCCCGCACCATTACCGCTGCCAAAGATTGGCGCAAATGCCGCCCACTGCGGAGTCCGGGCAAATGGCTCGAAGACACGATCTGCCAATGGTCCGGCGACCAGATAAGACAAGGGAATTAAGGTCATGGAAATCTGGCTGATTGCCGCAAACACACGCCCCTGCAATGCTGGTGGAACTTTTATTTGCAGCGTGGAGATGATCGAGACATTGTTGACCGGCGGGAAGATCGCCATGATGAACAGCAGCAGCGCCATCGAGAGTGGATTTGACTGCGTACCCAGCAGAGTAAGCGCAGCACCCAGAATTGCAATCCCCGGCATCATGGTGTGAATCCGCCGCTTCGTACCTCCCCACGCTGCCATCAGTAAGGCGCCCGTCAGCGTACCAGCACTGTATGCACCGAGCAGGGTTCCCAGCAAGGCTGCATTATTGTTCGTACGTTCAAGGATGTAAGGTGTTTGCAGTGCGTTTGCTCCTGCCAGAAAGAAATTGGTACTGCCCGTAAAGACGAAGATCATCAACAGCGGTTTGTGCTGCCAGACGAAACGAAAGCCCGCCATGATTTCTGACCAGAATGAGCTGCGCTGTCCTTCTCCTATCGCGTTTTGCTCCTGCGCGGCATTGGGTGCGGGGTTGGGGAGATGCATCGTCAGCAGCACCAGCGCTGCACCAAGAAAGGTGATCAAATCAATGGCAATGATGCCAGCAACACCAAGCAACGGATACGCCGCCCCTGTGATGGCTGGCGCGATGATGGCGGCAATAGGGGAGCTGACAAACTGCACCGCGTTGGCGCGATTACGATGTTTATCAGGCACAAGCGAGGTGATCGTCGCTTGGAAGGCGACCCCTTGAAACATGTCGAAGCATGCCTTGAACAAGGTGATCGCATACAGATGCCAAACTTCAAATCTGCCGGAGAGGAAACTAGCCAACAGCACTAATGTGCCCACCGCTTGACCCGTGTCGGACAAGATCATCACTGCGCGACGGGAGAATCGATCCGCGAATAAGCCCGCAAACGGGGTGCTGATGAAACGCGGGATGATGGCGAAGAACGAGACTAATGTAAGCGGTGTGGCATTGCCGGTCTGACCAAATAGCCAGATGCCAACTGCTAAGTCCGTCATGCGCGTGCCGATCAAGGAAAAGGTCTGAGTCAGCAGCAGTGCATAGAACTTACGAATACCGCTGCGTTCTGTAACGGCGTCTGTCATGTTGCTTGTATCTCCGTGAACTGAACAAGCTAACAGTAACAGCAGAATATCGGGTTGGCGTCCGACGAAGGTGGAAGTCGGGGGTGAATTCGTGAAGGCTAAAGGATGCCGCCATCGCGGGCACGGATCAGCGCTTGAGTGCGGCTGTTGACACCAAGTTTGCTGTAGATATGCGTGATATGCTTTTTAACTGTGCTCTCGCCAATGATTAGCCGATCCGCAATTGCTTGATTGGAGAAGCCACTGGCAATCAATTGCAGGATTTCCAATTCCCGCGCGGAAAGGGCATCTACGGTTTTGGCAGTGGTAAGCAGATGCTGTCCCACCAGTCCCCCGACAGTATCCCGTAACCGATGGATAACGTGCGCAACCGTCGAATCCACCTCCAGCGATCTTCCGCGCATCCAGTGTTCGGCAAAGAGATGCGGTGGTAAGCGCTGTTCGATCTCACGTCGAGCAGCACTGAACAACGGCAGCCGTTCCATCAGCGTATGTACCCGCCTCGAACTATGGGTAGCAAGCGACAACAGTTCGGCAGCAAACTGCAGATCGCCTGTAGACGCTAGCACACATGCCGCGCCACCCAAACCCATAATTTTCTGGTTCAAATCACCATCGCTTAACACAAGCGTCAGATATTCACGAACTACACGGTAGTTTTTCATTCCTAAAGCTGCTAACGCCAACCCGAAGGCGCGTTCCCGCTGGCTTAACCATTCTGCATCGGCGCAGATCTGCCACGCGCTGGCATAATCACTTTCTGCCAGTGCCGCCATATATAGATTATGGGTGCCAAATTCCATTCCCGCGCGGTAACCATACTGGCGCGACATACTGATCACCGCTGCCGACGACTGCCGTACCGTCACCAGATCAGTGGTATAGAACGCCAAACTGCCGAGACACTGCTCTGCCCACAGCACACGCGACCAGTTAGTGTGCTGCTGACCATATTGGAGCGATTCCTCAAAACAGCGGCGTGCTTCGGCAAACTGCCCTTGCCACATCAAATATGAACCCGCGTTGATCAGGAACATTGATAAGCTGTTGATGTCACCAAGCGCGCGGGCTATTGTGCAACATTGTTGGGCACAATCCATCGCCTGCGTTTCGTCGTTGATCTTTACATACAAAAAGCCGAGTAGATGCAGCACCTGTGCCTCCCAGTACTGCCGTCCGCTATCATGGTAGCGCTGCAAACTGCGGTACAGTGAGGTGCGCGCTTCTTCATATTCTTCAGTGACGATGAGTAAGTGCCCATATGTAAAGTCAGCCAAGGCACGATGTTCGTGTAGAATTAGCTGATCAAAGGTACGCTGGACAGCTTCTTCCAGTTGATTCAGCATTACGGCAGGGAAGGTAGCTGGATCACGACTAAGCAGCAGCAACTGAACTGCACATAAGGTGAGCCGTGCGGCGATGACATCATCCTTGCTTCGCCACGCTTCTACCGCCAAGCGAAAGAATGCTTCGCCTGCGTCCCATTTGCTCTCCATATTAAAATAAATAGCCAATGGCTCGATCATCTTGTCGAGCGCAACAGTGTCGCCTATTGCCAGCGCCCACGACCATGCCGCCGCGATATTTTCCCAATCGGCGTTCAGGCATTGCGCTGCCTCTACTTGGTAATGGTTGTGCAGTCGCTCTGCTTGGTCATGCACCAGCGCGGCAAAGTAAGCGGTGTGGCGCTGCCGAATATCGACTTCTGATCGTTGTGTCTGTGCCACAAGCTGACTTTCGCCGTAGCGTCGTAGCAATTCATGAAAGTGATAGCGCCCCGTGTCTGGATCGTGCCACATCAGGGCGCGTCCGATAAGCATTCTTAGGTCCGCGAGTTGGGCGTTGGCAACGTGTTGAGCCGCCGTGCGGGTAAAACCATCTTTGAATACACTGAGCTGCATCAGTAACTGCTGTTCGGCAGGTGATAGCCGGAACCAGGCAAAGCGCAGCACGTCTTTAAGACTGTGCTGATGCAGTGGCAGATCGCGCCATTCCGTATGCAGGAAATCCAGATCGGCAGCGATCTCCTGAGCGATCTCTTGTGGGGAGAGCACCTCTATCCATGCCGCTGCAAACAGAATACCGAGCGGCATTCCACCAAGATACTCGCAGATGCGTGCGATGCTAGTTGCGTTGACAGCATTCACCTCGAATGAGGGTTGTAATTGCTTTGCCGTCGCCACAAATAGTGTTGAAGCCGCCTCTACGGATAAGCCTTTGAGTTGATAAACTACTTCGCTGCTGATCGATAATCGTTTAGGCGATGTGATCAGCACCGTTTGCTCCTGTGCCGTGAGTTCCTCAATCAATGGAACAGCGTCATCAGCAACGCCGTCAATAGTGTCCAGCACCAGTAAGCAGCGCTTAGCGCCGAAATAGCTTAGCAGTTGTTGGCGCGGGGGTAGCTCCTGATGGAAGGTGTAACCAAGCGAAGTGGCGATGCCATCGATCAGAGCATTCAACGCCACGTTCTCCGGCAGCGGCACGAAGAAGACGCCATTCTCAATAGCATCCGCTTCCGCCAGCCGCCGCGCGACTTCGATGGCGAGGCGTGTTTTACCCATGCCACTGGGCGCGAGGAGGGTCACTAAGCGGGCTTCGCTAAGTCTTCTAGCGAGTTCCGTCAATTCGCCTGTTCTTCCAATTAGCGGTGTGGATGGTATGGGCAGTGAACGTGATTTCACCGGATAAGATTAGACCTCTAAGCGAACCACTACTAGCATAGCAGAACTTAGAGGTCTTTTAGATGTTGGGTAGCTGAAATGGAAGAACGAGTTACTTCGCCTGTGCTTCAGCCTCAGCCGCGACTTCCGCCTTGACGTGCTCGGCGACCTTCTCAACCGATTCGCGCTTCGCCAGCCACTGCTCGGTGGACATCGCTGCCGCCGTGCCCTGACCAACCGAGGTCGCTACCTGCTTCCACAGCGGATCTTGGATCTCGCCTGCCGCAAAGACACCCTCAACGCTGGTACGCATGAACTTATCGGTGATCACGTAGCCGTGCTCGTCCATCGCCAGCTTACCCGTGAACAGGCTGTTGTTGGGATCGTGACCGATGAAGATGAACACACCTTCCGTCGGATACTCATAGCTCTCGCCCGTCTTCAGGTTGCGCAGCTTGACCGCATTGACCTTGTTATCGCCCTTGATCTCCTCCACAACGGTATCCCACGTGAAGTTCATCTTGGGGTTCTCGAAAGCACGATCTTGCTGTGTTTTCTCAGCGCGTAAGCTATCACGGCGGTGGATCAGATCGACGTTGGTGGCAAAACGGGTCAGGAACAGCCCTTCTTTCACCGCGCTGTCGCCGCCGCCGATGACCACTACCTTCTTGTTGCGGAAGAAGAAGCCATCGCAAGTACCGCAGTAGCTAACCCCGCGTCCGGTGAATTCGGACTCGCCGGGGACTTCCAGCAAACGCGGTGACGCGCCGGAGGTGACGATCAAGGCGTCGGCGCTGTACTCGTTATTGCCCGTCTTGACGCGGAAGGGTGATCCGTGCTCCAGATCGACTTCCAACACAATGTCCATATCGATCCGTGCGCCGAATTTCTCCGCCTGATTCTTCATGATCTCGATCAAGTCAGGTCCACTGCCACCCGTGAAACCGGGATAATTTTCGATCTCGTGGGTCAGCGATACCTGTCCGCCGAACTGCGGTCCAGCGATGACCACTGGATTCAGTTGAGCGCGGGCAGTATACAGCGCAGCGGTCAAACCCGCTGGACCTGAACCGATAATGACAACTTTCTCGTGCTGCATAGTGATTACGTCTATCCTTCGTTTGTCAGTGGTTTGATCAGCAGATCAAGCGCTAGAAACTAGAAAATCGGAAATGAGATTAAAAAACGCTGCCTGAAAGGATGTTAGCAAACTGCTGTTAGCAGTCGCCACACTGCTGCGCTTTGAGGACCGCCACCAATGCCGTAAATTCCTCATGGCATTTCGGGCAGCAGCGCAAATGAGCGTAAATGCCCGGCAGTGCCGTCTTGGGATCTGCGCCTTGCGCTACCTGTTCAGCGAGGCAATCTAAATTTTCCCCGCATTTCTTACAGTCAACATCGCTAACATGCAGCGCGATCATCTCGTGTAGGAGCTGCATGGTGCGTTGACGCGACTCCGGATTCGGGTCTTCGGTGACGTTGCGATTCACGTTCTGATTGCTCATAGTATTCTAGTCCGTCATTGAACAGACGCCCTCAACTCTCACGGTCTTACAAACCTTTACAGGCTTTTACACGTTAGCGTTCAAAGAGATCGAGGATGTATTCGGGCGACAGTCCAGTTTCCTCCAGATAATCACGCAGTTTACGGCGTGCGTCGTGGATCAATTTGTAGAGCGCATTACGGTTTGTGCCCATCTGCTCCGCCACCACTTCCAGCGGAATATCATCGAGGATAATCGCTTCCATTGCTGTGCGCTGACGCGGGGTGAGCACATTTTGGAATGCCTCTGTAACTTTCCCCAGAACGTCCTCCTGCTCAATCACCTGCTCCGGGCGGGCGATTGGCGCACTGGAGATCGGGGCGGCGTTGGCGACAGCGGGCACCTCACCGTTTTCCGTCAGTTCATCAAGGCTGTAATCCTTGTAACGGGCGCGACGCATCTCGCTGATCGCTACCCGCATGGCTATCTTCATCGCCCACGTGGTGAATTGGCTGTCACCGCGAAAGGTATCCAGATTGTCCAGCACACGGAGTGTGGCATCTTGCGCGAAGTCTTGCGCCATCTGCGTCAATTCATCGGGCGAGAGATCGTTGAGATCGCTGCGTTCCCGACTGAGATAGTAATAGATGCCGCGTTGTAAACGTGTGCGCAAGTCTTCGATTGCCTGACCGCGCTCTATAGTATTGCCCGCTGCTGATAAGACATCGATCCACTGAGCGTTGCTACGCTCTACCATCGTATTCATCCCATTCCTGCCAGTTCAAAGCTGAACGTGCTGCCTGCTCCCGGTTTACCCTCAAATGCCAGCTTACTATTCATCAGTTTAAGCAGTTCCATGGCTACCGGAATACCCATCCCGTAGCCCTTTTGCGAGATAACAATCTCATCTTCGCCGCGAAAGAACGGTTCGCCCAATTTCGCTTTCACCTCATCCGTCAACCCGATTCCAGTATCAATGACGCTGACGCGCAGTTTGTTCTCAGGCAGTGCCTCGGCTTTCAAGGTGATCGTGCCTGCTTTGCCATCGCTGACTGGTGTATATTGAATCGCGTTGCTGAACAGCTTGTAGATCGCCTTTGCCAACTGCCTTTGATCCACAGTTAGCAGCGGCAACCCCTGCGGAACATCCCAGACCAGTGTGTGCCCGAACTGGGCGTTCAGCGCATCCGCCTGTTTCTGCACTTCCATGACCACTTGGCTGAAGGTGGTCATTTTGCTGTCTAAACGGAAGCGACCAGCGTTTAGCTTGTTCAGATCGCTAATGTCGCTGACCAACCCTTCCATCGCCATGATGTTGTTGCGGATCGTATCCGCTGACTGCTGCTGCATCTCAGTTAGCGATCCGATCATGCCCTTCGCCAGCATATCGGCATAACCGCGAATGCTGGTCATCGGCTTGCGGATTTCATGCACCATCATGGAGGTGAACGAAGCGATCTGATCGCGCAGGTTTTCCAGTTCGTCGTTCGGCGCGGCAGGGGATGAGACCGCTGTCGTATTAGGGGCGGCGACAGCAGTTACCGGATCGGCGGCGGACTGATCTGCTTTTGCCAGCAGTTCATCAACCTGAGTAAGCATTGCCCGCAGCGAAACTAGCGTCATCTTGTCGAGGTTCTGTCGAAGCTCGGTAAGCAGATTGCGCGCTTCATGGAGTGGAGTTTCAGCCATAACTCTAGATTAATCCTTGGTGCCTTGTTCGCTGATCTGCCATTCTAGTTCGCCGTGTTCTGCTGTGTAGGCGCGTACTGCTGCTGCCATGCCTTCGATATTGTTCCAGAAGGTGCTAATCTGCGTCCGGTAACAGGCGATAGCAGCGATTTTAGCATTAATCACGGCATTGTCGATCTGGTGTCGGATTTCCCGCAGTTTGATGCCACGTTTTGCCAGGTCAGCCTGTGCCACACTCACCGCCTTAGGATCCTGCGCAGCGTAAGGATAGTCTTCATAAAGCTGCACGTTGCCACCACTCGCTGCAATCCGCAGCGCGGCTTCACGCACGATGCGGTGATCGACGTGGTTGCCAGCAGCTAGGGGCGCATGCAGTGTCTGCCAGTTGAAGCGGGCGATATCCGTGAGCAAGCGTTCGATCAGGGCATCATCTGCCGGGTGATAAGTGCTGATCACCGACTGCCAATCGGGATAATAGGCGCTGCCTTCAGCATCACAGCGGTAAGGCGCATCGGCATTATCCAGAAAGCGCACGCCAGCACCTACTTTCACTGCTGCTTCCGCATCTTCATCGCGACGCACAGCGAAGGGAGTCGCCGCGACTTCCCAACGCACTTCCAATTCGCGGGTGAATGCCGTCGGATGCAAATGCTTGGGCGGATCGCCCGCCATCACGGTCAGGATCATGACGCGCTGGCGCTGCTTGGTGAGTATGGCGATTTGTCCGCCGCAGCTCATCACCGCGTCGTCAGGGTGTGGAGCAAGAAATAAGTGCATAGGGTTAACGCACCACCGGTAAGGTGAAGGTAAAGGTACTGCCAACGCCCGGTTGGCTTTCAATGGACAGGTTGCCGTGCATTACTTCGATCAGGTGGCGGGTGATGGCAAATCCCAAACCAGTGCCAGACTGCTGCAAGCCATTATCGGCGCGCCAGAATTTGGTGCCCAATTTAGCGATCTGATCCTGATTCATACCCACACCGGTATCGCGCACACTGATCGCTACCTCGTTGCCGCGACGCTCAGCTTGAATCCAGATTTGTCCGCCATCCGGCGTGTATTTATAGGCGTTGCTGGTGAGGTTGGAAAGGATTTGTACCAAGCGATCTTTATCCGCTTTGACCAGCGGCAGATCAGGGGCGGCGTCAAGATGCAGCGTGTGCTTACGCTGCTCGATCTCGTTCATGGTACTTTCCAGCGATGAGTTGATCGCTTCAACCAGGTTCACCTCACTGAGATCGATACGCATATTGCCAGTTTCGATGCGGCTGATGTCGCTGAGATCGCTGACCAGCACCTTCATCTTGTAGACGGCATTCTTGATTGTGCCGATGAACTGCGTCTGACGATCTGTTACTGGACCGACCATCGCCATCAGATCGGCATACCCGCTGATGCTGGTCATGGGTACTTTCAATTCGTGCGCCACGATGCTGACAAACTCAGACTTCGCCTGATTCGCTGCCCGCACTGCTGCATACAGCCGCGCATTCTCGATGCTGATCGCTGCACGATCTACCATCCGTTCCGCCATCGCGCGAGCATCCGTGTTGAAGGCGCCGGGGTCAACACTGCCCAGCGCGATCACGCCGATCACACGGTTCTCGCGGGCGACTGGCAGGGCGAAGCGAGAGGTACCATCATCCGTATTGTTCTGGCTCAATGGCTGCCAGACCGCTTTACTACTGCGAATCGCTTGTTGTACCGCCTCTGACTCCAAGGCTATAGCGGCGTTATCAGCGAATGATCCTGTCGCCGCTTCATAAGACATGGTCACGGCGGTTGCGCCCTCACTATCGAGCAGCGCCATCGTCCCAAATTCAGCATGGCAGGAGCGTGCCAGCCAGCCGAGCGTGATCTCCATCACCTTGCGAATGTCCAGCGTTTCATTCAACTGCCGATCCATACGCTGCAAGGTGGTCAGTTCATCCACGCGCGCACCCAATGCTTGATCTGTGGCGCTGAACAAACGGGCATTGTCGATAGCGACAGCGGCTTGTCCGGCAAAGGTATCCAGCACGTCGAGGTCGTCGTCGGAGAACAAGCCTGTGCGGACGCGATTATCCACGTAAACCACACCGATCACCGATCCGCGTACACGCAGTGGACTTGCCATAATACTGCGGAGCGATTGCGTAACCACGCTCTGCTGACCGGAAAAGCGCGGGTCTTCCTGAGCATTGGTGGTGACGATTGCCTGTGCGGATTCCAGAACACGATGAGTCACCGTGCGGCTGTAGCCGAAGGCACTGCTCTCCAGCGTTTCCTGATCGAAGTTACGCGCCGCTCGTACCACCAGAGCGCTATCATCGTTGAGCAGCATCAGAAAGCCACGCTCTGCCCCTGTCAGTTCGATGATGGCATCCATCACCTGATCTAATACCGTCTGTAAATCCAGCGATGCGCCGATCACGCGGGTGACTTCATAGAGCTTGGCGTAGCGTTCCTGCCGTCCTGTATGTTGACGTTCCTCATTCAATTCGTCCATCACCTGCTCGATGGCGGCAAGGCGCTGCTCGAAGAACGAGGCATCGACTTTGCCCACCTTCGCCTGACCCCGTAGTAAGGAAAGGGTTTGCCGCGCGCTGGTGAGCGCCATTTGCAGTTCACGCGGATTACGGTGGTTGGAGGTCATTGCTTCGTGTCCTTCTGCTTTTGCGGTTTTGATTTGGACGTGGCGACGACAGCGGAATTGAGAGCAACTGTTTGCTGGTAATAGTCGCACCAAGGGGTGAGTGGACAGCGTTCACAGGCAGGACGCCGCGCCTGACAGACTTTGCGTCCGTGTTCAATGATGTTGAGATGCGCCTGGTAGTAGGTATCCGCTGGCACGATGCGTTCCATGATCGCGTGTGCCTGATCCGGCGTGACCTTTGGTCCTATCAAGCCAAGGCGCTGGCTGACGCGGTGAACATGCGTATCGACGGGGAATGCGGGCAACCCGAAGGCGAAGCACAAGACGATCGCCGCCGTTTTCGGTCCCACGCCATTGAGCGAGGTCAGCCACTTCTTAGCATCATCAACGGACAACTCGCGCAGGAAATCAAGTGTAATGCTGCCGCGCCGTTCGGTGATCGTGCGCAGCACTTGCTGAATACGCGGACCTTTCTGGTTCGCTAGACCGGCAGGCTTGATCGCTGCGATGACTTCATCCGTAGCCGCGTCGCGCACAGCTTCCCATGTTGAAAACTTGGCAGTGAGCAGGGCAAATGCACGATCCCGATTAGCATCGTTGGTGCTCTGGCTAAGAATGCAATCGACCAGTTCAGCGACGGGCAGTTTGTGCTGCCGCCACGTCGGATAACCGTACAGCGCCGCTAGTTCATGCGCGATGTGCTGGTATTTTTCCCGTAGTTTATCCAATTCATTCATTCAGTGAGTACCCCTACCCAATTCTATCTTCACTTGGAGCAGGCACAAACACTAAAGCTAAAGAAATGATAAAGGTGTGATAGGATATTTGACATCACGTTATTGATCTGATTGCCGCGCTGGTGTGACGATCTGTTGGTCAGGTAAGGATAAGTTAATGGGCGTTGGCTATGAGATTGATCCTCAAGATGAGCATATTTATTGGGCGCGTGTGGAATCGCCGTTCACTTGGGAGGAATATGATCGGGATGTTGAACGTTTGATGCAGCAAATCAGGACACTCAACTATCCAGTGGCGATTGTTAGTGATGTCAGAAAGCTGCATCAATTGCCCGGAGGTGGGCTGCGTCACTTGCAGATCAACGACAGCTTGATCCCCGAGAATGTTCAGGTGGTCATCATTTTGGGTGCATCCGTCATCGTCTCGACGCTGCTCTCGCTGTTATCGTGGCTGCGCCCCAAAGCTCGCAAGTTGATCGCCTACGCCAATTCCGAGGAGACGGCGCGGCAGATCGCTAGAGAACGCTTGGGGCTGCCAGCGCGAAATGGACGATAGAGCCTACTCGATCCTTGAGAATTAGCTAAAATCGAGTGCAACAGTACGGAGAAGCTAATGACAACCAGAACAATTGATCTTGCTTATACTAGCCTTAGTCTGGATGAAATTCTCGCTGAACTTCAGGATGATCAAACAGAAATCTTACTGCTCAGAGGTGAGAAGCCATTGGCGCGACTATTACCAATCGCATCATCAAGCGAACAAGGCATCATGAGTAGTAAACGGATCATGGGTCTCCATCGCGGAGAGACATGGATAAGCGACGATTTTAATGATGCATTACCAGACGAATTCTGGCTTGGAAGCAATCAATGAAATTGCTTTTGGATACCCAAGTATTTATTTGGATGGATGATGACTATTCTCAAATACCAGCATCGATTATTGAGGAGCTTGAAAACAAGGAAAATCTTATCTTCCTAAGTCTTGTTAGTATCTGGGAAGCACAGATCAAAATCTAGCTTGGCAAGCTACGCTTGAAAAGACCGATCCGTGAGATAATACAATCTCAACAACAAGCTAACGCTATTCATCTACTTTCAATCACCACTGAACACATCTTCGAATTATCTGAACTGCCAGAGATTCATCGTGATCCTTTTGATCGCCTGCTGATTGCTCAAGCAAGGCATGAAGAGATTACACTAGTGACGAGCGATGGCACGATCCAGCAGTATCCCGTTCGATACTTGTGGCGCTAAGTATTGCGTTTCTTCTCTGCCCAACGCGCTTCCGACTCCACGAATTCGATCACACCGCTGACCGTTGGATCAGGTAGTAGGTCAGGGGACAGCTTCAGCCGTGCGTGCGAAGTGATCTCAAGGTACGGCGCATCCGGCAGCAGCAGCAGATCGATCCTACCGACCAGAGGCGGATCATCCGGCAAGCCGCCATCAAGCAGCAGCAAGCGCTGACCATTCTCGGCACTCGCTTCTATTACCGATTGCTTGCTCAAGCGCAGAGCAACGATCAGATCGGCGGGATCGGATTGCTTGCGTGGCGCCGCTGCGTTGACGATGGAGAAGGTGAGTCCGCGTCGAGTAGCAGTTGCCGACCACGGACCTGCCGCCAGCGGGGTAGTGATCACCTGTTGAATCTGCTGCACTAATGCAGGATAAGCGTACAGAATATCCAGTGTGCCGATGTGGAAAGCATCGTAGCCGAGCGCATCCATCGCCACCAGCATCCCTCGCCCATTCGTAGACTCACAAATCCATGAGCCAGTGGCACAGGAGCGCCCCAGATCAACCAGCAGATTGATTTCGGCGCTCGCACGTTCGCGCTTGATCAGGGTGAACAGACGCGGCAGCAGCGCCAGATCACCGTGCAGCGCGGCAGTGTAGAGAATGGTGACGGCAGTGGGTGTCTCGATCATGATCAATCGCTAATAGCGAACGCTGGTGCAGGGTAGTTTCAGAGCTAGAGCAGGGATTTTCGCTTGTTTCCGGTTAGAAAACGGTTGTTGAACCCTGCCTATTGCTTCACGCCATAGATCGCGCGGTAGCTGGCGTACTGCTCATAAATGCGGCGAACGTAAGTGCGCGTCTCCTCAAAGGTGATTGCCTGCAAGAACATATCGGGATCGCCGTTGGAGATTTGCAGCCACTGGGCACTATTGCCGGGACCGCCGTTGTACGCTGCCAGCGCCGCATAAACATTGCCATCGAAGGTCTGCAACTGCTCGTACAGGTAATAGATGCCGAAGGTGACGTTGACGTGCGGACGGTAGAGATCACTGTTGGTGAAATCCGTCCAGCCCAGTTTCGCCGCGATGTATGCGCCCGTATCAGGGATGATCTGCATCAAACCTTGCGCCTGTGCGTAGGAAGTTGCCAAGCCCTCGAACAGCGATTCCTGACGGATCAGGCTGAACACCAGCAGCGGATCAACGCCGTACTCCTGTGTCTCCGGCAGCACCAGATCAGCATAGCCGATGGGGAAGCGCAGCGAAGCGATGTAGCGCGGTGCATCTTCAGTGCGAATCTTCGCGCCGTCGAGCATCTTGGCGCTGGCGTTGATTGCTTCGCGGTATAAACCGATACGCGAGAAGTAGGTCGCTAGTTGGTACAGCGCCAGCGGATTCAACTGATTGGCGTCGATCAGCGCTGTGAACTCGGTGATCGCTTCTTCGTAAGCAGCAACGGCAAATAGTTCGTTGCCGCGAATCATGCGCGGATCATTCTCTAGATCGGTAGACAATCGCCACAGATCGCCTTGCTGTGTGATGTTGAAAGTTTGCCGCATCCATGCTTCGGCTTCCGCGATCCGCGCTGGCGAGTTGTAGTCCCAGTCGATCTTGGCGGGCGGCACGAATGGTCCCTGCCCGTTGAACAGATCGGCGGCGCGTAAGCTATAGTAACCGCCGGGATCGATCTTCGCCGCTTCGCCGTAAGCTGTCCGCGCCAGATCGGTCTGATTGTTCAACTGGTACAGACGACCCAGCCAGAGATAACCCGCTGCCTGTAATTCGCCTGTTCCGTTGGTTGCCAGCAGGGAGAATAAGCGTTGAGCGCGGGCGTATGCTTGGGCGTTATAAGCAGCCATGCCACCACGAAACAAGCCATCCGTCGCCCACTCTGATCCTTTGTAATTCGTTCCCAGTATCTCGAAGGTTGCCAGCGAATTTTCGCTATCGCCCTGTGTGGCATAGAGATAACCGGCACGCCACAAAGCTTCGGCGCTCTCCGGCACATCAGGATGATCGGTGGCAAGCTGCTTGTACTTCTGGATTGCTTCGCTCACCTGTCCTGAGAGGAACATGGTACGCCCTTCTTCCAGCCATGCCTGACCATAAAGCGGGCTGGTCGGGTACTGATTGATAATCGTCTGGAAGGAACTGACGGCGGCGGAACTATTGCCAGCGGCGCGATATGCCTGACCGAGCAGCAAAAACGCAGCAGGATCGATCTGCGTGAGGGGAGTGTTACTGGTGTAGTTGTACAGCGCCGTGATCGCATCGTTGTAATCTTCCGCTGCGAAGCTGACGCGCCCACGCTGCAAATCATCGATCTTGACGCCTGCCTGCAATAGCGCCCGCATCGCGCGGTAGCCGCCCACCGTCTGCGGGTATTGATCGAAGACCTGCTGATAACGCTGATTTGCCGCCGCGACGTTGCCCATGCCCGCCAACACATCCGCCGCCAAAACGCCGATGCTGGCACGATAGGCGGGGACCTGAGCCACTTGCAGAATTTCCTCATACTGATCGAAGGCAGCTTGGGCATTTCCGGCGTTGAGATAGGCAGTCGCTACGCGCTCCTTCAATGCCAGCAGTGGCACTAAGGCACGTGATGTTCCCTGTACTGCTTTGGCGTAATTCTCTTGCGCCAGCGTTGGCTGATCCAGCGCCAGATAAGCATCACCAATGCGCTCGTAAGCATAACTATCGATCAGACCGGGGCGGTTCTTGAGGTAATCCTCAAAATCCTTGATCGCACTTTCCCACGCTGATAAGCCTAGAAATGAATCGCCGCGCAGAAATAACGCCTGTCCGGCACGCACATCGCCGGGATAGGAGGCGATGAATTCCGTCAGTGCTTGCACGGCGGTGCTGAATAGCCCTTCTCGCAATGCTGCTGTACCATAGCCGAACATGGCGTCGGCGCGCAGTTTAGGATCGACGGAGAGGACTGGCTGAGAGAGGATGGACTGGTAAATCTCGACGGCGGAATCAAAATCGCCATTACGCAGCGCGTTATCCGCTTGAACGATCAGCAGCGGTGCTTCTAACGTTGCTGTCGGCGCGACGGTCGGTGGTGGGATCGGGGTATCAGTCGCTGGCGGTAAGCTGGTCGCGGGTTCGATACTGGGCGTGGCGGTGACAATGATCGTGTCCTGACCGCGCGGCAGTGTACAAGCTAAAGATGAGCTAAGGAGCAGCAGTAAAACAGCGAGACGACGCATCATTATCCGTTGTTTATCCGTATTGTCCCCTCTCCGAAGCGCTCATTATGCCGGAGGTAGGCGGGGGAGTCAACCACACTGATCGGGTGTTAGCGTGGCGCTAGCGCTGGTCAGTAGGGCAATCGCATAGCAGCACAGTTCTAAGAACTGTGCTGAGAAGGTAATAACAAAAGGCGTTCGCATGCTGTCAGCACACGAACACCTTTGAGATGTGATGTTAGAGGGAATTGGTTGCCAATCGCCGCTTATTCTGACCAGTCGAGTTCCCAGCCCAGTTCTATCCGCCAACCGATCTGGCGCAGCCATTCGGTTAGACCTCCTTCTTCGTCGCTGGCGATGTGCAGTTCCACGATCTTGTCATCAGCGACGCGGAATTCGATCATGTCTGGAACCATCACCGACATGCCAGTGGCTTCGAGATCAGGTCCCGATTCCCATAACTGGCTGAGGCGAAATATCCCTGTGTGCGTGCCTGTCCAGAACATGGTCACACTCACATCCGACTTGCCGTCATCCTCAAAGATCGCTTCTACGTTCCAGCGGAAATCGGGCATCGCTTCCATCAGCAGCGTCAGCGTCAGCAGCAGTTCGCGCTTGCCGTAGTTGCCGGGGATCGCTGTGTTGGTGAACAGCAGATCATCAGCAAGGTGCGGCATCGCGGCGTAGATGCCAAAATTCTCGAAGGCGGACATGAAGTTACGAACGGTTTGAGTGGCGGAAGCAGTCATGATGTGATTCCAATCTCTTAGCGTGACTTCAATGCTAAAGTTGAGTCGTGATTGCAGTGTAAGTTGGGTCACTGTTCACTTTGTATCTCAACTTTTGTTCACTTTGTGCTCAAGTTGATGTCCACATTATGGATCGGGGAAAGTTGTGTATCTTCATCCTTTCGCAGGAGAAGGATCAGTCCATCCTAATGAATCCACCAAACCAGACTAATATCTACCTTGAACGCATCAACCTGGTGCTCAACCACATCCGCCAAAATCTAACCGACGAATTAACCGTTGACGTACTGGCGGAGGTCGCTTGCTTCTCACCCTTTCACTTCCATCGGCTATTTAGAGCGCTGACAGGTGAAACGCTTAATCAGTGCATCGTGCGGTTGCGTTTGGAACGTGCAATAGCACTACTTAAAGGTTCGCCCCAACTGTCGATTAATGACGCGGCATTCGCCGTTGGGTTTAATTCTGCTTCCAATTTTTCCCGCACATTCAAAAAACGATATGGTGTTGCTGCTCGCCAATGGAATCGGCGCGATTCATTGAAAGAGTTGAAGGATCGCAAGGATGGTCAAGTCCTCGAAGGCTTGACGTATTACACTGTAGATAGATTGAGTGAGTATGAGAACGAAGGCGAGTTCGAGGTAAGTATTCGGGAACTGCCACAACAACGATTGGCGTACATTCGCGTCTACGATTCATACACACCCACACATGTGCTGACTGCTTACGATCAACTGTTGGAATGGTACCGGCAGCGCGGCGATCCTTTGACCGCGACCCTTTACGGCATGTCGCAGGACGATCCCGGCATCACGCCGCTGAAGTTATGCCGCTACGATATCGGGTTAACTGTTCCGCCGACCTGGAAACTGGGGGATGCTGTCAGCGAAATGATTATACCGACTTGCCAATTCGCCACGATCCACTGTGTTGGAGACATCTACAAAGTAGATCAGGCATGGCAATATCTGTATCGTTACTGGCTGCCACGCAGTCGCTTTCAGCCAGAAAACCTGCCCGCGATGGAGATCTATCATCGCCAGCCGATGGAAATTGGTTGGGAACAGTATGATCTTGATTGCGCAATACCTATCGTTTCATTGTGAATTTGCTTGGAGGACCTATGAATCTGGGAGTTTTTTCGCTTAGTCTAGCGGTCAAGGATTTGAAAGCTTCGCACGAGTTCTACGAGAAGCTTGGCTTTAAAAAGCTTGATGGTGACGATGTGAAATGGCTGATTCTAGAAAATGGTGATACTAAGATAGGCTTGTTTCAAGGCATGTTTGAGCAAAATGTACTTGCCTTCAACCCCGCAGATGTGCGTAATGTTCAAAAACAACTGAAGCAAAGTGGCATTACCTTCGTTTTGGAAGCAGACGAATCCACTGTCGGTCCTGCTCACGCTATGCTGCTCGATCCCGACGGCAATCCGATCCTTATGGATCAATTCTAAACGACTAACCAATCCCTACCCTTGAATCCCCGCAGACCCTATGCTATGATCCCGCATTGCCAAAACCCAAAGATCAGCGTTTTCTCGCTGATTTTTTTTGAGGAGTGCAAGTAATAATGGGTAGACCAGCATCAACTGGTGGCGCAGCGGGCGGACGTAGAGGCGCAGCAGCTCCTCGTCGTGGTGCCGCAGCGGCAAAGAAGACGCGCAAGAATATCCCTTACGGGCAGGCGCACATTCACGCCACGTTCAACAACACGATTGTCTCGATCTCTGATCAGCAGGGCAACGTGATCACGTGGGCAAGCGCCGGAACTGCGAACTTCAAGGGCAGCCGTAAGAGCACGCCCTATGCCGCACGCGTGGCTGCACAGCAAGCCGCCGATGTCGCCAAAGAGAACGGGATGCAGGAAGTAGACGTTTTCGTGAAGGGACCGGGACCGGGTCGTGAAGCCGCCATCCGTGCGATTCAGGCAAGTGGTCTGCGCGTTCGTTCCATCGCTGACGTTACGCCTGTGCCTCACAACGGAGTACGCCCGCCCAAAAAGCGCCGCGTCTAGTCGCTTCACTGGCAGTTTCGGCTGTCAACTTTAGTATCTCACAATCGCATACACCAATTCTTTCGGTCAGAGTTCAGATCGACTGGTGTAAACACACTGCTCTACTTTAGAGTGTGGAGGACGCCTTGGCTCGTTATATCGGACCCGTCTGCAAGATCTGCCGCCGCGAAGGGGAAAAGTTATTCCTCAAGGGTGCGCGCTGTCTTTCTCCTAAGTGCTCCATCGAGCGCCGCAGCTACCCGCCGGGTCAGCACGGTAAAGAGACCCAATACAAGAAGGGTCGCACTTCCGACTTCAGCACGCAGTTGCGTGAGAAGCAGAAGGCACGTCGTATTTACGGCGTTTTGGAGCGTCAATTCTACCGCTACTACTCCGAAGCGAATCGCCGTGCCGGTCCTACGGGCACGAACCTACTCGCACTGTTGGAAACCCGCCTCGACAATGTGATCTATCGCCTCGGTCTGGCTGATAGCCGCGCTCAGGCACGCCAACTGGTTCAACACGCCCACTTCGACATTAATGGTGTCTCCACCAACATTTCGTCGTACAGCGTGCGTCCGGGCGACACGATCACCGTTCACCCGACCAGCCGCAATCTGCGCTACTTCCGCGAAATCCGCAGCTATCTGGCGGAGCGCCCCGGTGCGCCTGACTGGTTAACCCTGAACGTAAGCAATGATGGCAACATCGAAGCCAAGCTGATCCGTTTGCCAGAGCGTCTGGAAATCACGCTGCCGCTAAACGAACAGCTGATCGTGGAATACTACTCGCGCTAAAGCGTAAGTTAACAGTATTGAGTCGAGGCGTTAAAAACCTTAAGGTTTTATGAAACCTTAACGCTTCAAGCAGCCAAGTTTCATGTATGATTAGCGGTTCTCGTTCCGCTTATCCTATCAACTGCTATAGCGTATATTCGCTTCGGCTCAAGCCTGCTCAGGAGGGCTACCTTGACAGTAAGTAACATGGTGCTGCCCAAGATCGAAGGGGACGCGAGTTCTCGTAAGTACGGGCGTTTTGTGATCAGCCCGCTGGAAAGCGGCTATGGAATCACCTTGGGTAACGCGTTGCGCCGCGTTCTCTTGTCGTCACTGCCCGGCGCTGCCGTGACCTCGATCCGCGTCTCTGACGTGCATCACGAATTTTCTAGCATCCCGCATGTGCGCGAGGATATGACGCAGCTAATTCTGCAAGTGAAGCAGCTCCGTTTGAAGCTGCACGGCACGGAATCGGCGCGTCTACGTTTGGAAGTACACGGCGAAGGCACGGTGACGGCGGCGGATATTCTGTATCCGCCCGAAGTCGAGGTGATCAACCCCGACCTGTATCTGTTCACCGTCGATGATGAGAACGCGCATCTGGAAATGGAACTGACCGTACAATCGGGACGTGGCTTCAGTCCCGCCGAGGAACGTGGTCGGCTGCCCATCGGTGAGCTACCCGTTGACGCCATCTACAGCCCGATCCGCCGCGTCAACTTCGATGTCGAACCAGCGCGTGTTGGTCAGCGCACCAACTACGACAAGCTGATTCTAGAAGTGTGGACGGATGGCACGATCCGCGCTGATGAAGCGACGGGTGAAGCTGCCCGCATCCTGATGACGCACTTGCACGCCCTCGCTGGCGTCAAGCCCGGCGACATCGTGGCACTGCCCGTCGGTGAGGAAACCGAAACCGATAAGCGCGGCAGCTACGATGAGGAGCGTTTCAACACGCCCATCGAGTCGCTCGATCTCAGCGTGCGCGTGTTCAACTCGCTCAAGCGTACTGGCATCACCACCGTTGGTGAGGTGCTGGAAATGCTGGATCGCGGTCCCGACGCGATGTTGGCGATCCGCAACTTTGGTGAGAAATCGCTCGACGAACTCGTTGGGCGCTTGAAGGAAAAGGGATTCATCGCGCAGGACGCTGATGTAGCGCCGCTGCTGCCGAGTCCCGTACAATAATAATGGATGGACGAAGCGACGCGCGTCCCTAAATAAAGGCGACCTGCTCCCAGATAGCGCCAACGACATTGCGGTGCGTTGGCGCGTAGGGGAGCAGTATTCAAGGAAGGTAGGCTGTAATGAGACACCGCAAGTTCGGAAAACATTTAGGGCGCAATACTGGTCAGCGTAATGCGCTGCGCCGCACCCTGATCACGCAGTTGTTCATGCACGAGCGTATTCGTACCACACGCGCTAAGGCTGATGCGGTACGCGGCACGGCGGAACACTTGATCACGATGGCGAAGCGCGGTCTTGCTCACCCCGATCCGCTGCGCGTCGTACACGTCCGCCGTCTGTTGAACGGACGCTTGGACAGCAACGACGTTGCCGACAAGGTGCTCACCGTCCTCGCGCCGCGTTACGCGGAACGTCCGGGCGGCTACACGCGCATCTACAAGCTAGGACCCCGCAAAGGCGATGCCGCCGAGATGGTGCTGCTAGAACTGGTAGATCGTGGTGGTGGCGATGATGAAGAATCCGCTGCTGCTTCACAGACCGTTGGTGGTCGTGCGCGCGGCTTGATCAATCGCATTCGTGGTCGTGGTGCAGCTCAAACGGCGCAAACCAGTGATTCGGGCACGCGTGACAAGCTCACTCGCATCGAGGGCATTGGCTCCAAGGTGCAGCAGGCATTGTATGACTCAGGGATTACCACCTTCGAGCAGCTTGCCAGCACTTCTGGCGAGGAACTCACCCGTCTGGTCAAGGAAGAGAAGAAGATCAACATTGTTGGTGATGCTTCCACTTGGCCCCGTCAGGCACAGTACATCGTCGATGGCGATGATGCTGGCTTGAAGACGTACCAAGATCGGCTGGTCGGCGGGCGCGAACCCAACGAATAAACATTAGTCAATTAGCGTGCAGCGGTACAAAGCCATCCTCGCCTACGATGGCACGCGCTATTCAGGGTTTCAGAAGCAAGCTGGCGCTGCGCCAACTATTCTGGGAACTGTGGAAGCTGCGCTAACGAAGCTGAATGAGCAAGGCACAACGGTACGGGTACTCGGCGCGGGCAGAACCGATGTCGGGGTACACGCCAGCGGGCAAGTGATCAGCTTCGACTTGGATGGCTGGAAACACGGCGACGACACACTGCTTCAGGCAGTGAACGCAACCTTACCAACCGATATAGCGATCTTGCGGCTAGAACGGGCAGCAGCGGACTTTCATCCGCGTTTCGATGCCCGCAGCCGCACCTATCGCTATCTGGTGTATGCAGCGCCAGTCCGCCAACCTCTGCTCGGTCACAATCACTGGCAGATCAGAGTGAGGGAGGAGGAGAGCGATGCGCCGCATCTTGACAGGATGCAGCAGGCAGCCGCACAATTGCCGGGCATTCACGACTTCGCAGCTTTCGGTTCAGCGCCGGAAGGTGAAGCGGGCGTGCAGGGCAGCACAGTACGGCAGGTCTTTCGCTCTGAGTGGACAGAAGCGTTACCTGATCAATGGGGCGGGCGCGTGCTGACGTACACGATTGAGGCGAATGCATTCCTTTATCACATGGTTCGCGCCATCGTCGCCGGATTGGTGGACGTGGGCATGAACCGGATGAGCGTCGAGGCATTCACTCAGCGGTTTAGGGATCGCCGTCGCTTCGGTAAATTAGCGCCGCCGCACGGATTGACCTTGATTGAAGTAAAATATGAAACTGACAGTAGCGGGACGACGCCCGCTGGAGACTAATCATGAAGTATAAAACATACACACCATCTGCTCCCACGATTGAGCGCAAGTGGTATGTGGTGGACGCGGCGGGTATGACTCTGGGGCGTCTAGCTTCCCGTGTGGCTCATATCCTGCGCGGCAAACACAAAGCCACCTTCACCCCGAACCTCGACACGGGCGATTTCGTCATCGTGTTGAATTCGGAGAAGGTCACCGTCACGGGTGATCGCATGGAGAGCAAGCTATACCGCCGTCACTCGCAGTATCCCGGTGGCTTCAAAGAGTTCACCCTGCGCGAGATGATGGCGAAGGATTCTCGCCGCGTGATCGAGATCGCCGTTAAGGGTATGCTGCCGCATAACCGTCTGGGCGATAAGCTGGCGAAGAAGCTGAAGGTATACAAGGGCGCGGAGCATCCTCATGCTGCCCAGAAGCCCGAAGTCATCGACATCAGCAACGTCAACGTGACCACATGGCGTCCGAAGTCCGTAGAAAAGCAGCAGGATGCCAGTGTTGTCCACGAAGTTGGTACTTACGTGCCACCCAAAGAGGAAGCCGCTTCTTCGTGGGTTAAGGTAGCCGAAAGCGTCAAGGATAAGCCCGCGCTGCGCCTGCCCAAGGCTGAGCCGAAGGCAAAGCCCGCCAAGAAAGCTGCCAAAGCTCCCGCTGGCGCGGATGATTTGCAGCGCATCGAGGGCATTGGTCCGAAGGTGAAGCAAGCGTTGTATGACGCGGGCATCAACACCTTTGCGCAGTTGGCAGCGCTTTCCGGCGAAGAACTGACCCGCATCGTCAAGACCGAAGGGCGCGTCAACATTGTTGGCGATGCCGCTACATGGCCCAAGCAGGCAAAACTCATTGTCGATGGCGATGAGGAAGGTCTGAAAGTTTATCAGGATCGTCTGGTTGGCGGACGCGAACCGAACGAATAGCCCAAGAAGCTGATCAAGGAATGATGAATCATGGCTGATCGATACTACGAAGGCATCGGACGACGCAAAGAAGCCAGCGCCCGCGTCCGCCTGCACCCCGGTGGCACTGGCAAGATCCTGATCAACGATAAAGACGGCGCGGATTTCTTCCCCCGCATCGGCGATCTGGATAAGGTAATCGCGCCGCTGAAGGCAGTTGGTGCGGAAAGCAGCTACAACGTGACCGTGCATGTGCTCGGTGGCGGCATCACCGGACAATCCTCGGCAGTACAGCTCGGCGTTGCCCGCGCACTGCTGGAAGTTGATCCCGATCTGAAGCCGACGCTGCGTAAGGCTGGCTATCTGACGCGCGATGCCCGCGTGAAGGAACGCAAAAAGCCAGGTTTGGTACGCGCCCGCAAGGCTCCGACCTACACCAAGCGCTAATTGCTGGTAGATACTAATAAACAAACCGCCTGAAAACAGGCGGTTTGCTTTTAGATTGCCTTAGCCGTCTAGGGCGTTCCCCTTATTTTGCTTCGCTGTCAGACTCTCGACGAGTGAGCAGCAGCCATACGCCAAATGCCACAATCACTAGCGGCCAGACCACATCCCAAGAGATATTCAAAATGAACACGCCACCGACTGCGGCTAGTATCAAGCCAAATACTGCTGTTGTTGACGAAGCTCGAGCTACGCCGAAATAAACCAGCAGCAATCCAACCAAGACTAGCAGCCATTGCCAGATGCTGCCCATATTGCGTAAGAAGGGGAATGTTTCATCCAACTTCCAACCGCGTGTGAAACTCCAAGTGGGATCCCAAATGAAGATTGCTGACAGTAACAGCACGAGAACGCCGATCACGCCCTGTGTCACTACGCTTGAGTTCAGCTTGCCAACGCGCAGATAGGTGATCACGGCGCTGCCCAACGTGACGATGCCCGGAATGGCGATGAAAATCACCCACCAGTTACTGCTATTCGCTAAGACGCCTGCTTGCTGAAGCAGAAATACCCCACCCAGTGCAATCAGGATCAGGGCAAAGGTGACGCGAGAACGGGAGACGACAAACCGATCAAAGGATGGATCATGAAGATGTGAGTGAGAGGACATACCGCTGCTCCTTGAGGAAGTTCAGCCGATAAAAGTAGTTCCCCCACGCAAAGGTGATTGGCTTTAACTATGTGTGGTTAACTCCCCCTTAGCCCAACGCTCGTGACTTTCATCGTCAGCGCGCTGGTGCCGATTTCTTGCCCACTGTCTGCACATAGCTTTACATCATTTAGATTGTGGCATAGAGCCTGCTGCTGATCATATGACATATATCACCCGTTTCTTAAACGTTTGTGACCACTGAGCGAAAGCCATTTTTGATCAGTGGCACAAACGAACCCGGAACTTGTAGAAATTCCGGGCTAGCACTATGGGAGTTATGAAGACACAGTCTGGCTGCGTCGATTGTCTCAAATCAGGCATTGATCCTCCGTTCGCACGTGGTGGCGCGACCAGCGCAAACAGGTGTAAACGGAGGAGTCGACTGGGCTAGTTCTGCACTACGCTGATGGTAAAGTTGATCTGATAGCAACCATCAGGGCAAGTGCTGCGCCGCGAATAGCTGCCGCTGCCGAAGTTATCCCCCTTGGTGAAGGACAAGCTAACCGTCCCCATATCATCGTGATTGTCGATAGGTGGATTGTCCTCGTCCGTACCGATCACGGTAATGGTGACTCGATCCGTCTCTTGCACGGTGAAGGTAAACACTTCATTCAGCGAGAAAGTATCGCCATCATTGGCGTCAAAGGTACCAGAATTCGGATGGCGTCCGATCCTGCCGCCGACATTGAAATCTAGCCACATCTCATTGCTGCCGAACGGATCAGCATCGGAGATCACCTTGATCGAGGTGAAGCGAACCGTGATCGTGTACGTCTTGGGTGGTTCGGGCTTAACTACGATACCGGAAATCGTGCGCTCATTGTTACCTTCGTTGCTCTCATTCACGGTATTGAATTCGTCCACCGTTGCGATGCTGGATACTGTTCCAGAGGTGACGTAGCTGTGCGTGAAGTTAAGCGTCTGCGATGCGCCGACAGCCAATCCATTTATGGTAATCCTAACATCAGTCGCTGGCGAGGTGATTGGTCTCCAGCGCACCGTGAAGCTGCCCGCTGCGCTGCCTCCCTGATTCCTGATCACAATAGTGGCAGTGGTCACCGCTTTTGCTGTCGGTGAGGAAGGCGAAATGGTGAAACTGGTAATCACCAGATCGGGTGGCGGCGGCGGCGTGACCTGCTGCTTAACCTCGACCAACTGTCGTGTGCGTGCTGCTTCGACGCCATCATAGAGCAGGATCGCTTCCTGATTGCCAACATTTAGCGACAATCCACCGACGGTTAACACTGCCTCCCGATCCGCTGCCACGACGGGGACGCTAATACCGCCAATTGTTGCAGTCACGGTTTTGCCGTCGGGTCGTAGGTTAATGCCGATCATCCGTATCGAGGGGGTGACGCCAAGCGTGATCAATCGCGGCTCAACGCCTACTACTTCGGGTACAGGCTCAGTAACGCGCTTTAGCTCCTTCTCCAAGCCAAGTCCGGCTGCGCTCATCACTTGGGCACGTACACGCGGCACCAGCGCCAACATGCCGAAGACGACGAGGAAAGCGACCATCATCAACAGCACCACCGGACGCATGATCCCATCCGGCAGCTTGCGCGAGAAGATCAGCCAGATAAAGATGAGCAGTCCAAGTCCGAGCAGGATCAGCGAGATCACCAACACTACATTGAACAACGTGCGATCAATGACGAAGACGGCGGCTTCCGCCGTCACCACAACCACGTTTTGCAAGCGCTGTTGAATCTCTGCACCCAACTGCCGGACTTGTGTGGCAGCGGTGTTGATCACATCCTTGGTCGCCTGCTGAATCAGATTGATGTCTTCCTGCAATTTCTGATTGACCGCTTCCACCATATTCTGAAACTGGATCAGCTTCCCTGTGGTAAACGAATCGAGGCTGTCTATGGTGATGCTCAGGTTATCCTGATAGGCTTTCTGTAATTCGTCTATCACGTTGGCGATTTGGGCGCGCAGTTCCTCCAGACTATCGCGCACCTGCTGACCAGCATTGTTGATGGCGTTTTGCGCGATGCTGTCAATCTTGTCTAGTGCCAGCTTGCCAAAGACGATCAAACCGCCGATGGTTAGCGGATCGAGGGCTTCAGCACGCTGCAACGATCCGAGCGCGATCAAGTTGAACAGCAAGAGTAGCACCATGGCTACGACGATCACCCGCGTTAGCAGCCGTTGCTGCCGCAGCGAGGGGAATGAAGGCAGGGCGATATTGTTCATGATAGCCTCCTAGTCAGCTTGCAATGCAAGTGCTGGCTATCCGCATTCTAATTCAGAACGCTGTTGCAATTTCACAAAAGTACTATCAAGAACTCGCTAAATCAGTGATCGGTTAATAGAGGCTTTCCACAAAGGCAGCACTGCCCGTGTACATCCAGTAGCATCAACTGAATAACCGTTAATCGGTGGTAGTTACCCGAAGATAGCGAGAGCGTTATCTTTAGGCGTTTTTAGTAGAAAACTGGAGAAAAGTGATCATTGGCGTAATCCATGTGGCTAATATCAAGATACGCCACCGCGCCGATACGGGTTAATGGGAATAGGCATATTCTCTATTTGAGTACAGCAGTTCGGACATATCACTCAACAATCGCAGCCTCATCCCACCCACCAACCTAGGCAATCTCCGGGCTGTTGTACAAAGCCTTGACGGACCGAGTTAAAGGGTAGTCAAAATCTGCGGACCATCTTTCGTGATGGCTACGGTATGCTCAAATTGAGCGGACAAGTAATCGTATTTACTCACCACAGTCCACTTGTCCTTTAACGTCACCGCCGCCGCATCCTCCATCACGACTATTGGTTCAATCGCAATCGTCATTCCGGTACGCAGAGTAACCCCTTTACCCGGTTCGCCAAAGTTTGGAACGGACGGTTCTTCGTGCAAACTTCGTCCTACGCCGTGACCGCCGAACTCTTTGCTCACCACATAACCGGCATTCATCGCTACTCGTTCCATCGCCGCCCCAATGTCGCCTGTGGTGTTCCCTACCTGCGCCATCGCCACACCTGCTAACATCGCTTTCTCACTAATCTCAAGCAGGCGCTGGCGATCTGGCGCGATCTTCCCCACCCCGTAAGTCCATACCGAATCACCGTGATAGCCGCGATAGTTCACCCCAATATCGACGGACACAATATCGCCTTCGGCAAGCACGCGCGCACCGGGGATGCCGTGTACCATCTCCTCGTTGACGCAAATGCACGTTGATGCCGGAAAACCACGATAACCCTTGAAACTGGGCGTGCAGCCCTTGGAGCGAATGAACTGCTCTACCGCCAGATCGATCTGTCTGGTAGTGACGCCGGGGCGCATCAACTCCTTGACGATCAGACGTGCTTCCGCCACTAAACGCCCCGCCTCTCGCATGATCACAAGTTCCTGTGGCGACTTAAGAAAAATCGGTTGTCGCTGCTGCAATAATCCACGCATATCCGTTATTTCACCTTGACCTTCGATCTAGAATCCACTGTTTAATCAGACAAATCGGCATGGCACATTTCTTACACTACTCTAGCGCTTACTGCACTTCAGCACTCACTTATCCAGCTTCGCCAATTTATCCGCGATCAACCAACCTAAGCCGCTGTAGCGCGGCAGTACGTGATCGTTTTCGACGGCGACCTGAACCGCACGACGCTGACCAACCAGCACTACAACCTGCTTTGCCCGCGTGATCGCCGTATACAGCAATTTGCGCTGCAACATGCGGTAATGCTGGGTGGCAACGGGCATCACTACCGCCGGATACTCGCCACCCTGGCTGCGGTGAATGCTGATCGCATAGGCGAGCAGCAGATCGGCGGCATCTTTGGGCGAATATTCCACCTGAGTACCATCCATATCGATCAGCAACGTACCACCCTGCGCCCCGATCACGCGCCCGATGTCTCCATTGTACACATCTAGCAGGTAATTGTTGCGCGTCTGGATTACTTTATCGCCCACACGGAACGTTTTCCCGGCGAACTGCACTTGTTCACCGTCAGGATTAAGCACCGCTTGCAACTGCGCGTTCAGCGCGTCAATGCCTACTTCGCCTTTGTACATCGGTGCTAGCACCTGCACATCCCGCAGCGGATCGAGTCCGAACTTGCGCCAGATGCGGTTAGTCACCACATCGACCATCAGTTCAAGTATCTCGTAGGGTTCGTTGGCGGTGAACACGAAGAAATCATTGTTATCGTTGGTCAGGTCGGGCATCTCACCATGATTGACGCGATGCGCGTTGACCACGATGCGGCTGTCATCCGCTTGCCTGAAGATGGCATCAAGGCGCGTAACCTGCGCTACTCCACTCTCGATCACGTCATGCAGCACATTGCCCGCGCCCACACTCGGCAGTTGATCCACATCACCGACCAGCAGCAGATGTGCACCGTGCGGGATCGCCGCCAGCAGTCGGCTGAACAAATCAAGATCAACCATTGAGGTTTCATCAATGATCACCATGTCACACTCTAGCGGGTTATCGCCATCGTACATGAATCCGCCGTCGATGCTGTAGCCGAGCAAGCGGTGGATAGTGCGGGCTTCTTCACCAGTAGCTTCCTGCACACGCTTGGCGGCGCGTCCGGTGGGGCTTGCCAGTATCACTTTTGCCTTGATCGAGCGCAGCGCTTCGATCACCGCCCGCAGGGTGGTGGTCTTGCCCGTGCCGGGACCGCCCGTCAGCACGCTTACTTTGAAATTCAACGCTGCGTGGACGGCATTTTGCTGCTGCTCGGTCAGCTTAACGTTGTTGTTCTTGCTCAGTTTGTTGAAGAAAGAATTCCACTTGATCGTTTCGGCTTTGGGCATCCGCGTTTCGCGGCTCAGTGCCATTTCGATCAGCGTCTCGGCACACTGCGTTTCCTTCTCGTACATTTCCGGCAGATATAGTGCTTCTGCTGTGCCGGAAGTATTCAACGGACGCGGCTTCTTGATCAACTGCTTGCGCTTGAGAGCCTTGGTTACTGCTTCTTCGCACAGATCGCGCTCCACACCCAACACTTCGGCGGCTTTATCGACCACCAAGCCGCGCGGCGCGTAAACGTGACCATCGTTATTGCAAAGCTGCGACAGGGCAAAGACCACACCCGCGATCAAGCGTTCCGGCGAATCGGCTTGCATTCCGATGTTGTACGCCAGTTCATCGACTTTGCGGAAGTTGACACCTTGAATATCTAACGCTAGCTGGTAAGGGTCTTGCTTAACCTGATCAATGGCATCATCGCCATATGTCTCGTAAATTCGCTGTGCGACGGGGAGGGTAAATCCGGCATTCTGCAAAAAGGTGATCACACGTCGTTCGGAACGAGCTTCCAACCATGATTCGGCAAGCGAGGCGGCAACAGTCGGTTTGATCCCCGGAATATCGGCAAAGCGCTGCGGGTTGTCGTCTAGAATTTCTACCGCTTTCGAGCCGAAGTGCCGCAAGATGCGGTTCGCTGTCTCCGCACCGATACCTTTGACGATGCCGCTGGTCAGATACTTCTTCACATCGTCCGCAGAATTTAAGACCGCGCGGATTGACTCCGCTTTGAACTGTTGACCGTATTCTTTGTGGACTGCCCATTCACCAACGGCGGTAACATTTTCGCCGGGGTGCAGTTCCATCGTCTTGCCAACTACCGTGATTTCTTCGCCATCCGCTTTGGGGTGTGGGCGCGCTGGTCGAATGGTCATCACCGTCCAGCCGTTATCGGGATTGCGGAAGATGATGTCCTCGACAACGCCTTCAATCGTTTCCATCTATGCTTATTTCTCTACACTACGATGGGCGCTTAATGTGTTGATCATGACTCAAATTGGTGCGAAAATCCAGCCGAAATCACATTTTTTTGAGGCATATTAGAACATCCTTGCTAATTCTTTACAATTACAAATGTTCGGCAAACCATTTTTACTGTTATCACTGATCCTTCCGTGTAATAACAGTGCCTGTTGAGCTGCAAAGGAGCATCGCAATGACTTACGAAAATATTCTAACCGAGCGTCGAGACGATGGCGTTGGTATCGTGCGCTTGAACCGCCCCAAGCAGTACAACGCGCTGAACGGCGCGTTAATGCGTGAGCTAACCGATGCGCTGCTCGAACACGACGCCGATCCGGCGATCCGCTGCCATCTGATCACAGGCGATGATCGGGCGTTCGCCGCTGGCGCGGACATCAAAGAGATGGCAGAACTCTCGGCAGTGGAGATGTTCCAGCGCGACACGATCAGCCTGTGGGATAAGCTAACGCGGCTGAAAAAGCCTTTAATCGCGGCGGTGTCCGGCTTTTGCCTCGGCGGTGGCATGGAACTGGCGATGGCATGTGACATGATCGTGGCATCGGAGACGGCGAAGTTCGGTCAGCCAGAAGTCACTATCGGGGTGATTCCCGGCGCGGGCGGCACACAGCGACTGCCCCGCGCTATCGGTAAGGCGCTGGCGATGGAGATGATCCTCAACAATCGCAGTTTGAGCGCTACCGAAGCCGCGCAGTTCGGCTTGGTCAACCGCGTCTATCCCATCGAAGCGTACTTTAACGAAGCGCTCAAACTCGCGGCAGAGATCGCCGCCCGTGCGCCATTAGCGGTGCAAGCAGCGAAGGAGGCGATCAATAAGGCGCTGGAGACACCACTAAGCGAAGGGATCGCGTACGAGCGCCGCGCGTTCTATTTCCTATTCGCCACCGAAGATCAGAAAGAGGGGATGGCGGCATTTGTGGGCAAGCGCGATCCCAAGTGGCAAGGAAAATAGCTGCCAGCAAGGTCGCAAGGTGGTGCATCTCCAGCGTGCGCGATGGGCTATCGTCAGGCTGTGCGGCATGAATGTGCATCTTGACCACCCTTAGTCCATCGGCTATACTTCTCCGTTGGCTCTGAACCACTACTTGTAGTTGGGACTGATACCCACCGCAATGTTGCCGCCTTTGTGCGGCTTACTGTTTGTGAAGGACGGAAAAAAGCTATGGTTAAGCGTACTTGGCAACCGCGTATCCGCCGTCGTATGCGTGTACACGGTTTCCGCCAGCGGATGCAAACGGCGAATGGACGTAAAGTCTTGAAGGCGCGTCGCCTGAAGGGTCGGCATCAACTGACCGTGCAGCGCACGCATGTCAAGAAGGTGAACTGGAACAGCTAAGTGCTGCCGCCCGAACTGCGCCTGCGCCGCAGCGAAGATTTTGATCGCGTGCGGCAACAGGGGCGAACGTGGCGGCATCCGCTGCTGACGATGGGCGTCTGCCCGAACCAACTGGAGCATAACCGCTTCGGGTTCGTCATCAGCAAGCGATTCGGAACTGCCGTAGCGCGTAATCGAGCGCGGCGGCGTCTGCGTGAGGCAGTCCGAAGCAGCGTGCCAGACCTGAAACCGGGCTTCGATATTGTGCTCATACCGCGCAACGAAATCTCCGATCAGCCGTACAAGGAAGTGATCGCGGCGCTGCAACAGTTATTTCAGCGTGCGCGATTGCTGATCATGGATGAAAAGAAGAGCGCGGAGTAAGCAGAAAAAGGCATGAAATACGTCGCGTTGGCATTTATTCGCTTGTATCAAATCACACTATCGCCGCTGCTGCCACCGTCCTGTCGATTTGAGCCAAGCTGCTCCCGCTATACGTATCAAGCCATTGAACGCTACGGCTTCCTCAAAGGCGGGTGGATGGGCGTTCGGCGCATCGTTCGTTGTAATCCGTTAAATCCGGGCGGGTTCGACCCCGTACCGTGAAGGAGTATCGTATCCTCGTGCTGCGATCTTTAAATATACGTCCCCGCCACCTGCTTTATGGTGCGGCTGTACTGGTAGCGATCATTCTCTCTAGCTGCGCCCCACTGCCCGGTGAAGGTTGGGCTAACCTGACCGTCAGTGGTTCCCACATCTACGTTGCTTATCAAGAATATGTCTTTCGCGTTGATACCAGTCAGGGTGGCATTCCCAACCTCGATTGGGTAGCGAAAGCACAGAACAACGCCCACATGTACGCTGTCCCGGCGGTTGCCGCCAATGGCAATGTCTACGTCGGTGCTTATGATAAGCAGATTTACGCTTTTTCTCCTTATGCCATCCCCCGCGAACAGAACATCAGCAGTTGGGCACCGCCTGTCGCTAATGATAAGTACAACGGCGGCGCGTTGATCAATGATGCGCTGGGTGTGCTGTATGTCGGGCACAGCGATAAGGGCGTTTATGCCTACGATCTGGCAACAGGCGCACAAAAGGCAGTCTTTGATGGCACGCGTTTCGGCGTGTGGGCAACGCCTGTACTGGATGCCGAAACCAACACGCTGTACGTCGGTTCGGTGGATCACTACATCTACGCTTTAAATGCCGAGACGCTAGAACTGAAGTGGGAAACGCAGCTCACCGGTTCGATCTACGGTACGCCGCTGCTAGCAAATGGGACGCTGTATATCGGCACGTTTGACGGGCATCTTTACTCGGTGAACGCAGAGACGGGCGAAATCAAGAACGATCTCAAGACTGACGGCGGTGTGTGGGCGACTCCGGTATTAGAAAACGATCTGCTATACTTCGGCGATCTCAAAGGCACATTGTTCGCTGTCAATCCCGCCGATCTGAGTGTTAAGTATCGCGTAGCAGACGATCAGAGCTTCGGCTCGATTCGTGGCAGCGTGGCGCTGGCAACGGATCAAGAAGGGGATCGCATCGTACTCGTAGGCTCGGAGAATAAATCACTGCGCGCTTATCGCGCCAGCGATCTGAGCTACAAGTGGGGACAGCAGACTGAGGATCGTATCCTGAGCGATCTGATAGTGATCGGTGATGATGTGATCTTCACCACCATGAGTAACAATCAACTGCTGACGGGGTATAATTACAATACACGCAACCGCAGTTGGAACATTGCTAAGCCAACCGAAGACGATCTGAAGCGCACCGCCTCTATTCGCGTCGAACCGCCTACTCCTACGGTGAGTGGAGCAACAGCGACGCCAGAGGTGACGGCGGAAGCAACGCCAGAAGCAACAGCGGCAGTAACGGCAGAGGCAACTGAAGCTGCCACTGCTACCGCCGCTGCTACCTCAGAAGCGACGCCAGCGCAGTAAGCGCAGTGATGATCGTAGTCAAAGCGCGTGAACGGAATTGGTGAACTAGTAGTAACCGATGTAACGTCAGGCAATACAGTAATTTAATCGTAGACGCAAACAGAGCAGTGCAGTAAGACGACGGGAGCCGATCCAAAGGCATGTATATTTTTGACATCCTGACCAATCCATTCATCGCGGTAATGGTGCTGCTGTACCAGGTTCTCGCGCAGAATTATGTGCTGGCGATCATCGTGTTTACGGTGCTGGTGCAATTGGTCACCTATCCGCTGACGCGCTCGCAGTTGCAGTCCACCAAGAAGATGCAGGAGCTGCAACCGCGCCTGAAGAAACTTCAGGAAAAGTACAAGGGTGATCGGGAAAAGATGGCGCAGGCACAGATGGAGTTGTACCGTCAGTACGGTGTTAACCCCGCCGCTGGCTGCTTGCCTCTGATCATCCAGATGCCTGTGCTGATCGGTTTGTACAGCGCGATCTCGCACACGCTGGCAGCTACACCGCTGCAGGTGTTGGACTTGCATCATCGCTTGATCATCCCTGACCTGGCGACCCGCTTCCCGCTGAACAACCATTTTATGTGGTTGAACCTCGGACTGCCGGATACGACGCCAATCCTGCCGCTGCTAGTAGTAGCAACTACGTGGCTGCGTACCAAGCTGACCACGCCGACGCCCACCGATCCCAAAGACCCGACGGCAGCAACCAGCCGCACGATGCTGGTAATGATGCCCCTGATGATCGGTCTGTTTTCGGTCAACTTCGCTTCCGGATTGTCCATTTATTGGGTGGCTTCTAACCTCGTTGGTGTCGTACAATATGCACTAATGGGCAAAGTCGATCTGCGGACACTTAGCGCCAAGTCACAGCCTGCGGTAGTCTCTCCTGCGGCTGACGACGAAGACGATGAGCCAGTGAAGCCGAAACAGACGAAGACCGCGACTGTAAGCGCGGCAGCACGCGCTGGTGCAGGACGCAGCAGCGGCGGCAGCAGTTCGAGTTCGGGTGGCGCTGCTAAAAATCGCCCCCGTGTAACACCGAAAAAGCGCAAATGAGCGTATCCATGTGCGGTTGATGCAACGCACGTTCTTTGAAAAGAAATATGAACCAACCACAATCAATTGAAGTCAGCGCTCCCGATGTTCAGTCAGCGATAGAAAAAGGCATCGCCGAGTTAGGTGTTTCCCGCGATCAAGTGATGGTTGAAGTTTTAGAAGAACCATCACGTGGATTGCTGGGCTTAGGTGCGAAACTAGCGCGCGTCAAACTGACGGCTATTCGCGCTCCGGAAACGCCCGCGGCACCTGCGCCCTCATCCACCTCTGCATCAACACCTGCCGCGCAGACTTCAGCACCAGCTACAGCCTCCGAGCAGCCAGCGCCAGCGCAAAACCGCGCCGAACGCTTTGAGCGCTCCGAGCCACGCGAACGCGATCAGCAGCGCGATCAACGCCCCCAGCGTGATCGTGGAGATCGCAGTGATCGCGAGCGCCGTCCCTATCAGCCGCAGCAGCCAGCGCGACGCCCCTATGCTGACCTCGATGAAGATTTCGACGAGAATGAGATCGTCGCGGCGACGCCCGAAGAAATGGCAGAAGACGCCCGCGTCGGCTTGGATATTCTGCGCACTATCCTCAAGAATATGCAGATACGTGCCAGTGTTTCTACACGGCAAGCGCAGACCAGCGAAGGCGAGGCGCAGCATTGGGTGTTGGACATCAGCGGTTCCGATCTTGGTTTGTTGATCGGGCGTAAGGGCGAGACCTTAGCTGCACTGCAATACATCACCCGTTTGATCGCTAGCCGTCAGCTTGGTCGCCGCGCCAACATCGTGATTGACGTGGAAGGCTATAAGGCACGCCGCGAGACGATGTTGTTTCGTCTGGCGAAGCGGATGGCGGATCAGGCGATTCAGCGCGGACGCACCGTACAGCTTGAACCGATGCCGCCACACGAACGCCGTATTATCCACATGGCGCTGCGCGAGAATCCCGATGTCACCACCGAAAGCATTGGTGAGGGTGATAAGCGCAAAGTGACCATCGTTCCAAAGAAAATGCATTGAGCACCACAACTACACCAGAATATCTGTTGATTGGTCATGTCGCCCATGACGAGACACCGCAAGGTCCTCGCTTGGGCGGCACGGTTTCTTATGCTGGCGGCGCGGCTCTCGCCCTTGGTGCGTCAGTTGCCATTGTCACCAGCGCCCGTCAGGATGAAGTCGTCCTCGAACGCCTACCGCGTGCCATCAAACTTCACCTGATCCCCGCACAGGAAAGCACTATTTTCGTCAACACTTATGTGGATGGTCGCCGCCGCCAACTGCTGCTCGGGCGCGCCCAAACCTTAGGCTTGGTTGATGTGCCCGCTGGTTGGCGCAACGCCGAGATCGTGCATCTCGGTCCGCTGGACGATGAAGTTGATCCTGAGCTGACCTTTAGCTTTCCCAATGCGCTCGTTGCTGCCACGCCGCAGGGTTGGATGCGCATCTGGGATGCTGAGGGTGTGGTCAGCCGCAAAGCGTGGACTGCCGCCGAACGGCTGCTGCCCGCACTTAACGTTGCTGTATTCAGCGAGGAAGATATCCAGTGGGATCGAGACATCGAACGACGCTACGCGGAGATGGCGAAGCTGCTGGTGATCACCCGCGCGGAAAATGGCTGCACCGTCTATCAGCGCGGACTTGAGCCGCTGCACTTCCCCGCTCCTAAGGTCGACGTGATCGATGCGACGGGCGCAGGTGATGTTTTTACCGCCGTATTTTTGCTGGTGCTCAGGCGCACGGGCAGCGTTGAGCGTGCCGCCCGCGCCGCTGTCGAACTGGCATCGCGTTCCGTCACCCGCGTGGGCTTGGATGGCGCTCCTACGCCTGAAGAAGTCGCCCGCGCGCTGTAATCGCCCTTTCTACTGACCACTTCTATAGCCCGTACTTTGACGTAGCGCGAGCGATCAGGTACAATCGTCAGAACATCCGTTCAATTGGATTTCTCATGCATTACTTGAAACAAAGCCACATGAACGCACAGGACGAGATCAAACAACTCGTCTCCGAACATTCGGACGTGCGAGTTCAGTTCGGTGTCGCCAGTTTAACCAGCTTCCCGATTAAACTCCGTGTGCCCTCGATTGAGACGTGGGACAAGATGGCGGATCAGCTTCGCCGCGTCGGGCTAAAACCCGATCTAACTTCGGTGCAAAGTGTGGAACACGGCTATCGGCTGCATGTTGAGGTTCATGTGCCTGAGACATGGGAAGAACCAGCGTTCAGGCAAACCACTCGCCGCCAAGCAGCCAAGCGCGAGGCGGATTAACGGCACCAGCTTCAAGCTATCAAATTCCGCCGAAAGAGAGCACCGATTCCTTCTTTGGTTGGATGGATCAGAAGTCGACTTCTTTTATCCTGATCGCTAGATGAACTGAAGCGATGGGAGAAAATAAAATGGGTCGCGCTGAAGCCAACATGATCGTGGACGCACCGATTGACGCAGTGTGGAACTGCCTGAACGACATCGACAATACACCGAAATGGGTGGTCGGATTGGAAGCCGCCGAAATCAAGTCCGTGCGGGGCGAATATGGTATCGGCACGATCTACGTTGATCACAATCGATTAGGACCGATCCCGCAGACAACGCCGTGGACGATCACCGTTTTCGAGCCAATGGCAACGCAGGTGCACGAATCCGCGTCAGCGGTGCTGCCCTCCAAGATGATCCTGAAACTGCGACGGGAAGCGCAAAGGACGCACGTCCAGATGATCGTTAAGTACCGCTTTCTGCCCCGACTCGGCGTAATCAGCAGAATGTTGGAACGGCTGTTGATGAACACCCTGTTGAAACAGGTCTTGAAGCAAAACCTTGCGAGTCTTGATGCTTATCTCTAGGGCTTGACTCCTCGCTCGCAACCCTCACCTGCCAGCATTACCTCATATCGGGCGCTTGCTGAAACGAACGATCAGTTTTTAGATGCACGTTTTTCACAAGTTGCCCGATACTTGAACTAGCTACACTCACCACCTATTCGCAGTCAAGTCGAGCTTACTTCACGAGGTGACCGCGCTAACAACTTCCCAGTTGTAACGTAGTTACTACTATGGTATGCGGCGTGAGTTGACTTCAATTTGGCAGCGAATATACTGTTACTGGTTGGTTCTCGAAAACGTATATCCAAGGCGAATTATGGTTGACGTCATACAGCCGCGACAGATAACAATGCATGACATCCTGATCGAGCCGGATACGCTGGATGATCTGGGCGTTCCTTCCGGCGTCGTTTACGACATCATGTATCGCATGATGTTCACCGAGGGCGAAGTTAGCTTACGTCGCTTCTCTGATGTAATGCGGATTAGCGCCAAATTGCTCGACAACATCTTGCTCAAGATGCAGCAAGATCATCTGGTGGAAATTGCCAAAGCAGGACAGATCGGACGCTCCAGCTACATTTATCGGCTAGTCGAAGATGGTGTGGATCGCGCCCGTGACGCCTTCGACAAGAGCTTGTATATCGGTCCGATCCCGGTACCCATTGAGGTCTACAACAAAGCGATTGAACTGCAAACGCAAGTGCGCGAACAGGTTAATTCGGAGCAGGTGAATACTGCCCTCAATCATTTGATCTTACCCGATGGCTTTCACCGTCGCATCGGTCCGGCGATCAATCAGGGCAAATCGCTGTTCCTGTACGGTCCTCCGGGCAACGGCAAGACCACTATTGCGGAAGCAATCGCTAAACTGATCTCCAGCACTGAACCGATCTGGCTCCCCTATGCGCTGTCAGTCTCCGGTCAGATCGTGGTATTGTTCGATGAATTGGTACACAAACCAATCGAGATGAGCCGCGATGAAATGGATCAGCTCGGTGACTATGACCGTCGTTGGACATTGTACGAACGTCCAGCGGTGATGGTCGGTGGCGAGTTGACGATGGATGCGCTCGACCTGCGCTATGACGAAATCTCCAAGTATTACGAAGCACCGCTGCAACTGCGCGCCAATGGCGGTATGTTCCTGATCGACGACTTCGGACGCCAGCAGATTCGTCCTTCAGACTTGCTCAACCGCTGGATCGTGCCGCTGGAGTCGGCATTCGACTTGCTGCGGCTGCGTACTGGTCAGACGATGAAAGTACCCTTCCGCCAGTTGATCGTGTTCAGCACCAACCTCGATCCTAGTTCATTGATGGATGAGGCGTTCCTGCGTCGTATTCAGATGAAGGTGCAGGTGACCGGACCCGATGAGCGCCTGTTCTTCGAGATTTTCAAGCGGCAGTGTCAGGCATTACAGATTACGCCGAATCAAGAGTCGTTCGTGCATTTGCTGAACGAGTGGTACCGCAAGACCAAGCGCCCGATGCAGTCGGTGCATCCGCGCGACCTGCTCAAGATCGCTAAGTCAATCAGCGAGTACGACGGCAAACCCGCGATCCTGTCGCCAACATTGATTGATGATGCCTGCAAGAGCTATTTCGTATAGCTTGAGTTGATGGTTAGTTGACTGTTGTGAGGGTCTTTCTACAATTAAGGGGAAAGACCCTCATCGTTTTCATGCCTATCTACGGCGATAGGAGTCCTACTGATGTCCTCTCAATTTGCAGCCGAAGCCAACGTTCTCACACTTGATGGTTGCCCGCTGCACTACTGGTATTACAAAGCTGAAGATCAGAGCAAACCCGCTGTTGTATTCACGCATGGCGCGGGCGTCGATCATCGGATGTTCGATCCGCAGATTGCGGCGCTGCAAGGCAAGTATCCGCTGCTAACGTGGGACGTGCGCGGACAGGGACAGTCACGTCCGATGGGCGCTGAGTTTTCCGTCGCCAAGAACGTTACCGACCTGCTGGCGATCCTCGATCACTTAGGCATTCAGCAGGCGATCTTCGTGGGGCAGTCGATGGGCGGCAATACGGCACAAGAGATTGTGCGCTTTCACCCTGATCGCGTGATCGCCATGGCGCTGGTTGATTGCGTGTGCAACTGTTCGCATCTGTCGTTGATCGAGCGTTGGGCGGTTAAAGCGACGCCCGCGCTGTTGAAACTGTACCCGCGTGAAACACTGCTGCGGCAGAGCGCCAAAGCTGCCTCGATCAAACCAGCGGTGCAGCAGTACATTTACGAGGCGATGAGCGTACTGGAGACAAAAGAACTCGGCTTCATCCTTCAGTCCACGCTTGCCTGCTTGCGCGATGAACCGGATTACCGCTTGCCCAAGCCGTTCATCCTGTTTCGCGGCGATCATGACAAGGCGGGCGCAATCGCCAAGCAAGCGGCGGCGTGGGCTGCCCGCGAACCCAGATGTCTGCGCTACGTAATCATCCCTGACGCGGGGCACAACTCGAATCAGGATAATCCTGAGTTCTTCAACCGCGAGTTGGTCAAGTTTTTGGAGGAGATTGCGGCGAGTTAGCCTCATCCCCGACCCCCTCATACACTTCGTGGAGAGGGGGAACCGAGAGGTTAAATAACTTGTTGTTCCAATGGCTGGTTAGCCTGTCAACTGCGCCATGCTGATCAGCATCAGGATGCCGACGAAGATCAAGCCGAGCGCTAGCAGCGCCGATCCGCGCAGTGGTCGGAAGCTAGTTTGCGTCAGCGTGTAACCGCCAGCGATCAACAGTGCCAGTCCTGCCGCGCTCAAAGCGATCAGCCGTTCGGTCAGCGGTGGCGCAGGATCAGCGGCTTCGGGCATCGGTGAAACCTGTGGTTTGAAATCCACCACCGTATCATAAGCATCGGGGCGGCGGATGCTCAAACGCACGTTCCAGAGACCGGGTAGATTCAGATTCGCGCCACGTGCCGTATAAGTGCCATCGACGGTGTGCTCTAATTTCAGATCGCTCTGCCCCACATTAGCGGACTCAGGTTCCATCCGTAGGCGCACCAATGAGGCATCAGGAATCCAGTTGCCCGCCAGATCAGCGAGCGTCACGGTGAACGTATTCATGCCCACCCAACCGGGCGAGATATCCAGCATCACATGGATATCAGGAGACATATACATATCGCTGAAGGGGGCAAGGGCAGTGTTTGATCCTAATCCAGTGCCTTGCTGAGATGCCAGTGCTGTGCGTGCAGGTTGAATCGAAGTCATGATCCCCACCGCGATCAGCACGCCAATCGTGAGCACAATCTCCACCCCGAGCAGACCGCGAAAACGCGCGATCCAGTCCAAGCGCCCGCGCTCCAGACCGCGATGCGTATAAATCATGTTGATAGCGGCAAGTACGACGACGGGGAAAAAGAGCAGCAGCTTGAGCAGCAGGGCACGCCCGTAGAGTGTAGTGGTCAGCCCCTCCAGCGATCCAACGTGCAGCCATGCGGCGTAGAGTCCGGTTAGCACCAACGTCACAACGCAGATTCGCGCGTAGTTGGTGAAATACCCAATCAACCGCGCCAATGCCTGCGCCGATGGATTCACAGAACGACGGATCGGCTGGATGATGGCGATGAACGCTGCCAAGCCGCCGAGCCACAATGAGGTGGCAAGCAAATGCAGCCAGTCACTGGCAATGGAGGGAGTCGCTTCTTGAGCAGCGCTGGAATGGCTGTAATCACTCTGAAAAAATAGAATTCCCAAGCCCAGCAGCAAGATAACCCAGAGTCGAGCGCGCAACCAGCGCGGTTCGGGCCAGACAATCGCTACGCCGATGAGCAGCCAGAGGATCATGCGGGAGAGCCACAACACGCCATAACGCGACTCCTCGATCACTTGACCGAGCGCGGGGCTGTTGATCGCTCCGAGCAAGGTGGTATTAGCGACCAACGACGCTTGCATCAACAGCATCAAGATGCCTGTGACACCCAGCGCGAGCCAGCCAACCCCGATCAGCCGCCACAACCATGCTTCTACCAGTGGTGCTTTCGTGTCAGCCAGTGCGGGACGTAAGGTGAACAGCCAGAAGCCAGCAACCCCGATCAGCAGCGCGAAGGTGTACAAATTGAGGCTGCGTACCAGCGCGTTGTCGATAGGCACTGTCTCGTTGGCAATGGCTGACGCGCTTGCCAGTCCGTTGGCTTCACCCACCGTGAAGGAGAAGTTGCTGCGCGTAGGGTGCCCATCAGCGGCGGAGACTACTTGCCACGCGACAGTGTAAACACCATCGGAGATCGTATCCAGCGGAATCTTCATGAACAACTGTGTGGCGTCCTGTGGATCAATTGCACTGGTAGCGATGTCCAGCGTGTTGCCATTGATATCGCGCAGCGTGAAGGAACTGAACCGGGGTTCCGCTGGCTCGGTGAACCACAGCCGGATCTCCTCCGGTGGCGCATTTAATACTGCATTTGCCGCCGGAACGGACATCAGCAGATTAGCGTGTGCGCTCACGCTCTGCACCGCTACTAGGATTAGGAGGGTGAACAGCGTACAGAAAAGTAATTTGACACGCATTCGTGGTGAATCCTCTATACCCCTTGCGCTGCAAGCTAGCTGCCGCAGCGCAAAGGGTACAGTCAAGTTAACGGAAGAAGTAGGTTAAGACGCTTAACGTGCTTATTTCGCCTTGAGCTGTTCGATCTCGGCTTTCAGGGCGTCGATCTGTGCTTGCAAGCTGGCGATGTCGGCATTAGTGTCGGGGAACAGCACATCGCCCAACGGTGCGATTGAGCTGAACTCACCCTCAGCCGAATCAAAAGTCAGATCAACATCGGTGTCGCCGATCTTGCCCGTCAGTTTGAAGACGTAATCACCAGCGCGGGTGGGGATCAGACTGGCGACGTAGTGACCGGGATCGTTCCACGCGGGTTCCAGCTTAAGCGTCTTGGTCTGACCACCGAACTGGACTTCTAGATTGAGGGTGGTTTCTGCCCCTTCAACGCCCTTCGTCTCATCATCATCCATAACGATGGTCAGTTCAGGTCCATTGAGCACGCCTACGAAGGCAGGTTCTACTTGCCAACCAAAGGTCAGCTTGTAAGGACCGACATCGGTGTGACCGTGCGCAAGGACAGGCGTAGGACGAGAGACCGCAAACGCGAAGCCGAATACGACGAGCACAGCAGCGACTAGAAACAGACGTACACGTTTCATGACAGATAGCCTTTCTGTTTAGATAGTTATTAGGAATATGCGGTTGTAATGACGGTAAGTGATCTAAACGGAAAGGCAACCGCGCGGTGGCTGCTCCACCACGCGCAGGTCTACGACTTCGGGAAATGAGACATGCTGATCAACAGCGGAAACAAGCTCAAACACAGGTTCGAGCGTGATGGCGGCGGGCAGTGCGGCGACAAAGGCACTCATGATGGTGGAAGTGGTTTCCGGCGTGTGTTTGGCGATGCCAGATTGTAGAGCTGGCATCTGCGACCGCATCTGATCGCTGTGCGCATCGTGATCATGATGCTGATGTGCCGTCAGCCCCCACATCAAGCCGTGATACTTGCAGATCATAGGCGCAAACAGCCCCATCCAGAGCGCCAGAAAAGCGATCAGGGATAGATGTGCCAGTTGCGCGATCTGTCGAAGAATCATTACATCTATACGTTAGGCAGTTCTAGGAGACACTTACAATGATAGCGGTGGTCGCTTTAGTTTGCATCCAACTTTAAGAGGATACCTATAATTGCCCATTTACAAGCAGCTTTGATCAGCCACACGCCTCACGCAGACTGCGGGCAAGTTTCTGCATCGCCTCCAAGCCCTCTGCCTCCGTGGTGCGGATCAAGGCACTGGCGACTACTACACCATCCGCCAGTTCCGCGATCAGACGCACATGATCAGGTGTGCTGATCCCGAAACCGATGGTCAACGGTAAGGTGGTCAATCCGCGCACACGGCGCACGTAATCCGCCAGATCGGGGGCGAGGGTATCGCGCGCGCCAGTAACCCCGGTGACCGAGACGAGATAGATGAACCCGTGCGCTTTACTGGTCACGACGCGGATGCGATCCGGTGTGCTAGTAGGCGCAAGTAACGGCGTTAGCGACAGGTTGTAGTGGGCGCAGTAACCTAGAAATTCATCCGCTTCTTCCATCGGTAAATCGGGGATGATGAACCCGTTCGCGCCTGCTGCTGCTGCGTCCTTGACGTACTGCTCCAAGCCATATGCCATCAGCGGATTGAAGTAACCCATCAACACCAACGGGATCGTGACACCGTGCTGGCGCAAAGTGCGTACCGCTTCCAGACAGTGTTTCACCGTAATACCGTTGTTCAAAGCGATCTGCGAGGCGTGCTGGATAGTCGGTCCATCCGCCAGCGGATCGGAGAAAGGGATACCGATTTCCAGTGCGTCCGCCCCTGCCTCTACCAGCGCTTCCAGTGCTTTAATGCTGGTTTCGTAGTCAGGATAACCGACGGTGAAGAAAGGCATAAAAGTAGCCCGATTCTGTTCGCGCGCCCGATCAAACATTGCTTCGATGGCGCTGAGTCCGGTGGTCGCTGAAGTCATGATTTGTTGTCGCTCCAATCGCTAGGCAGCATAAGAATACCACTCCCTTACACGCTCAAACCAGCACCTTACAAAATTTTGTAAGGTCTTTTTCCGCCTTACAGTTTTGCCTAAAGCCCAATTCGTAAGCCGGATGATAGGTCGTAAGGCTAAGGTTAGAGCCAAGTCGAGCGTTCAATGAATTTCGGGAGCGGACGCCGATGTGAGATGTGGAGAGAGAGCGACATGAACAGCGGCAAGATGATGAAGACGTTAGGCAAAGCAGCAGTATTCGGTGGTTCGTTAATCGCAGGCGCTGCGTTGATGACGGCATTGGTGGCAGGTAACGCGCAGCGGCTGAATGCTCCGGCACTCGGTCTGGTTGCGTTGCAACCGCGTCGCAGCCGCAAGTTAGCGGACAAGTACAGCTATCGCGCCTATCTGATCGCCAAGCGCTGGTTCGATATTGTGGTCAGCGCCACTGCGATCCTGTTCCTTGCGCCGCTGATGCTGGCGATCATGGTCGCCGTGAAGCTGGACAGTGAAGGTCCAGCGGTGTATTCGCAGGAGCGCATCGGTTCGCGTATTCGCGGCAAGGGTGGCAAGCGCAGTTGGGAAGCCAAGGCGTTCACCATCTACAAGTTCCGCACCATGAAGAAGGGCAACTCCAGCAGCCAGCACAAGGCATTCGTGCAAGCACTGATCAAGGGCGACACCGCTACACTGGAAGCGATCAACGGTAAGGTCAGCAGCGAAGACAAGTACAAGATCAAGAACGATAGCCGCGTGACCCGCATCGGCAAGATCCTACGCAAGACCTCGTTGGACGAACTGCCGCAGCTATTCAACGTGCTGAAGGGCGATATGAGCTTGGTCGGTCCCCGCCCCGCGCTGGCATACGAAGTGGACGTCTACGCGCCGCATCACCTGCGTCGCTTGGAAGCCAAGCCCGGTTTCACCGGCTGGTGGCAGGTCAAGGCACGCAGCAGCGTCGATTTCGAGACGATGGTACAACTCGACACGTGGTACGCCGAGAATGCCAACCTGTGGCTCGACCTGAAGATCCTCGTGATGACGCCGCTCTCCGTGATCAAGGGTAAGGGCGCAGCCTAACCTTAACTTCAACAATTCTGTAGATTGTCTATCTCCTCCCGAAGCGACAGGAGCGAACCTTAAAAGTTCGCTCCTGTCGTTTTTGTTGAAGAAAGAAGAAGGGCAGGTTTAGAAACCTGCTCCTACATGTTCGTGTTGAAGGTGGACTGGTGTGAAGGCGCTATTTCAGTGGTACGAGGTTGACGACGGTGACACCATCGCCGCCTTCGCGTTCGCCGCCACGTTCGTACTTCTGCACCAGTGGATTGTTCCGCAGTACATCACGTACCGCCTGACGCAGCGCCCCTGTACCCTTACCGTGAATGATGCGCACGAAGGGCAAGCCTGCCATGTAGGCGGCATCCAAGTAGCCTTCGATGCGCTCTAATGCTTCCTCGACGCGCTCACCACGCAAATCGAGTTCGAGTCCGGGCGACTGTCCCAAGCGACGCGGCGCATCACGCTCCTCGACGGCTGCGGCAGGTTTGCCCTGTGATCGGCTGGCGCGGCGGCTCTCCTCACGGTTACGCTTCTCGATCTCGTCCAACTTAACGCGCACGCGCAGTCGTCCGATGATCACTTCGGCTTCGGTGGGCGTCAACTCCGCGATCTCGCCTTCGGCTTTCAGCGGGATTACCCACACTGTATCTCCGATGCGGAACTGCGGTCCCTGTACATCGGCAGGCGGCTGCGTGACGTTTTCCACAGGCTGCTGAATGTTGCTCTTGAGCGTAAACGCCGCTTCTTCGATACGCTTGATCACTTCCAGAGGTTGCCCTGCTGCCTGCAAGTTGTGCCGAAGTTTTCGCACTTCGCTGCGCAGTTCGTCGATCTCGCGGTCTGCCATGCGCCGCGTCTGTGCGATCACATCACGCCGTTCGATCTCCACCGCGTCAAGGCGTTCGCGCAGTTCGCGCTTGAGTTCCTCGACAGCAGCTTGCTGCGCGACGGCGGCATCACGCGCGCGGCGTGCTTCCTCGCGGGATTTGTGCAGCTCATCCAGCAGATTATCCGCCACCAGATCTTCCACGCCGACCATACTACGAGCGTCGGTGATGATGTCGGTTGGCAGCCCAAGCCGCGTGGCGATAGACAGCGCGTTAGAACGCCCCGGAATACCGATCACCAGATGGTAGGTCGGGCGCAGCGTTTCCAGATCGAATTCGACGCTGGCATTACGCACACCGAACTTGTTTTGACTGTAAATCTTCAGTTCGGGGTGATGCGTAGTCACCAGTGTGGTCACTTTACGCTCGACCAGCGAGTTCAGCACCGCCCGCGCCAACGCCGATCCTTCCGTGGGATCGGTGCCCGCACCCAGTTCGTCAAGGATGACCAGCGAACGCTCGTTGCATTCGCGCAGGATGTTGATGGTGTTGGTCATGTGCGCGGAGAAGGTAGAGAGCGATTGCTCGATGCTCTGCTCGTCGCCAATATCGGCGTAGATGCCCTCGAAAATCGTCAGTTCCGCGCCATCAGCCGCCGGAATATGCAAGCCCGCTTGCGCCATCAGAGTCAGCAAGCCGACGGTCTTGAGCGCAACGGTCTTACCACCCGTATTCGGTCCGGTGATCACGAGGATGAAGGTTTCGTCATCCAAGACCATATCAATTGGCACTACTTTGCGCGGATCGAGCAGCGGATGACGCGCCGATTCCAGCTTGATCCGTGATCCGGGATGCGGGGTAGACATGCTGCGGAATGGCAATAGTTGGGGCGCAGTAGCGTTGATCGCGCTGGCGTAGCGCGCCTTGGCGAAGATCAGATCGAGGTGCGCCAGCCCTTCGACGGTACGCACGATCTGCTCTGAGAGTTTGCCCACTTCCTCACTCAGCGCCCGCAAGATGCGCCGGATTTCGTTTTCTTCCTCGATCTCCAGTTCGCGCAGTGAGTTGTTCAACTCGACGGTAGCCATCGGTTCGATGAACAGCGTCGCGCCGGAGGAGGAGGAGTCGTGAACGATGCCGGGGATGCGTCCCTTGAACTCGGCACGCAGCGGGATCACATAGCGACCATTGCGCTGCGTGATCAACTGCTCTTGCAGGAATTTGGCGTTGTTGGTGTTGTTGATCAGGTTGTTCAGGCGGCTTTGCAGGCGCTCGAAGGCTACCCGCATATCGCGCCGGATCAGCGCCAGTTTGGGACTGGCGTTGTCGTAGATGCCGCCGTTGTCATCAATGGTCTGGCTGATCTCGCCTTGCAGCGCGTTACATTCTTCCAAGCCGTTAGCGATATCCGCCAGACGTGGAGAGGTTGTGCCTTGCTTGCCGACGATGCGCTTGAGCGTGGTGCCGCGTCGCAGTGTGCCACGAATATCCAGAAAGGTTTGCGCGTCAAGGATGATGCCGCGTGTAGCGGAAACGGCAGCTTCGCGTACATCCCGCGCTCCGCCCATCGTAATATCGGAGCGAGCATCTAGCAGTACGCGCGCTTCCGTTGTCTCCTGCTGCCAGTCCGTCGCCTCGCGCAGATCGGTACTTGGGCGCAACTGCCGGATCAAATCCGCGCCAGCGGAAAATTGCGAGTGCGTCACGATCTGCGCCAGAATCTTGGGCAGTTCCAGCACTTGCACGGTTTTTTCGTTCATAAGATCTACCGGGTTTACACTAATGCCCGTGTGTGTTCAAAGAGGTTCATGATAATCTACCGAGAGCGTCGAGTCAATCCGTAGACCGCGATTTGACGCTGGAAAGCAGCCAAGAAGGAAGCAGCATATGGCAGATATTAATCTACAAAAATTAGCGGAAGTTCTCGTTCATTATTCGTTGGAGATCAAGCCGGGAGAAAAATTATGGGTGCGCGCATTGGGCGATCCCGGCTCGATGCTGCGCTCGTTCTATCAAGAAGCGGTCAAAGCAGGCGCACTAATCTTCCTGACGCATTATTCCGACGACTTGCAGCAAGCAGTGATCCGTTACGGTACGGATGAACAGATCACCTTCATGCCGGATACAGAAATGCTCGCCATGGATTACTGCGATTTGATGCTGGCGCTGTATGCCGAGCAGAACACCAAGGCAAGCAACAGCCTCGACTCCGCGAAGTTAGCGCTGCTCGAATCAGCGCGCAAGGAGTGGATCGACCGCTTTTTGACGCGCTCTGCCAGCGGCGATCTGCGCTGGTGTCTGACGCTGCTGCCGACGCAAGCCTCCGCGCAAGATGCGGGCATGGCGCTGCAAGATTATGAGGACTTTGTGTATGGTGCGATGCTGCTAAACACTCCTGATCCCGTCGCGGCGTGGCGGCAGGTTGATGTGCAGCAGCAGCGCATCGCTGATTACCTGATGAAGCATGACGAGATTCACATCGTCGCGCCGGGGACGGATGTTACTTACCGTGTGGGTGGACGCATCTGGAAGAACGCCAGCGGCAAGGTCAATTTTCCCGATGGTGAGGTGTTCACAGGTCCGCTTGAGAATTCGGTCAATGGCTATGTCACCTTCAGCTATCCGGCGATCTGGCGTGGTAAAGAAGTGGAGGATGTACGCCTAGAGTTCAGCGAAGGTAAGTGCGTCAAAGCGACGGCAGCACGCGGCGAAGAATATCTCAACGCGATGCTGGATATGGATGAAGGCGCACGTTATGTCGGGGAAGTTGCATTCGGTTTGAATTACGGTATTCAGCAGTTCACCCGCAATCTGCTGTTCGATGAGAAGATCGGCGGCACGATGCACATGGCACTGGGCGCATCTTATCCTGAGACGGGCGGGCTGAATAAATCCGCGCTGCATTGGGATATTGTCTGCGATCTGCATGAGGGCATGGTGTACGCCGATGGTGAGGTGTGCTACGAGAAGGGTAAGTTTGTGATCTGAGGGTATGAAACAGCGAGGAAAGAAGAAGGGCAGGTTTGGAAACCTGCCCCTACGTGACGTGCGATTAGTGATTGTGATATTGTAGTGGTGGGTTTATAAACCCGCCGACTGAGCTAGCGTACTTTCTCGCCGAAATGCTGACGCTGTTCCTCGCGCAGTTGGTCGATCAGGCGACCTGCTGGCAGTTCCACATCGTCGTAGGTCAAGACCTGATCTTTGGCTACGGGACGCTTAAGCGTGCAGCCTTCGGCTACACCAATCGGCAGCAGGCGTTCAGCGTCCACAACGGGCGTATTCTCGCACTGACCATAGGTATGATAGCCGCCTAGACCGTCAATTACTTCGCCCGCTTTCAAATCGATTTTTGCTGTCGTGACTACATCGACCAGCGGACCGCCAAGCGGAGAGAGAACACGATCCTTGAACAGCGCCACTCTAGCCACTGAATTAGGGACTTCAAAGTGACACAGATGGTACGGGGTGTAGAAGCTGTACAGCGGACCTTCCCCTAATTTATAGAGATTCAGGTAATGGCGCTGTTTGGGATCATCGTGTGCGGCAAGCACGTAAACACCGGGTCCCGGTTTTGAGCCGACTACATAATCGACAATACCGCCATTCGCCTTGAGCATATCAACATCATAGCGTTTGGTCAGTTCATCCACATGCCCATCGTGGTTATAGCCGAGCATTCCGCGCTTGACGACCTTCATGCCAGTGGCATTGGCAACGATGGCTTGCTCATAAGAGATTTTCGTGCCATCAGCAAAACTGGTCACCATGTAGGGGCTTTGTCCCCACTTCGCGGCAAATCCCGCCTGCGTGGTGGGATTGCGGTAGGGGTCTTGCAACCCTTTGATATTGCCACAGAGCAGCGGCGTCAGACCGATTCCTTTGACGAAGCGATAGAGATTCATCTCCACGCCCGGTTGATCGCCGTCGGAACCAGTCAGAATAACTCCCGCTTTATCCGCGTAGACTTTGAGGATCGGTCCTACTGTACCATCGAGTTCGGCATTCATCAGGATCATGTGTTTGCCGTGTTCAATGGCATGCATGGTCACATGGGCACCGAATTCCACCGCGCCCGTGACTTCTAGCAGCACATCAATGTTGCCTGCTTCGCACAACAGCATAGCGTCTTCAGTGACGGCGTAGTGATTCTGGCTAATCGCTTGTTCCAGCGCTGCTTTAGTATCGACTACGCGCACATCCGTGACGCCAGTATAAGCGTAACAGTCACGTGCCTTGTCCACATTGCGGTTGGAGATAGCGACCAGCTTCATGCCTACCGTTGAGTTAACGATCTGGTTGGCAATGCCGCGCGCCATGAAGCCAGCACCGATCATGCCGACACGAATCGGGTTATTGGCAGCGTGACGTTCTGCCAGAGCAGTATCGAGAATTAACATTAGTTAGTCCTCCCAGCGGTTTCAATCAGGGGCCAGTTAGCATCTTTGTCAGAAATAACGGTGACTTCCACGGGCCACTTGATGTTAAAAGCGGGATCATTGTAGCGATAACCGCGCTCGGCACCCGGCGTGTAGAATTCGCCCACCATATACAGCACTTCAGCGCCATCCGTCAGCGCTAAATAACCATGAGCAAACATTTCTGGTACATATAAAGCTGTACGGTTAGCATCGTTCAACTCGATGCCGAAATGCTGCAAGTAGGTTGGTGAATCGGGGCGCATATCGACGATAACATCGTAAATACTGCCGTGAATGCAGCGCACCAGCTTCGTCTCTGCGGCTGGCGGAAGCTGCATGTGCATACCACGCATCGTACCGGCTTTGTAGTTGAACGATGTGTTGGCTTGAGCGATCACCGGCTTTAAGCCATGGTCCTCGAATTCGTGCTGGCAAAAACTACGGGCAAAGAAGCCGCGAGGGTCTTCGCGACGTTCTAAATCGATGAAAAATGCGCCTTTTAACGGCGTCTCTGTGAAGATCATAGGTCTCTACACTCCACCTTAGTTTGGTTTTAGTCTGCTTTGCGTTCACCAGAATCACTATACGAGACTCCACCTTACTGCGACCTTACTGCCTAAAATTTCGCAGTCAGCCAAGTTGGAGCCTTTTTCATTATTTGGTGGCAAAGCCGTACAGCCTATCCTAGCACGAACGACAGGAGATGCCCTGTCGCAAACTTGTCTCGGAAGGTGAAGTATTCTGTCGAAAAGAGAAAGTAGGTAAGTGGTTTGCAAGGTCTTTGAAGTGCGTAAAGTTATGTGGATGTGAGGCTTGGGCATTAGATTCAACTATACAATTCAAGCGATAGTCGTGGTGCTAGAGAAGGTATGCTTAGTGACCTGATGGTTCGAGTATAAGCGCTGCCGCTACACCAACGTTGACTCATTCATGCAAAGGAGCTTGTCGGCGGATGTTCAAGAATGCATATCATGGAAAAAAGGTCCTCGTCACTGGTAACACAGGTTTTAAGGGTAGCTGGTTAACGGTGTGGCTACTGAATCTGGGAGCGCAGGTGTATGGACTATCCAATGGCGCACCTTCGGAACCTTCCATGTTTGAGGCACTCAAGCTGCGCGAGCACATCACCTACTTTGAATACGATGTCAACAATCTCAAAGCTGTCGTAGACGTAGTAGCTAGTGTGCAACCAGATTTCATCTTTCATCTGGCGGCACAACCAATTGTGCGTACCTCCTACATTGATCCCGTGAACACACTGGCGACTAATATCATGGGCACAGCCCACGTATTAGAGGCGGTTCGGCTGTCCAATCACCCATGTACGCTGATCATGATTACCAGCGACAAAGCGTATGACAATGTGGAGTGGGTCTGGGGCTACCGTGAAACGGATCGGCTTGGCGGCAAAGACCCTTACAGCGCGTCTAAAGGTGGGGCTGAACTTGTCATCAAGACCTACTATCATTCATATTTTAAGCTGCCAGAGTCTAAAGTTCGCCTCGTTTCCGTGCGTGCTGGCAACGTCGTCGGTGGTGGTGACTGGGCAGCTAACCGTTTGATCCCTGACTGCTTCCGGCAGTGGGGAATTGGGGAGACTGTCGAAATTCGTGAACCGGAAGCAACCCGTCCATGGCAGCACGTCATGGAGGCACTGGGTGGCTATCTGCATTTGGGTCAGCAGCTTTCAGTACGTCCTGAGTTGAACGGCGAAGCCTACAACTTTGGACCAATGGGCGAGAAAAACTATACGGTACGCGACGTACTAGAAGAACTGCGACGCAATTGGAATTTCGAGGGTCAGGAAGCGCCAGTACGCTATGTAGAGAAGCTTGGCTTTCACGAAGCTGGTTTGCTAAAACTCAACTGCGACAAAGCCATGTTTGATCTGAAATGGCACACAATATTGACGCTGGAAGAACTGGGCTGTCTGACGACCAATTGGTATTTCCAGTATTATCGTGACGCAAAAGCCGATATGTTCCAACTGACGCGTGATCAGCTTGAGGAATACGCGCAGTTAGCTGCCGAGCGGGGCTGTGCTTGGGTAAGCTGAGTGCAGTACAAGCATTAAGCTCGGATGTTCGTTAACCTATTAGCCGTAAGGGCGCTGTCCACTCCAGTTCAGCGCCCTCATTAGAAAGTGTATGTGATATGCTTTCACCTCGCGCCCCTTAATAAGCTGTCACCCTTTGCACCTCATCCTCCTCAAACATTGCACCCACAGCAAACTGCACCTAGTGGCAGATAACAACATTCCTGTTTGGTAACCAGCAAATAACATAAATAACAAGCTTCGAGGTGATAAGCTATGCGTGTACTCGTTACAGGGCATAAAGGCTATATTGGCACTATACTCGTGCCTATGCTGCTCAATGAAGGCTATGAAGTGGTCGGCTTAGACGCTGATTATTATCGCAATTCGACATTCATCGGCAGCGTACCTGAAGTCCCCGAAATCAAGAAAGATGCCCGTGATGTGGTGGCAGCCGATCTAGAGGGTGTTGATGCTGTTTTGCATCTAGCAGCACTGTCCAACGATCCCTTAGGCAACTTGAATCCCGATCTCACCTACGACATCAATCATCGCGCTTCCGTCAATATGGCGGCGCAAGCGAAGGCGGCGGGAGTCAAGCGCTATATCTTCTCGTCGTCATGCAGCAATTATGGCGCGGCGGGCGAAAATGTGATGACCGAAGAGTCCGATCTGCATCCGGTGACGCCTTACGGCACATCCAAAGTGCTGACGGAACGGGATGTTAAGCCGTTGGCAAGCGATGATTTCAGTCCCGTATTTCTGCGTAATGCTACAGCGTATGGGGTTTCTCCACGTCACCGCTTCGACTTGGTGCTGAATAATCTAGTCGCATGGGCGATGACCACCGGGCGCGTCTTTATCAAGAGCGATGGTTCGCCATGGCGTCCGATCATCCACATTGAGGACATCTCACGCGCCTTCATTGCCGTGTTGAAAGCCCCGCAAGAAGCGATTCACAATCAGGTTTTCAACATCGGGCGCAACGAGGAGAATTATCAAATTCGGGATTTGGGAGATATTGTGCAAGAAACGGTGCCCGGTTCGGTGGTCGAATATGCTGCTGGCGCTGAACCTGACAAGCGTTCCTACCGCGTTAATTTCGACAAAGTATCGCAGATGCTTCCCGGTTTCCAGCCTGTTTGGACTGCACGTAAGGGCGCTCAAGAGTTGTTCGACGCCTATAAGCGCACTGAACTAGAAGTCAACGATTTTGAGGGCACCAAGTTCAAGCGTATCGCTCAGATCCAGGACCTGATGAGCAGCGGACAGCTCGATAACAATTTGCGCTGGACACAGCCAATCAAGGCTTAGGCTGCTAGCCATTTTGCGCCATCACGCTACAGGTCATGTATCATAGAGGTATCTACAGGTGAAGGGGTGTACGTTGTTCACCTCCTCACCTGTTTGCGTGGCAAGCTATGAACACGCTATCAATCGTACTTACATTGGAGCACAAGTCATGAGTCGTCCATTATCTACACACTACGATCTGGTAGTTATTGGCGCGGGTATCGTCGGGTTGGCGAGCGCCCGCGAGTTCCTGCATCGTTATCCTAAACTGCGCGTCTTGGTGGTCGAAAAAGAGCAGCAGATCGCTTCGCACCAGACCGGACACAACAGCGGCGTGATCCACACCGGCATCTATTACGCACCGGGATCGCTGAAGGCGCGCACCTGCGTGGAGGGACACCGCCGGATGATCGAATACTGCGCGGAGAAAGGTATCCGCGTGGAGAAGTATGGCAAAGTGATCGTTGCCATTAACGAGAACGAACTGCCGCGACTGGATAATCTGTATCAGCGCGGTATCGCTAACGGCGTGCAGGGCTTGGAAATGATCGGCGCGGAACGCCTGAAGGAGATCGAGCCGCACGCTGCTGGCATCAAGGCAATCTGGTCACCGACGACCAGTGTGGTCAATTACAAGGAGGTTGCCGCCGCTTATGCCGAGGACATCCGCGCGGCTGGCGGTGAGATCGTGGTGGAGTGCAAACTGACGGCGATCACGCAGCGCGAGGACCAGATCACACTGGGGCTGTACGGTTCGTTCGCGCCGCACTGGGAAGGCGAGATCACAACCCACTATCTGATCACCTGCGGCGGCTTACACTCTGATCTGCTGGCGAACATGGCATCGCCCGAACGCGACATGCAGATCATCCCCTTTCGCGGCGACTACTACCTGCTGAAGCCAGAGAAGCGCAGTCTGGTCAACGGCATGATCTACCCCGTACCCGATCCGCGCTTCCCGTTTCTGGGCGTTCATTTCACGCGCTTGATCAGCGGCGAGGTGAAAGCAGGACCGAACGCGGTGCTCGCCTTCGCGCGGGAAGGCTATGGTCGCAAAGATGTTGATTTCAAGGAACTGCGGGAAATCCTGACCTCGACCAGCTTTATCCGTCTGGCAATGAAGTATTGGCGGATGGGCGCGTTGGAGATGTACCGCGATTACGTGAAGTCGGCTTATGTAAAGGCGCTGCAGCAGTATATGCCGGAAATCACCGGTGACGATCTGCTGCCGGGACCAAGTGGTGTGCGCGCTCAAGCCTTAGCCAAGAATGGCAAACTGGTAGATGACTTCCTGATCCGGCAAGGCAAGAACATGATCCATGTGCAGAACGCGCCATCTCCTGCGGCTACGGCATCGCTGGTGATCGGGGAGCATATCGTTAACGAGGCACAGAAGAACTTCGCATTGGAGGCGGTAGCGGTGTAGGTTAGCCTCACTCCTGATCCACCTTGTGGAGAGGCGAGTCGTTTTCTTGTGGCTATCGATTCAAACCTTGCGATCAAGTAGGTTGCATGATCTTTCTGCTCAGATTGCAGGCAAAGTATCAGGCAAAACAGGGGAATTGGTTTGCCTAATGTTTGTAACGCCTCGATTTTGGTTTGAGCGCCAAAAATGAACAGGTGAGAGTTCGCACCCTCACCTGTCCACCCCTCACTACTGTTGATCAGCGCAAGTTACATTGTAGGCATTAGCACTTTGTCGATGACGTGAATGATGCCGTTGGATGCTGCGATGTCGGTCTGGACAACGGTAGCATCATTGACCATCACCTTGCCATCTGCCTGAGAGATCGTCAGCGCCTGACCGGGCAGTTCGGTAGCAACCTTAACTTCGCCGTTGGCGGTAGCAGCTACAACTGTCGCTGCCTTGAACTCGCCGGGGATGACGTGGTAAGCGAGGACGGCTGTCAGGGTTGCCTTATCCGCTAGCAGTTGTTCCGCCGTCAGATTCATGGCTGTAAGTGCAGCCTCGAACGCGGCATCAGTGGGCGCAAAGACGGTGTACGGTCCGCCCTTGCTCAGTTCAGTGAGGATCAGCGGATCGGCTGCCTGCACCGCTGCTAACAGGGTGGTGAACTCCTTGGCTTCCGCCCCTGCCGCTGCGACTACCGTCTCAGCAATGCTTACCGGAGCAGCCGCCATTGCATCAGGCGTGGCTTCCATCATGCCTGCCATGTCGCTGGCGATGGTCGCTGCATCAGCGGGAACTAACACGGAGTCGATCACATGGATCACACCGTTGGTCGCGGCGATGTCTGTCGCAGTCACGTTCGCCGTGCCGCCGCTGCTGGTGGTCAGAGTCACCTTGCCGTCCGCCACACCGATGACCAGTGCGTTCTTGGGCAAGCCAGCATCCGTTGTACCCACATCAGGTAGGCTCGTGCCCAGCGCCACACCGTTAGATGCTGCTACACCGGAAGCGGGCATTGCACCGGGGATGACGTGATAGGCAAGCACTACATCAAGCAGCGCCTTGTTTGCCAACAGATCAGCTGCCGTCGTGTTCAGCGCCTTGATTAGAGCATCGAAAGCTGCATTGGTGGGCGCGAAAACGGTGAACTGCAGATCAGGGTTAGACAAAGCTGCTGCATAAGCGGGATCGGCTGCCGCTACCGCTGCCATCAAGGTGCTGAAATCGGCATTGCCTGCCGCGATCTCAGCGATGGTCTGTGTGGGGGCATCTTGCGCTTTGATCGGCGCTGCACCAACAAAGACCAAGGATGCCAAGGCGAGAATGAGAACCAGTTTACGCATTTGTCTCCTCCAAAGTACTGCTCGAAATTACTTACATGGTAATAGTTAAGGGAAAACCCTGAGAATGACAACTGATTCTCAGGGTTTGTTCATACTTTGTTTAGACTTTGCTAAACTTCGGCTCTAGGCGCTCATTCGTAGCGCAAGACTGTTAATGGTTTCTCCGATGATGCGGACCACGCCGTGAGCAGGGTGGCGATCAACGTGACTGAGATCGACAGCGCCAGCATCAAACCGATCAAATCCCACGGGATGGGCAAGGTGATCAGGTTGGCGGTCAATGCTGGAATCGCCGCGAGGATCAGCAGTGTGGGCAGCAGACTGATCACACCACCGGTCAAGCCGACGATGCCATTCTCGATCAGCAGTTGCCCCAACACTTGATCGCGACGTACCCCGAACGATTTGAGGATACCGATCTGCCGCCGACGTTCCAGCGTCGCCAGCGAGACTGTGGTAGCGATTAGCGCGCCAGCCGCGAACAGGGATAAGCCCGCCACTAGCAAGGGCAGAGCCGCAAGCTGCGTGAATAAGCGGCTCAGAAATTCATCGAAGACTCCGACATCGAAGACAAAGACGCCGGGAACCACGCCAATCGCCGCCATGACATCGTTGACTTTCTCGGTTTGTACGTCAGCGATGGTGATGTCAAAGGGCGCGGTACTGGTCACTGCAGCTAGTGGAACCTGCGCGGCGCGATCTCCGAGACTGAAGGGGATGAAGCCCTCAGCGATGTCCGGCGCGATTAAGCCAACTACCTCGAAGGTTAGATTTCTGCCGTTGATGCGATAAGTCAGCTTGGAACCAACGTCCACACCAATCGCCTCTAGTGACGGATCGTAAGGCAAGGTCATAACCCGCTTGTCCGCATCTTCGGGGGTCAGATAGCGTCCGGCATAAAGTTGGCTGCGCGTGGGTGCTCCATGAACATCCACGCCTATCAACAATTCGAGGCGGCTCTCGGCAAAGGAAGCCCCGAAGTCACTGGTAGCATTCAAGGCAAGTTCATCCCGCCAGTCAGTTTTGCCGTTGATGGATACCAGGTTGGCACTGGGGAAGCGCAGTGTGCGATAGCCACGCACGCCTGAGACGGAATCGAGGCGATTGCGCACCATGCTATCGGTCAGCGGAAGCAGCGGCAGCGTGACCACATTACCGCCCAACGGTCCGCTAACCGTGGTGTACAGCAGTTGGTTAACGCTGCGGGAGAGGATCAGTGTGCTGCTAAGTGCGGTCATACCGACGACTAACGCCAGCAAACTTAAGGCTGTGCGCACGCGGTATAAGGTCAAACCGCGAATCGCCAAGAGTAAATTAGGGCTGCGGAAAGAGGGCAGTTTGCTGAGGAACCAGATCACGATCCACGCTAACAAAAGGATGATGGCGAAGGCGATCAGCAGAACCACGACAGCTAAGATGCCGCCAACGATTGCCTGACCGAGCGGCGGCAGATTCAAAGAACCAAGCAGATTGAAGCGCTGTACCCGACTCGGCGCATTTTGCTCGAACAACGTGAACACATCGCCCACGATCAAGCCGATTAGCGTGCCAACGCCGAGGATCAATGCCAGCAGACTGAGCAGCGAAGGCAAGCAGCCCGCCCGCGCCAGCACCAGTGATCCCTGCCGCAGCACCAATGCCGGACGTACATTGCCCGCCATCAGAGTCGGCAGCACGCTGAAGATCACGGTGATGACCACGCCCATGCCCACGCCCAACAAGGCAGGATCGATCTGGAAGCGCCACGGTAGCGCGAAACCAAATGCTTGCTCGCCAAAGCGCTGCGCGACAATGCTCAAGCCGAAACCGAGGACTACCCCGATCAGACTGCCGAGAAAGCCCATCACCAGCGCTTCGATGAAGAACATGCGCACCACACCGCCGCCGCGAATACCTACCGTCTTGAGCACGGCGATCTCATTGGCGCGGCGGTTGACAGCTACCAGCATGGTGTTGACGATGCCCACGCCTCCGATGATCAGCGCCACCAGACTGAGCAGCAAGATGAAGCGAGAGGCGAGGACAGAGGAGACTTGATTGTTCGCCAGCGTTTCATCCACAGTGCGGATGCGTACCCGCGTCGCGGCGCGACTCCACTCGGCATTGATCTTCGCTTTGAGTTCAGCTAAATCAGTGCCCGGAGGCGCCTTGATGAAGGCGTTATCGGCAGACTGCGGATCGACGTTGAACTGCGAGGAGTCGGAGCGATCAAGGTACATGAAGCTGAACAATAAACTCAGCGGGTTGGTGAAACTGCTCTCCGACGTATCAGGCACGATGCCTTTGACGATGTGCAGTTCTTTCGCTGTACCGATGCGTAACTGATCGCCCACCTGAATGCCCAGTTGGTTAGCAAGGCGCTGCCCGACTACCACTTGGTTCGGTCCGTCGAACAGATCTTTCAGCAGCACGCCGGAAGGCTGATTGGCGCGGATCGTCTCGTAGAAGGGGTAGACCTGCGGATCGATGAAATAGCCGACCACGAAGGCGGGGCGTCCGGCGAGTTCGTCGCGCACGATGGCAGCTTGAGTCAGTTCACCTGTGGTAACAAAGGTAACCTCGACATCATTGCGCTTCGCCCACTCCTGAATCTGGGGAATGGTGCGCGGATTGAAAGGCATTTCCGACGTTTCAGGATCGATGAAGCTGATACGTGGACCAGTATTCGATTGCACCACCACATCGCCCCGCAGGAAGGAGCGTACATTGGTGGTGAGGGCGTCGGTGAGCATTAGCCCAAGCATCCGCAGTGCTACCACCGTCGCTACTCCGGCGGCGATGCTAAACAGCGCGAAAGCAGTACGCTGACGATCACGCCAGAGATCGCGCAGCGCGTAGATGACGGTAAATTGAAGGCGTCGCAAGGGTCACTTCCCTATAAGACTAAGACAATAACGAATAATGAGTGACGAGTGATGAGATTAGCCTGACCCCTGCTCCACGATGCGGAGAGGGGAATCGGGGGAGATGCAGTGATTGGTTGTGCTGACCAAGTTCAAGGCTCAGGCTCACTCATTACGGGTCACTGTGTGAAAACGATCATTTTTCGCTGGCGTAAGGAACTACGAGATAGCTCAGCAGCAGTCCGACTACGCCCGCCATGAAAATCAAGCCCGCCCAGAGATGCACCGACCACCATGTGCCATAGTTAGAGATCAGCAGACCGAAGAAGGCGCTGAACTCAAGTACAGGCAGCAGGAAACCGATGAGACGGAAGCTGTTGGGACGATCCAGTGAAGGTTTGATCAGCGCGAGCAGCCAATCGCCCACCAAACCCGCCAGCGGTAGGCTGATGTAGGTCAGCAGCATCGGGTTGGTGGTTTTCCAGTAAACCCAGATCAGCAGTAGGGCGTTGGCGGTGAGCATGAAGGTGAGCGTGCCGAAGGGCAGCTTCCAGCGGCGCAGCAGCGTCAGCACGATACCCATGGTGAAGGCGGTCAAGATCAATACACCCGCAATGCCCCAGATGATTTGCAGATCGCGGAAGTCGCGTCCATTGCCAGTATTGACAGTGAAGGCGCGCGCCTGCGTGATCGGGTTAGCGTACATGGTGAAGAAGGTGAACAGCGAGAGCAGCAAGGTGGAGCTAAGGATCACAGGCAGCAGGTTGCTCCAGCCGGAAAGCTGGGTGCGACGCTGATAAGCCGCGCGGATCGGTCCGGTGAGGAACAAAAATGCGCCCGTGCCGAGCGCGAAGTGCGCCGGACTGAGCAAGGTTTCTAAGCCCGCTTCAAAGCCGAACCAGCCATGCCACAGGAAGTCGAAACCGCCCGCTGCGAAGAACACCCCGACGCCGACCAATGACCAGCCATAGCCCTGCGGCAGCGACTTGCTCCACGCATAGCCGCGCTGCATGTTGCGGAACTGCGTCAAGGTGAGCAGCGCCGCCACCGCCAGCGCACCGCTGTACAGGACGGCGTGCCATGGCGTGAAAAAGGTGTTATCGACTCGTCCGTGATTGTGTGCCCAGCCATCCAGAAAGACGCCGAGCATGAACCAGATCGATAGCCCTGCCGATGCCAGATCGAAGCGCACGCTGCCCGCCGGACGGCTCTCCAGATTAGGTTGTGCGCGTACTCCCGCCGCTGATTCAAGTGTTGCCATAAACGCCCCCGCCAAAACTTTGCAAAGTGCTACGATGAATCTTGATTCTTGCTCACTCTACGCAGCAGTGGCAAATCCGGTTGCAAGGCGGAGGGGAGAGACGCAGCCGACCCGGAGCAGGGAGCAAGCCTGGAGTGATCAGTGAAGACCTCGGACGACAGCGGAATAACCTCACCGCGCCGCGCTATCCCCTTTACAGTTAAATTCTGTCATACCTTCAACGCACAGCAGCAGAGGGATTAGGCTTGTTCATCTGCAATCGTAAGGATTCTGGAAAACCATCTGTGTATGGTATGAGGTAGTCTTTAGCCTAATCACTGTAGTGTGCTAGTGTTGTTATTGAGCGTGGAGGAATAAGGATGCCGTCGTTACTGAAACCGGTTGCCGAGTTCACTGATCCGGTTGCCAAGCGCAGCCTGAGTCTTGAGGATGCCCTGTTCAAACTGCAAACGTGGATCGAGACCAATGCGCCGACGATGACAGAAGCGGATCGCAAGGAGTTCGTCGGTGTGCTGCACGCGGAGAAAGCCGAAAACGTGGAGGAAAGCCGCAGCGATGACAGCTCTTTGATCGCCAGTGTGCTGCGCCTCCATGCGATGCGCCTGCTGTTCCGCTATGACGCCAGCCACGAAGAGGCGATGAAGCCGGAAGATGACTCGGCATACGCGCAGTCGAAATATCGGCTGAAACTGGCGCTGCGGGAAGTGGAGACGGCGATCAACGAAGCGCGGATCGATGCCGCAATCGCCAACGCGCATGGTCTGTTGGGCGACGCGCCCGCGAATCGCCGCTGGCTGCACGACGCGCTGATCCGTGTGCAGACGGTGGCGGGCAAAGATTTAGCGCGCATGGCGGAACAGATGCCTGCACCGGAACTGCCGCCGCTGAATCTACTACAACGCTTCTTCTTCCGGCTGTACGGCATCAAACGCGATGAGATCACGCGGCGCACACTGGATGGCTTGCGTCAGATTGCCAACCTACAAACCTCGCAGATCGCGGAGATGGCGACGCTGCTGGCGGATTCGTTCAATGCCGTTGACGATAAGCTAGGCGCACAGCAAGCACTCTCGATCCTCACCCGTTTGGGATCAGATGCCGCCGCGAGATCGGCGTCTTAGCAGCACAGGCAAATCGGATGTCAATCGCGGCTGGTGCTGTCACCATGTCGTTACTACACTGCGTCCTCTGATCGCGGAGTTACAGGTATTGGAATGCGTACACTACTGGCATTGTTGTTAAGTCGATCTTTCCTGCTGACTGCTCTATTTTTGATCGCCTTTACGGTGCTGCTGCTGTGGACGAAACGGCGACGGCAGGTGCATTGGCGTTTCATCGTGCTGCGCCTAGTACTGACCCTGATGATCGTACTGCTGTCGGCGGGGGCGATATACATATGGTTCAATAATCGCCCGCTGCCGGAAAGCGGCGAACAAAAACTGTTCCCCGGCATCACCTATATCCGCGAGGTGCGCCGCGAACCGCAGGCACTGATCGTTGATGTGGTCAAGATTGATTTGCGGACGCCCGGACTGCGCTTTCTAGTCACACCCGGCGTTGAAGACCCGCAGAATCAATTACAGGCAAGGACTACCTCACAGTTTATGGAGGAGTTTGGCGCACAGGTAGCCATCAACGGCGACTTCTTCTGGCCCTGGATCGCCCGCACGCCATGGATGTATTACCCGCATGTCGGTGACTGGGTGAAAACAATCGGGTTCGCCAGTTCTGACGGCAGTATCTATAACGCGGGCGCAGGCTACAACTATGAGACGTTGTTCATCTCGCGGGATAATCAGGCGAGCTTCGTAGCCCCGGTTGGCGACGTGTACAACGCAATCTCCGGTGATAAGTTCTGTCTGTATAACGGCGTCGTACCCGTTGATGAATTCACCAGCGATTATCATTTGGAGCAGCAGCCGCGCAGCATCATCGGATTGAGCGAAGATGGTAATACGCTGATCTTGATGGTGATTGACGGACGGCAGCCGAATTACAGCGAGGGCGCAACGCTGCAGGAAGCAGGCGAGATCGCGCTGGAGTACGGCGCTTATACGGCGCTGAATCTGGATGGTGGTGGTTCGAGCACCCTCGTCACACAAGATGAATACGGGCGGACAAAGATCCTGAATTCGCCCATCGATGGGCATATTCCGGGGCGAGAGCGTCCCGTCGCCAATCATCTGGGCGTGTTTGCGCCATAGGTGGGGAAGTAAAGCTATAATCGTGCCAGTCGTGGAGCACAACATTACAGCGTAGCACAACATGTCTACATCCAGTACACAAACCAAAGCCGTTCAATCTCTACAGCGTTTGAGTCCGCGCCTTCGATCCTTGTTCAGCGATCCAGCCAGTTGGTCGATTTTTGAGGCGCGGCTGCAAAAGCATTTCCCCACCTTATTTGAACTGCTGCTCGGTTTATATGGCAGCAATTACGATTTCTTCTACCATCTGGAAATGATCCTCAGCGCGGCGGCGCAGGCATTCATTGAGCGTCCGCAGGCGTTGAAGCGGCTGGATATGGATCGCGCCGCGAATTGGTTCCAGAGCGAGAAGATGATGGGCGGCGTCTGCTACGTCGATCTCTATGCCGGGGATTTACAGGGAATCCGTGCCCGCATCCCTTACTTCAAAGAACTCGGTTTAACTTACCTACATCTGATGCCGCTGTTCAAAGCCCCACCCGATAACAACGATGGCGGTTACGCAGTGAGCAGCTTCCGCGAGGTGAATCCGACACTGGGCACGATGGCGGAACTAGCAGCGCTGGCGGACGAACTGCGTGCCAACGGGATCAGCCTGTGCCTCGATTTCGTCTTCAACCACACCTCCGATGAGCACGATTGGGCGCTCAAGGCGCGGGCTGGTGACGTGGATTATCAGGAGTTCTACCTGCTGTTTGAGGATCGCCAACTGCCCGATCTCTATGAGCGTAACCTGCGCGAAATATTCCCTGAACAAGCGCCGGGCAGCTTCACCTATTTTCCCGAAGTGAAGAAATGGGTGTGGACGACCTTTAACACTTTCCAGTGGGATTTGAACTATCGCAATCCCGCGGTGTTCACCGCCATGCTGCAAGAGATGCTATTCCTCGCTAATCAGGGCGTGGAAGTGCTGCGTTTGGATGCAGTCGCCTTCATCTGGAAAGAGATGGGTACAACCTGCGAGAACCTGCCGCAAGCGCACGACATCATCGCCGCTTACAACTTGCTGGTGCGGATCGCTGCCCCCGCGATGATCTTCAAGTCAGAAGCAATTGTGCACCCTGATGATGTGGTCAAATATCTGGGGCGCGAGTGCCAGATCAGCTACAACCCGACGTTTATGGTGCTGCTGTGGGAGGCGCTGGCAACGCGCGAGGTCAAGCTGCTGCGGCACAGCATGGCAAAGCGGTTCGCGCTGCCCGCTGGTACAGCGTGGGTAAATTACGTGCGTTCGCATGATGACATCGGCTGGAGCTTCGCCAACGAGGACGCCGCCGAATTGTGGATGAATGGCGAAGATCATCGCCGCTTCCTTAATAATTTCTACGTCGGACGCTTCGAGGGCAGCTTCGCCAGCGGATTACCATTTAACTACAATCCGCGTACAGGTGATATGCGGATTTGCGGCACAACAGCCTCGTTAGCTGGCTTGGAACGTGCTATCGTCAACAACGATCCGACGGAGATCGATCTAGCAATCGGGCGGGTCCTGCTGATCGAAAGTCTGGCAATCGGCGCGGGCGGCATCCCCCTGCTGTATCTCGGTGACGAGTTCGGGCAGTTGAACGACTACGACTATCGCAAGGAGCCAGCCAAAGCGACGGACAGCCGCTGGGTGCATCGCCCCGCCTTCAACGAGTCGGTGTTTGCCCAACGCAGCGATCCGCAGGCAATCAGCGGCAGAATCTACTTACCACTTCTACGCATGATCCACATTCGCAAAAGTAATCCGGCATTTGCCGCCAATGGTCGGATGAACTGGCTAGACAGCGGCAACGAGCATGTGCTGATTCTGGAACGTGTTCACGCTGGTCATGCACTGCTGATGCTGGCGAACTTCTCCGAAAAAACACAAATCGTGGAGCAACGCTTCTTGCCAGCCCACGATCTACGACAGCCACTTGCTGATCTGCTGACGGGGACCTCCTATGCGCTGGAGCGCAGTGTCAAACTGCCGCCATACGGTGTGCTGTGGCTGCAATATGCGTGATTAGCCTTAGCCTCATCCCCTGCCCCCTCAGTCCACTTCGTGGAGAGGGGGAACCGAGAGGCGAGGTTGAGTGTTCAGTCAAGCATTTAGCCCGCTGCTCGCATATAGTACGACCAGTAGCCTTGCTGATCACCGTAGCGCACTAGGAGATCGCTCAGTGACGCAGCTGCACCGTAGCGCCGCGCGAGTGCTTTGCTGATCTCGGTGTTGTCTGTCGGCACGCGATCCATGCGCCCCAAGCCGCGAATCAAGATGAAACTGGCTGACCACGTCCCGATCCCCGGAATCTGCCGCAGCCACGCCTCCACTTGATCGAAAGGCGCGTTACGCAGCCATCGTTCATCTACGGTCAGGAATGCCTGCGCCGCCGCGTGAATCCGTTCCGCCTTCACCGGATTGCGGATCAGAATAGTCAGCGTCGGGATATCCAGCGCGGCGACCTGTGCAGCGGTAGGGAAAGCACGATACGTATTGCCCTCAACCTCAAGGCAGCCGCCAACCGCTTCCACGAAGGCATCTTTGATCTTCCGCGCCACCGGAATCGGCAGTCGCTGCGTCAGGATCGCCCAACAAGCGTTCTCGAAAGGCGTTAGAAATTTGACTTGATGCAAGCCATAAAGCTGCTGCATGACTGGCGCGAAGGCTGGATCGGCGGCGGCGATCCGGTAGAAGCGCGTCAGATCGTCATCGAGGCTGAGGAAGAAGCGAATGCGATCCACAGCGGTAGTGATCTGTTCGGCATCTAATTGTTGTGCGCTGAATAAGGTATAGATGAGTTCAGCCGGGCTAGTTCCCGCCGTGACGCGAAACACCACTGTCCGTTCATCGATTTGCAGCGCTTTACTCAGTGAACCAGCGATCACCCGCTGCTCCCCGTACATCGGGCTGAAGAAACCGATGAAGCGCAGCGATTGGGCGAAGTCGAAGGGCGCGATGGCAGCGATGGTGGCGGAATATTGATGCAGTGACATACCGTGATCACTCCTTACTGATGATGATGCTGCCATCATAGACCAGTGAAGTGACAACAGTATGTCAGCAGCGAAGATGAGGAAAATCAGACTGCTTTAGTGCTGACCAGATATGCGGCGGTGGCGGGATTAGTCGCCAGCGGCACGTTATGCACATTACAAATGCGCAGTAAGCTGTTGATGTCGGGATCGTGTGGCTGGCTGGTCAGCGGATCAATGAAGAAAAAGACGGCTTCGATCTGCCCTTCCGCCACCATCGCCGCGATCTGCGCGTCACCGCCGTGTGGTCCGGAGAGCATCCGCTGTACCTGAAGGTTGCACTTTTCCTCTAGCAAGCGTCCGGTAGTGGCAGTAGCAACCAGCCGATAGTTCATCAGGCGGTCACGATATTGCAGCGCGAAGGCGACCATATCTGCCTTCTTACCGTCGTGTGCGATCAGCGCCAATGTTTTAACGATGTCTGCCATGAATTTAGTTTCCCTCAACCCCTGCCCTTGACCCCGATGAGCAGCACCTAGTATAATGCGCTTAGTCAAAAATGACGGGTGTCTAGCTCAATTGGTTAGAGCGCTTCGCTTACACCGAAGAGGTTAGGGGTTCGAGTCCCTTGATACCCACAGAGGATCACTAAACAAAACTCATTTAGCGATCTACTTCAGGCGAGGAAGCAGCAATATCCCCGCCTTTTTTGTTGCCTCAGGGCAAAACCTCGCTGCGGATTCGGGTTTCGATCTGGCGCATAGGATAGGCGAAGCGATGGCAGCCCGCGCCCAACATCAATTCCACGTTCTCATCGATCTGAATCCCTTCGTACAGCGGCACGACGTTAAGCGTGCCCTGACCAAGCTGTGCATAGGTCAGTCGCATCGTCGCGGAGGAAGCTTTGTCATCAGTGCGCCAACCACGTTCAAAACAGCCCGCCGGCAGAATCAGCATTCCACGCCGATCCTCTGCTGATTTGAAGCTGGCGAACATGTTGTAACGATCCTGAAACCTGTGGACGTTTGCTCGAACGCCGTGGTCAGCATTAATTCGTTCCACAGAAGTACAAATTGACGACAAGTCGTAACAAAATCAGGCTGAAATAAACAGTGTACCGTGATCGTTACGAGAGTAAAGATCGGGTAACCGACCTCGGTAAGTTGCCCAAACTGAATATGATTACTACGCAGACAAGTGTGGATGCGGCAATCATTTTTGCTTGACTCAGGATTACAGGGGATGTATAGTGTTGCGACAAACGTATCACGTTACGTTACATATCACGTAGTTTGATACATTTATCACAAGCTATATCACCTACCTCTCACCGCGGGGTGGGCATATTAATCGGCATTCTTCGCTTACGTCTGTGATCAAGCCGAATAACGTTAGATCACTAGAAGGAAAGGAAGGAGTAGTTAGTTAGAGCGCGGCGAAGAACTTAACTTTTTAAGCCCTTTTGCATCTCCTGATCGGGAGCCAAGTCGAGCCGACCTCTCCCCTCGTCAGTCTATAGATCCATAAAAGGGCACCACACGCATCTCTTCAGACAAGGTTTGCGATGGGAGCTACCTACATTATGAAGAACAGAGTTTCATTATTCCTAATCGTCGTACTACTGCTTTCAACATTTAGTCTCACCTCACTACCAACACACGCTCAGGGCTTTCAAGAGTCACCCATGCTGGCGGCAAAAGTACAGGCTGGCGAACTGCCACCTGTGAATGAGCGTCTGCCAGAAACGCCTGCTGTGATCACTCCATTCAAGGAAGTGGGCAAGTACGGCGGCAATATGCGCATTGGTTTCACAGGCAACAATCCCGGCTGGGGTGGTCTGTGGTACATCACGGGTTGGGAAAATCTGGTGGCATGGGCACCCGATTTCTCCGGCGTCGTACCCAACATCGCGGAAAGCTGGGAAGTCAGCGCCGATGTCAAGGAATACACCTTCCATCTGCGTAAGGGCATGAAGTGGTCAGATGGCGTCGATTTCAACGCCGATGACATCATGTTCTACATTGAAGATGTGTTGTTCAACACTGAACTCAGCCCCAGTGGTCCGATCACCGACTGGCTGCCCACCGAGGGACGTGACCAGTTCAAGGCGACGAAGATCGATGACTATACGGTCAAGTTCTCCTTCGCCAACCCCTATGGCACCTTCCTCTACACGCTAGCGCAGTGGAATGGTCGCCACATCACGTGGTTCCCCAAGCACTATCTAACGCAGTTCCATGCCAAGTACAACGACAAGGTTGACGAACTGGTGGCGCAGACAGAAGGCGTCGAAGACTGGGTAGGTCTGTTCAACAACAAGGCTTCCGGTCCGACGGATGACACCAACAACTACTTCAACAACCTGGAGCGTCCGCTGCTGTTCCCGTGGATCCCCACCTCCATTCTGGGTGCGAACACGCAAATGACCATGGTTCGCAATCCCTACTACTGGAAAGTGGACACTCAGGGCAACCAGCTCCCCTACGTTGATGAAGTAACCGGCGTTTCCTATCAGGACAGCGAAGCCCGCACGTTGGCGATGATCAACGGCGATCTGGACTACATCAAAGACCCTGCTGGTGATGACCGCATCACCTTCTTCGATGCCGTTGATGGCGGCGCTCCGTTGGAAATCTCCGCGCCCGTCTCTGATGGCGGCACGACCAATACGATCCACTTCAACCGCAATGCTAAGGATGCCGAACTAGGCAAAGTCTTTGGTAACAAGGATTTCCGTATCGGCATGTCCTACGCTATCAACCGTCCAGAGATCATCGAGATCGTCTACTTCGGTCAGGGCACGCCTTCGCAGGCTGCGCCGCTGGAGAGTTCGCCGCTGTACAACGAGACGCTGGCGACTCAGTACACCGAGTACGATGTCGCTAAGGCGAACGAATATCTGGATAAGGTACTGCCGAATAAGGGTGCCGATGGCTACCGTCTGCGTGAGGATGGTCAACCCTTTAGCTTCGTCTTCACCGTCTCCAACGACCTCTCTTGGGGTGGTAACTACGTGCAAGTGGCTGAACTGCTGATCGGCTATTGGGACAAGGTCGGTATCAAGGCGACCCTGAACTCGGTGGCAGATGCCCAAGCAGTGGAACTGCGCGAGAACAACGACGTGCAGGCGACCATGTTCACGGGTGAAGGTGGCGCTGGTTTGACGGCGATCCTTGATCCTCGTTACTACACACCGGGATCGTTGTTCGGTCTGTTCGGCAACGGTTGGTGGGCGTGGTACGCTGGTTCTCAGGAAGCTGTTCAGGTTGAACCGCCTCAGGACATCAAGGACATCCGCAATGTCTACGAGGAAGTGCTCAAGCAGCCGACTCAGGAAGCTCAGGTCGAGCAGATGAAGAAGGTTTTGGACATCGCTGTTGAGCAGTTCTGGGTACTGGGTATTTCTCGTCCGGGTCCCGGTTATCAGCCCTATCACAAGCGCGTTGGTAACCAACCCGACACATGGATCGCTGGCTGGATCGAAGGTGTTCAGAAGATCACCCTGCCAGAACAGTGGTACATTAAAGAGTAATCGGTACTAACAGTACTTAACTTTTAGGGATGCACCGGGGCTGGTTCTCAGTCATTGAGCCTCAGCGTCGGTGCATCCACACGACAAATCCAATTTGATTGAACTCCAAGGAATTTTGTTGTGAAAAAATATTTGATTCGCCGCTTCATCTACATGGTCATCACTGTGTGGATCATTAGCATCGTTGCTTTCGCGGTGATCCAGCTTCCCCCCGGTGATTACGTCTCCAATATGGTTTCGGAGATGACCCAGCAGGGCATGGATAAAATCTCGCCAGAGGTAATCCAGCAACTGCGCGATCAGTATGGCTTGAACGAGCCATTCTACGTCCAATACGTCAAATGGATTGGCAAGATCGTCACCAAAGGGGACTTCGGCTATTCGTTGGCGTTACGGCGAGACGCTAAAGAGCTGATCATCGAACGCCTGCCGATGACCTTTGCGCTGACCTCTGCCTCAGTCCTGTTCATCTGGCTGGTGGCATTACCGGTGGGCGTATTCTCGGCAGTGCGTAAGTACTCCCTTGCTGACTATGCCGCGACCTTCGTCGGGTTCATCGGGCTGGCGGTTCCCAACTTCCTGTTAGCCTTGATTCTGATGTATGTCAGTTATCGCTACGGTGGAAAAGCCTTGATTGGGCTGTTCTCACCCGAATATGCCAGCGCGCCATGGAGTCTCGCCAAATTCTGGGATTTGATCCAGCATCTAGGGATTCCCGTGGTGATCATCGGCATGGCGGGCACGGCGGGGTTGATCCGCATCACCCGTGCCAACGTGCTGGACGAACTTAACCGTCCCTATGTCGATACGGCGCGCGCTAAGGGCATGTCCGAGTTCCGCATGTTGTGGAAGTATCCAGTTCGCTACGCGCTCAATCCCTTCATCAGCACTATTGGTTTCGTGCTGCCGGGCTTGGTCGCTGGTGAAGTGATCGTGTCCATCGTGCTCAATTTACCGACCTCAGGTCCGGTGCTATTCAATGCACTCGTGCAGCAAGACATGTACGTAGCTGCTGGTTTCATCCTGATGTTAAGCGTCTTGACGGTCATCGGCGTATTCGTCTCCGACGTCCTGCTGGTGATGCTCGATCCGCGTATTCGCTTAGAGTGAAGTGAAGTTAGGAAAAGCTACTTATGGAGACGATTAGTCAACCACAGGAAGTCGTCGGTAAGACTGCACCAGCGCCAGCCCCGCTGCGTGGTGCGGTGCCCGTTGCCGACAACGACAATGTAGCGATTGAGGTTGCCTCGCAGTGGAAACTGATGTGGTGGAAGTTTCGCAAGCATAAGCTGGCGGTGCTGGGCGGCATTGTAGTAGTGATCTATTACTTCATAGCCATTTTTGCCAATTTCTTTGCACCCGTCGCCTCTGATACCTATATCGCTGATTATGCTTTCGCGCCGCCACAATCGATCAATTTCATCCACGATGGTCGCTTTCAACCCTACGTTAACGGCTATAAATTCGAGCGCGATGAAGTTTCCTTCAAGAAAATCTGGGTTCTGGACGAAGAAAAGATTATTCCCATCGGTTTGTTCGTTCAGGGCGAACCCTACAAATTACTTGGCATCATCGATACCAATATTCACTTGATCGGTCCGCTAACCGTTGGCGAACCTTTCTATCCGCTCGGAGCAGATAAAAGCGGACGCGACATCTTGAGCCGCATGATCTACAGCAGCCGCGTCTCCCTGAGCATCAGCTTGTTCGCGGTTGTCCTCAGTCTGACGCTGGGTATTGCCTTGGGCGGCATTTCCGGTTTGCTGGGCGGTGTGGTCGATAACCTGATCCAGCGGCTGATCGAATTTACCCGATCCGTGCCGCTGCTGCCGATCATCATTGCTGTCGCCGCGCTTGTGCCGATAGATTGGGACGTCGTGCTGGTCTACTTCATGATCACCATCTTGCTGGCACTGGCTGGCTGGACTGATCTGGCACGGGTGGTGCGCGGGCGTTTTCTAGCGCTGCGCGAAGAAGACTTCGTGCTGGCTGCCCGCTTGGATGGCGCTAAATCGGGTCGTCTGATCTTCCGCCACATGCTGCCTTCGCTGTACAGCCACATCATTGCCTCGCTGACGCTGACCGTCCCCGGTTTGATCATCGCGGAAACGGCGCTCAGTTATCTGGGTGTGGGTTTGCGTCCGCCTGCTGTAAGTTGGGGTGTGCAGTTGCAGGAAGCGCAGAAGATCAATGTGATCGCCACGTATCCATGGTTGATGTTCCCCGCCTTTGCGGTGATCGTGATCGTGCTGGCGTTCAACTTCCTTGGCGATGGCTTGCGCGATGCGGCTGATCCGTACTAGGAAATTAGGCAAGTGCTAGACGCTAAAAGTGCTGAGGCAGCAAGCGCTGAAGTGCTTATAGTGCCAGCAGCGTCAGTGTGGCAAATAAATACCGTTCATTGACAAGAAGCGAGAAAATAATGGCTGAACCACTTCTTGAAGTTAAAGACTTACGAATCCACTTTTTCACTGATGAAGGCGCCGTCAAAGCAGTAGACGGCGTTGATCTGACCATTGAGCGCGGCAAAACACTGTGCTTGGTGGGTGAAAGCGGCTGTGGCAAAAGCGTGACCAGCCGCGCCTTCCTCAAGATCATCCGCAGTCCGGGACGCATCGTCGGTGGACAGATGCTCTACCATATGCGCCATGATCCCGCACAGCCAGAGCAAATCGTGGACATCGCCCAGCTTGACCCCAAAGGTGCGGAGATCCGCAAAATACGGGGCAAGGAAATCTCCATGATCTTTCAGGAGCCGATGTCCTCGTTGAGTGTAATGCACACTATCGGCAACCAGATCATCGAGACGATCCGCTTGCACGAGAATGTTTCCAAGCAGGCAGCTCGTGAGCGTACTATCGAACTGCTGCGCCTAGTAGAAATCCCACGCCCCGAACGCTTGGTCGATGAGTATGCCTTCCGCCTCAGCGGTGGGATGCGCCAGCGCGTCATGATCGCTATGGCGCTGGCGTGCAATCCCACACTGCTGATCGCAGACGAGCCAACCACCGCGTTGGACGTAACCACGCAGGCACAAATCCTCAAGCTGATGCGTTCACTGCAATCAAAGTACGGCATGGCGATGCTGTTCATCACGCACGATCTGGGCGTGGTTGCGGAGATCGCTGACGATGTAGCGGTGATGTATCTAGGGCGGATCGTCGAACAGAGTGATGTGGATACACTATTTCACAGTCCTAAACACCCCTATACGCAAGCGTTGTTGGAGTCGATTCCGCGTATTGCTGCGCAGCGCCATGAACTACGTCCCATCGAAGGGATGGTTCCCAGCCCCTTCCGGCGTCCTTCTGGCTGCACCTTCCATCCGCGCTGCATCCAGCGAATGGCACACTGCAGCAGCGTGGAACCACAACTGACCAATCTGAGCGAGAGTCATCGCGTGCGCTGCCTACTATATGAGGGCGCGGCGGAGAGGGAAGCGGAGGCAGCACAACATGGTTGAGAAAACGCTGGAAGCGCAAGCCGCACCGCTCAGCAAACCAACGCTGGAACATGATGATAATCTGCTGGAGGTGCGTAACCTGAAAATGCACTTCCCGCTGCGTAAAGGCATCTTTTCGCAGGTCACCGGGCACGTTCGGGCAGTGGATGGCGTCTCCTTCGACATCAAACGCGGTCAGACGTTGGGCTTGGTGGGCGAAAGCGGCTGCGGCAAGTCCACCATCGGGCGCTGCATCGTGCGTGCCTATGAGGTTACAGGCGGGCAGATGCTGTACAAGCAGCAAGACGGCGGCGTAGTCGATCTGGCGCAAATACAAGCAGATGGACTGCGGCAGTTACGCAAGGACATCCGTCTGATTTTTCAGGATCCCTACTCCTCGCTGAATCCACGCATGACGGTGTTCGACAACGTCAGTGAGGCGCTGCAAGTCAGTGGCACCTACTCGCGCACCGAGATTCGAGATCGCGTTGCTTACTTGCTACAGCGCGTAGGCTTGCGCCCCGAATACATGACGCGCTATCCACATGCCTTCAGCGGCGGCGAACGTCAGCGCGTGGTAATCGCCCGCGCGTTGATCACCAATCCGCGTTTGATCGTGGCGGACGAGGCGGTTTCAGGCTTGGATGTCTCGGTACGTGCGCAAATCCTCAACCTGCTGGAAGAACTGCAAGAGGAATTTCAGCTCACTTACCTGTTCATCTCTCACGATCTGGCGGTGATCCGGCATATCTGTGATCGCGTAGCGGTGATGTACGTCGGTAAGCTGGTGGAAAGTTCGACTATCGACGAATTGTACCGCCATCCCAAGCATCCCTATACGGAAGCTCTGCTAGCTTCCGTGCCGATTACCGATCCGCGTATGCGCGATACGCACTATCGAGATAGTTTGCGCGGCGATGTGGCTGATCCTTCCAATCCGCCGAGCGGCTGCTATTTCCATCCGCGCTGCAGCTATGCACAGGCAAAATGTTCGGAGCAAGTGCCGCTGCTGCGTCCGGTGGGCAATAATGGGCATAGCGGTTTCGCTGCTTGCCATTTCGCGGAAGACCTGAAGTTAGAGGGTGTCATCCGCGACTAGGCGAAGCGCGATTTAGTACAATACTGCCCGGTGCAGCAACAGAGTTGGGCGAACAACTGAATTCATGAAATAATGGGCGGGAATACTGCCCATTTTTTGTTGTCTTCGCCGCCCGCCGGAATCAACGATATTTCTTTTCCAGAAAATTTTTAGTATCAAGCGCTTAGGATCGTGCTACATAATCACAGTGCCTGCCTTGATCGAACTGGCATAGCCTTGTTATGGGCAGTCAGTGGCGAGTTGGGATAATCAACGTATTGGAATCGTGAAATGCTGCCTGTTAACGGGATTCGTTCATGCGCGTTCTGATGATCACGACGGAGTGGCCCACTGCGGCGATGCCGCATCGCGCCCCTTTTATTGTTCGTGAAGTCGAATTTCTGCGGAAGCTCAACGTGGATGTAGACGTCTTCCCGCTGAACGGTAGTCAGAATCCGCTGAATTACGCGGCGGCATGGCGACAGGTGCGGCAGAAGTTACACACCAACGCTTATGATCTGATCCATGCGCAGTTCGGACAGAGCGCGATCCCCACACTGGGCGCACGAGTTCCGCTGGTAGTCACCTTTCGCGGCAGCGACGTGATCGGATTCCTTGACCAACAGGGACGCTATACATTCAAAGGGCGGTTACTGAGCCAGTTCAGCCGCTATGCCGCGCGGATCGCCGCTGAGGTGATTGTGGTGTCGAAAGGGCTGATCTCGCGTTTGCCGCCGCGTGAGTATCACGTGATACCATCTGGCATCGATCTGGATCACTTCTGCCCGATGCCGCGTGAGCAAGCGCGGGCACGCTTGGGTCTGGCACGGGATCGACAGTACGTCTTGTTTGTTGGTTCCAAACACAACCCGATCAAACGCTATGAACTGGCGCAAGAAGCGGTCAATGTTTTGCAGCAGACGCACAACGCTGAACTACTGCTGGCGATGGGCGTTTCGCACGAGGATATCCCGTTGTATATGAATGCGTGCGATGCGCTGGTGTTAACCTCCACGCACGGTTGGTGATCTGGCGGGAAAACGCATCCTAGAGATTGGCTGTGGGGCGGGCGGATTGGCGGCGCTGCTAGGGCTAGCCGGAGCTACCGTGCTAGGGACAGATCGATCTGTACCTAGCCTGAAGAAAGCCGTTAAGAAGTTGTCCGATTACGACTTGCAGCGGAATGTTACCTTCGTTCGTGCCAATGCCTACGATCTGCCCGTAAAGCCACATAGCTTCGATCTTGTGGTGACGCGCTCCGTGCTAGTAGTGTTAGATCGCGCTAAGATGCTGCCGTACATCAATGAACTGCTAGTGCCCGACTCAGGGATCGCGCTGCTGGTGGAAAACATGGATCGCAATCCGCCGTTGCGCTTGTACCGTGCCTTGAGCCGCACTAAATGGGGCGACTTCCCTTATTTCACGGTGCCAGAAATTAAAGGGATGGATAGCTGGTTTCAGCGTGTGGATGCACACTACAGCGGCATATTCTCGCCGTTGGCTCATCTGGGTACCCGCAGCGGGATCGGTAAGCGGCTGTCCGATGGTGTCGCGCCGCTGCTGGCGGGCGTGGATCGGGGATTATTGGGGGCGTTCCCCGCGTTGACTGCGTATGCGTGGATCGTGGCGTTGAGGTGTCAGGCGAAAGCGATTAGTCGAGATAAAGAAGAAGGGCAGGTTTAGAAACCTGCCCCTACGATTCTACGGTTTATAGCTAGCGATTACGGCGCTTTGGTCGGTATGAAGGTGGGTGACGCAAACATCAAGAATGTCGGAGTCGGCGCAATGGTCGGCGGCGCGGCATTCGGCGCTCCTAGCCATGTGCGGAACTCCGTCTCGATCTCCACGAAGGACATGCCCGTATAGCGTTCCAGCGACTTGATCACGCCCGTACCGCGTCCGATGAGCTGCATCAATTCCAAGTGAGCGCCTTCGCCGTACTTCTCGGTGAACCACGCGAAGAAGGAATAACCCACATCGTAAGCCATACGCCCGACGGAACCGATCTCGCTCAACGGCGGTAGGTCGCCGCTGGCAGCGAGGTCTTGAGCGTCTTGCAGCGCCCGCCGCAAGCCAGAGCGATCAGCGCTGTTGTACTCAGCGTCACCTTCGGAGAACCACACATTGGCAGCGCCACCGAAGCCACCATTTTCGAACTGATATAGATGTCCGACTTCGTGCAGCACGGTACCATAAGCAAAACGGTTATCCGTCATGCCGCGCGAGGCATAGTAGAAACCGACAAATGCCCCGTAACCGCGCGTGGTGAACCCACCGAGGTAGGAGGTCGAGCCTTGCGCCTGCGTCGTGGTACCCTGCGCCCATTCATTGATCACTGCGGGCTGGTCGCCATTAAAGAGGATGGCGCGGGGACGATAGGACAGCAGTTTCCCCCACGCGTTGTAATAGAAATCGCGTCTGTCGCGCATGGCGTCAATCACCGTCTGCCCTAATTCTTCGGGCAGTGTGCGCTCCCAGTAGACGATAATGTCCTCCGACTCCGCCATATTCCATTCACGGCGGGTGTCAGCGTAGTTATCGTTGACCATATCGGTCTGGTAGGTGTTGCCCGCTTCATCGGTCAACTGCCAGTAGTAATCCATTGCCACCCACTGCGGCACCCCGTTGCCGGAGAAGTCAGCGATCCAGTAACCGGACTCCTGATCGAAGCGACCAAAGGCGCGCTGCTTGGAGGAGGGGTTATGCATATACACCACCGCCGCGCTGACGATGTTGCCAGCGCTGCTGCTCGCCTTGATGTTGAACTTGCCACCATTGGGATACTCGCTGTTGAAGATCACGTCTTCAACCGTCCATGTCGCGCTGCCGCCGTTGCCTTCTGGCGGAGGCTGCGGCGTGCTGGTTTGCGGCGATATGCCTTCCTGCGCCGAGGCGCTGAATTGCAGTGAACTGCTGAATGCCGCCAACGCAATGATGCAGGCGACGGCAAGTAAGAGAACTGGTCGGAATTTAGATGGTCGCATACCGAACTAACCTCATGGTTTAGGAGTCTTGGTCGGAACAAAGGTAGGTGAGGCAAAGAAGTTTATCGTAGGCGTCGGCATCATGGTAGGCAGTGCCGCATTCGGTGCACCGAGCCAATCGCGGAACTCGGTTTCAACCTCGTAGAAGGACATGCCCGTATAGCGTTCCAGCGCCTTCTCCACGCCGATGCCGCGCGAGACCAACTGCATCAATTCCAGATGCGCGCCCTCGCCGTATTTCTCGGTGAACCACTTAAAGAAGGCATAGCCTACATCGTAAGCCATGCGATCAGTTCTACCGATCTCGTCCAGTGGTGGCAAATCGCCGCTTGCCGCCAACTGACGCGCTACTTGCAGCGCCCGCCGCAGTGAAGAAGAGTGATCGCTGTTATATTCCGCGTCACCTTCGATAAACCAAATGGCAGAACTGAAGCCCATGCCACCGTTTTCATACTGGTAGAGATGCCCGACTTCGTGCAGCACGGTGCCATAGGCGAAGCGGCGCACGCTCTCCCGCGAGGCATAGTAGATGCCCACGAACGCGCCGTACTCCCGCGTGGTGAAACCGCCGAGATAGGTCGTCGCGCCGGGTTCGGTGGTGTAATTGCGGTACGACCACTCCTCCAGCACTTCAGGATGATCGCCGTCGTAGATGATGGCGCGGGGACGGTAGCCGAGCAGCTTGCCCCATGCGTCATAGTAGAACTGACGGCGTTCGTGCATCGCTTCGATCACGGCGTCGCCCATCTGTTCCGGCAGCGAATCTTCCCAGTAGACGATGATGTCCTCGGATTCCGCCATGCGCCATTCGCGCCGTGTGTCGGTGTAGGCATCGTTGATCGTCTCGGTCTGGTAGACGTTGCCCGCCGCATCGGTCAATCGCCAGTAGTAATCGACGGCTACCCACTGCGGCAGATCGCTGCCCGGCATCCGCGCGATCCAGTAACCGGAGTCGGCGTCGAAGGTGGCATTGGCACGCTGACGTGCCGCCGGATTATGCTGATAGATCACCTGTGCGCTGACGATCTTAGCGATGCTGTTGTTCACCTTAATGGTGAAGCGTCCCCCGCGCGGATACTGACTGTTGAAGATCACATCCTCAACCGTCCAGATGGCGCTGCCGCCGTTATCCGTCGGGCTGGGCTGCGGCGTGAAGGTCTGCGGTTGCAGGCTGTCTTGCGCGGCAACGTTGTACTGACTGTAGCCCACACCTGAGATGGCAAGCAAACCGATAAAGAATGCGCCAAACAGCCACATCAAAGCGCGAGATCGAGAGCGAGAAGGGTGCATTGTCGGGTGATCCTTAGTTACTCAACTTACTATACAGTATTCGCCTTACGGCTTCGGCGTCTTGGTCGGCGCGAAGGTTGGCGTGGCGAAGAACGGCGGCGGCGTCAGCGTGGGCAGCGACGTTGGCGGCGCTGCTTCCTCGATGCCCAACCACTGCCGGAATTCCGTTTCAAGGTCCAAGAAATTGCGTCCGGTTGTTTCTTCCAGTGCGTCGCGCCAATTCTTATTCTTGGCTAGACGCTGCACAATTTGCAGGTGAATATCGTCGCCATATGCCTCCGTCAGCCACGTCCAGAAAGAAACACCGACGAAGTAAGATAGCAGTCCGTTATCGCCAATATCCATCAGGCGTGGCAAGCGACCTTCCTGCGCATAGACGCGGGCGGTACGCAGTTCGCCATTAACTTCTGGCATGTAGGCGTTGAAGAATTCAGCGTCACCTTCGGAAAACCACAGCGGCATACTGGCACCGAAGAAGCCACCATTCTGCCCCTGATAGAGATGCCCGATCTCGTGCAGAATGATGCCGAACGCGTACTTATCGGGTGAGAGTTCGGCGCTGTTGTAACGCGCTGTGCCGACGAATACACCATAGTCCGTCAGCGCCTGCCCGACGGTGAAGGTGTTACGTTCACCGCCGATGCTGGTGTTTCCACCTGCGATGCCCGGACGCCAAGCGCTCCAACGCTGATAGCCGTTATAGAGCACGGCGACAGGCTTGTACTTCAGCAGTGTGCCCCAATGCTTAAGGTAGAAATCGCGCTGAAATGCCATCGCTTCCAGAGTTTTCTGCACGTAAATATCGGGCAAGCCCGGTTCCTGATAGATAATGATGTCTTCCGTTTCCGAGCGAATCCATTCGTTGTCGTTATCGGCGTAGGAAGTATCTTTCAGATCGGTCTGGTAGGTGTTACCCGCCTCATCAGTGATCACCCAGTAGTAGCTCATGGGTACGAAGGGCGGGATATTAGTGATGTCCCAGCGCCCGATCCATGTGCCTGTGTCTTGGTCTAGCTGTGCGGTGGCACGACGGCGCGATTTTGCTGTGCCCACCTGAAAGAAGGCGAAGGCAGAAGTGATCTTGCCCGCGCTGCTGCTCGCCTTAAGACTAAACTCACCGCCGCGCGGAAACTTGGAGACGAAGGCATCAGTGCTGATCGTCCACTCGGCAGAGCCGCCGTTATTAGTCGGGCTGGCGATAACTGTGGATGTGCTGGTGACCGCTTCCTGCGCGGCTACAGAGACTACTGAACCGAGGCGCAGATTGATCAGCAGCGAAAACGCCAGCACTACGGCTAGGCTGGCAAGTAAAATGCGGGTGCGCGTCATCGATATCCTCACTGGTCAGGGTGCTTTCGTCGGTACAAAGGTCGGGGTAGCGAAGAATGCTGGCATCGTTTCCGTTGGTACGAAGGTCGGCGGTGGGGCGGTGATGCCCAACCATGCCCGCCATTTCAGTTCATATTGTTCCAGCGTCCAGCCTGTGGCGTCCTCGAAAGCTTGCTCGAAAGACTTGTCAGCGGCAACGCCATCCAGAATCTTGCCCAGTATGGCGGGCGTGAACTGCTCGTACAGGAAATAAATCAGCGAGGTCGCCGTCGCATACCAATCGCTTACTGCATTGAACTCATCGCGGGTGATGCTGGTTTGCCCTTCCAGCAGCGCCAAGCGCCCGATCTGCCCCAGTGCCGCCAGTTCGCGGACGCGCTCCAACTGCGGCTCGATGGAGGCGATCTCGTTGTTCATCGCCTGCCCTTCGTTAAACCAGTTGGGAATGCTGATGAAATTGTTGCCAACCCGCATGTGCAAAAATGCGTGCGCCAGTTCATGCGGGATGATCGAGTCCAGCAGATAGGCTCGCTCATCGGGAAAATCTTGCGTCACCACGACAGTGTTGTGGGTAGTCGCGCCGTACCACTCTTTGCAGGTCAACTGCGCCCAATACGAGCAGTAATCGCTCTGGGTGTTGTAAACCGCGATGCGGATGTTATCGGTTGGCTGGAAATTGGTAGCGGCTGAGACGAAGCTGTAACCCTTTTCCGCCGAGGCGAGCACCAGTTGACCGAACTCAACCGGCTGATCGTACCAGTACACCGTTACGCCTTTGCCCTCTAACTTTTGCCAGTCGCGGGTGTGATCCGCGTACTCCGTGGTCATTTCTTCGCTGCGAAATTTGTTGCCAGCTTCATCGACCACTTCCCACTGGTAGATGAGCACCTGCCACGGTGGGGTGGTGAAGCCAACGGTGTCCTCGACGTATACCAGATCAACCTGTGTCGCCGCCGCAAAGGAATCGACGCGGTAGCGGCTGTAGGTTTCCGTGCCGCGTTCACGCAGCAGCAGCACTGCACTGACGATCTTGGCGTCTCTGCTCTTGACGGTGATCTGGAAGATCAGGTTCTGGCGGAAGTTACTTTCGGTTTGAGGATTCTCAAACGTGACGTCACTCTCCGCTTTGACGTTGGTGCTTGCCGATCCGAAGGTCCAAATAAACGAACCAAGCAGCAGCAGCAGCAGCGCAGCTCTGGAAAATATGCGTTTTTGTGACACCCAAACACAGCCTTTCAAATGTGAGTAAGCAACATTCTAGTGAGTTTTGGCTGTGGCGGGCATCAGAATCTCATGAAAATTCTGTCTAAAAGTTATCTACGAAGTGCAGCAAGAGCATAAACCACGAGGCAGATCACGAAGCCGATGACGCCGATTCCGGGCGTGGTGGCGAGGCGCAGATTGGCAATCACCTGAAAGGCAAGCAAACTACCCGCGATGGCGGACGCGGCGGCTAGCAGCGCGATGATGACCGTCACAGGGCGGATCAATCGACGGGGCAGCCACAGCGCGATCAGCAGCGCGGCGAAGGTACCGATCAGCAGGAAGAACAGTTGGCGGTAGTTGGGATCATCGAAACCGCCAGCGACGCGGACGAATTCGATGGGCGGGATGAAGGTGAGCAGTAGAGCCAGCGCGATCAACCGCAGTAACCAGCGCAGCCAACCGACAGGAGTACGGGAGCGCAGATAGAAGAGTACTGCCAGTGCCGCGAGGGGGAGTCGCAGCAGCAGCGGGGCAAGCATCGGCGGATTGCCACCGCGCACAGCGGGCGAAAGTCCCACGAACTCCGCCAGATCGAATGCCTGCGCGGTCAATCCGGCGGCGGCACTCCACCACCAGGGTAGGAAGTAGCAGAGGAGAGCGAGGAATAGGAGAGCAAAAACCCAAAGCGCGGAGCTGAAGCTCCGGACTGAAGGAGTAGTGCTATCAGAGTCAGCGGAAGTCATTAGACAGAATTCCTTTGAATATTTAGTGATGCCAACTCCCGATGATTAGTTTATTTGGGAAGATAGGGCGAGGTACGCCCCGCCCTATTTGGATAAGTCCGTCATTATTCGCTTTTGACGGGGATTTTGATAGTGCCACCCGCTGCCGAGTCCGGTGGATTAGGCTTATCGCTATCGGGCTGATCGATAGGAACTTCCATCGTGTCATCCTTCTTGGAGATCACAGGGATGTCCACACGCGGCGCGGCTTCGATCACGGGAACGTCGGGGGCTTCGGGATCGCTGATGGTGATCAGCGGGGTGGGTTTGGGCGCACGTTCCGCGGCGCTATCCACGATGGAATCCAATGTCTCGATCTCGATTTTTGCCTCACCGGGTACGATCACGGCGGGGACGGGCGCAAGTACAGGTGCTAGGGGCATGGGTTTTACTTCCTCTGGCGTGGGATCAGCAACCTGCTGCCACGCGCTGTCGACTTCGGTTTCGTGACCGGACGGGAATTTGATACTTGTTTTCTCGGCGCTGCGGACGATCTCGACGCCTTTGATGCTCAGTTTGACGGGTTGATCCAGCAAAAACGTACCGCCCACCCACACATGCCGTGAATCAACCACGCGCACGCCGATGCAGCGCAAGAACAGTTCCAGCGGCACGATGCCCATCAAGCCGTCGATCTCCCCGATGCCTGCACCCGTATCGCTGTTGTACTGCTCGAAGAAGCTGTGATCGCGTTTAAGCGCGGCAGTGACGGTGTTCAGCAGCCTGTGCAGCAGATCGCGGGCGTCGCTGCTGTAGCCGTTGTCGAGTAAGCCTTCCAGCAGCAGCGTATTCCAGAACAGCGAAACACCGCCGCTGCCATTCTCGTTGTTCGCCGCAAACGCCGGATCGCTGGCGGGGCAGATGGTTAAGCCGTGCGCCCGTCCGTACTGCGCCGGATCAGTGAGCAGATTCTTGATCCGATCCGCATGATCGGCAGCGCTGTGCGACCACAAGGGCAGCAGGTGAGTCAGATTGTGGCGCGTCAGATCGACGGTGTTGATCTCGGTGCTGTAGACGCGGCTGAGTCCACTGAACTTGACGTAATTCACCTGCGAGTAGACCAGACACGAGGCTACTGATCCGCTGCCATAAATCCAGTTGAGGTCAGTAGCAACGATCTCCTCGTGAGCTGGCTTTCCGGCGTGATCCAATCCCTCAATGGTGATGGTCACGCTGGGCGGACGATTCGTGCCGCCGATCACGCGCAGCAGTAATCGGTTCGGCGGATCAAGCTGCGGGCGGGCGTCGAAGGCTTCATCACCTTTACCCCGAAACAGCGCCGATCCGAGTGTCGTCTCGTTAGTATCTCGATCCCGCGCCAAGTAGACACCCGCTGAGTCATTCCACATCGCGGCAAGCTGTGCGGTCAGCGAGTCTACGCGCTGGCGCAAGGCGGGAAGATCGTCCGGTTTATCCAGCAGTTCCGCGATCTGGATCAGTGCGTTCGCCTCATGGATCAGTTGGGCGGCGAGATCGGATGTCTCGGCGTAGCGAATATCCGCGCCCTGCCCCCAACGCACCGAAGCCCCGAACATCGGATTGGGACTGTAGCCGCTGTGCGACTCGTCCTGCCATTCGGGAACGCCATCTTGATCAACGTCGCGATCTGCCGCGAACCAGCGATCAAGGAACTTACGCAGCGGGGAATAGACTTCCGCCAGAAACGCTTGATCGCCCGTATTTTCATAGAGTTTCCACGCCAATGCCGTCAATAACGGCGGGCAAAGGCGATCACTGCGCTGACCAGCCGCGCCGGGTTTCGCCTCGATCCAGCCATCGGGCTGCGCGGTGGCGATCCAATTGCGGTAGACGCTCAACGCCAGCGCCGGATCGATCTGCGCGACGGCTGGCAGCGCCAAGTAGCCCGCACGGATGCTCTGCCCGTTCCACGCCCAGTTGTGATCGCGCCCATCGCCGGAAGGACTGAATCCCCGCGCAGGCGTGCGGACGGTGACGAAGGTGGGATTAGGCATCTGCTTGGTTGGGCTTATGAAGCTGCGCAGCAGGACGTGGGCGCTAAATGCTAAGGTAGCATCGAGATCGGCGTCACCCGTTTCGATGATGGGTAATACGCTGCCGGAGTCCTGAGCGCGTTGCAGCGCCGCCGACCAATCGCTATCGAACAGCCAGTTGTAGCCATTGGTCAGGCTGTCCTGCCGCATCTTCTCGCCGCTGACCAGCCATTTCAGCGCCTTCGTTTCGCCCGCCGGAATAGTGATCGACGCGGAGAGTTTGGGACGTGCGCCTTCGTGTTCCTTGTTGTAAATGCTGACGCCTTCCAGCAGCAGCACCGGATTCAAACCGCCGATGTTGCCTAAGTGCAGCGCCTCGTGCCCATCTTCCAGCGCCAGCAGATGCATCCGCACGGATTGTTCCTCGCGCATCGCTTGTGCCAGCAGATCGAGCCGCAGTGTGAGCGCCTCCGCTGATTGGTTATCGAACGTGAAACTGCCGCCGACGGTGTGCGAATCGATCAGCCATAGATCGGTTGTCAAGCCGAGATTGGGACGCAGTTTGGCGCTGAGGCGGGCGAAACTAGGCGTGAAGTTGACCAGCGTAGGCGATTCGGCGTATGCCTGCGCTTCGTAAACGGGACCTTCTTTGAAGATGAACATCGGCACTAGCCGCACAATCCCCGCCCGCGCCCCATAACGAGTCTGGAAGGTCAGCGCGGGTTGATCGCCCTCACCGAAACTGATCTCCCAACTCTGGTCATCGGCGTAATCGGTGCGGGTCAGCCGTGCATCCGCCGCAAAACGCATCGCCAGCGGTGAACCCGCTTTCAGATTCCACGCTCTCATCTGCACCACTCACTTCCTCAAGGTTGCTTCAGTCAGCCATCCAATAAGTAACGCGCGATCAGGTGTGCCGAGCCGATGATGCTCTCCACATGGGTGCGCTCATAGGCGTGCGAGGCATCGATTCCCGGTCCGATCAAGCCGACGCGCGCCCGACCCGCTGATCGCCAGTACATCGAGCCGTCGGAGCCGTAGAAAGGATAGATGTCCACTTTATAAGGGATATTGAACGCCGTCGCCAATCCGCGCAGTTTGCCCGTCAGATCGAAGTGGTACGGTCCGCTGCTATCTTTGGCGCAAATGCTGACGGAGAACTCATCGCCATTTTGCCCGTCGCCAAGTGCGCCCATATCGATCACCACGTATTCCGCCAGATCGTTTGGCAGGCTGTCCGCGCCACCATGCCCTACTTCCTCGTAGTTACTGATCAGTACGGTGCATTGCTGCGCGGGTTGCAGTCCTCGCTGCGCCAGCGCCAGCAACGCGCCATAGATCGCGGCGACTCCGGCTTTGTCATCGAGATGACGGGAGCGCACGAATCCACTGGCGGAAGCCTCCACGCGGGGATCAAGAAAGACGAAATCACCCACTTCGATGCCCAGCGCACGGGTTTGATCGGCGCTGCTGGTGCGTTCATCCAAGCGCACTTCCATCGTATCAGCGTTACGCGGCTGCTCACCGAGCTTGCTGTTGACGTGGCTGCTGGCATTGACGGGCACAACAGTACCGCGATAACGGCGATCATCGAAGGTGCGGATCGTGACGCCTTCTAGCTCGATCTCATTCCAGACGTAGCCGCCGACCTGTGCCAGCTTCAATCTGCCGTTAGGCTTGATCTCCTTGACCATCGCGCCGAGTGTATCGACGTGAGCAGTCAGGGCACGGGGTGCGTTGCTGGAACGTCCGGGGATCGTCACCTGCAATGCGCCTTTGGTGGTGCGCTTCAAGTGCAGGTTCGGGATTTGCGAGAAAGCGCGTTCCACATAGTCGATTGCTTCGCGGTGGTATCCGGTAGGACTGGGTGTGTTCAGCAAGCCGACGAGGAACGTGATCATGTCGTCGGCGGGGATGGTTAGATCGTGAACGGGTACGAGATCGCTCATACGTTACTCCGGTAGGTGCGTCAGCATTGTACCCGATCTGGGGAAGGCTGGTAGAGAGGAAGGAGTGGGACGATCACGGAGGTAGACCAGAGGCTTCAACCTCCGGTCTACGGTCTACCGCATCGCCAACGCACGCTCATTTACAATACGAATCAGGATCGGCGTCCGAGCCAGAGCCGGGGCAGAGCTGCAAGTTGGTCTTTTGAGTCTGGCAGTGTGCCGAGAGCATCAAGCGGATCGTAGAGGCATCAAAGCCCTGTTGTACCAAGGCGCGGGAGAGCGCCTCCAATTCTTCGGGATGCTGCAAATCCATGCTGTCGAGCGCTACCAGATGGCGACAGTCGAGGCAGAAGACGTGGGCGCTGCTCTGCTGCTCGCGATGCAGCGTGAACAGGCAGTTATCCTCACCGGGCAGCTTATCTACGATGCCCATCTCGGTGAATTCCGCCAGATTGCGATGCACCGTCGCCAGATGAATATCCATCCCTTCGTTTTCGGCGCGTTCGTAGAGCGTCTTTACCGAGAACGGTGCACTGGAATCAAGTACCAGCCGCAGCAGACATTCCCGCGCTTTGGTCAGGCGTAAGCCCGCGTGATACAGCCGCGCTATCGCTTCGTCTTGTGTGATCATACTTAGCGTCTGACTACCCCTGCGCTACCCGAATACCGCTGGCGAGTTCGTGCCCGATGACCTGTTCCTGCCCTTCAATCTTGAGGCGCAGCGGACCATTGAAAGGCGCGCGATGCACCAGCTTGATCGGGCGTTCCGGCGTCAGGTTGAGCGAGGCAAGGTATTGCAGCACTTCGGGTTCGTGGTTGGTTACGCGGCTGACCACCAGATCGGCAGGCGCAGCGACTTCCGACAGCGGTTGATCCTCGATGTCGGGCATCGTGCCGTCCGGCGTCGGGATCGGTTCACCATGCGGACAGCGTTTGGGATAGCCCGCCATTGCCTCCATGCGCGAGGCGACTTTTTCGGTGATCACTGCCCCGATGGCGTCCGCTTCGTCGTGACATTCATCCCAACCGAAGCCCATCACTTTGACGAGGAATACTTCCGCCAGTCGGTGACGGCGGATGTTCAGCAGCGCCTCACGCTCCCCCTTGGGCGTCAGTTGGATGCCTTTGTATGGCTCGTGATCTACGAAACCGGCATCCTTCAGCCGCTGAACAATGGCAGCTACGGCAGGCGCAGAGACACCCACCCGATCCGCCAACGCGGAAGTGGAGATATAGCCGCCCTTCTGATAATGCAGCAGACGGTAAGCCTCTGCTAGATAGACTTGTTGTACTTCGCTCGCCGCACGTTGGCTGTTGGGATGCAAAGCTGATGACTGTGAGCTGAGTGCAGCATTGATGTTGGTTTTGTCTGGCATTGGCGTCGCTTTAGGGTGTCTCCATGCACACTTTTAACCTGTGTTAACTTTTGCCTTCACGGTTGATATGGACTTGCTAGTTAAGACTTCTATAATAGGCATAAGCATATTCTTATTGCAAATGATTTGCAAGAAGATGATCTGAAATATTCAGAAATGGCGCTCACAGCAGCGGACGAGGATTGAAAACGAGATGGATTTAGAGTTGGTGACTTATGTCTTGGCGATTGTCTTGGGCGCGGTCTGTTGGGCGCTGGTCAAGCACACCGCCGATGAATATGATCGCTGGTATGAACAACCGCGTTTTGCTGGCTTGGCGATGCGGGTTCCGGCTGCGGCAGTGAGCGTCGTGGTAGTCATCGGCGCGTTCCTGCTGCTGCGCTAAATTACGATCAAGCGCTTGTTCCTCTTTCTGTTTGACCTTTCAGCATGCGGATAGCTATCGCTCCAAACGCCTTTCGGGGCAGTTTGACGGCTCAACAAGCCGTCGATTGCATTTCCACCGGACTGCGTCAGTCCCACCTGCGCGACAATTTAGAGATCGTGTCTATGCCGCTGGCTGATGGTGGCGATGGCACGCTGGAAACGATCATGGGCGGCTTGGGCGGGCATCCCGTCACTGTGCCTGTTGTCAACGCGCTGAGCCAGCCGATTGAAGCCGCTTACGGCGTACTCACGGATCACGCTGCGGTGGTGGAGATGGCGCGTGCCTCCGGCGTTGAGCAAATCCCCCGCGACGCACGCAACCCGATGCTCACTACCTCTTATGGCACAGGCGAATTGATCCGCGCGGCAGTGCAGCAGGGCAGCCAGCGCTTGTATATCGGTTTGGGCGGATCGGCGTGCGTGGAAGGCGGCGCGGGCTGCTTGCAAGCGTTGGGTGTGCGCCTGCTTGATGCCAGCGGCGACGAGATTCCGCGCGGTGGCGCGGGTCTGGCGCAGTTGGCACGGATCGATGTCTCGGCGGCGAAGGAATTACTGCGCGATGTGCAGATCACGCTGCTGAGCGACGTGACCAATCCACTGTGCGGCGCACTGGGAGCGGCGCGAGTCTTTGGTCCGCAGAAAGGCGCAACGCCGGAGATGGTCGCGCAGCTTGACTCGATTCTGGCGCACTTCGCCGCGATCATCCGCCGCGATGTCGGCGTCGATGTGCTCAACGTGGCGGGCGCGGGCGCGGCTGGCGGCTTCAGCGCGGGCTTGTATGGCTGCCTCGGTGCGGAGATCGCTCCCGGTGGTGCGCGGATCATCGAACTGCTGGGCTACGTAGAAAAGCTAGCGGGCGTTGATCTGGTGATCACGGGCGAGGGTAAGCTCGATTCGCAGACCGTCGGCGGCAAAGCAGTGCAGAGCATCGCGGAGATCGCGGGCAAGCGGCAGATTCCGGTGGTCGCCATCGCGGGCAGTGTCGAGCCAAACAGCGAGGTGATGCAGCGGATCGGGCTGACGGCGGCTTACAGCCTCGTTCCCGGTGCGTATCCGCTGGATGAGGCGCTCAGCCACGCGGCGGAATGGCTGACCTTCGCGGCGGAACAGCTTGGTAATACTTTGGCTCTGAAGATTTAGCCTCACCTCCTGCCCCCGTCTCCAATCCGAGTACAGATTAGGAGAGGGGAACCCGAAGGCACACTTAGTTGTTGTGCCCGGCGATTCCTCGAATAGACCCTCAAGTACATCAAGCGATCACCGCTCCCATCAGCGCAAATGGTTGGTTATGATATGATTAGGTGATTCGCCGCGTTGAAGGTTCACCCGTTGTCGGGGTGGCGCGGTAGAGAGGTGCGACTCATTGCAAGAGATACCTGCCATCATAGAGCGTGTACGCCGCGCTTCCAGCAGCAGCCAACGGCTCGACATCGTGCTCGACAAAGCATTTGCACAGATCGAAGTTGGTCCGGGGCAGTTGTTCCTTGCCCGTACCACGTTGATGCTCGATCCGCTGCTGCGCGAACCATGGACACCCGTCACGCGCGATCAAGCACAACTGACAGTGGAGCTTCCGTTAGGTAAGGAATACACACCGGGGCAGTACGTCAACCTGATCGGTCCGCTGGGCAAACCGATCCCACTGCGCGAGACGATGCGGGCGCTACTGCTCGTTGCCATTGACGCCACCCCTGCTTCTTTCTTGCTGCTGGCAAATGCGGCGCTGGCACGCGGTATCTCGGTAACACTGGCGCTGATCGGTGGAGCACAGCATTACGCGCTGGAAATGCTGCCACCGGAAGTGGAGATCAACCGCGCGGAGTCACTGGCGGCATGGGATCAGCGCGATCAGGCGCTGAAGTGGGCGGATCAGGTGGTCGGCGTCGCGCCGCCGCCTTACGATACTGAGTATTACACGCAGCTTCTGGATATGTGCCGCGCTGCCCGCATGACAGTTCCCGAAGGGTTCTGTTACGGCTTGTTCCAGCCGCCAATGCCCTGCGGGATCGGTGCGTGTGCGGCATGTTTGATCAGTTGCAAAGGTGAGGATGTGCCCGCCTGCCTCGAAGGTCCCGCCTTCGATCTGGTAACCACCCTGAGGGGAGAAGCAACCCGATGATCGATATTGGTTCCGGCAAGCAATCGCTGCAACTCAGCAATCCGGTGATCGGGGCGTCGGGGGCGTTCGGCTTTTCCAACGAGTACGCCCGCTTGATCGATCTGAGCAAGCTCGGAGCGTTGATCACTAATCCGCTGACGTTGAAACCGCGCCGAGTCGCCAGCGGTACGCACGTGGTGGCAGTCGATAGCGCTGTGTTGATTCACAGCGGATTGCCCAACCCCGGTGTGCATAAGGTGTACCAGCAGCACGCGGCACGCTGGAAGAAAATGGGCACGGCAGTGATCGTCCATCTGGTTGCTACTACGCCCGCCGAAGTCGCTGAGTGCGCGATGGTGGTAGATCGCAACGAGGGAGTCGCTGCCATTGAGATTGGCGTGAATGATGAAGTGACCACCCGTGAGATGAAGAAGATGGTCGAGGCAGTGCGTAATGCCACGCATCTACCGATTCTGGCGCAGCTACCGCTGAACAGCGCTTTTCAAGTGGCAGGAGCAGCCGAAGATGGTGGCGCGGATGCATTGGTGGTCGCTGCCCCACCGCGCGGCACGGCACGCGATCCGATCTCCGGCTTATTCGTCGGGGGACGGTTGTACGGTCCGTGGTTAAAGGCGATGGGCTTACGCGCAGTAGGACAGATCGCCGCCAAGTGCAAGCTGCCGATCATTGGCGCGGGCGGAATCTTCAATCCGCTGGATGCGCGGGATTACATTGACGCGGGTGCGAAAGCGGTACAGGTGGATGCCGTCGCGTGGGTGAATCCCTCAATGGTAGAGCTGATTGCGCGCGATCTCGGCGGTCTGGAGAAGACTCGCGTCGCGGGCGCTTACGCAGATGAGTGGTTCCCCGGCATCGGTGAGACGGCGGCGATGCGATCACTGCTGCTCGCCTCGCCTAATCCAGTACAGCCGCCGTTCAAACTGCCGGACTAGTCGATTAAACAGCCAATTGGAACAATCGGCTAGGGAGTGGAATTTAGCCTCACGCCCTGACCCCCTCTCCTAATCTTTACTCGGATTGGGGAGGGGAACCCGCAGGCGACGTTAGGCAAAAAAGGTCTACGGAAGCATAGCCAACTAGACTCTAAAGAGTATATGAAGGTCAACTTCTGCTCTTAACCCACTTCAGTGGGTTTACCAAGTGTTGTAGCCGGAGGTTTCAACCTCCGGTCTACCACAGAGTCAGCTATACAGACGCCGGACAAGCCTCTTAGCGTCGGGTGCAAAAGCCACGTAGATCGCTGTTCAATTTATTAGTAGTCTGCCTCGCCTATCGCAAATCATTATGCTTGCCCCTAAATTGAGTACAAACCGTTATCTGTCGTCACTGCCCCCGCCCTTACAATAGCATCCAATGAAGTGAGCATCGTACAAGCATTGCAGCATGTCAGATTCATCGTCTCCGCATCAAATTATCATCGTCATCTCGATTCTAGCACTTGCACTGGAGTACGCTGTCGGTCTCTACGCGATCCGGCGGCGGGAGACTCCCGGTGCAACGTGGCTTGCCTTCACCATGTTCTTTGCCGCGCTGTGGACTCTTTGCGGCATGATGGAGTTGGGGACGGACGTCTTCGCGACCAAGCTGTTCTGGTTTAATCTGAAGCAGTTAGCCGTTTGCGCTGTGCCGCTGGCTATCTTCTTTCTGGCGCTGGAATATACGGGTAAGACACGCTGGCTGCATGGTTGGCGTTTCGCCCTGATCTGCCTGATACCCGCGATAACACAATTTCTGATCTGGACGGGCGATCCGCTGCACTTACTGCGTCAGAGCGTCACCATGATCAGCGTGAACGACCTAACAATCCTGAGCACCAAGCGTGGTCCGTGGTTTTGGGTTTCCGTCCCTTATCTGCACACGCTGATGGTTTCGGCGTTCTTTTTGTTTCTAGCTTACTCGCGGCGGATGTCGCGCAACTATCGCGGTCAGCCGATCATCTTCGCGCTTGCCATCGTGGGTACAGAACTGTGCTTATTACGCGAGATGGTTATCTATTCGACACTGGTGATCCCTTCGCCCATCTTCTTCCTGATCCCCTTTCTGCTGATCGTCTGGGGCTTACTTCGGTATCGGCTGTTCGATGTGGTGCCTATTGCCCGCGATCTGGTGATCGATCAGATGGTCACCGGTATCGTGATCATTGACCCGCGCGGACGCATCCTCGATCTCAATCCGGCGGCGGAACGACTGCTGGCGATGCTTTCGCGCAAACCTGAACCTGCTGTCGAACCGCGTAAAGCCATTGGTACGGCGGTGCAAGCCGCCTTTCCGCTGTGGTCTGAATGGGAAGAGCACGGCAAACCTGAGTCGCCGCACGAATTTGAAATCCGGCATGGTGGTGTCTACTACTGCTACGATGTGTATGTAACGCCGCTGAACCACGCCACTAAAAGCATTTACGGCAAATTGCTGGTGCTGCGTGATGTCACGCTGCGCAAGCTTTCCCAGTCGCACGCTGTCGAACTGACGCTTGAGCGCGAGAAGATGCGTCTGCTGGAGCAGTTCCTGCAAAATGCCTCACACGATCTACGCACACCGCTGGCAGTGGTCAAAACGGCGCTGTACACCATGAAGGATTTAACCCGTCGTGTTGATCAGCAGATCGACCACTTTAGTTCACCTGATCCGGGCGAAGTCCGCAACGCCGCGCACGAGATCAAGCTGCTGGCTAGCCGACAGGGCGATAAACTCGTCCGCATCGAGAACAGTGTGGATCGCCTCGCTTACATCGTGGAGAGTTTGCTGGAAATCACGCGCTTGGAGAGTGAGGCGCAAGAGCCGATCATCACGGAACCCGGCGATCTCAACGAGATTGTCGAGGAAGCATTCATCAACGTACAGGCGGATGCGGCACGGAAAAACATCACCGTCCGTTTTCAACCACATGCTGACGCAGTTCCGGTGATGCTGCACACGAGCAAACTCGGCTTGGCGGTCTCAAAGCTGGTGGATAATGCCGTGCGCTATACCCAAACTGGCGGCAGCGTACAGCTTCACGTTAGTACGGCAGGTAATCAGGCAGTTATCGACATCGAAGATACGGGTGTCGGCATCTCGCCAGAGGATGAGCCACATATCTTCGAGCGTTTCTATCGCGGTGATAAGGCACGTTCCTCCGCTACGGGAGGCACAGGCTTAGGCTTGCCTATCGCAAAGTCGATTGTGCAGGCGCACGGCGGACGCATCGACTTCGCCAGTATGGAAAAACACGGCAGTTGCTTCAGCATCTACCTACCGCTGATCGCTACCTCTGAGCTTGCGCGAGTGGAGGTAAAAATCCCCGCACCATTGTAAGTGGATCGGGTAGTTCAGAGGAGAGGACTGGAAATCTACCTCTACGAGACGCGAAATTACTCACCAGCACGATGTAGGGATAGGATTCTAACCCATAGACATCAAGCTAAGCGGAATAGCCGTCAACGCCGGAAGCTAAAGCAACCCGACTACGCCGTAAGAGCAGCAAAAGACGCCTGAAGCCGCCTCCCAGTGTGACAACTTCTAACTGAACCGACGGCAGCGGACACGAACCCACGCCGATTAGCGGAAGGCGACCTTAATCGGGTTTAGGGGTACTTCCCTATAGCCGGAGCGCTTTAAGGCTTGTCCGGAGTTTTTCAAGTGCTGACGTGAGTAGACCGGAGGTTGAAAACCTCCGGCTACAACACTTAGTAAACCCACTGAAGTGGGTTAAGAGCAGAAATGATCTGTGTTAACCCTCTTTAGAGGGTTTCCAGAGTGTTGTAGCATGGGGTTTTGAACCCCATGCGTCTGCGGCAAGCAGATAAATAAACTCCGGACAAGCCTTTTAGCCTCCGGCACCCGACCCCGCCCTAACGGCTTAGCTTGAGCTTGATGCCTATGGATTTCTAACCCACCCATTTAGAACTTCAACTCTCCTGCCGTTCCCATTCCGCGCCACGCAGCGGATTCAAGTGCAGCCATTCCATCGACACAGGGATCAGCTTAAGCTGGCGAGAGATGTCTCGCGCGGCTAGTCCGACAATTGCCGCGTAGGTGGGATACGCCAGTTCGAGATCGGCTAACTGCTGCACCTTCATGCCTGCCGCCATACCTGCCGATACCAACTGCACGATCTCTACCGCCTGCTCGCCGACGACATGCGCGCCGAGGATGCCCAGCGTCTGCCGATCCACGATCAGCTTGCAGAAGCCAGTGGTATGCCCGTCGATCACCGCGCGATCCAGATCAGCGAAGGGCACGACGGCTATCGCCGGATCGCCCTTCGCGCGTGCCTGCTCCTCGGTCATGCCCACGCTGCCGTACTCCGGATCGGTGAACCCGCCGTGTGGCACGAGGCGATGCTCGGCAGCGCGTGGTGGTGAGGAAAGCAGCGCATTTTCCGCCGCGATTCGTGCCTGATAACTGGCACTCTGTACTAGCAGCATCCGTCCGGTGATGTCGCCCGCCGCGTAAATGTTGGGCGCGGAAGATTGCAGGTAGTCGTTGACTTTGATGTAATTGCGTTCCGTCTCCACGCCCGCCGCCGCCAGATTGAGATCGGGCACGTTGCCGGGCCAGCCTACCGCCAGAATCACTGCCTCCGCCGTCAGCGACTGACTCGCCTCGCCGCTGCTGTAATTGAAGCGATACTCATTCTCCAACTTTTCCACACTGTCCACAGCGCTGATCCCTGTGATCACGTTGATCTCGCTGTCGAGGAACGCCTGCCGCATCGCCTCCGAAATGTGTTGATCTTCGGTGATCAGGATGCGCGGAGCGACATCGATCAGGGTGACTTGCGTGCCAAATGCCGAAAAGACGCTGGCAAGCTGGCAGCCAGTCGCCCCGCCTCCCACGATCACTACCGACTTGGGCAGTTTCTTGAGCGACCAGACATCGCTGTGCGTCAGCGTATGCTCGCTGCCCGGAAAACTCAAGCGGCGTGCCGCGCCACCAGCGCACAGGATGAACTTCTCCGACTGCAGCACATCGCCATTCGCTACCGTGATCTTGTGCGCGTCGCTGAAGCGAGCATTGCCGACACCGTGCAGCGTCTTCACACCCACCGCTTCCAGATGCCCGATCAACTGCTTTTTCTCCTGCAACTGGTAGATCACCTGCTGCGTGCGTTCGATCACTCTGGCGAAGTCAATGTCCGGTGGTGTGGCGTACAAGCCGTAAGACTCGAATTGGCGTGAGTCGCGCACCAGACGGGCAGCTTTTGCCAGCACACGCGTGGGCGCACAGCCGTCGTTAGTGCAGATTCCGCCGAGTCTGCCGCGTTCTACCAGCGCCGTGTTCGCGCCCAATTCGCGCGCCCGCAGCGCCGCCGTCACGCCCGCAGGTCCCCCGCCGATGACGATCACGTCAAACATCCTTGATGCGCCCCCACGCCTTGAAGAAGTGCCAAAGTGCTGAGTACTGAGTGCTAAAGCTGCTAGGAAGATAATGCCACATTACCACAGTAGCATAACGCAGCAAATCGTACTAAGGAATGATCCTTCGTTAGCCTACGGCTCCCGCTCGCCTGAGCCACTAAGCTGCAATTAGGAGAGGGGAAACCGAAAGGCAGGGAGTGATGGCTGGTTCTAATCACCTTCAGCGGGGTTTACCGAGTGTTGTAGCTGGAGGTTTCATCCTCCGGTCTACGCTCACCGATGCTTGAAAAACAGCGGAACAATCCTTGCAGCCTGTGGTAGTTGATTTGCCTTGTTAGGACTCAGCATCTGGCAATAGTGCCGTTCAAGACAAATGACTTTTGCGGTGCGCCACCTGAATCGCCGCCGGATCGATGTTTGCCTGCCGAGCATTTTGATAGGTATCACGCTCAAAAACCGCGAACCACGGCGCGATACAGAACGCCAGCGCGATCTCCAGAAACACGAAGTTAATCGCTTTGAGCGCGTACAAGACAAACAATAAGACGATGCCACCGCCACAAGCGAAGCCGATGAACATCACGCGCTTGGAGTAAAACGGCGCGATCAGGCGCAGGCATAGCATCAGCACCACGAACAACAGCGCCATCGCGTGGGCGGAGAGGTTATGCAGAAAGGTGACGAATGGCGTTGAGCGCACCGGAAAGACACCGACCAGCGCCAGCAAGATCGTGACTCCGAAGAGCGCCAACCTCAGCAAACGCAAGCGCGTATGCGCGATCACGCCCGCATAGTTCAGCAAATACAGCTCGAAAAGGATGTCTTGCGCCACCGCAAATAGGATCAGTGCTGTCAGGATGATGCCGATATTGAAGTACAGACCACCATCCGCTTCCGCGCCCAGATAACTGAGCGAGAACGCCCACCACGTCCGGTTGCCGGAGGTTGCCCCTGCCAGCGCGATGAAGACCACCAGCGTGACGGCAGCCAACGTCAGCAGTTGAGAGCGCAGCAGCGTGGACGCCCACCACGCCAGCGAAAAGACGAAAATGCCACCGTACAACCCTGCCACCAGAATCGCCGCCGCCCGTGTGATCCGCACCTGTGCGAAGACTTGATCTATCAGGAAGAACGCCAGTACGGTCAGCGCCACGGTCAGCAGCCAGACAATGACACCGACCACCATGCGTCCGATCAGGTCGCTGCGCCGCGCGCCCAGCGCCTCTGCCACCACCTGCAAACTGGATGTCACTGGCGAAAAGCGCCGATATGCCAGCAGTGTGACGAAGAACGCTGTGACCATCGTGGTCGCGATGAAGACCACACCTACTGTGTTCTCGGCGTTTGGCTCATTAAAGGAGATTAGCAAGCGCACCATCGGTTCGTCGCGCAGCAGTAGTAGAGCGATAGCGAAACCAATCGGCACGCCGACCAGACCAAGTAAGAAGCAAAAGCGAAAGCGGCGATCTTCAACAGCGCTGCCCTGTAGTTGGTTGGTTGCTTCGTGTGAAGTAGTGCTCACGGTGATGGGATTCCTGAGTGCCAATATCAAAACTATTATACTGATTTACAGAATTACGGTCTGTGCAATCTCAAACCATTTTGCGCCTTCGGTTGGTCAAATCTAACGTAGCACCAACTATCCGCCTGAAAACGCCCTGTATCGCCTGCCAACTTCAGGCAGTATTTTGAACTGCGCGATGCTGCTGCACTCTGCTGCCTATTGGCTATTGCGGGGTATGATAGAGTGAATCCATATAATCGAACTGAAGTCGAGTGATTGAGAGGCTATGAACACTCTAACCTTAACACCAGATCAAGTAGCGGCGGCGATCAAGCAGCACGGCGTGGTCGCCATCTTGCGCGGCGACTACAGCATGCAGGAAACCATCGACATTGCGGCGGCACTGCGCGAGGGCGGCGTCCGCATCCTCGAATTGACGCTCAATTCACCGAGTGCGCTAGAGGGCATCGGCAAGCTGCGAGAACTGCATGGCGAGGCGATGTTCGTCGGTGCGGGGACCGTCCGCACAGTGGAGCAGGTGGATATTGCCATCGACGCGGGCGCACAATTCCTCGTCTCGCCCAACTTCGATCCCGCCAGCGTGCAGCGATCCCGGCAGCGCGGTGTGCTGCATCTACCGGGCGTGCTCACGCCGAGTGAGGCGCAGCAGGCAATGAACGCGGGCTGCCGGATGCTCAAGCTGTTTCCCTCGGACATCTTCGGACCTAGTTACCTGAAGGCGTTGAAAGCACCGCTGGATGACGCCGAATTCGTACCCACAGGCGGCATCACGCCGGATAACCTCAAGCAGATGGTGCAGGCGGGCGCGGTGGCAATCGGTGCGGGCAGCAGCCTGATCCCCAAGAAGATCGTCGCTGGCAGTCTCGATCACATCCGCGAACAGGCAGAGGCATACAACAGGGCATGGCGCGACGCTCACGCCTGATGCTTGTTTGCTCAGGGCACCGAGCGCTCTAGACCTTAGGCGGTCAAGCGGCTCACTGGCTGCCTTTGTCGCGGCGATCCAAGCGCCAGATCGCCAGCCCGATGCCGAGGATGGTCAGCATCGCCGCAAACAGCAGCAGCGCTAACAAATTGCGCCGTTCCGACTCCTGTCCGCCGAAGCGAATGCTGAAGGTGACACTCTCGCCAGCTAAGATCGGGCGCACCAGATCGTAAGTGTCGTAAGGCGTCACTTTGCCAGTGTCATCGCTCAGTTGGATCGGTTCACCGCGCTGATAGCCGGGCGTAATCAACAGTGCGCCGCTGCTCTGCGCCACATGCACCGAAAGCTGATCCACTTCGTAACTGGCAGGCTGCTGCACTGTCAGGTCGCCCGCGAAGGGCAGTTCGTAGCTAAATTGCAGTGTGGTATCCCCCGGCGCAAAGGGGATTGCCGTATAGATCAATGCGCCGTTGCCGATGCGGAAGCTGCTGCTATCCTGCGACAATGTGATCGCGGCGGCTTGCGCGGGCAACTGTACTTGCAGCGATACGCCGTCCGTACCGGTGAAGATGCGGTCTCCGATGTTGCGGAACAGGATGCCCTGCTGGATGAATGCCTGTGTGGGGCTATCGAAACTAACGAAGATTCGCTCTACATCGGCGCGGATATCTTTCGGATCAGTGGTCGCCTCATAAATCGTGAACGACAGATCGAGCGTTGGTCCACTTCCCGTTTGTAGCTGGATCGGTTCGCTGTTCTGCAAAATGCCCGCGTAGTTGGTGGTCAGTACATAAACCAAGCCGTTGCGCCGCGCCACCGCGCCAAAGCTGAACGAACCGTCCGCTGTGGTGCTGGTATCCAGCTTGAGCGCGTCGTTGAAGCCCGCCGCCGTCGTCTCGATCACGCGCAGGGTCAGTGGCAGATTGGCGGGCGTGGCGGCATCTTTCGTGCCGTTGGTCAGCTTACCCGCAACGGTGATCGTGTCAGTGTCGGGGATAACGGGCGCTGGTGTCGGCGTCTGTGCGGGCACACCAACAGCATCGTTGTTGACCCAACCGAGTGAGCGTGTGTAAGCGACTACCGACCAACGTTGTTCCTCAGTCAGCGTATCGAATTTGTGGCTGCCATCGGGCTTGCCTTCCGTCAGCAAGCGGAACATCTGCGTGTCGCTGCGGTTGATCAATGCCGCGGGATCGCTCAGGTCAACGGTCACTTCTGGCTTGGCGCTCTCGCCCGTTGCGGAGTGGCAGGCAGTACACTGCTGTTCCCAGACCTGCTTACCCGCTGTCATCCGATCCGGCGTGTAGTGCAAGCTGTAGATGTAATTGGCGACGTTCCAGCGATCTTGCTCGTTCAACTGGTTCTTCCACGGCGGCATCGGGCAGGCGTTAGAGCCATTGTTGCCGTTGCTGATGATGGCAAACCATGCCGTCAGCGCCTTGCTCTGATTTGCTTCGGCATCCTTGAACGAGACGATGCTACAGGCGATGCTGGCGGCTACCTGCCCATTACCTTCACCCGTGATGCCGTGACACAACTGGCAGCCCTGAGCGCCGCCGAATATCTCCGCCCCGCGTGCCATATCGACCTTGCCCACCGGATAACCGAGATCGGGCGGGACAGTAGGCGTCACAGTGGGCAGCGCCATCGTGCGCACGATAGGCGGTTCGCCGGACAGCGCACAACCGCTGATCAAGAGCAGAACGAATAATACTGGAAGCAGGTGAGAGAGTCTAAAGGACATGATGATGATCTATGCTTTGCGTTTGCGCGCCGAACGTACAGGAGTTGAAGAAGGAGACGGAGATGGATCGGGCGCTGCCTTGTTGTTAGCTGCCAACAGGTCGATCTGACGCAGAATATCCGCGCCGCGCTGCATCAAGAATTCGCGCTGCGTGTGATAATCTACTTCAGCCAACTTGCCCGTTTGAAAATCGAAGTCCAGATCACGCAGGCTGGCGAGAGTCGCTTGATGCTGTGCTTCCAGACCGATCAGCGGCGAACTGAGGTCGGCATCGGCGGCAGTGGGCTGCGCTTTGAGTTTTTGTGGTGACGATCTCAGCAGTGGTGCCAGCACAATAGCGACGACCGCAATCAAGAACGCGATGAATAAGATCAGCCCGCCAACACTCATTCCGCCACCAGTAATCTGTCCAGTACCGTCCGCAAGTCCGCCGCCGTCGTCGGACCGGGGATCATCCACGCTACGTTGCCCGCTTTATCAATGACGAAGGTCTCTGGCACCTGGCGCACGCCGTACATGCCTGTAATCCGGCTCTCGGCGTCGTGTCCGGTGGGATATTCAATGTTGAATTCCTTGAGGAACTCAATGGCGTTGGATTCGTTATCGAGATAGCCCACGCCGACCATGACCACGCCGCGATCCTTGTATTCATCCCAGATAGCGTTGAGATCGGCGGCTTCGGAGCGGCAGGGACCGCACCAACTCGCCCAGAAGTTAATAACAACCACGTTGCCCTTCTGCGCGCTCAGGCTGAAGTCGCCACCACCGTAAGTATTGACGATAAAATCCGGCGCGGGACCGCTAGTGATCTGGCGGCGGTTTGCTTCTATCAGCGCCCAGCCTAAGCCCAGAATGATTAGCACCGGAACGATCATGATTAGCGCCATGACCAGTGGTTTGATGCGGCGAGGCTGCGGCTTAATCGTCTGGGCTGGTGTTGCTGACGCTGCGTTCGTGTTCGCTGTGGTTGTCGTAGTCATAATCCCTGCCACCTCACTACTCTTGATTCAGTTCAGCTTCCAGCCGTGCGCGGTATTCATCATCAATCGGGATTGAGCCATCCGCCTCGGCAAAGTCGGGAGTTATCTCCTGTTCGTGCTGTCGGCGTGATCGCCATTGTAGCAGATTCAGCAGCACCACCACACCGATCAGCCCGATCAGCGCCAGCGGAAGCACGATGGTTAGTAGCTGCGCTTGCGGCGTGGTCGGCGTGCCTACGGTTTTAGGTCCGAAACGGGTGGCGAAATACGCTTCGATCTGCTCCTGAGTGTAACCTTGCGCCAGTAAATCGCGTACCTGCTGTTTCCAGTCCAGACAAGCATCGGTGTAGCACACCGCCAGTGGCAAATTCTCGCACACTGGACAGTAGAGATTCTTCGCCGCCGCGTTGACTTCCGCCTCGGTGACGGGGCGCAGCGTGGGAACAGGCGTGGCATCGCCTTGCGCTAAAGTGATCAGCGTCGCGCTGCTCATCACTTTGATCAGCAACAGCAGCAGGACGACAGCCAGTGTGAACCAACGTTTCACCGAATTCATCACTCGCATCAGTCCCCCGCCAGTTGCAATTGACCGGGCGCGGTCTTTTCCGCCAGTTTAGCCACGGTGTCCTTTTGCGGGCTGGGCCATGCCGCGATGATCGTGCCGAGGATCAAGATGATGCCGCCCCACCACACCAAATTGACCAGCGGATTGATGTAGACGTGGAAGGTTAGGCGCTGCCCTTCCCATCCGGTCAGCAGCACGTAGAAATCGCTCTCTAGCGTGGTGTACTGTCCGGCGATGGTCATGGGCATCTGGCTGCCGCTTTCCGTGCCGAAGAAATCTTTGCGCGGGCGAATATCCGCCACTTTGACGCCATCTTTATACACGCCCACATCCGCCATCACCATCAAGCGCCCATCATCCGCATCCGCTTGATAGGCATTTTCGTAGACCATGGTCATGTTGCCGAGCGTGATCTGATCACCTTTGCCGATGGTTGCCTGCGTCTCCATCTGGAATACGGTGCTGGCGATCACGCCGATGCCGATGACGACAATGCCAAGATGGATGAAATAGCCACCGTAACGTTGACGGCTGCGGGCGAACAAGCGCACCAGCGCCGTGATCGGATTCTCGCCTTTGCTCATGCGGGCACGCACCCCGCGATAATACTCAAGGATGGTGGTGTAGCCCGCGAAAAAGACCAAGCCATACGCCAGCAGCGCCGTGCCGTTGCGCGTTCCCGTGGCGAACAGAAACGCAATCGTCGCTACCGTCAGCACCAGCGGGAGTTGCAGTTGTTTGTTCAGCGTCCCCACCGATGACTTCTTCCACGCCACCAGCGGCGCGACACCCATCAACAGGAACATCGCTCCGAACAGCGGCACGACGACGCCAAGATAATATTCGCGCCCCAGTGTGATCTGCTGTCCGGTGAACAATTCGCTGAATACGGGCGCGTAAGTTCCCCACAACACCATGATGGTAATGCCGACGAAAATCCAGTTGTTGAGCACAAACATGCTCTCACGGCTGATCAGCGCATCCAGTTGGTGATCGCTAGCCAGATCGCCGCGTGACCAGCGCCAGCCCCATAACCCCAAGCAGCCGAGGATCGTACCCGCCACGAAGATCAGCATTGGGACGCCGATGGAACTCTGCGCGAAGCTGTGAACACTGGAGACGATGCCGCTGCGGGTGGCGAACGTGCCCAGCATCACCAGCAAGAAGGTCAGGATGATCAGGAACATGTTCCAGACCTTGAGCATCCCGCGCTTCTCTTGAATCATCACGCTGTGGAGAAATGCTGTTCCCGTCAGCCACGGCAGCAGCGCGGCATTTTCAACGGGGTCCCAACCCCAATAGCCGCCCCAACCGAGCACGTCATACGCCCACCGTCCGCCGAGGATCAGCCCCAAGCCGAGCAGCAGCCACGCCAGCAAAATCCAGCGGCGGGTGACTTTGATCCAGTTGGTGTTCAACTGTCCCGATGCCAGCGCCGCCATCGCAAACGCCCACGGGATGGTCATGCCCACGTAGCCTGCGTACAACATCGGCGGGTGGATCACCATACCGGGGTGGCGCAGCAGCGGATTCAAGCCGCGTCCATCGGTAGGACGGAAAACGGTGGCGAAGGCAGGCTGAAATACCGCGTTGATCACTTCTTGCTGACCGGGGATCGTCCAGAAGCGCTGGAAAGGATTCTCAAAGACGACGACCAAGATCAAGAAGAAACTGAGCACCAGCGCGGTGAAGGTCACTACCCACGGCATCAAGCGCCGATCCGATTTCCAGTTGAGCAGCAGCGCGGCACAGGTGAAGGTGCTCATCGTCCACGCCCAGAACAACAGCGATCCGGGCTGCCCACCCCACAACGCCGTCATTTTGTAGAACAGCGGTTCGGTGGAATTGGTCACGTTGTAGACGTATTGGATGCTGAAATCGCCGCTGTACTGCGCCGCCAGCATGGTCAGCACCGCCGTCGTCAGCAGGGGCCAGATCAGCAGCGCGGCATTACGCGCGCTGAGAATCCAGCGTTCCCGCTGATTCAGCGCTCCGTAGGCAGAGCCAAGTGTCGCGAACACCGCACATAGCAGCGCCAAAGCTGTCGTGATAATGCCTAATTCAGCAAACATCTGACGACTCCAAATTCCAATACGCGAATCAAAAAAACCTTAAGGCAGGCTGTTTGTGAAAATTATATCATGCTATTGAGGCAATGTAATGGGTTGGACAAGACTCTATCACATCGAATCCGCTGGATCAGCAATCCAAACACAGGGCGAGGCACGCCTCGCCCCTACATTGTGCGACGTATTAAGGGTTGGGTGTAGGATCGTGCCTCGCCCTGTATTCTGAACATCAATTATCAGCAGTTGTAGTGCGGTGAATCACGCCGACAAAACAGTACGCGACAAATTCGATAGTTAGCGGCGCGGTGGGGTTAGATCGCTGTCGTCGCCATCCAGCCACTTACGTAACTGTTCTGCCACGTCGTTCATCCCGATCTGGCGGAAATATTTCTCCGCTTTCTGCCAGCAGTTGCGTGCTTCGTTACGCTTGCCCAAGCGTCGGTAAGCAATACCCACCAGCACCATGCCCTTGACATACTCCGACGGCTGGTTGCGAATGCTGTAGAAGTTCAAAGACTGCTGGAAGGCGCTGATCGAGCGTTCGAGGTAGCTCGGCTGATATTCGATCTCGGCGATGTCCAGATAGGTCTGACCAAGCAGCATCTGAGCGCTGGCGAAGTTGCCCGGTGCCGTCTTGGGCGACCAGAAACGCAGCGCCTGCTGGAATGCCTTGATCGCGCTGTGATAGTGCGCGTCGGGGCGTTCCAGATCGGCATAACCGCGATACGCCAAGCCCAAATTGTGCGAGGTGCGGGCGTAGTCCATGGGCGCATTCTGCGGCGTAAAGATTTGCATCGCCCGCGCATAGCACTTGATGGCGCGTTCAAGATTGTCTTTCTTGTCGCTGACTTCGGAGAGTTCACCGTAGGCAGTGCCCAAGTTGTGATTCACCTGTGCGTACTGCATGGCATGTTCGGTAGGCTTGAGCGGTGCGAGGGCGCGGCGGAAGGCAGCAACCGCCAACCACAAATTATTCGCCCGATCCTTGACTCGCGACAGATCGATGTACGCCGCGCCGAGGTTATTCTGGACCACCGCGAAGGTGATCGGCGTCGAGCGCGGACCGTAGTGACGCATCGCCTGATTGAAGGCATGGATCGCCAGTTGTAGATTCTCCGCCGGATGATCCGTCTCACTGAGGATGCGGTAGGTGATGCCCAGATTGTTCTGGATCATGGCGTACTTCATCGGCGCTTTTTGGGCGCTATAAGCACGCAGCGCACGCTCGAAGCAGGATACCGACTTCTGCAAGTTGGTACGCCGATCCGTGCCGGGGCGTTCCTGATAGGCGATGCCCAGTGCGATCTGCACTTCGGGGTACAACGGATCGCGGACGTTATCCGCCAGACAGGCGGCGATACGCTCTAACCAGCTACGGCGCTGCTCAAAACGCGCCCACGATCCCATAAACGGTGAGCAAGACTGCGCGATCTCGAAAGCACCAATAAGGTCGTCGTTCTCCATGGCGTAATTGAAGGCGGCATCCAGATTGTCCAGTTCCGCCATCATGCCGCTGTAATCTTGTTTGAGAGCGCGTTCAACAGCCAGCGCACGATAGAACCGGTAGTGTGTCTGTTGAATACTCAAGTCTGCTTCTACAGAGAGAAGCAACAGAGGATCGATCTCGTAGCGTTCGCCATCAAAGGAGACCATGCCCCACGTTTTGAGCAGCAGCAGCGGATGCGGATCACCGAGCAGCGTGCGGGCAGCCTCGAAAGTGAAGCCGCTGCGGAAGATCGACAGCTTGCGCAGCGCCGACTCGACATCCGTCCAATCATCGTGACGGCGGGCGCTGTTCAGCGTCTTGTTGATCAATTCCTCGTAAGCGTCTTTGGCATCAGCGCCTTTGAGCGTGCCTAGTAGTTCGATCACGTAGTTGAGCGGGAAGAAGTTTGCCCACTTGACGGCGTACCACATCAGACGCGGACGCTGGTGGGCAGCTTTGATGATATCCGCCTCGTAATCATCGAGCGTGTGACGAGGTGCTTGCGCCCTTGCCATGCGCTTCAAAATTTCTGCGGACGCACCCATCGACGGGATCTGCATTTCGTGGACTTTGACATCGTGCAGTTCTTGCCAGATGTGCCGACTGGTGATTAGCAGTTGTGTGCCGCGATTCAGGTGCAAGCGGTTGAGCGCTTCCGCGAAGGCGCTGGGATTGGGGCAGCTTTCCGCGCCATCCAAGACCAGCAGCATCTGGTACTTCCGCAGCAGCGACCAGAGATCAGCTTCGTTGGTGCGGGGATCGAGATCGAGGTTCAAATGATCGACGATCAGCGCCGCCAGATCGTAGAGGGTGCTGTTGGGCGTGAAGGTGTACCAGACCACGCCATCACGAAATTTGATGGTGCTGGCGATTTCAGCGGCGAGGCGCGTCTTACCGATGCCCGAAAAGCCTTGAATCAACGTGCCGCGATGCCCCTCGGAGAGTGAGTCGCGCACCGCATCCAGATCATCATCGCGCCCGATCAGCGGCAGGTCGAGATGCCAGTACGGGAAGCTGCCACTGACGTTGTACAGCTTCATTTTGGTTTCGGTAGGCGAGGGAGCGGGTTCGGGCTTGCCCTTCAAAAGGTACAGAAATTCGAGCAGCCCGCCATCCAGATTCTGGGTTAGGTCGATCCACGGATAAGCGTTCAGCCACTCCGGCATCTGATCAGCGGTGATGTTTTCCCAGATCAGCACATAGAGCCGCTTATTCGCTTTATCCAACGCTTGTAGTTGGGTGATGCACTCGGAGTCGTTGATTGAGTGCGTGGACAGCACAAAGATGCCTCCCAACGCCCCACGAATGACGCTGCGAATTTGATCCTCAAGTTCGTCAGCGTCGCCTGAACCATGCAAATGATCAACCCAACAGTCGATCTCGGCAGGGGCTAGAGTGTTGTAGATGCGCGTCGCTACGAGATCATCGGCAGGGACGTGGCAAACAAATAGAGTTGACATTCACCTGCGACCAAAGTAAGAAAAGCCTAACCGGATTCAAATTATTGGCAAACTTATTCTAAACCATAATTTATCCGATATCTACAGATTTTAGTTTCATTACCGTGAAGGATTCATGAAATTTGTATAACCGTAGATCTGCGGAGTAAGCGCCAAAGTGGCTCTATTATCCCCAAAAATACAAGTTGTCAACAGGCATTCGCCCACTAATAGCTGCTGCGATGAAATCGAGATTGCCCGCCATCAGGCATCAAGCTACAATTTTGCAAACCGTCTTCATGGCAAATTTATCATTATCTGTGCCATTGACAGGCGGCGATTATATCATGCGGAGGTGCGCTCGTGGGTCGCTGGGCGAATAAATACGTGATCGGATTGACCGGCAATATCGCCATGGGCAAGAGCGTGGTGCGGAAACGCTTGGAATCATTGGGCGCGTATACCACCGACGCAGATGGTCTGGCGCATCTGGTGATGGCTCCCGGTGCCCCCGCCTATCAGCCTGTGATCGACTGGTTCGGCAGATGGCTAGTCGGCAGCGACGGCAAGATTGACCGCGCCAAACTGGGTGCCATTGTGTTTTCTCATCCCGATGCGCTGGCACGGCTGGAAAGCCTCACGCATCCGATCATCCTGCAAGGCATTGACACACTGATCCGCCGCGCCCAGCAACCTATCGCCGTCATTGAGGCGATCAAGCTGGTGGATGGACCATTAGGACAGGCGGTGGATGCGATCTGGGTGGTGGATGCCGTGCCGCAGGTGCAGCTAGAACGCTTGATGAAGCGCGGACTTTCCGAAGCAGACGCCAAACGCCGCATCATCGCGCAGAACCCACAGCGCGACAAGCTGGCGAAAGCGACTGTGCGAATTACCAATAACGGCTCGCTAGAGGATGTCTGGGCGCAGATCGACAGCGAGTGGAACAAACTGATGCTGGCACGCGGTTTGCAGAGCCAGCAGTCAGATGAAGTCAGTGTCAGCGTGGTGCAGGTCATGCCACCGCCGACAGGGCAGCTTTCCGCCGCCAAAGTGGTCGGTACACCGGGCGCCAGCACACCACCCACAACAGAAACGGCAGCAGTGACGCCAGCGCCTGCTGCTACCTCCAATCTGGCAGCAGCGCCGGGTGCTTCGTCCGCGCCCTCGGTGATCCGCCCGATCACGCCGACTGCACCACTAACTAGCGCCGCTGCAGGCAGCGCTGACGGCATAAGCGGCACATCCGCCGCGCCCGTTACACCAGCGGTGGAAACTCCAGCAATAACAGCGGCAGCGGCAGATCCACAGCCAGAAGTGGAAGCTGCCCCGATCTCGATGTCGATCAAGATACGGCGCGGGATGCCGCAAACCGCCGAGGACATCGCCCGACTGATCAATCAGGGGACTGGTAAATCGCTCAAGCACATCGACATCATCTCGCGCTTTGGCGAGAAGTCGTATCTGCTGGCGGAAGTCAATAACCGCATCGTCGGCTTGGCGGGCTTCCACGTGGATAACCTGATCGCGCGGATGGACGAACTGCTGATCGAGCCGGAAATGCCGCAAGCACCACTCGCCAAGTCGTTGTTGGAGGAAGTGGAGAAGGCATCGAAGGCATTGCAGAGCGAGATCGGCTTGATGTTCGTACCCAACAACGCGCCCAGCACGCTAACCGATGTGTTCTTCGGCATGGGCTACCAGAAGATGGACGTGGAAACCATCAAGAATCCGGCGTGGAGGGAAGCCGCCGAGGAATCGCAGCCTCCGGATACGCAAGTTTTCGCTAAGAAATTAGGCGAGCGCGTCCTAAAACCGCTATAATGCTGCGGCGAAAACAAAGGGACTTGAAGTGATGGATAGATTAAGAACACTCCCCGTCGTGGGATCATTGGTGAAATTTGCTGATGAGCGTCCGCGCCTTGCCGCGTGGATCGTGCTGTCGCTGGGCATCGTCATTTTGCTGTTGATCGAAGCGCGCGACGTTGGTCTGCTGTTCGGGCAGTGGGTCGCTTTGATCGTGGCGTCGGTGCTGGTGGCGGGGTTGTGCATCTGGATCGTCACTTTTGAGGACAATTCCAACTCTACTGACGAGACCAAAGCTTAACCTCAAGATAAGCCACACGTGAACGATTGATAACGGACTGGCAGCACCGCTGCACCAGTCCGTTTTTCGTTATCGTCGGACGATCAATGGGCGCAATCCCGACTTCCTTGATGCGCGTTCGCCATATTTGGTTAGAATAACAGAAGAAAATAGACGGAAATGACGGATCATTACGAGAGATCGTCACCGACCTCGACCTCAAGGAGTCAAATCATGACCCATCGCTCGGTTCGCGCACTACTAGCCGTCCTCTGCGCGGCGATGCTGATCACAATATTGACGCCAGCCAATCCGGTGAGTGCTGATACGGGCAGCAACTGGACGGGGTCGTACTATCCCAATCCCTATCTACAGGGCAACCCCGTGTTCACGCGCATCGATCCGGCGGTGGTGTTCAATTGGGGACCCAACCCGCCCGGTCCCGGCTTGGGATCGCAGTTCTGGTCGGCACGCTGGGTCACGATCCAGTATCTGGCGGCAGGCACCTACCGCTTCACCGTAACCTCGGATGATGGCGTGCGCGTTTACATCAACGGGCAGATCATCCTCGATGCGTGGCGCGATCAAGCTCCTACGACTTACAACGTCAATGTGCAGGTGCCAACGGGTAACCATGCCATTCAGGTCGATTACTATCAAGGTATCGGTGACGCCAGCCTATCTGTGTCGTGGAATCCGCTGCTGACGCCTTCGAGTGCATGGACAGCACAGTATTACAATAATCCCGATCTGGCGGGTGCGCCTGTGATCAGCCGCTACGAAGGTGGGATCAACTATTTCTGGGGACTCGGTTCGCCCGATCCTGCCGTTGCGCCGGATAACTTCAGCGCCCGCTGGACGATCACGACGCCGTTCAACGCGGGCACCTATCGCTTTACGCTGGCGGGTGATGACGGCATCAGGTTGTTCATCGACAATATCCTCGTGATCAACCAGTGGAAAGATCAGGTGTTGACGGCGTATACCATCGATGTGACGCTGACAGCAGGTTTGCACACGCTGCGAGTGGAATACTATGACCGCGTGGGACAAGCGACGGTGCGCCTCGTCTATGAGCCTGCGGTTGGACCTCCGGGTGATGGGCAGACGCAGTGGTACGGTGAATACTTCGCTAATCCGTTCCTCGCCGGATCACCGACGTTCGTGCGCTTGGACGGCTCCAGCGGCATCGATAAGAACTGGAGTACACAAGCCCCCGTCGCCGGATTCCCGCGGGAGAACTTCTCGGTACGCTGGACGCGGCAGATATGCGTGCCCGGACGCCCCTACACGATTTATCTGACGGCAGATGACGGCGTACGCCTATACATCGATGTGACGCTGGTGATCGATGCGTGGCGGGTGCAGGATCGAGTGACCATCCGGCAGCCAGTGGATTTGACGGCAGGCTGCCATAACTTCAGACTGGAATACTTCCAAGCGACGGGTAATTCGGTGGTCAACCTGACGTGGGAACCGCCTGACGGTCAGAACCCGCCGCAGTATGTGGCACCACCACCGCCACCAAGCGGAGTCAATGCCGTCGTGCAGTACGCTTCGCGTTTGAACGTGCGTACCGGACCGGGCATCAACTACGGCATCATCACCACGATTGATCGCAACACGGTGCTGGCGCTTTCCGCCCGTAACGCCGATGCAAGCTGGGTGCGCGTCACCACGCTGCCCGGTGGCACCGTCGGTTGGGTCAGCCGCGCCTACTTACAGATCACCTCCGGCAATGTCAACAGCTTGCCCGTGCAAGGCGGCGGAGTCGTCGATCCGGGCAATCCGACTGGCGTACGCGTGAGGACGCTGACGACGGTGCGCTTGCGCAGCGGGGCAGGCACGCAGCATAGCATCCTCGGCAATCTGGGGTGGGGCGTGGTGCTCGATGTGATCGGCAGAAACAGCGATAACTCGTGGCTGCAAGTGCGCTTCGGTACGGTGGTTGGTTGGGTGTACAGTCCGTACCTGCAAGTGATCGCGGGTAATCTGTACAACGTGCCAGTGACAGGGTAAAGCAGTTAGTTAGGTAGCTAGAAGATGCATCGTAAAGGGTAGTTGTGGGGTTCCACAGCTATCCTTTTTTGTTGGTGGGAGAGCGTCGATACCCTTCTCAACTGCTTCTATACGGATTGACTTGCTTCTCTTTAGCTTGGCGATTGTCCATTTGTTTATAATCAATAGTGTGCCCTAACGTCTGCGTGAAGAGAGCAAAAGAAGTAATTTTGAAGTAACTATTCGCAGTACTGTGCCACCTTAAGGAGCAAACTTCATGAGAAAGTTAAAGCTGCAAATGTTCATGTCTCTTGACGGCTATGTGGGTGCTCTAGACGAAGGAAGTGAACATGAACATGAAAGTGATGATGAGACGACATCCGAACTACCCGATGAATTAGAACAGTACCTCCATTCAACTATTGACACATCCGACACCATTTTGCTTGGGCGAAAGTCGATTGATGGATTTGTCACTGAATGGGAGCGAATAGCCAGCAATCTACCTGAGCACCCTGAATTCCAACTTGCTAAGAAATTAGTGGCGACTCCCAAAGTTGTATTTAGTAAGACATTGAAAACATCGTCGTGGTCTAATACCACATTGGCAACGGGCGATCTTGTTGATGAAGTCAATAAGCTGAAAAACAAAGCGGGCAAGGACATCATCGTCTATGGCGGCGCAGGATTTGTAGCCTCCTTGATTAGCGAGGATTTGATCGACGAATATCATTTGTTTATCAATCCAAACGCACTCGGTCAAGGATTACCGATATTCAACCAGCTCAGCAAACCACTAAACCTAAAACTCAAAGCAGCAACAACATACAGCAATGGGGTAGTTGGACTGCTGTACGAGCCTAGCAGAGACTAAGGTTGTAGAGTCAAATCTGCACGGAAGCTCTGTTCAAGGTCAACTATTCCATCTGGACGGGACAAATCCTTAGCCTGAGGCTAAAGCCAATCGCTCAGCAGGCAGGTGGCTGCCATGATTGGGGTGTGAAATGCAAGGTGGCAAAGTAATCGTCGATGGTTTCCTCACGGCGGATCAATTCGACGCTGCCATCGCGCCGCAGCAATAGTTCTTTGGGACGCAAGCGACCATTGTAGTTGAAGCCCATCGCCTGACCATGAGCGCCCGTGTCATGGATCAGCAGCACATCCCCGATGTCGATAGGGGGCAAGGGACGTTGGATGGCAAATTTGTCGTTGTTTTCGCATAAGGCACCAACCACATCGACTGGAGTGGTGGGCACGGAGTCCTCTTTGCCGTGAATGGTGATGTGATGGTATGCCCCGTACATGGCTGGTCGCATTAACGCCGACATCGAGGCATCCACGCCAATATAGGTGCGATAGGTATCTTTGCGATTGAGCACCGTTGTCACCAGCACGCCATGCGATCCGGTCAGGTAACGTCCACTTTCCATGTAAAGGCGGGGCGCATAGCCGTGCTGACGCTCGAAGGACTGAAACAGCAGCGCGATCTCGCGTCCCAGTGCAGTCACATCAAATGGGGCGTCAGATGGCAAATAAGGGATACCTAGCCCGCCGCCGATATTGATGAACTCAAAAGTGATGCCAAGATCGGCGGAAAGCCATGCGATCAGTTCTAAGAGCATGGCGGTGGTTTGCAGCATGTAGCGGTAATCCAGCTCATTCGAGATCAGCATGGTGTGCATGCCGAAACGCTGCACGCCCAGCGCCTTTGCCTGTTGATAGGCGGTGGCAATTTGATCGTGGCTGACACCGTATTTTGCTTCTTGCGGACTGCCGATGATGGCATTGCCCGACCGACGCGATCCCGGATTGTAGCGAAAGCAGATGAGCGCAGGTACGGCAGGCAGCTTGTTTAGCAGCGTAATGTCATCCAAATTGAGGATGCAGCCACCATCCCGCAATGCCGCCGCGAACTCGTCGCTGCTGGTGTTATTGGAGGTGAACATGATGTCCTCGCCGCGCGCGCCGACGCGCCGACTGAGGATCAATTCGGGGATCGAGCTGCAATCGAATCCGAAGTTGAGATCGCGCAGCAGTTCGAGGATGCGCGGATTCGGCAGTGCTTTGACGGCATAGAATTCCTTGAAGTTGCGTACACCAGCAAATGCCTCGATCAAGGCTGTTCCGGTGTCGCGGATGCCGATCTCGTCGTAGATGTGGAAGGGTGTGGCAAAGGTCCGGATGAGGTCGGGCAGTATCGGTTGCAGACGAGTGTGAAAGTCGGGAGACATGGGCATGGGGAATAAATCCTTGCGGTTGGACAATTGCGGTGATTGTAGCTTCATTAGGGGCGCGGCGTAGAAGTCAGCATGAGAACCTGAGAAACAAGCAGGGGATGGCGCAATTGCCATCCCCTGCTGTTTTCCTGCACCTGTTGAGGTGTCGGATTAATTAGTAGTCCATGCCGGGAGGAGGACCCGCAGGAGCCTTCTCCGCTTCCTTCACGTCGGTGATCAGCGCCTCGGTGGTCAGCACCATGGCGGCAATGGAGGCGGCGTTTTCCAACGCGCCACGAGTCACCTTGGCGGGGTCGCCGTAACCAGCGTCGATCATGTCTACGTAGTCGTTGGCGAGTACGTCATAAGCGATGCGCGAATTCTTCTTATCCGCCTGCTGACGACGGACGTTCTGGACGATCACCGCACCGTCGAGACCAGCGTTGGCGGCGATCTTCTTCATCGGCGCTTCGAGGGCGCGGCGAAGAATCTGGACGCCTGTGTTCTCATCCTCGTTGTCCAACTTGATGCTATCCAGCGTGGCGACGGCGTTGATCAGCGCAACACCACCACCGGGCACGATACCTTCTTCGACAGCGGCGCGGGCGGCGCTCAGGGCGTCTTCCACGCGATGCTTCTTTTCCTTCAGTTCCACTTCGGTGGCAGCACCGACGCGGATCACCGCGACACCACCGGAGAGCTTCGCCAGACGCTCTTGCAGCTTCTCGCGGTCATAGTCGCTGGTGGACTTGTCAATCTCGACCTTGATCTCGGCGATGCGACCTTCAATCGCCTTCTGCTCACCCTTACCATCGATGATGGTGGTATTTTCCTTGGTGGAGACGACCTTGCCCGCACGACCCAGATCGTTGAGGGTGACGTTCTCCAGCTTGCGACCCAAATCTTCGCTGATGACCGTACCGCCCGTTAGAACGGCAATGTCGTTCAGCATCGCCTTACGACGATCACCGAAACCGGGAGCCTTGACCGCGACGACATTCAACATGCCGCGCAGTTTGTTCAGCACCAGCGTCGCCAGCGCTTCACCGTCGATGTCCTCGGCGATGATCACCAATTCGCGGCGACCAATCTGCACCAGCTTTTCGAGGATGGGGACGATATCCTGCGCCGCGCTGATCTTCTTTTCGTTGATCAGGATGTACGGCTCGGTGATAACGGCTTCCATGCTGTCCGGCGCGGTGATGAAGTAGGCGCTGATGTAGCCGCGATCAAAGTTCATGCCTTCCACGAACTCGGTCTCGAACTCCAAGCCCTTGCTTTCCTCAACCGTGATCACACCGTCCTTGCCGACCTTATCCATCACGTCCGCGATCAGTCTGCCGATGGCGGCGTCCTGCGCGGAGGTAGTGGCGACGGAGGCAATTTCCTCGGCGGTGCTGATGGGGATCGCCATCTCGCGGATCGCCTGCGCGACCTGCTCGGTGGCTGCCTCGATGCCGCGCTTGAGCAGCATGGGGTTGGCACCAGCGGCAATATTCTTTAGACCTTCGTTGATGATCGCCTGCGCCAACACCGTCGCGGTGGTGGTGCCGTCACCAGCAATATCGTTGGTCTTGGTGGCTGCTTCCTTGACGAGCTGCGCACCCATGTTTTCATAGGGGTCTTCGAGTTCGATTTCCTTCGCCACCGTCACACCGTCGTGGGTAACGGTAGGAGCACCGAACTTCTTATCCAGCGCCACGTTGCGACCCTTGGGTCCTAGCGTGGTAGAGACAGCGTCAGCAAGCTTATCGACACCGCGCTTGAGGGAGCGGCGAGCTTCCTCATTGAAAACTAACTGCTTAGGCATATTCTTCGTTCCTTAGTTTGTTTTGTGCTAGTTGCAAGTTCTAGTTAGTGAGCGTGCTTACCGTGATTAGGAGTTGCTGTTAATCGGTAAGTGGATTAGCCTTCGACAATCGCCAGAATATCGGCTTCCTTGAGGATCAACAGCTTCTTGCCGCTGACCTTGATCTCGGTGCCAGCATACTTGGCATAGAGAACCTTGTCGTTTAGCTTGACATCCATGCTGATGACCTTGCCGTCATCATCGCGGCGTCCGGGACCGGCAGCCACGATCAAACCCTGCTGAGGCTTCTCTTTTGCGGTTTCGGGCAGCAGAATACCACTCGCGGTCTGCTCTTCACCTTCCAATGGTTCCACGATCACGCGGTCACCCAAAGGACGCAGATTGAGACTCATGATTCCTCCTGATAGCCATATCAAAGGCAGTAACAACTGTGCGTTAACAAGACATTAGCACTCACAAGGGTCGAGTGCTAACCGTTGCCAATAGTGTATACAGGTTGGGAATCAGAGTCAAGGGGGTTTTAGCAATCGTGACTAGAGAGTGCTAAATCGTCAGGAAGTGAGCAGCCGAAAGGGTGGGCTTCTAACCTTGCGTAGTAAGAATAGCAGGTCAAGATGGGCAGCGTAAGGTGAACAGATGCAGGCAAGTATCAGGCAAAACAGGCAAATTGGTTTGTCCAAAGTTTGGAGGGACACAATTCTGGTTAGAGAGACTGTATAAATATTGAATTAATAAGGCGAGTTTACTACGACTGACATTTATTTAGGATTTATTGATACCGAACTCCTAGCATTGTAGCTGCAACTTGCCTGAATGCTTCAAGGAGGAACTAATGAAGCGTTACAATTCGTTGCTGGGGATCATTTCCCTACTCACTGCTGTGCTAGTTTTGACGGCGTGCGGTGGCGGAACACCATCTAACACGAACAATCCGAGCAGCAGTGGCGGAGATCCCAGTGTGGGCGCGAAAGCGTTCTTTGATGCGCTGTACAGCGGTGGAGCAGTAGATAATCTCGTTTGCACCACCGATACGACGACAGCCGCCGCGCTGAAAAGCTCGATGGAGTCGATGCGTGATACGCTAACCGCGTCAGGTGCGACGATTGATACCTCTGGCTTGACCTACGCGGTCTCGAACCAGACGGCGGATACGGCGGATGTGAGCGTCAGCGGCAATCTCAAGCTAACTGCTGCTGGCACGACCACCGACTCGCCATTCCCTGCCGCGACGATCAAGATGCGGAATGAAGGCGGAACGTGGAAGGTCTGCGGGTAAGCGACATTCGTTGACATTCTCGCCTTAGCGTAAAAACGAAACAACTAGCTAACGTTTTGTGGCGATCCCGTCGGGATCGCCACAATGTTTTGTAGGTAGCGAACAAGATGACCCGACACCCCTCACCTCAAGTCCACGCATCAAAGTGACAGCAACTCTACTGTTAAGAATCTATTGATACTCTTGAGTTAGTGTTAACGACATCAATTCTTGATGCTACTTATTTATGTCTAGTTTGGGATTTATTATCAGCGAAAGCCTAGTATAGGAGATGCAAATTCGAGTCCTTTCGCGGAGGTGTTATGAAGGGTCATAATCGCTTAATAAGCGTGATTTCAATGTTCGCTATCGTCATTTTGCTGGCAGCTTGTGGTGGCGGATCGAATGCCGGCAGCGGTGGTACCACTGATGGCATCAACGATGCGGGCGGTACTGGCAACACTGGCAATGCTAGCAATACTAACGGCACTCCTGGAGATACAGGTGCTAACACTGGTGGTGCTGGTGCTACGTCCGATGGCAGCACGAGCGGCGGCGCAACGGCAGGTGATCCCGTGGCGGCGGCGCAGATATTCGTGCAGTCTCTGTATGCAGGCGGTGTCGTCGATGGCATGTTGTGCCTGACCGATGCGAACGCGGCGACAAGTGTACGCACAGCGATGGAGCAAACTCGCGACAGCGCGATGACCAACGGCGGCACGGTGGATACATCGGCGTTGACCTATATGGTCACTAACCAGACCGCCGACTCGGCGGAGGTCGCCGTTGATGGCAACTTAAGCATCACCGCCAATGGTTCGACCAACGCTTCGACATTCCCGCCTACGACGCTGAGGATGCGGAATGAAGGCGGTGTGTGGAAGGTCTGCGGGTAAGCAGTGCAGTCTTATCCCCTGACCCCCTCTCCAATCTGAGTAAGGATTAGGGAGAGGGACTCTGCAAATAACGGCAAAAGACACGACCCCTCGATCATGTGGGGTCGTGTTGTTTAGAAGGAGGTCGGGCATTACTTACAAATTGTTACAAAATAGTGCAACCGAGCGTAGACTATGATGCGCTACTCTTCGCTTGCTACTGTGGACACAACAAATGTAGGAAACTCAGTTATGCCCATCAGAAGGTTATCAAAGTCAAGCCTATTCATCCTCTTTGCACTGCTCTTTCTCCTGCTCGCGTTCAACGCTACGCCATTCGCTCTAGCTCAAGCGCCGGACATTATTCCGGGACAACTATTTACCGCGAAAATGCCGCCTGAGGGTTACATCAGCCATTATTTTGAAGGGATGGCAGGCGTAGAGTTTCAGCTTACGATAGAAACCGCGTTTTTTGCCCGCGCTAAAGTCTTTAGCCCATTAGGATCTACTTTGAATCTTGTAAGCCAACAAACGGAACAAACCGGAGGTACGCTGGTCTTTAGTGCGCAAATGCCTGTCAACGGAGTATATGAAATAACAATCAATGACGTATCCACCCTAGTAGGGTTAGATCAAGCTGATGACTACACTATTAAACTGGAATTTGGCGGGGAATTGCCGCCTGCAACCCCTGCTTCCACTCCGATCATTGAATACGGGCAGACGGTTAAGGGCAGCATTGGTGACCTTAATGGTGAGCACTGGCGCTTCGAGGCGAACGCGGGGGATATAGTCAATATCTCGGTAGAACCCGATCCCGATGCACAAAAGAATCTAATTGGAATATTCGTAACGCTAGACTGGCTTTCCACTCCGGGCAATGTCCGCATCACCAGCGCGGGGAATTATCAAAAGGTCGAGCTTACCAATATCTCTCTCGCTTCAACAGGGATTTTTGAGATTACGGTCACGCCATTAACCGCCTCTTTTGAGCCATTTGCCTATACACTGACGCTGACGAAGGGTACAGCAGCAGCCGAAACCGTCATCATGACGCCGCTGCCCGCCGATCTACCCGCTATCACTCCAGAAAATGTGGTTGAACTAAAGCAAATAAGACAAATCGGCTTGAATTTTACTACGGTTGATCCCGCACATTTCCAGTGGTCAGCGGATGGCAGCACCTTTGCTATGGCAGCGGGTTCAGATGTGGCAGTCTATCGCAATGGGTTGATCAGCGGTAGCTCCCAAGTTTTTGCCGCAGACCCGTTAGTCTCTATACCACGAAACGTAATGAAGATCGCCTTCAACCCCGACGGAACACGCTTAGCGGTGCTGCGAGCCGACAACAGACTACAGGTCTTGAATCTCGTTGAGGGACGTTCAGAGTTCAGCATTTCGTGGATCGGGGATGGAGAGAAAGTCAGAGACATTGCCTTTAGTCGGCAGCTAATCGCTGTCAGCAGCAGCGATAAGAAACTCGGAGTCTGGGATACGCAAACGCAGCAGTTGCTATACAGTCTGCAAGGGGAGGACTCCAATTTCTGGGCAGAAGACCTTGCCTTCAATGCCGATGGAACGAAGCTGGCGGTACTCTGGACGACCAACAATTCTCAGTTGAGTCACATCAGCATCTACAATGCTATAAGCGGAGAACCGAGTATAAGAATGGGTGCCGCCTTTATGGGTGACATTGAATTCAGCCCAGATGAAGCATCGCTCTACATGCGTAGTGAGAATGACAGACTGATGTGGATGTCTATCGCCGCAGATAGCGAACCAACAAGTGTGGAGTCAGCCAGCGATTATCGGATAAACCCGCCGTTGTACATCGCTAACGGTGGCACGAGATTGCTGGTTCGAACACGCGGCGAACCGTTGGTGTTGAGCCTTGATGCAGCAACGGGCGAACTTATCGAAACGATTGCGCTGCCTGATGCCGTCGATAATGCCTACATCACTTCCTTCAATCCTGCGCTCATGCGCGTCGTGATGGATAACACTAACAAACCCGGCACTTTGGATCTGTATGATCTACGGTCACAAACCTTACTCGACTCCGCGCGAGTCGTCTATGGCAGCGAAGTCGTAGCTTTCAGCGCGGATGGTCGCTACTTCGCGTTTGGTAACAAGCGCGATCCAAACATCTGGGTGGTGGACACGCAGACCGGCGCAACCAAGCAGATCCAACATTTGCCGCAAAAGAATGGTTTTGCTTTAAGTGCGGATGGCAAACTGCTCGCCTCCGCCGACCATGACAGACAAAAGCTGCGGGTCTGGAATCTGGATTCAGGAAAAATGATTCAGGAAATTCAACTGATTCGCATTCCGTTCCCGACAGTGATCTTTTCCCCCGACGGTACAGGGGTCGCTGCGTACAGCGAAAACGATGCTATCAGCGACAGTACTGATAACAGAGTGCAATGGTTCGACGTGGCGACGGGCAAGCCAACGAGTCCAGTACTCGCCCCTATCACCAACTTGAAGCAGGTTGTTTCTTCCAGCCAATCGTTGAAGGCGGCTACAGCACTAAATGCTTATGACGCTTTTCGGATCAGAGATAGTGGCGGGCGCAGCTTGCTCTCGATCAACTTACCGATTACGGCAGGGCTGTTCAGTCCTGATGACAAAGTGTTGCTAACTATTGAAAATGGGATACTTCGTATATGGGCAGTGGCAGCAGAAATCAATGAAGACGCAACCGGCAGAGGGTGATCGCTATCGCCACAAGTAGTAGATAAGGACAACCCCTCTCAAGGTGAGAGGGGTCGTTTTGGCTTTAGCGGCGTTCCAGTTCCTTTTCGGGTTCCGGTTTTTCCGCTTTCGGGCTGCTGCCGTTGAGTTCGCGTTTTGGCGCTGGCGGCGTGGCGCTGCGTTCACGATCACGTTCGCGTTCCCGTTCCGATTTTTTCGGTTCGCGGATATTCGCCGTCAGCGCGGGCGAGCCTTTGATCTTTGCTTCCCAACGGCGGAACATCTGCATGAAGCGGGCACGCCAGAAGGCAAAGACGTAAACCACTTCACGACGACCCTGCGATAGACGGTAATTGAGTCCACGCGAGGCAGGGGCAGGCACAGGCTGCCACTGGATCACCGCGGTTGCCCACGTCAGCCCGCCACCGAAGCCGATCAGGATGATGTTATCACCGGGATGGATGCGCCCCTCGCGCTCTGCCTCGCATAAGGCAATCGGGATCGAGGCGGCGGATGTGTTGCCGTAGCGATGTACGTTGCTGTAGAACAGCGATTCCGGTACGTTGAGGCTGCGGGCGGCGGCGCTGAGGATACGCTGGTTTGCCTGATGCGGCACGATCAGGGCGATGTCCGCCAGCTTCAAGCCCGCCTTCTCCACTGCCTCGATGATACTCTCGTGGATAACATGCGTGGCGAAGCGAAAGACCTCGCGCCCGTTCATGTGCAGCTTATGCATCTGCTGACCTTCGGGGATGCTGGCACGCCCAACGGTAGGGATGCCCAGCAGATCAGCGCCGGAGCCATCCGCGCCCAAGACGCAGGAGAGCATCCCGCCGGGATCATCGCCGCCGGAGAGCACCACCGCGCCCGCGCCGTCACCAAAGAGGATGCAGGTGCTGCGGTCATTCCAATCCATAACGCGCGAATTGACCTCGGTACCGATGACCAGTGCCTTATCGATGCTGCCGGAACGGATCGCCTGTGATGCCATGTTCAGCGCGTAAACGAAGCCTGAGCAAGCAGCACTGAGATCGAACGCGCCCGCTTTGGTTGCGCCCAAGATGTTCTGAATCTTGCAGGCGGTGCTGGGATAAATATCTTCCGGCGTGGAGGTCGCTACGATGATCAGATCGATCTCGGTGGGCAGGATGTCGGCACGATCCAGCGCGATACGCGCTGCCTCGAAGCCCATGTTGACCACACCTTCACGCTCGGAAGCAAAACGACGTTCCTGAATACCAGTGCGCGAACGTATCCACTCGTCGGTGGTATCGACCACTGCTTCCAGATCGGCATTGGTGATCACCGTGTCGGGGATTTTCATGCCCCAACCGACGATATTGGCATAGCGCAGGCTGTTGCGGTTGGCGCGGGCAGGTGTGCTAACGGTCAACGTCGAGCGATGACCATTGCCGTTGCTGTTCCCGTTACCATTGCTATGCGTTTGTCCGCCGCCATTGCCGTTCCCGTTGCTAGTGCTACTGCTACTACTGCCGGGACTGTGCCCATTAGCGCCATTCAGCGAGGCGCGCCGCGTGTTATTTACCATTCGCGTGATACTTCCCAATGACCAGCACTGCATTATGCCCGCCGAAGCCAAAGGAGTTGCTCATCACGTAATCTACCTTGCGCGTAATGCTGTGATTGGGGACGTAGTTCAGATCACATTCGGGATCAGGGTTATTCAGATGCGCCGTCGGCGGGATCGTTTGCGTCTGAATCGCCATGACACTAAACATTGCTTCCACGCTGCCTGCCGCACCGAGCATGTGTCCGGTGACAGACTTGGTGGAACTGATGGGGATATCGTAAGCCTTTTCGCCAAACATCCCCTTGATGGCACGAGTTTCGCTGGCGTCGTTCAGTGGTGTGCTAGTGCCGTGCGCGTTGATGTAGTCGATTTGTTCGGGCTGAAGGTCAGCATTCTTCAACGCCTTCTTCATTGCCACGCGCGCGCCCTCGCCATTTTCCATCGGTGCAGTGACGTGGAAAGCGTCGTCGGTGGTGGCATAGCCGATGATCTCGGCGTAGATTTTCGCTCCGCGCGCTTTGGCGTGTTCCAGTTCTTCGAGCACCAATATGCCAGCACCTTCGGAGATGATGAAGCCGCTGCGAGTCTTATCGAAGGGACGGGAAGCAGTCTGCGGTGTATCGTAATGCTTGCATAACGCGCCCATATTGGCGAAGGCGGCGACGGATAGCGGCACGATGCCCGCTTCGGTGCTGCCCGCGATCATCACATCCGCCGCGCCGCGACGGATCATCTCCGTGGCTTCACCGATAGCGTTGTTGCCAGTGGCGCAGGCGGTGGCGACTGCCATGTTCGGTCCGCGCAAGCCGTATTCGATGGCGACACGACCAGTGGGACTGTCGACGAGCATCATGGGCACCAGCAGCGGACTCATGGTATTGATGCCTTTTTCGTAGCCCTGCCGCGATTGATCGAGGAGGACTTCAATACCGCCGACGCCCGATCCGATCAGGCAGCCGACTTCATAGGCATCTTCTTTGCTCATGTCTATGCCGGAGTCACGGAGAGCGTCGCCCGCAGCAGCCATCGCCAACTGGGTGACCCGATCCATACGGCGGGTTTCTTTGTGTCCGAACAGCGCCTTCGGATCAAAATTCTTGACCTCACCCGCGATCTGTACTTCCATCTGACTGGCATCCCAACGCTTGATGTAGTCGATGCCAGAATTACCTGCTACCGTATTCTCCCATGCTTCGGCAACGGTATTGCCCACCGGACTTAAGACGCCCATCCCCGTGACGACCACGCGCCGTCGTTCCATGGTTTGCTTCTCCCTCAGTGCAATAGTAAATACAGTCTATCTCATTCTCGAAAGGTTAAGAATGCAGACTGCCTGACTACCCAGATTCTTCCCCCAACAATATTAAAACACCGCAAGTGAGCAGTGGTTTCCCTTTTACCTCACCCCGGCTTCGCCACCCCTCTCCGTTTACAGAGAGGGGATCGTAGGTTGAACCTAGATTCTCCTCTCTGCGGGCAGTTGAAAGGCGGAGAGGTTCCCGGAGCTGAAGCTCCGGGCTGAAACAAGGGCTAATCTCTGCTCGTTGTGTTAGCGCCGTTTACGGTGCTTCGTGCTTATAGCCGGATGCTAATGGTCATTAACGAAATAGTACGGTAAACCCAGCCCTCACCCCCCACCCCCTCTCCCGCAAGCGGCTAGAGGGGGAGTCCGTTGTTGCCCTTCTCCCGCTGCGGGAAAGGGGTTGGGGTGAGGGTCTAGTTGCATAACAGGTATGCCGCACTATTTTAACAATCTGCATTAACGTCCGGTGGGCGCTGCCTCGTTATCACTGTCCGCCCTTCAACCGTTTACAGAGAGGGGAGTCGGTTGTCGATGGATATCTCCTTCGGGCAAGCACACTGTTGTTTGTCAGCTATATCTGCTTTATCGGCGTTTCCACAATTCAGTTACCCATCGCGCTATGCTATAATTCCCCGCCGAGAAAGTACGGATTAGCTAAGTTCATGATTCTGGTGACAGGCGCAACGGGTTTAGTCGGGCGGACGCTGGTACAGCGATTGACCAGTGAAGGTCATCCCGTGCGCGCGTTAACTTCAACGGCAGTCAGCCAGCGCGACAGCAAACATCCGTTGTTCCCTGAGTCAGTGCAGATCCTCAGCGGCTCGCTGCACAATGAGCAGACTCTGCATCAGGCGATGACGGGCGTGCATACGGTGTTCCATCTGGCGGGCGCACAGTGGTGGGGACGCCGCCGCGATCTCGATTACGTCGATCTCAAGGGGACGGGCAACATCATCGCCGCCGCGCGTTCGGCACGTATCGGACGCCTTGTGGTGATGAGCCATCTGGGTGCTGCGCCGTCATCGGCGTTTCTGCTGCTGCGCGCTAAAGGGCAAGTCGAGGATCAGGTGCGTGCCAGCGGTCTGGCGTACACGATCTTTCGCAGCGGCGTGGTCTTTGGTCCTGAGGATGTTTTCGTCAACGGGCTGGCGATGGTGCTGCGGGCGAATCCGGCGATCTTTTTGCAGCCGGGGCAGGGCGAGGGTTTGCTGCACCCGATCTACATCAAGGACTTGATCGAGGCGCTGGTACGCAGCATGGAAACGCTGAACACCGTCGATCAGACACTAGAAATCGGCGGACCGGAGTACATGAGCTTCAACGAGATGGTACGCACGGTGATGCGCGTGACGCAGACTCCACGCTCGATTGTGCCTGTGCCGCCGTACATGCTGCGCGCCTATACCAGCCTCTTGCAGCGTTTGTTTCCGGCGTGGCCAATCACTTCGCAGTGGTTTGACATCCTCGCCTCGAACCGCACCGCGCCGATGGGCAACCTCTACGATTTGTTCGGCATTCGTCCAGTGCGCTTCGAGGATACGATCACTACCTACATGCGGGGGCGGCACTACACCCGCGAATTGATGCGAAATTTGCTGCGCCGCCGTCACCGCATCGCGTAGTTCAGCAGTTAGCTAACGACAGTTTAACGTTCAGTTCTTCAATGGCAGAAGGTGCAAAAATCGACACATGGCAAGGCATCAGATACGCGAGTTAAGTACATTAGACGAGATGGAAAAGGCAGCCGAGCTGCAGCGGATGGTATGGAACGATGAGTCCGCCGTTGTCTACCCGCACATGCTGATCTCGATGCAGCGCAGCGGTTCCCCGATCCTCGGCGCATGGGACGGCGATAAGTTGATCGGCTTCCTGCTCAGTTACTTCGGTTTGGAAAGCCCCGATGCGGATCGTCCGGCGATGGCGAACTTGAAATTGGTGTCGCAGCGCATGGCGGTGGATCCGCAGTACCGCGACGCGGGGATCGGTTACGATCTGAAGTTGTCGCAGCGTCAGGTGGCGATCCGTCTGGGCATCCGGTTGGTGACGTGGACGTTTGATCCGCTGCTGAGTCGCAACGCGCACCTAAACATCCGCAAGCTGGGCGCTATCGTGCGCGAATATGCCCGCGATTATTACGGCGATGGATCAACGGTGTTTGGTGCGCACGGCTTCTCGGATCGCTTCATCGTGGAGTGGTGGGTGACCAATAACCGCGTGGAGCAGCGCTTGTCCAATCGGCGCACGGGGTTGACGCTGGAGCAGTATCTGGACAGCGAAGTGCTGATCATGAACCCATCGCGTCCGGCGCTGCGCGGTTATGTGCAGCCGAGCGAGAAGATCACCATGCCGCCCTCGCAACTGGCGATGATCGAAATCCCCGACAACATTGCCGACATCCGCGACGACGATCCCGATCTGGCGAAGGAATGGCAGCTACACATGCGCGAGGTGTTCGAGAGCGCGTTTGCGGCTGGATTCATCGTCACCGATTATGTGCGTGGCTACTACGACGGTAGGGATCGCAACTACTACGTGATCAGTCACGCGGATGCGGTGTTGGGACGGTTGATTAATTAGGGGATAGGCGAACAATGGATTGGGCAGAGTGTAGACCGGAGGTTGAAACCCCCGGCTACAACACTTGGTAAACCCACTGAAGTGGGTTAATTCATAGTTGAACTCTCATGAACTATCCACATCTACACGCAAGCAATAAGTTAATGCCGCGCGAATCTCTCAAAGTGGTATCTTGTCCGCGTGCTCTCGCTTTATTCCAGAGGGTAGGTTTCCAACCCTACCCTAGGCATCAAGATAAGGAAATAGGGGAGGCGGCAACATCCGTTGCCTAATGGTTAGGCAGTGTTAGCGGCTCACCCGGCAATAAATTACCGGGCTGAACGAACAAAGTCCCTACGGGACTCCAAAGGGACTCCAGCCTGTCATCAAGTGCTGAACTGTTCTTAGCGTCATAATTCGGTAGCCATGTGCTTAGCTTAATGCCTATGGGTTTCTAACCCACCCATTTAGCGATCAACTGCTCCGAACTGTCGTAAAGGAATGCGGGCTTGCAGTAAACTAGCCTCCACTGGGATTCGTTTTTTAACTCACAACAACACCGAAGGACTAAAAATACAATGTCGCATACTCGCTATCAGATTCAAGCTCCGGCTCCCGTCGATAAGGTGATCCTGCATCACATCGCGCTGCCGCTGGTGGAAGTGCTAACCACTAGCTTCGGCGGTGATGCCAATAACGATGCGCTACGTGCCGCCGTATTGGTGGAACTGCACATGGGCGGCGTGATCGGTTGGGGAGAGTGCGTCGCCGCGTGGACACCGGGGTACAGCTACGAGACGATTGCCACCGCGACGCATGTGCTGGAGAGCTTCTTCATTCCGGCAGTGGTGGGCAAGACGACGCTCGATGCGCTAAACAAGTTTCGCGGGCATCCGATGGCGAAGACGGCGCTGGAAACCGCGTTCTGGGCTGCCATCGCGGAGTACCAGAAAGTGCCATTGGGCAACTTGATCAGTGATCAGCCGCGTAAATCGCGCGTGGTGGTGGGCGTCAGCATCGGTATCCAGAAGGATATTGACGCGACTCTCGGCGTGATCGACAAGCGTGTTAAGGAAGGCTACAAGCGGATCAAGCTGAAGATCAAGCCGGGCTGGGATTACGACATGCTCAAGGCGGTGCGCGATGCCTATCCCGATATTCTGCTGATGGCGGACGCCAACAGCGCCTATACGCTGGATGACATCGAATTATTCAAGAAGATGGACAACCTCGATCTGCTGATGATCGAGCAACCGTTGGGACACGACGATATTTATCAGCACAGCAAGTTGCAGCCACAGCTCAAGACGCCGATCTGCTTGGACGAGAGCATCCGTAACGTCGATGATGTGCGCCTAGCGGTGGAGATCGACGCGGGACGCATCATCAATCTGAAGCCAGCACGAGTCGGCGGTCTGACCGAATCTATCGCGCTGCACAAGTTCTGCCACGAGAACAATGTGCCATTGTGGATCGGCGGGATGCTGGAGACGGGCATCGGGCGGGCGGCGAATTTCGCGGTTGCCTCGCTGCCGGGGGTGACGCTGCCGAGCGATCTCAGCGCGACGGATCGCTACTACAATCCCGACATCACCAACGAAGTGTTCAACCTGAACAGGGAAGACTCGACTGTCGATGTGCCGACCACTGCCGGACTCGGCGTAACCATGAATCCGCAGCGGTTGGCGGAGACGGAAGCGGCGTATCAGGCGGCGGTGAAGGGGCGGTAGGTAGTAGAGCGAGTCAACGCGCGGGAGTAGACCGGAGGTTTCAAGCTTGTCTGGAGTTTGTGCAGTTAGTAGCGGGTGTAGACCTGAGGTTGAAACCTCCGGCTACAATGCTCTGGTAAACCCACTGAAGTGGGTTAGGAGCAGAACATGACCTTTAGTGAACCCTCTTATACTCATTAATGAATTGATGCGGCATGATTTCATCTCACTTTGTACCGCATCAACATAATGATCTGCAGTAGAGGGTTTTTAGAGCATGGTAGCATGTGGTTTTGAACCCTATGCGTCGGTGACGAACAGGAGATTAAATTCCAGACAAGCCTTAAAGCACTCCGGCTACAAGGCAATACCCCTAAACCCGACTAATGCAGATAGTTAAATTAGTGCGACATACCTGTTACGTAACTAGACCCTCACCCCAACCCCTCTCCCGCAGGCGGGAGAAGGGCAACAACGGACTCCCCCTCTAGCCGCTTGCGGGAGAGGGGGTTGGGGGGTGAGGGCTGGCTTTACCGTACTATTTCGTTAATGACCATCAGTCGGCTTGCGCTAACTGATGTGGGTTCGTGTCCGCTACCAACGCCGAGGGATGCAAGTTATCAAAACCAGAGGCGGCTTTAGCCGTCTTTTACTGGTCTGATGGTGTAGCCGGGTTGCTGTAGCGCCCGGCGTTGACGTCTATTCCCCTTAGCTTGTTCAGTTGAGTTTAGGGTAATCCTCTGTAGTCTGACCGCTGATGAGGCAGATTATCCCCGCCTGCCTCTTTTCACTTCTTGTCATCTTCCCCGATCTCGGTGCATCATGGTACGCCAAGAGATCAACTAATCGAGTTACTACTTTTACCAGAAAGGGGAGGGCGCAGCACATTACTGCGTCGCAGCTTATGAGCACTTATGCAGATCGTTTTTCAGTCAAGGGTAAGCGCGTGCTGGTCACGGGCGGATCGAAGGGGATTGGTGCAGTGGCGGCACAGGTGCTGGCGGAAGCAGGAGCGCACATCGCCATCGTCGGGCGCGACAAAGCAGGGCTAGAGGAGACCCGCGCTGCCGTTGAAGCCGCTGGCGCGCCTTGCACCGTGATCGAAGCGGACTTTGAGACTGCCGAGGGACCGATCAGCGCTGGCAAGAAGGCGTTGGAGCACTTCGGCACGGTGGATATTCTGGTCAACAACGCAGGCATCGCGCGGATCACGCCGATTCTGGAAATGTCGCAGAAGGATTGGGACGACACCATCAACGTCAATTTGCGTGCCCCCTTCCTACTGGCTCAAGTCCTCGCTCCGCAGATGATCGCGCAGCGCAGCGGCAAGATCATCAATATCTCCTCGCAGGCGGGCAGCGTCGCTTTTGATGGGCACAGCGCCTATTCCGCTTCCAAAGGTGGCTTGAACCTGCTCACCAAGTCGATGGCGGCAGAGTGGGGACCTTACAACATCCAGACTAATGCCGTCTCGCCCACCGTCATCCTCACGCCGATGGGGCAGCGCGTCTGGGGCGCACCGGAGAAAAGCGATCCCATGATCGCCAAGATACCGATCCGGCGCTTCGGGCAGCCCGTCGAGGTCGCTGATCTGATCCTCTATCTTGCCTCACCTGCCTCCGACCTGATCTGTGGCGAAGTGATCTTGATCGACGGCGGCTACACGGCGCTGTAAAGGCAGCCAACGACCCAACTGCCTGTTGACTGGCGATACACAACACAATTCCTCAACTTGCCTCCCGCTTCCCTTCTCCTCATCGGTACCTAGATAGGAGAGGGGGCAGGGGGTGAGGCTAATTACTTCTTACTTCTGCCCGTTCACTTCCTTCAGTGCTGCGACGTTCTGAGTCTCTTTGGGTGCGCCAAACGGTTTGGGCGGGATGATGCACAGGAAGGTGAACAGATCATCGGTGAGATTCTCGAACTGATGGCGCTCGTAGCCGGGGATGTAGATCACGTCACCGGGACCGACTTCCTCAAACGCCTCACCGAGCATCACCCTTGCTCGTCCATTGACCACTACTACGCCGTGATCATGTTCGTGATAATCGAGGCTGCTGAAGCCATGTGCAGGAACGGTGAAGTAGCGCACCTCGAAGTTATGCGCGCCATCCTCATGCCCGATGAGCACCTGCTTGGTGGCGTTGTTGCTGACGTAAGGCTGTACCTGTACACCTTCCCAGTTCCACATCGATCCGTCATTCGTGCGCTTGTGTACGACACCCATCCTCTAATGACCTTTCAGCTAATTTTGCCTGACTGCCCCGTCGATTGTATCAATTGCGGGATGTTGCTGCCGTCTCAGCCGCCGTAGCCGCTGTTTGCTTGTGCCATAAGCGCTTCAGATAACCGCCCACCAACTGCGTCATGGTCTCCACTTCCAGCAAAAAAGAGTCGTGCCCGAAAAAGGCGTCAACGTGATGATACTCAACCGCACGCCCCGGCAGCGCATCGACCAATTCGCGTGCCTGCGCGGCGGTATACAGCCAATCGCTGGAAAAGCTGATGATCAGGAAATTGGCGCGGACGTGTTTGAGCGCAGCTTCCATCGACTCGTAGCCGCGACTGATGTCGAAGTAATCCAACGCCTTGGTGATGTACAAATAGCTGTTGGCATCGAAACGGCGCACGAACTTCGCGCCCTGATGATGGAGATAGCTCTCGACGGCGAATTCGGGATCGAAGTGGTAGCCGAGGTGCTGTGTCTTTTGCAGGCGGCGGCTGAACTTTGCCTCTAGCGAATACTCGCTCATGTAGGTCATGTGCCCGATCATGCGGGCGACTGCCAAGCCATCGGTGGGTGGAGTCTTGCCATAATAGTCGCCGTTCAGCCAATTGGGATCGGCGTAAATGGCGCGTCTGCCGATCTCGTTGAAGGCGATATTCTGTGCCGAAGATCGCGCCGGACTCGCCAGAAACAGCACTGCGTTCACGCGGTCAGGATAATCTACTGCCCATTGCAGCGCCTGCATCCCGCCCATGCTGCCGCCCGCCACCGCGAACAGCCGCTTGATCTTGAGGCGATCCATCAGATGTGTCTGCGCCTGCACCATATCCGCGACGGTGATCACGGGGAAGCGCAAGCCGTAAGGGTTGCCATCCGGTGCCAGCGATGACGGTCCGGTGCTGCCCTGACAACCACCGATCACATTGGAACAGATTACAAAAAACTGGTTGGTGTCGAACATCTTGCCCGGACCAACCGCGTCATCCCACCAGCCAGCCTGCTCATCGGGATCGCTGGTGTAGTAGCCCGCTACATGCGAATCGCCGGACAGCGCGTGACAAATAAGGATCGCGTTGGAGCGATCCTTGTTAAGCTTGCCGTAGGTTTCGTATGCCAGCGTGAACGGTCCGAGCGTGGCACCGCTGGTCAGCTTCAAAGCAGTCTCGAAATGTGCGTATTTCTTCTCCACAATGCCCACCGAATCCGGCAGATTGCGCTTCCAACCGGATCGCGGTTCTGGCAGTCCTTCGACGAAATCAACCATACGCGACATCCCCTCGAATGCACATACTCGTTTCGATCCTTACAGTACAGTCAAGCAGATCAGTGTGCTGACCTTGCGGCGTTGATCAAGTTTACCAGCACAGCGGCTGCTTGTCGTCGTGACCCTCACCCCAACCCCTCTCCCGCTTGTGGGAGAAGGGCTAAAACAAACTCTCACTCTAGCCGCTTGCGGCTAGAGTGGGTTAGGGGTTTGGGATGAAGGTACTAGCTCACCGCTTCTGGTGCGGGCACGTTCTGCGAAATCTTCAGCGCCTGATCCAGATCCCACAGGATGTCCGCGATGTCTTCGATGCCCACTGCCAGACGCACATAATCGTCGGTGACGCCAGTGGACTGCTGTTCCTCGGCGCTCAACTGTGAGTGCGTAGTCGTCGCCGGATGGATCGCCAGCGAACGGGCGTCGCCAACGTTGGCGAGATGCGAGAAGATCTTCAGGTGATCGATGAAGGTGCGACCAGCCTGCTTGCCACCCTTGATCCCGAAGCCGATCACTGCGCCCGCGCCTTTGGGCAGATACTTCTTAGCGCGTTCGTAGCTCTTGTGGCTGGGCAAGCCCGGATAGTTAACCCATTCCACTGCCGGATTCTGTTCCAAGAACTGTGCCACTGCCAGCGCATTATCGACGTGGCGTTGGACGCGCAGTGCCAACGTTTCCAAGCCGATGATGTTAAGGAAGCTGTTGAAGGGAGCTTGTGCGCCGCCGAGATCGCGCAGTCCGACCACGCGCGCACGGATGATGAACGCGGCTGGTCCAGCGACATCGGCCAGCACTGCACCGTGATAGGCGGGTTCCGGCTCGATGATACCGGGGTGACGACCACTTGCCTTCCAGTCGAACTTGCCACTGTCCACGATCACGCCGCCGATGCTCAAGCCGTGCCCACCGATCCATTTGGTGGTGGAGTGAACCACGATATCGACGCCGTGCTCGAACGGACGCACCAGATAGGGCGTGCCAAAGGTGTTATCCACGATCACGGGCACGCCGTGCTTGTGCGCCACTGCCGAGATGCCCTCGAAGTCGGGGATTTCCAGTTTGGGATTGCCGATGGTTTCTAGATAGATCGCTTTAGTCTTGTCGTTGATTAGTGCTTCGTAGTCGGCGGGTTTATCCGATGCCACAAAATGCACTTTGATGCCCAGCCGCTTCAAGCTCTGCGAGAACAGCGTGTACGTGCCGCCGTACAGCGCCGCCGAGGAGATGATCTCATCGCCAGCGTTCGCCAGAGTCAGTATCGCCAGCGTTTCCGCGAACTGACCGGAGGCAGTCGCCAACGCGCCGATGCCACCTTCCAACGCCGCGATGCGCTGCTCAAACACATCAGTGGTCGGGTTCATGATGCGTGTATAGATGTTGCCCGCCTCTTGCAGCGCAAACAGCGCCGCCGCGTGATCGGTATCACGGAACTGATATGAGGTGGTCTGATACAGCGGCACGGCGCGGGCACCCGTCGTGGGATCGGGCTTGTAGCCTGCATGCAGCGCCAGTGTATCGAACTTGGAGACGTGTTCCTTACCATTGGTGTGAGACATTGGACGACCTTTCTTCCTTTTCTGACAACTGACCGAAATTGAAATAAAAAAGAGCCAACCAGTTGGGTTGACTCTTTCGACTTAGCTGCGTTATTGCGCCAACAATCAACGTCGAAGGTTCTCCCGTCCGGTGTTTTCGGAGGTGAAGCTACACATACACATCAGGCTGCACATTTCGTAGATAGCGACGGGATTGGACACTGACGATTTCATCGTGATCTTGCTCAACAACTTGCTCAACAACTAGTGACAACAAAAAAAGCTCACCAGTTTGGTGAGCCTTTCGATTTGCTGTGTTACGACTTTGCGTACTTCTAGCGTCGAAACCCTACCGCCCTGTACCCGCGATCTGCTCGCTGCACATACACATTTTGGCGTACATGCACATCATCATAGAGTGGGCGGCGACATGAATATTCGACATGGTAAGGACTGTAACAACGCTTTCAAGAGCTGTCAAGCGATTGATCAGCGTCTTTTAGCGGGGTTGGCGGTGCTTAGTGCATATCGCCAAATGCCCCGGTGTGCGGTGATCGCTAGTACCGTTACGGGTGAGGTCAACCAATCACTCACTCACTCAGCGCCACTTGCTCTAGCTTAAATTCAGTCGCAACCTGTGCGATCCACTGCTGAATCCGCTGCGCTGTCAGTGCTGCCTGCTGCTCCTCATCAATGCCCAGCCCCATGAATTTGCCATCCACGTACCCGCGCGAAGCAGTAAATTCATACTTGCCATCATTCCAGTAGCCGACCAGTGTCGCGCCGCGTTCGATCAGCTTATTGCCGAGGATGCCGAGCGCGTCGAGGAAGTTCTCGGCGTAGTTTTGCTGGTCTCCGATGCCGAACATGGCGATATGTTTGCCGCTGAAGTCCAAGCGATCCAACTGCGGGAACAGGATGTCCCAATCGTCCTGCAACTGACCGATATTCCACGTCGGGACGCCCAACAGTAGGTAATCATAATCCAGCAGCAGCCCTAAGTCCTTGACCGTGCCGATATTGACGGCAGTGATCGGCTGCATGCCTGCCGCTGACCACGCCGCTTGTACCTTCTCCGCGATGTACTCGGTGACTCCGGAGCTGCTGCCGTAGAACAAACCAACCCGCTTTGCAGCAGCGTTTGCCGCTGTTTCCGCCGCTGCATCAGCTTCAGATTTCACCGCGCTGTGAACTGGCGCATTGTTGAACTGATCCCGAATCCACGCTTTCGCCTGCTCCAGATCAAAGAACAGCCCGCCGGGGATACCCCAGTTGTATTGGGTGTAGCGCTCATGAACCAGCACATAGCGATCCCACGATCCCGCTTCGGAGAAATAGAGATCGTTCCACGCCAGCGGCATCACCCGCGCATAACCGACGTTTTGCTGGCTGGTACTGTCCCGATAGTCGCGGCGGAAATCGTTGATCACCCGCGCGAATTCGGCTTCGTGCTGGCGGTGATCTTCATCGCTTTCGCCTTCGGGGTGTTCGTGCGGCTCATCGACCATGATCAC
>JAHBVK010000040.1 GCA_019637555.1 Anaerolineae bacterium
TTGAACGCTCGACTTGGCTCTAACCTTAGCCTTACGACCTATCATCCGGCTTACGAATTGGGTAAAGCGGAAAATTGTAAGGTTTTCAGCGGAGCATAAACCCGACCTTGCAGACCTTACAAAGTCGGATTTACATGTAAAGAGATCGGTAGAAGGTTAGAATTCGGTACGAGGGGATAACGGCTTGCCAACTATTCGAGGGGTGTCCTATAATTCGGAGCTAGGATCACAATTTGTGTGATGGTTTGTCGCAGCAAGCGTCGCGCAGCATACGCCATTTATTGTAACCAGCGGGATCGTAGAGAAGAAAGAAGCAGCACGTGAATCTGTTTGACGAGGTTATGTGCCCGTATTGTAGTGTTGGTCAGTTACGCCGACGGTCAGCAACTTTCGTGTGGATGTTCGGGCAGACCCTGATCACCGTACCCAACACGCCCGCGACGGAATGTGATGTTTGCCATCGCCGCGAGTTTGATGTTGAGATCGTACAGCACATTGAGGCGCTAGTGATTCCTTCCGGACCGCCGCCGAACCACTATCAGCCAAGCAGCACGACTGCGCTGACGGCAGCCAGCAAGCGGATCCCAACCACTGCCCCGGTGCGACAAACAGCAACCTCTCCTCGTGCCCGCAGCCCTAAACCAAAGGCGCGTCCAAAAGGATAAGGTTACTGTTCATTCGGCTCGCTGCTTTATACTAGTGCCAGCGCGGAGATCAACTCAAGCCGCTTTGACGGTGCTGTAGAGGAACCAATACGTATCACGCGGGTAGACAGCTTCGAGGCGATGATCCCAGCGGAACTCGCCCGGTTCAGCGAAACGGCGGATGCCATTATCCAATTGTGGCAGCCGCTTTTTCATGTCATCGCTTAATTCGTCAAGCGCTACTGCCTCTTGAAATAACTGCTCCACGATGACGCGCTTTTCCATGCTGGAAGGATAGTTCTCAGCGCAGCCGCGCACGCTCTCCACGCATTCGGTCAGATACTGCTCAATCGCTTCTACCCGCGCCTTAAACTCACGCTTGATCTTGCCCGTGTAAGCGACGTGCCACTGTTCGCGGGCATCATCTACCTTCTTTTGCGCAGCTTCGACAATATCGCGCTGTGCCGGGCTAAGTTGATCTTTGAGAGCGCTCAGGCGATGCAAACGCATCAGCAGACCGCCAACCGTTAGGCGGGGCAAATTGCCCGGCATCACCCCGTACAGTTCATCCTCATAAACGTAAGGAACGAGACCGTTTGCCATCGCTTCGAGGGCGCGAACGTCATTACCGAGATCGTATTCCAACCGTGAGCTGTTCGTACCTGTTCCTGTGCCTGTCGGTGTTCCATTCATCGTTCTACCATTCCGCTTTACTTATAGGTGCGGACGTTGGTGTACATAGCGCGTCCTTCGATCTCCTGCATACGCTTGTCACCCTCACCGCGCCACCATTCGGTGTAAACCAATCCATCCTCATCAGTGTAGGTCACGGTGGGATTGAACTGAAGTACTTGAGCAAAACCACTGATCAGCGTGCGGTCTTCCTGACTGGTGATGAGTTTTAGCCATTTGTTGGGTACCCATTCCAGAACAATGCTGATGTCGTTCCAGTTCCCTTCCATGCGGAAAGGAGGTTCGGCGCGCACGCAGTCCAAATAGATCGAACCAAAGCGCGATGCCCATAAGTTCTGATTGACGCGCTCTTCGATGTAATACGGGCGATGCTCCGGCTCAGTATAGAACCATGTGCGAGAGTTGGCGGTCATCGATCCTCCGTGACGTGCTGTAACTTAACAGTTGCAGGGTAAATCTGGGTGTTTGTCCTATGTACTTATGGGCGATCTTAACGCATCTTGTCAATGTCGGGTAGAGCCGAGCGCCATCTCCGTCACTTCAGCCGCGCTCTTCCTACCTTAAGGCTACTGTTGCGTCACTGTTGCCGTGCGTTCAGAGGATCGGCAGGTTGTTTGGATCAATTCTTGGTAGCAATTGCTAGTGGCACTAGATATAGAGACATGCTGTCGCTGATCGCTTATCGGCTTGAAATGGTGGAAAAGGAAGTCTTCAATGTCGTCTCCAACTATCTCTCTGCGTGTAGTGATCAGTGGGGTGGTGCTGGGCATCATCGGCTGCCTGCTGACCTTCGATCTCTCGTTGCAACAACAAACCGGACTCGGCTTCAGTCTGTTTGGTCTGCTGCTGATCGTACTCATGATCGCTTTTGCCAGTGTTCATAAGATTCAGCCGATCAAGCGCAATCTGGTCACGCTGCTGCCGCTGCTGTTCTTCACACTGATGCTATGCATCCGCAGTAGTATCACGCTGACCACTATGAACATAGCGGGCGCGGGTGCATCCTTGCTGCTGTTCGCCTATTTTTACCGCAGCGGCAGCTTACTGAATCTCAGCATTATCGAGGTCATCATCAAAGGGATCACCAGCGGCATTGAAGTCTGCTTTCAGCCCTTCACCGAACTGCTGCAGGCGAGCAAGTGGTTCAGCACACAGCGTGAACATTGGCGCGTTCTGGCTCCCTTAGCACGCGGTATATTGATCACCGTGCCGGTAGTTGGTGTGTTCGTCATTCTGCTCAGTTCCGCCGATCAGGTGTTCGCGGATCTGGTACAACGCGCCCTACAGTTGATCACCTTTCAGACGGCGGAAAACCTCGGCTTGCAGATCGTCTATGCAGGGTTCATCGGTTGGGCGGTGATCGGCGCGATGGCAGTCTCGCTGATCGAGCGCAAAGAGAAACGATCCCCCGATCTGGCGGATGATGATCAGCCAGCGTCGCAGCCTGAGTCTGCTCGCGCGCCGCTGTTCAGCCTCGGCTACACCGAAGCAGTGATGCTGCTGACCAGCGTATGCGCCGTGTTCGCTGCCTTCGTAGCGATCCAGTTCGCCTACCTGTTTGGCGGCGGGAGCAATCTCGATAGTTATACATACGCTACTTATCTGCATCGCGGCTTCATCGAACTGGTACTGGTGGCACTGCTGACGTTGGGTACGGCGCTTACCCTGAACTATGCCACGGTTCGCCGCACACCCACGCGCGTCAATGTAATTCGCGGTCTAAACACGCTGTTGATCTTGCTCACCTTTGTGATTCTGGCATCTGCCTTTCAACGCTTGCGCCTCTATGAGCTGACTTACGGCTTCACTTCACTGCGGCTGCTGATCTATGTGTTCATCGCGTGGCTGGCGTTCACCTTCGCGGGATTTATCGCCTCGCTGTATTGGACACCACGCTCGATCAATGTGTTCACCGTCACCGCACTGATCGCTGCCTTCGGCTTCGCCGCCACGCTGGACGTGATCAACCCGGATCTGTTCGTGGCATGGCAGAACATCAATCGCGGCAACGTCGATCCGCTGCACCTGACCACCCTCTCGGAAGAAGCCGTGCCCGCACTGATCACGCTGGTTGATGCGCCGGAAGCTGGACTACGCAGCATCGTGCGCTCCCGTTTACTACAGCTTCGGCAGCAACTGGAGGATCAAGCCGAGCGCAGTGATTGGCGCGCCTTCAATCTGGATCGCTATAACGCACTGATGGCATTACAAGCAGTAGATGGACTCGAAGCTCGTACCACCTTAACCCTCGGTATCACTGATTTTACTGATCTACGTGCGGGCATGACCGTCAGCGAGATCACCAGAAAGTTTGGCTTCCCATATTCCAGCTTCGGTGTCGATCTTTATGGGGAGTTTTCGGTCAGCCGTAACGCGCTGACGTTGACCTATCAGATCGGTGAGGATCGCTTTGTGGAGATGAGCATCGATTCGCAAGAGGGATTGCAGGCGATCTGCCAGCGCACGACGGGTGGCGACAGGTGCGAACCTATCAAACTCAAGAACTGAGCATCATCACTAGGTCAACAATCCTCTTTATTTCGTGAGGATTGTTGACGCTTTTTACTGTACAGGCAGGGCAGCGTACAGTGCTTCCAGAAGTTTGAGCACCTCGTCTTGGGTCATGTGCCGCGCCGGAACGGTAGAACCGTAACGCGGATTGTAGACCAGCAGATCCATATCTTTGTAAAGTAGTGCGGCGATGAACAGATTGGCAGAAATCGGCGGTGCAATCACTGCACGATCTCCAAGATTGAGGACTTGCTGTGCACCCGATAGCACCGAGACGCTGTACTCGAATCGAGATTTGGCGTGTGCGGGAGTGGTGGAAATTTGCACTGTGACGATGTAGATCAAACCTTCAGTCGTGACGTAGACCAGCGTCGTGCCATCCTGATCAGATTTGACCGAGCGCGTATCTAAGCGCAGCGGACCGACGCTGCGCGGCGCGTCAGTTCCGAATTTAACGGCGCGCTGCGTGATGGTCATCGGGGTGCGTGTGGGCAGCGGTGTGAAGGTGATGGCAGGGATCGGTGTGCTGGATGGCGCTAGCGTGAACGACGCGGTGACAGAGGGCGTAATCGTCGGCGGGATTGCGGTGAAGGTGTTGGTCGGTAGTTGCGTCGGTGGCGTCGTCGCGGTGATTGTCGCTGACGATGTGTTTGTTGGCACCTTAGTGGCGCTCGGTAACGCTGTTTCAGTAGGCAGCGGCGTGGCGGTGAACGAGTTAGCGATCTCGGTCAATGCCACGACCAGCGCCGTTTGCGTGGCAGCGAGTGCGGCGTTCAGAGTCGCTTGCTCGTCTAGTGTCGGTGTGAAGGTGGCGCTCGGTATGGGTATTGGCGTATTTGTGCTGCTCGGTACCGAAGTCAACGTATACGCTGCCAGTGTCTGCTGTGCTTGTATCGTCTCAATTGCTAGTTGCGTCGCTGTGCTAACTGCGTTCGCTGCCGTAATCGCATCCGCCGGAATTGCCGTTGGCGATGGCAGAATCAGTGTGAGTGTCAACGTCGGTGTTACCGTCGCCGTGCTGGTCAGCACCGGCAAGTCAGTGGGCAGTACTGCAGCTATAGTATTCTCGGAAGTACGGATCGGCGTTGGCGTTGTGCTTTCTCCACCGCGAGTTGCCACCAAGATCAGCGCGACGGCGATGATGCTGACCAGCGCTGCCGCGATCACCAATGGCGGACTGACCCGACGTTTGGGCGCATCCTCCGGATAGGGCGATTGTCCTTCCGGCGCGAAAATCACGGGCACTTCGGGCGCAGGGCGGCGGCTGACGCGGCTGCGCAGACTGCCATCGCTGTTGAAAACTCTGGTACCGCTGCCCTGACCATTGTGATTGTGCCCATTACCGTTACCGGCAACGCTAACCGTATTGGTAGTAGTGCTGCGATCAGACATCTCACTGGCGCTGCTCAAGCTGCGCGGAACAGACAGCGATTGCGGCAGCGCCGCCGTTCCTTGTCGCAGCGCAGATCTGAGTGCGTTCGCCATGTCAGTGGCGGTGGCGTAGCGGTCATCGGGCGACTTGGCGAGTGCCCGTTCCAACACAGCCGTCACATCAGAGGGCAGTTCCACCCGATACAAGTGGATCGGCGGCGGCGGTTCTGAGAGATGCATCTCCATGATGCGGAAGGGCGTATCAGCGCGAAAGGGTGCGTGTCCGGCTAACATCTCGTATAAGATGATGCCGAACGAATAATTGTCGGAGCGTCCATCTAAGGTCGCGCCCTGCCACTGTTCCGGCGACATGTAGGTGGGTGTGCCCATCACCGTGCCCGCTTCGGTCAGGCTGGTGACATCGCGCTCCACCAGCTTGGCGATGCCAAAATCGGTAAGCTGAACGTTGCCGTGCCCATCAAAGAGGATATTCGACGGTTTAATATCGCGGTGGATCATGCCCTGTTCGTGGGCGTAATCAAGCGCATCGGCAAGCTGCTCGGCAATACGAAGCACCCGATCCAGTGGAATCTGCCCGCGCTCCATCATCTGCTGCAAGCTGCCGCCGGTCATCAGGTGCATCACCAGATAAACCAGTTCGGCACTCTCGCCGTAATCGATCAGCTTGACAATGTTGGGATGATCTAGCGCGGCGGAGGCTCTCGCTTCGCGGCGGAAACGCTTGAGGAATTCGACCTTCGCCACCAACGCGGGGTTGATCACCTTGAGCGCCACATCGCGTTCAACGGATTCTTGCCGCGCCTTATAAACTGACGCCATCCCTCCCTGACCAAGCAAGGCGATGACGGTATACAGTCCGATTTTTCGTCCGACTAAGCTAGTGGACATGCACGCTCCCGATACAACTCACCAACATGAGTCTAGTAGCAGTCGGGCTTTGCTGCAAATGCGATATGGTGTTAGGCGGGGAATAGTGTTGTTGGGGTCAGCAATCTCTACCTAGAACCACAATTCTAACTGTACATCTGACCCAACTTCATAGATAATCTCAGCCCTTATCTGCAAAAACGGAAAGAGTTAATCCTGACGATGTCCGCAGATACTTCGATGACTGCTTCTATCCCCGCCGCGCCCGATCCCGATCCCGCGCTGACCTTCCGCGAACGACATCTCGCCCGTCTGCTGCTGACGCTGTACTACAGCGGCACGCCGATTAGCAGTTTGTTCGAGGGCGAGACGCGCCAAGTCGATTCCCCTGCCCGCATTCATCGCTTCGATTTCTGGATGCGCGAACCGGGGCATCTGGCGCTAGCGTTGATCTACGCGACGGCGCAGTATCCTGTCGAGATGACGCCGCAGCGCGATGCCGTGATCGCTGCCCTCACGCGGATGACTGATGCTGGAGCGCTGGATGTTCATCGCGTGGCAATCGCGGGCAGCTATCTGCACGCTTACGCCGATCTGGATGAGCATCTGGCGTACCTGACCAGTACGGCGCTGCTGACGGATCGCCCTTCCTTCACTAAGGGACAACAATCGACGCATCAAATCGTGCTGGAAACACCGGGGATCGCGCTGGTGCAGAAGATACTGGCGGAATGTCCCGCCTATGCGTGGTACAAAGCACAGGCGGAGATCATCGCGCTGTGTCTGCCCGCGCTAGAAAAGATTGATGTCAATACGATGCCCTATCTCGCCCCCGACCTGACGCCCGCGTTAGCCGCCGTAATGCCGCTGACGTCGCTAGTCAGCAAACGGGCTGCCTTAAGCTTTGGAGAACTACGCTAATGCTCACTTTTGAAAAGCTGGTCACGCTGACCGCCGAGCGCCTTGCTGAACACGAGAAAAAGATCAGCGTCGAGACGATTCGCGACAGGTTGCAGGACGCGGGCATTGATGAGATTTTGCGACAGGCTGTGAACAGCGGGCAAGGTCGCTTGCTGGTTCACGATGTCTATGTGGCAGGCGAGAAGCGGTTGGGCGATGGCAAGGCGAATGTGCCTTTCACCTACCAGCGCAAACTCGGCACTGGTTTGTGGGCGTGGGTGGGCAAGAACGGTGCGGGCAAATCCACCGTACTCAACAGCATCGTCTGGGCGCTCACCGGATCGGACAGCGGCATCTCGCGGCGCGTCCGTCAGTGGATTCATGACGTGCTGGTGCATTTCACGCTGGGCGGTGAGCAGTACAGCAGTTACATCACCCGCAGTGGTGGTGGCAGTGCTAACGATAGTGTGCGCGGCGGCATCTACAAAGGATTCCTTACACTGTCAGAGATTGAGCTGCAAGCGGAACCTGTTGCCCGCTACGATCAGCGCGATGGAATGCGTGAGGCTATCGACAACTTTTTCATGCAGAAGTTAGGTCTGACCACCATGCGCTGGACGGCGCACAGTCCGCAGAAAGACGATCCCGATCTGCACGCGCACAGCACCACATGGCGCACTTATGCCCACGCTATCCACATCGAGGATGACAGCTACGATGACCTGATCATCGATCCGCAGAAGGGGTACGGCAGGCAGGATCGCAAGATTCTGGAGATGCTGCTCGGTGTTGAACCTGCCCGTGTCGTCTCGGAGATACAGGTGCAGGCGGATTTCGCTAAGGAAGCTTTCGGACGGGCGCGATCCCGCGTCGGCGGACGGCAGGATCAGATTCAGGCACAGATCAGGCAGCTAGAGCAGGAATGTCTGGACATCGATCAGGCGATTGGGCTAATGCAGCAGGATCAAACGCCCGTTGAAGATGACAGCGTATTCGTTGCCAAGCGCGAGAGCCGCGCCCAACTGCTGAACACACAGAACCAGATCGCACAGGAGATCGCGGCGTTGGAGGCGCAGAAACAGCGCATCGAGCAAGACATCCTCAACGCCGAACGCGCCCGCACCGCTATTCAAGAGCAGAGCGAGGTCGAATATCTGGTCAACAGTTTGGCGGTGGTGCGCTGCCCGCACTGCGAAGCAACGGTTGACGAGAAGGATCGTCTGGAGCGCGAACGCAGCGATCATGTTTGCCACGTCTGCGCCCAACCACTGACGCGCACCCGTCAGCGCGGCGATCTGAAGCCCGTGATCAAGGAACGTGAAGCGGACATCAGTGGTTTGAAGGTGGCGCTCAAGCAGGCGAGCAGCGATATTCAGGATCGCCGCGCCAAACTGGAAACAAGCCAGCAGGAATCGGGCAAACTGGGTAAAGAATTGGAGAGCAATGTCTCCCGTGCACGGCAGGGATTCACAGAGTCCTATGCTACGCTGCTGGTGCGCAAGGGACAGAACGAGGGGCAGTTAGAGCAGTTGCGCCGCAATCTGGCGGAGATCGACGCCGAACGCGCCGAAGTGGACGCCGCCGCCACCTGGCATCTGATCCTGCAAACTGCCGCCGAGATCGCGGATCAGTACGTCTTTGATCTGTATAAAGTGGTGTTCAACGAATTGAGTCGGCTGGTGGTGCATCTGGCGACGCAGTTTGGCGTACCCGATCTGGAAGGCGTAGAGATCGACGAGAAGCGTTACGTGCGCTTAACTCAAGGCGGTGTGCAGCTCAGTCATACCGATCTGGCACGCAGTGAGCGCGTCAAGTTCAAGGTTGCCTTCCATCTGGCACTGATGCTGCTGCAAGTAAGATCGGGACTAGGCAAGCATCCGGGCTTTCTGATCATCGACACGCCGGGCACTGCCGAGGTGAACGAAGCGGACTTCATCTCTATGAACCGCGATCTGGCGAATATCCATGCGGAGTACGGCGAACAGGTGCAGATTCTGTTGGCGACAGCGCGTCCCGAAGCGGTGGAACATCTGCCCGCTGAAGTGGTCGAACGTCCCAAGAATGGCGCGTTCTTTTAGGGAAGATAAATAAAAAGGGCAGGTTGGGAAACCTGCCCCTACAAGGTGATTGTTCCATCTCAACTACCTTGTAGGGGTGGGTTTGATGCACATTAACGAAATAGTACGGCAAAACCACCGTTGCGGAATGCCGCACTATTTTAACAATCGACATTAACCCACCCGCCGAGCCTTACAATCGGCATCAGGATGCCACTAATGGCAATGGTTTATGACTGACCAACCATTTTCCAAAACTCGCCTACCATAACCCATTTTTCGCCCATTTTCCCCATTAAAAAAATGGCTTTTAATGGGCGGCTTCTAGTACCTGATCATTGCTCAAGCGAGTGGCGGATTCTCGGCGGTGAAGTTACCGATAGCGGTGAACTCCTCGTCGCTCAAGCCCAGCGTACTGGTCACATTGGGAATGGTTTGCAGCAAGCGGACGTACAATTCGCCGGACGGATTCATCGCCAGTTCGTTGATGAAAATGGTTGAGATCGCCTGCTGATGGTGATCAAGCCGCAGAAGTCCCGTCGGTCCCTCGAACTGAAGGTTACGCAGCGCGGCGCGGAAATTCTCTTGATCTTCACTCAGTTCGCCGCCGATTTGTTGCAGCGCCAGCAATGCCGCTTTGGTGCTGACGTAGTAACCCCACGCGAATAGGGACGGCGCAGCCAGTTTGCCATACGACCAGTAGCGTCCCGCGAATTCCTTCCAGATCGGCGTATCCAGCGCCTCGCTGACCGGACTCGCCCACGGCGTTCCCGCCAAGCGCCGCGAGAGTTCACCGCCGACGTTCAGCACCGTCTGATCCGCGAGGATCGTGCCGCCGATCAGCGGTGTGCTGCGCCCAATCGCCATGTACTGCTCCAAGAAGTTGATCGCGTCACCGCCGCCCAAGCAGACCAGAATAGCGTCGATGTCCTGCGGGATCTCTGCGATCAGGCTGCTGTAATCGGTGGTGCCCAACGGTGACCAGATGCGCTGCACGATCTGCCCGCCTGCGCGTTGATACTCCACCATGAAGCCGCCGACCTGCGCGTGCGGATAAGAGTAGTCTTCGCCCAGTGTGACGACACGCCGATAGCCGCGCTGCTCGACTACGAACCTGCCCAGCCCATAGATATGTTGTGCGCCGTTTGGTGTGAAGCTGAAGAAATTCGGCGCATGATTGGGATTATGCAGTTCAATCGATCCCGCTACGCCGTTGATAAACGTCCGATCCGGACGGGTGAGAGCGTACTCTTTGACGCCGATGCCCTCATCACCACTGACGGGACCAACCACGAAATCGACGTTCTTCTTCTCGATCAGCTTTTGCGCACCGAGATAGGCTGTATCCGCCGTCGCATCCGTCGGCTCGGTGATCAGTTCAATCGCTTTACCGTTGATCTGTCCGCCGAATTCCTCAATCGCCATCTCGACGCCCGCTAAACTGTCCTCCCCCAGCACAGCAAACGGACCGTAAAGAATCGCCAACGCCCCAATTGTGATTTCGCCTGTCATAGTCTCTCTCCCAAGCATTACTGGAGTACCTAACGTGCCGACGCGCCTAACATCCTCAGTTGTCGTAAACTGTTTCAGCTATTAGCCTAGGCATTCCGAGTTGGCACTCTCGCACTCAGGCACTATTTTTCAGCACTCAGCACTCGTTTTTCACTACTTTGCCGCCAAACCAGATGTTTGACTTGCACAAAGTTGTTACATATAATGATTGTTAGTTGGTTGGTGCAACAAACCACCCTAAATATCACTTTGTAACTAAATTTCTATCTTGGCGGAAGTAGCCGGGGCTGGGCAAAATGTCTCAGCGCGTTCCGTTCCGTACTGGCGATCAAGCGTTAGTGCGGGAAATAAACTTATCACTCATTATGAACCGTTTACATCGACATGCGCCCATTTCAAGGGCGGCGTTGGCTGAGATGACGGGGCTAAATAAAAGCACTGTCTCTAGTCTTGTAAATGAGTTGATCGCACGGAAGTTCGTGCGGGAACTCGGCGCTGTCTCGCAAAAGGGAATCGGGCGACCTTCCGTTCAACTCGAACTCAATCCACACGCAGGCTATATCGTCAGCGCGGAGATTGGCGTTGGCTTTATCTCGGTGATCTGTACCAACTTCACCGCCAACGTCTTGTGGGAGTGTCGGGAAAGCATCCCGCTTGAGCTTGGTCAGCAGCTGATCATCGAGCGCGCGCTGGCGCTGATGAATAATGCTGTCGAGGCAGGCAAGAGCGCGACTGGCACACAACCGCTGCTGGGCATCGCGTTCGGGCTGCCGGGGATCATCGACACGCGCGATGGCACACTGCTGTTCGCTCCCAACTTACGCTGGCGCAACTTGCCGATCCGTGACATTCTGCAAGAGGTCTTCCCCGGCGTCCCCATCTTCGTTGATAACGAGTCCAATCTCGGCGTTCTAGGGGAATATTTCTTTGGTGCGGCGCAAGGCTACGATGAAGTGCTTTATATCAGCGCAGGCATCGGACTTGGGGGCGCGGTGCTGCACAACGGGCAACTGCTGCGCGGCGTGACTGGCTTCGCGGGTGAGTTCGGTCACATGACGCTGTATCCCGATGGTGAAGCCTGCAACTGCGGCAATCGCGGTTGTTGGGAGACGCGCGTCAGCCCTGCTGCCATGTATCGGCATATCCGCAGGGAGATCGAACGCGGGGTGCCGACTATCCTCAGCGCTATTGCCGCCGCTGATTTGAACTTGATGCACATCGTCAACGCGGCACAGGCAGCCGATCAGGTGGCGCTAGAGGCGCTGGAACGCCTAGGGCACGATCTTGGGATCGGCATCGCTTCGCTAGTTAACGTCTTTAATCCTGATCTCGTGCTTGTCGGTGGGGTTCTGTCGCAAGCACGAGATTTCATCATGCCAGTGGTCGAGCAAGAGATCAGGGCGCGGGCGCTAAAGTGGAGCACCGACACGGTCACACTTTTGCCCGCCAAACACGGCATCCAAGCATGTGTCATGGGTGGAGTCGCGGCGGTTTATCAAACCATGCTGAGCGTTCCCGGCAACACCCATTTACCAGTACCCGCTTAAGCTAACCTAACAGCTATGAGACAGGGAGAGGAGGAACTGTATAACCGAGAGCTACAGCTTCAATTTCGATACAACATTCACTCGCATTTCAATAGATTTTTCGGAGGCTACACAATGTTTAAGCGTCTTACCATAGTCGTCGCTTTGATCGCCATGGTAGCAATGGGCATCAGCGCGGTACCTGCCAAAGCGCAAGTTACCGATCTCACGATCTTCTGGGCACAGTGGGCACCCGCTGACTATCTGGCGACCTTAGTCAAGGACTACGAGACCGAGACCGGAATTAAGGTCACCGTTCGCCAAGAGCCGTGGGGCAGCTTCTTCGGTGTCGTCAAGCAAGACTGGGCTGCCAAAGCAACCTCGTGGGATATGGTTGTTGGCGACAGCCAGTGGATTGGTCAGGGTGCGACGCAGGGTCACTACGTCGATCTGACTCAATTCATGAAGGACAACGGCAACCTGCAAGACACTGTGACGCCAGCCACGCTGTCGTACTACGGTGAATATCCGGTTGGCAGTGGCACCTACTATGCGTTCCCCACCGAAGGTGATGCCAACGGTTGGGCATACCGCAAGGACCTCTTTGAAGACCCCAAGGAAATGGAAGCCTTCAAAGCGCAGTACGGTTATGATCTGGGTATCCCCAAGACATGGCAGGAACTGGCTGACATTGCCAAGTTCTTCACCCGTAAGGATCAGGGTCTGTACGGTCTGGCGATCTACACACAGGTAGACTACGACGCCATCACCATGGGCTTCCAGAACGTATTCTTCAGCTACGGTGGCGACTACTGGGGTGCAGACTACAAGCCCGAGGGCATCGTCAACTCTGACAAGGCAATTGCTGCGTTGGAACTGTACCACGAACTGTATCAGTGCTGCTCGGCACCCGGTTTGACCAATGCCTTCTTCCAAGAAGTCAACGATGCCTACACCAGCGGTCAGGTAGCGATGGCGATGAACTACTTCGCCTTCTTCCCCGCGCTGGCGAACAAGGACACCAACAAGTTCGCTGATACGACTGGTTACTTCTCCAACCCCGCCGGTCCAGACGGTGATCGTCACGCCGCGCTCGGTGGTCAGGGCATCAGCATCAGCAACTACATCAGCGATGAGCGCAAGGCTGCCTCTGAAGCCTTCATCAAGTGGTTCGCCCAGAAGGATGTTCAGGCGAAGTGGGCACAACTCGGTGGCTACACCTGCAATATCGAAGTGTTGAACTCGCCGGAATTCCTGCAAGTTGCCCCGTACAACGCGGCATTCGCGGAGACGATGACGTTCGTTAAGGACTTCACCAACATCCCCGAATTTGAAGACTTGCTGCCAGTGATCCAGTCGGCGCTGCAAGGCTACGTCGTCGGTGATCAGGGCACGGCAAAAGAAGCACTTGATGCTGTAGCGGAAGGCTTCACAGAGAAGCTGACCGACGCCGGTTACATCAAGTAGTCGAGCAGTCAGGTTCACAACGATAAGCAAGTTGGGGTGGGTGACAAGCCCACCCCAATAATTAGTGATTAACGATTTTTATTCGCAACGCCAACTTTCATCGATAGACAACGCAATAAAAGGCTAAGTGCTGATGGCTGCTGTCACTTCTCCCCCCGGAGCAACGCAGAAGTCGGGGCGTCGTCATATGAGCGACGGCACGCTTGTCCGTTGGTTCATCCTCCCGACTCTAATTCTGCTGATCCTGTGGAATTTATTCCCGCTGTTCTACAGTTTATATCTGAGTTTCACGCGCTACGAAGCGATTTCTAACCAGCCGCCTGTATGGGTCGGTCTAGCAAACTACGCTGCGATCCTTTCGCGCAAGGAATTCTGGGCAGGTTTCGCCACGACGGGCAAATTCGCACTGCTCTCAGTAGGCATTCAAACGGTGCTGGGCTTTGGCTTGGCGATGCTGCTGCGGGCAAAGTTTAAGGGCAGCGGCATCATCACCACGCTGATCCTTGTGCCCATGATGCTCTCGCCAGTGGTCGTCGGCGTATTCTGGAAGCTGATCTACAACCCCAGTTACGGTATCTTCAACTTCTTGTTGAATCCAGCGAATCCACGCGCCGCGATTGATATGCTGCAAGCGCCTAATACAGCGTTATGGGCAGTAATCCTCGTAGATGTGTGGATGTGGACGCCGTTCGTGATGCTGCTGTGCCTCTCCGGTCTGAGCGCTATCCCCGACTATCTATACGAAGCTGCTGCTATTGACCGCGCCAGTTCGTGGTTCCAGTTCCGCCGGATCACCCTGCCGCAGGTTGCACCGCTGCTGTTGATCGCGGTGCTGTTCCGTAGCATTGAGGCGCTCAAATCCTTCGACCTGATGATGGGTCTGACGGGTGGCGGTCCGGGCGTCACCACCGAGACGGTATCGATCAAGTTGTACCGCGTCGCTTTCAACGCTAACGACACCGGACGTTCGGCGGCGCTGGCATATATTGTGCTGATCATCGTGATCTGCATCAGCAATGTTTACATCCGCACGCTTAACCGGATCAGAGGAGAGTGACCGATGGCTACCACCTTTGAGCAAGTGGGACCTAGCACTCCCGTCGTTGAGTCGATCCGCGTGGATAAGGTCAGCCCGCGCGCCCGCCTGAATGGACGTGTTCGCATTGTCATTTCGGTGATCATCGCCTTCATCATGTTAGTTCCGGTGTTCTGGATCATCCTGACGGCGTTTAAGTCACCGACGGATATTACGGCGATCCCGCCGAAATTGTTCTTCTCGCCCACGCTCTACGGCTTCGTCGGTCTACTGACCGATGATCGCTTGATGACCGACGCGCAAACCGCTGAGAAACGCGCCTCAGGCAATCTCGGTTGGGCGGACTCGGTGATGCTGGAGTACGGACGCGAGATTACCGGACCAAGTGCCTTCGCTGGACAACTGACCAACTCGCTGATCATCGCTGGCACCTCAACGATCCTCTCGGTCGGTTTGGGCTTGCTGGCAGCGTATGCCTTCAGCCGCTTCAATATTCCCGGTTCGGGCGATCTGCTGTTCTTCATCCTGAGCACCCGTATGCTGCCGCCCGTCGTGGTGACGATCCCGATCTTCCTGATGTACCGCGCCGTCGGCTTGTACGACACACACATCGGCTTGATCCTCTTGTATACGGTGTTCAACCTGTCGTTTTCGGTCTGGCTGCTCAAGGGCTTCATCGATGAAATCCCGCGTGAGTATGAAGAAGCGGCGATGGTCGATGGTTACACGCGCTTGCAGGCATTCCGTAAGATCGTGTTCCCGCAGGCATTAACGGGCATCGCGGCGACGACAGTATTCTGTCTGATCTTCGCGTGGAACGAATACGCCTTCTCGCTGACGCTGACTTCACAGAAGGCACGCACCGCGCCGCCAGCGATCCCGACTATTCTGGGCAGCGGTGGCATTGAATGGAATACCATCGCGGCGGGCACATTGTTGTTCCTGATCCCCGTCGTGATCGTGACCTTCGCACTGCGGCAGCATCTGCTGCGCGGTGTGACCTTCGGGGCAATTAGAAAGTGATTTAACGATTGACATCGGGGGTTTTGAACCCCCGGTGATTAGCGAACCAACAAAAGCGGCAACACGCAACACGGCAAATAAGAGAGCAAGCAGAGAGCAACGCAATAGATAAATAGATTATGGCAACCATTCAACTCGAACACGTAGAGAAGAAATTCGGCACCAGTTACGCCGTGCAGCCGATGGATTTGACCATCAACGACGGCGAATTTCTGGTGCTATTGGGACCATCCGGCTGCGGCAAAACCACGACGCTGCGGATGATCTCCGGTTTGGAGACGGTCACGGGCGGCAAGATCAAGCTGAACGGACGCGATGTGACGTGGGTACATCCGAGCGAACGCGACATCGCCTTCGTGTTCCAATTCTTCGCGCTGTACCCCAATATGTCCGCCCGCGATAACGTGGCGTTCCCGCTACAAGCACAGAAAGTGCCAGTAGATGAGGTCAAGAAGCGCGTCGATGATGCTATCGAACTGTTGCAGATCGGGCATCTGGCGAATTTGCGCCCCGGTTCGCTCAGTTCTGGCGATCAGCAGCGCGTGGCGTTGGCGCGGGCGTTGGTGCGCCAGCCAGCCGCCTTCCTGATGGATGAGCCACTCGGCGCACTTGATGCTGATTTCCGCGAAACGATGCGTGCGGAGATCAAACGGCTGCACATCGCCAAGAAAGCGACAACGGTATACGTCACGCACGACCAGATCGAAGCGATGGCGATGAGTGACCGCATTGTGGTCATGTCCAACGCCGTCGTGCAGCAGGTGGGCACGCCCGCCGAGGTTTATCACAGCCCATCGAATCTGTTCGTGGCGCGGTTCATCGGTAGTCCGGGCATGAATCTGCTCACGGGACAGTACCATGATGGCATTCTGACGCTGCCCGGCGCGAATCGCTTCCCCGTACCGGACGACTGGAAAAAGGCGCTCACGCGTGAACTTTCCAGCGCGGGCGGCGAAGTTATCCTTGGTTTCCGTCCTGAGGCGGTGCAAGTAAGTTCGTTGGGTTCGATTGAGGCGGAAGTCTACGCCAGCGATCTGTACGGCGGCTTCGCCATGCTGCATCTGGAATTAGGTGCCAGCAACATCGTCCATGCGCGCGCCAGCCGCCACACCAGCTATCCCATCGGCACGCAGATCAAATTTACGCTTGATCCGAGCATGATACGCTTCTTCAATCCCAAGACCGAACTCTCGATCCGGAAGGAGGCGTAATCCATGAGCAACATCCGACTCGAAAACGTGACCAAGCGATTCAAGCAAACCACCGCGCTGGATGATGTTAGTTTCGACATCAAGGATGGCGAGTTCTTCGTGCTGCTCGGTCCGACGGGCGCGGGCAAGACGACCACTCTGCGCGTGATCGCCGGACTGGAGAAGCCAGAAGCGGGTACGGTGCTGTTCGATGCCGAACCCGTCAACGATTTGCAACCTGCGGATCGTGACGTAGCGTTCGTGTTCCAGCAATATTCGCTGTATCCCACCATGTCGGTGTTCGACAATCTAGCGTTCCCGCTGCGCTCCCCGATCCGCAAGATCGATGAGGCAGAGATCAAGGGACGGGTGACCAAAGCGGCGGAACTGTTACGCATCACGCATCTGCTGGAGCGTAAGACGGTCAAACTCTCCGGCGGTGAGATGCAGCGCGTGTCCATCGGACGTGCTATCGTGCGTAATCCGCGTATTTTCCTGATGGATGAGCCGCTATCTAATCTTGACGCCAAGCTGCGCGAATCGCTGCGCGTGGAACTGAAGCACATCCAGAAAACGCAGAGCAGCACCACACTGTTCGTCACGCATGACCAGATCGAGGCGCTGACGATGGCGGATCGCATCGGCGTGCTGAAAGAAGGCAAGATCATTCAGGTGGGCACACCCATCGACATCTATGATCGCCCGGCTACGACGTTTGTGGCGCAGTTAGTGGGCACGCCGCGCATCAATCTGCATCGCGCTAGCCGTGACAATGGATCGATCCGTATTGACGGCAGCGAGGTCAAGGTCGGCGCACCAGATCACGATCTGCCGGGCAGCTTCACGCTGGGCATCCGACCTGAAGACGTGAAGATCAACAGTGCTGGCAGCATCGCCGGACAGGTGGCGTTGATCGAGCCGCTGGGCGTGGAAACAGTAGTGCACCTCCGCAGTGGCGATAAAGTACTGTTGAGCATCCAGTCCGGTTTGACCGATCTTCACATTGGTGAGCAGGTGCGCTTCGATGTGGAGCGCGAACGCCTGCACTACTTCGATGATCAGGGGACGAGGATCGGGTAGAGGTTTACCTCACCCCCAGCCCCTCTCCGTCAACGGAGAGGGGAGACGGTAGGGATGACCTGTTGAGGTGACGATGACCGAGAACAGCAGGTAGTGAGGCAGTGTAGTGAGCGATCTCTGTGTTGTGAACGTTGGGCTGGGATTTACCTCACCCCCAACCCCTCTCCGTCAACGGAGAGGGGAGACGGTAGGGATAACCTGTCGAGGTGACGATGACCGAGAGTTGGGAAGTGGAATGGCGAACGACGCCAGAGTTATGGGAAAAACTCAAGCCAATGGTTCGTCAGCATCGCACCGAACCAACAGCGGCTGAGTCTAAGCTGTGGAGCTATGTACGAAATCGGCAGCTTGATAACTTCCGTTTTCGCCGTCAGCACCCAATCGAACGGTTCATTGTTGACTTCTACTGCCGCGAGGCAAAGTTGATTATTGAAGTGGATGGAGAGATTCACGACTACACGGCTAACGAAGATGCGATTCGTCAGGAATTTCTAGAATTACAAGGCTATCAAGTAAGCCGATTTTCCAATGACGAGATACTTACTGATCTTTCTGCCGTTATACAACGCATCAGGCAGGCACTTAAACGACCCTAATACCACACTTACTCCCCTCTCCGTTGACGGAGAGGGGTTGGGGGTGAGGTAAATACCGAGAGCGAATCAGACCAAACTAACGACTCACTCTCACACTTCCCTCTCCGTTGACCGAAAGGGGTTGGGGGTGAGGTAAAAGGATCAAATACTTATGCGCTTTGGGGTGAATACGTGGGTGTGGACATCACCGCTGACCACCAGCGAACTGGAAACACTCGCGCCGAAAGTTAAGCAAATGGGCTTCGACTGGATCGAAGTGCCTTTTGAAGGCGTCGATGATTTCGATCCTAGTGAAGCGGGGCGGATCGTCAAGGATAACGGTCTTGGCGTGAGCGCGGCGGCAGCGATTGGACCGGATCGTGACTTGATCCATCCTGACGCCAGCATCCGCGAGAATGGCATGAACTACATCCGCGCCTGCATCGACGCATGCCAGAAGATCGGTGTACAGAACTTAATCGGTCCGATCTACGCGGCGGTGGGGCGCACATGGCAGCAGACAGTGGACGAACGCAAACACGATGTCGATCTGCTGGTGCAGAATTTGAGCAGGTTATCGCAGTACGCGCAGGATCGCGGTGTGGTGCTGTGCCTCGAACCACTAAATCGCTTCGAGACCAGTTTCATCAACACTTGCGAGCAGGTGATCGAAGTGGTTGACCGTGTGAACAGCCCATCATGCGGCATTCTGTTGGATACGTTCCACATGTGCATTGAGGAGAAATCGCTCGGCGCGGCGATCCGCTTGGCTGGTATCTCACGTTTGAAGCACTTCCACGCCTGTGAGAATGATCGCGGCGCACCGGGTTCGGGGCATGTCCCGTGGGCGGATGTGGCACAGGCGCTCAAAGACATCGGCTACGATGGCGCGGTAGTGATCGAATCGTTCACCGATAAAGTGAAAAGCATTGCCCGCGCCGCCGCGATCTGGCGGGCGTTTGAACCGAGTCAGGACGCACTGGCACAAAATGGCTTGAAATTCCTGAAGGGATTGTTGGCTTAAGGATCAAGAATTATGACCGCAACTACAACTTCAATGCTGCCGGAAAAGAAACCTGTAAACAACGTACCTATCCCGATTGCCCTACCGATCATTGCGCTGGTGTTGGTGGTGATCGCGGCGCTGCTGCGTCCGGGTATCGAGTCGCAGTCGGATGAGTGGAAGAACATCAACGCGCTCGGCACAGGCATCCCATTCATTCTGGAATTCGTCGCCATCGTGTTGACCTTCATCTTCCTGATCTTTGTGGCTGCCAAGCTGCTCAACAACCGCATTAGCGCCGGTGTGTACACGATCATCGAACGGATCATTCTGGCGTGCGTATTTCTAGGCATCATCGGCATGTTCCAGCCGTGGGCGCTGTTTGAACTGCTGAATAAACCGGTTGAAGGGGATGCCGGACTTTACACCAGCATCTATGGCGGCTTGAAGAATATCTACGACGGGCTGAAGGCGACAGACGTTGCTGGCGCGATCTTCCAACTTGGCTTTGACTTGCTGCTGTTCGCCTTCATCGCTTTCAATGTGTGGTCGCACATCACGCCACGCCGCAAGGCGAGTACGCAGGTAGCAGCGGAATAGTCCGCAATTCTTTGTTTAGCTGCCCGATGTAGAAGTGTAATCCATCGGGCATTCGGCACGATTTCCTGAAGGAGCAAAATCAAAATGGCACGACCAGTTACCTTATTCACCGGACAGTGGGCTGATCTGACGCTGGATACGCTGGCGCAGAAAGCCAAGTCGTTTGGTTACGACGGACTCGAACTCGCCTGCTGGGGCGACCACTTCGAGGTTGATAAAGCCGTGTCCAGCGATGGCTACATCAAGACGCGCAAAGACATCCTCGACAAACATGGCTTGCAGTATTTCGCCATCAGCAACCATCTGGTCGGGCAGTGCGTTGCCGACGCGATGATCGATGAGCGCCACAAGAGCATCCTGCCGCCACGCCTGTGGGGCGATGGCGATCCCGAGGGTGTGCGCCGCCGCTGCGCCGATGAGATGATCGCCACCGCGCACGCGGCGAAAGCCTTTGGCGTCACACAGGTGAATGGCTTCACGGGCAGCCCCGTGTGGCATTTGATCTACCGCTTCCCGCCGACCAGCGATGAGATGGTCGATGCTGGCTACCGCGAATTTGCGGATCGCTGGACGCCGATCCTTGACGCCTACCAGCAGGCAGGCGTACGCTTCGGTTTGGAAGTGCACCCCTCCGAGATCGCTTACGACATCTACACCTCGGAAAAGACGTTGGATGCAGTAAACGGGCATCCTGCGTTCGGCTTCAATTTCGATCCGAGCCATTTCATTCACCAACTGTTCAATCCCGTCCACTTCATCGAGCGCTTCCCGGATCGTATTTATCACGTTCACGTCAAGGACTCGAAGGTCAAGCTGAACAGCTACACCAGCATCCTCGGATCGCACCTCAACTTCGGTGATGTGCGTCGTGGTTGGGATTTCGTCTCGCCCGGTCACGGCGATCTGGATATGGACTCAATGATCCGCGCGCTCAACCGCGCCAACTATCAAGGTCCGCTCTCGGTGGAGTGGGAAGACAGCGGCATGGATCGTGAATTCGGCGCGACGGAAGCCGCACAGTTCGTCCGCAAATCCGACTTCACGCCGTCGAACGTTGCCTTCGATGCTGCATTCGAGAAGAAATAGCGGCTGGCGAGGTAGTAGGCAAAGGGTAGGTTGCAAAACCTACCCCTATAGTTACGAAATTACGTTACTATAGTTACAGTGTTTCGTTATGGCTCTTTTGACTTGATGATTTACCGGTGTGTCGCAGCAGCTTTTTGAGTACTGCTATACACCTTGCGGAGGATTAATTCTATGAGCGACAAAGATGTCGGTTTTGTGAGCATGGCGGGACCGAAGGCGAGTGGCGAAGCGCCAACTGTTGGTGTGGGAATGCTCGGTTACGCCTTCATGGGCAAGGCACACACCAACGCCTTCAAGAAACTGCCGTACATGATGTATCCACCGGTAGCGATCCCGCGTTTGGTCGCTGTTGCCGGACGTAATGAGGATGCCGTCAAAGAAGCTGCCACGCGCTACGGCTATGAGAAGTATTACACCGACTGGCGCGACATGATCGCCGATCCAGAAGTGCAGCTATTCGACAACGGCGGACCGAATGACGCGCACGCCGAACCGACCATCGCAGCGGCGAAGGCGGGCAAGCATATTTTCTGCGAAAAGCCGCTGGGACGCACCGCCGAGGAATCCAAAGCGATGCTCGATGCGGTGATCGCGGCGAACGTAAAGCACATGGTCGCTTTCAACTACCGTTTCGTGCCAGCGATCCGCCACATCCGCAACCTGATCGAAAGCGGCGCGTTCGGGCAGATCTATCACTGGCGCGCGGTCTACCTACAAGAGTGGATCGCTGATCCTGATTTCCCGATGGTCTGGCGTTTGGATAAGAACATCGCGGGCAGCGGTGCGCTCGGTGATCTTGGCGCACACATCATCGATCTGGCGCGTTTTCTGGTGGGTGAGCCTGCCCGCTTGAACGCTATGACCAAAACCTTCATCACTGATCGTCCTGATGGGTCGGGCGGCAGAGGCAAGGTGACGGTGGATGATGCCTTCGTCGCCACCTGCGAATTCGAGAACGGCGCGATTGGTACGTTCGAGGCGACGCGCTTCGCACCGGGACGCAAGAACTTCAACAGCTTCGAGATCAACGCTGAAAAGGCAAGCGTCCACTTCAATCTGGAGCGCATGAACGAACTGGAAATCTACTGGCGCGATGGCAGACGTGACACGCAGGGTTTCACCAATGTGCTGGTCAGTGAGTCGTATCATCCGTGGTGGAATAACTGGTGGCCACAGGGACATATGATCGGTTGGGAGCACACCTTCGTTCACGAGATCGATCACCTGCTGCGTGCCATCGTCAACGATGAGCCAATCGCTCCCTACGGCGCTGACTTCGTTGATGGTTACAAATGTGCCGTCATCTGCGACGCGATCCTCGAATCCGCGCAATCGGGGCGTCGTGTAGATGTGAAGTACTAAGAGATCAAATTGCCCTCATCCTAAATCCTTCTCCCGCAAGGAGAAGGACTTGCAGGACCTACAGTGTTTTGTCCCTCTCCTTGTGGGAGCGGGGTTAGGGGTGAGGGCTTGCACTTAACTGAATAAGAGGATATATGGCAGATAAGTATCAACCAAAACCCGAAGATAAGTTTACGTTTGGCTTGTGGACCGTGGGCAACATGGGGCGCGATCCCTTCGGTGAGCCGGTGCGCGAACGCATCGCCCCCGACGACATCGTGCGGCTGTTGGGCGAAGTGGGCGCGTATGGCGTCAACTTCCACGACAACGACCTTGTGCCCATCAATGCCAGCACGCCGCAGCGCAACAAGATCGTCAAGGAGTTCAAGGCAGCGCTCAAGGAAACTGGCTTGAAAGTGCCGATGGCGACCACCAATCTGTTCGCTGATCCGGCATTCAAGGATGGCGCATTCACCTCCAACGATCCGGCGGTGCGTGCCTATGCGCTGCAAAAGACGATCCGCGCGATTGAGCTGGGCGTGGAATGCGGCGCGGGCATCTATGTGTTCTGGGGCGGACGCGAAGGCACGGAATCAGACGCCACCAAGAATCCAGTGGAAGCGATCAAGTGGTTCCGCGAGGCAATCAACTTCCTGTGCGAGTACGTTCGTGACCAGAAGTACGATCTCAAGTTCGCACTAGAGCCAAAGCCCAACGAACCGCGTGGTGACATCTTCTTCCCCACCGTTGGCTCGATGCTCGGCTTCATCTCCACACTGCAATATCCCGATATGGTGGGCGTGAACCCCGAAGTAGCGCACGAGCAGATGAGTGGTCTGAACTTCATGCACGCCGTCGCACAGGCATGGGATGCGGGCAAGCTGTTCCACATTGACCTGAACGATCAGAAGTACTCCCGTTACGATCAGGATTATCGCTTCGGCGCAGAGACGATCAAGCCAGCGTTCTATCTGGTCAAATTCCTCGAAGACGTAGGCTACAGCGGATCGAGGCACTTCGATGCCCACGCCTACCGCACCGAAGATGCCGAAGGCGTTAAGGATTTCGCACGTGGTTGTATGCGCAGCTACTTGATCCTCAAGGAGAAAGCGGCGCAGTTCAACAAGGACAAGGAAATTCAGGCGCTGCTCAAGGAGATCACGGGCGGTACGGAGAAGTGGAAGTGGTTGGGTGGCGGCTACAGCAAGGAAAAGGCGAAGCGCCTGCTGGACGAGCCATTTGATCGGGAGAAGCTGGGGGCGCGCGGCTTGAAGTACGAGCGCCTCGATCAACTGACGACGGAACTGCTGTTGGGCGTTCGCTAGTTCGAACTAATTGTCACCAAGTGCCTGAAGTTCGCAGGGAATACAGGGCGGATTCAGGCGATTTGTTGGCGGAAAATTGGAAACGGGTAGGAATACAGTTTGGCGTGTTCTCCGTAGTGATAAGCGCGAGTCGGAGCAGTAAACCCGGCGCTAAAGCACCGGGCTGAAACCAGATGCTACCTATCGCCACCTAATGCATTTAATAAGCGCGAGTCGGAGTGATCCGGTTCGCGCTTGTTGTTGGTGGGGCAGACCCTCACCCCCTGCCCTCATCCCGCAAGCGGGAGAGGGTGATCCGTGTCGGGGATGTGACTAGCTACAAGTTCATGGTTGTGTTTTATACAAACAGTCGCCTATGCGGGTGACAGCGATCACCGGAGGCTAAAGCGCTCCGGCTACAAGGGAATACCCCTAAACCCGACTGAAGTCGGCTTCCGCTAACTGGCGTAGGCTCGCTAGGAACACTGATGGACAGAGATTGTCATTAGGGGATTCAGCCCTCACCCCTGCCCTCGTCCCGCAAGCGGGAGAGGGTGATCCGTGTCGGGGATGTGGTTAGCTACAAGTTCATAAGCGCGTTCAATAGTTTGCAGTAGTATGTAGTGATGTGAGTAGATTCGGGGCAGGGCGAAGGTGGGACGGCGATGAGCGACGTGTTTAACGAGATGGTACACGGTTGGCAGAACTTCTATTTCATGGTCGGTGGAGCTGCCGCTGCCTTGATGGGCTTGATGTTCGTGGCGCTGTCGTTAGGTAGTCATCTGGTTGAACGGACGACTCAGGAGCAGATCGGGGCGTTCGTGACACCGAGCATCCTGTACTTCGTCTCGGTGCTGCTGCTTGCCTGTATCATGCTGATCCCCACGTTTTCGCCGTTAGGATTGGCGGTGCTGCTGGCTGCGGGGGCGGCGATTGGTTTGCAACGGACTGTTTTTCACGTCAGGGCATTAGTTCGTACTGCGTTGAAGGTTGGCGATTTTGATCGTTGGGATTGGCTGTCGGGGATCATTTTCCCGCCGCTGAGTTACGCGCTGGTGCTGATCGCGGCGGTGCTGCTGCTGCTCAATGTGTGGTCGGTGGCGCTGCTGGATTTGTGGCTAGTGGTGATCTTGTTGTTTGTGTGCGCGATCTCGAATACATGGGCGCTGGTGTTGTGGATCGTGGAGCAGCGGTAGTAACTCCACAAAAGTTTCATAGAGCAAAGTAGGCACAGTGTGACGATCCTGTGTAAGGCAGTTGATAGGATCGTAGCGCATACTATTTAGAAGTAAAAAGTTCGTCGCTGCGTTTTCTTACCACGCTCGATTTTACGTCCTTCAGTAGAAATCCCACGTTCCAGCAGACGCAGCAGAATATAATAGAGGAAAAGGCTCGACGCCGATTTATTACCATGCGTGATGGATGTGGCGGCGGGAGGCAAGGCTATGAAGTTCAGAAGCAATATACATCTTCGTGTCATTCACTATTTCTTGCTGCTATGTATTGGCGCTGCCATTGTAATTGTTGGTCAGGTATACGCCACCACAGCGATTCTGGTCACTACCCTAGCTGATAGCAATGACGGCGTGTGTGATGCCGATTGTTCACTGCGGGAAGCGGTGGCGACTGCCGCTGATGGCAGCGAGATCAGATTTGCTGACGGCTTGATTGGAACACTTACACTGACGCAGGAACTCGTCATTGGCAATAGGCTAACGATCATTGGTCAGGGGAGCGATGTGCTAATCATCAGCGGGAATGATCTAACGCGGCTATTTCGTGTGGATGCCAGCGGTAATTTGACGCTCGCGCAGATGACGCTGACTCATGCCAAGCAGTTGGAAAGTGGATCAACCGCTTATCTTGGCGGCGCGATTTATAACGCGGGATCGCTTACTTTGCAGCAAGTCAAGGTAACAGATAATCGTGGTTGGAATGGCGCTGGCGTCTACAACTTAGGCACGCTGACGATCACTGGTAGTCAATTACTCAGGAATACGGGCAGCGCAGGTTTAGCTGTGTACAACGAGGGAGGCACCGTCAATGTCACGGACTCGGCGCTTAGCAATAACTTCGTCCTCGACTTACCCGCGTATATGGTCACGGGGCAGGGTGGCGGCATCCTAAGCATCGGTGGACAGGTGACGCTCACCAACACGCAGCTTGATGGCAACACAATCTGGTTTGGCGTCGGTGTGTATGCCAGAGGAAACGCACGAATCGATATGTCTGGCGGTTCGATCTCCGGCAATATCAGCAAGGGGCAGTCTCCCGTCTTACACCTTGAAGCAGGCTCGGTAGTCAACATTGCCGACGCAGTGATTGAGAATAACGTTATTGCCTCCGTCAACGATGGCATGATGATTAACAATGGTGGCAGTCTGACGATCACACGCACGCTCATCCGCAAGAACTCAGGAGCAAATACAGGCGGCGCGATTTTCAATCGGGATGGCGGACAGGTAGAGATCAGTGGCAGTACGATCACAGGGAACGTTGCTAAGAATTCTGGCGGCGCGATCTACAACGGCGGAGTCAACAGCAATGTCAAGATCACCGATAGCAAGCTATCCGCTAATGAAGCGCTAGAAGGTAGTGGCGGCGCGATCTGGAACGTCGATCAGGCGGTGCTGACCATCAAAAATAGCGTGATCGGTGGGGAGGCTGTCGCAGAAGGCAATACCAGCATGGGCGACGGTGGCGGAATCCGCAATGCTGGTGGCACAGTCACGATTTCTGATGGTAGTAAGATCATGAATAATCTGGGGAAACGCAGCAATGGTGGTGGATTGGCTAATGGCGGTTGGAGTGGTGGAATTCAAGGAATCATAACCATTGATAACAGCACGGTGTCGTTTAATCGAGTCACTGGTTCGAGTTCGGCAGCCGGAATCTACAATCTGGGTTTTTATGCTGGCGTCAGAAGCCAAGTTTACATCCGCAATGGCAGCGTGATTGCTAACAACATCTCCGATTACGGCTGTGCAGGAATCCGCAATTCTCAAGGCTATATGCTTATAGAGGATAGCAGCATCGTCAGCAATAATACAGCTGGCGCGGGCGGTGGATTCTGCGCGGATTACAACGCGGTCAGCGAAATTCGCAATACGCAAATCTTGAACAACGGCTCCGTGCTTGGTGGTGGCATTTACACCACTGTCAACTCGGATTTGAAAGTATTTGACAGCATTGTCGCTGGCAATGAATCCGCAACTTACGGCGGCGGCATTGCTATGACTACGGGTGAACCCATTACGCTAACTAGAGTGGTTGTGAAAGATAATCTGGCTTCTGGCGACGGTGCGGGGATATGGATGGAAGGCGGCGCACGATTACAACTAATCGACAGCTACGTCATGAATAATACGTCAGGTGGAAATGGCGGTGGACTCTATAACGAAGATGACACCATAGTCACTATCAGCGGTAGTACCGTTCGTGGCAACCGCGCGTTGATCGGCGGTGGAATTTATAATGCGGCAACTCAAGACTCGCTGCAAGGCACGGAGATTTTGGAGAATGGCGGCGGGAACTGTTTCGGTCCGATCATTGATCTTGGCGCTAACAGTCAGTATCCCGATTTTTCATGCGGCGAGACGATCCCCATCATCGTACCAGAGGCGACGATCACGCCGACTCCTAGCGAAACGGTGTCGCATCAAGAAACGATGGGCGTTTACCGTCCCTCCACCAATATGTTTTATCTGGCGAGCGTTAATGCCTCCGTTTACGCCGATATTTACGTAAGCCTCAGCGGATTGGGTATGTCTCCGGTAACTTACCGTGATGTTCCAGTGGTGGGCGATTGGGATGGCGACGGGATCGATACCGTTGGCTTCTATCGCAGAGGACGTGCCAGTGATGGTTTGGGCGGTGGGTTGTTCGTGCTTTCTAACTCTAACCTCACGCCGCACGCAGATTATGTTTTTGTACTGGGCAACCCAAGTGATACACCGCTGGTTGGAGACTGGGATGGCGATGGCAAAGACAGCGTAGGCGTGTTCCGCCCGACTAACGGCTTGATCTATCTGAAGAACACGCTAACGACAGGCTACGCTGACTTCACGATGGTACTGGGCAATCCGGGCGACGTGGGCATCGCGGGCGATTGGGATAACGACGGCAAGGATAGCCCCGGTGTGTATCGCCCTTCCCCAAGCGCACCTCTATTTTTCCTGACTAATCAGGTGTGCAACTGCCTGATCGGGGCAGATTATATCGGCATCTTGGGCAACCCCAATGACCAGCCGTTCACAGGTGATTGGGATGGTAACGGACGCACAGGCTTAGGCGTGTTCCGTACCGCGAATGGGTTGACCTATTTACGGAATATGCCCGCAGGTAGTGGCTTTGCTGATCTCAACTTCGTGTATGGGATTGATGGCGACTACGCCTTTAGCGGCGTGTGGGGTAGCGCATCCTCAGGATCGTCGCAGATGGAGATCGCGCCGACCTTCCAGCCGTAGGCAAAGGGTAGCAAATAGTCAACAAGGTAGCGCAGGATCGCCGTGAGAGGATCGGGATTTGCGCTACCTTACACCTTAATCCAGCAAGCAGCAGTGAATTTTGACCTCGCGGGTAGCCGCTAAAACGACTTGATCGCTAAACTTATAACGGACTAATGATTTGGGAGATTGATCCGTGAGTCGAATTATCCGTTTATTGTTGTGTTGTGTCATTATCCTGCTCTTACTTCCCACATTTCCTGCGGCGGCGATCACTTTGCCGTCGGGATTCACCGAGACGACGCTGGCAAGCAGCCTCGGATCTGTCACGGCGCTGGAGATCGCGCCGGATGGTCGCATCTTCGTGCTGATCCAGAACGGCGCGGTGCGGGTGATCAAGAACGAGGTGCTGCTGCCCACGCCGTTCATCACGCTGACGGTGAACTCCGACGGGGAGCGCGGCGTGCTGGGAATCACCTTTGACCCGAACTTCAGCAGCAATCATTTCGTTTATATCTATTACACCGCCACCACGCCGACGATCCATAACCGATTGAGCCGCTTCACCGCTAACGGTGATGTAGTACTGGCGGGCAGCGAAGTACCACTGCTCGATCTGGATACGCTGGTTGCAGGTAACCACAACGGCGGCGCGATCCACTTCGGAGCGGATGGCAAGCTGTATGTGGGCGTCGGTGAGAATGCCGTCGGTTCTAACGCGCAGACGCTGACGAATCGGCTAGGCAAGATTTTACGCATCAACAGCGACGGCTCGATCCCCACGGATAATCCGTTTTACAATACTGCCACAGGCGATAACCGCGCGATCTGGGCGTATGGGCTGCGCAATCCGTATACCTTTACCTTCCAGCGCGGGACGGGGCGGATGTTCATCAATGATGTAGGACAATCCACGTGGGAGGAGATCAACGACGGCATCGCGGGCAGCAACTACGGCTGGCCCACCACTGAAGGGTACACCACAAACGCCAGTTTTCGCTCGCCACTGTACGCGTACGGTCACAGCAGTGGATCACCCACTGGCTGCGCGATAGTCGGCGGTGGTTTCTATAATCCGTCATTCGTGCAGTTTCCGGGTAGTTACGTCGGTAAATATTTCTTCGCGGATTATTGCAGCAACTGGATCTACTACGTCGATCCGAGCAGCGCCGTACCGTTCACGCCGACTCAGTTCGCGGTCAGCACCAGTGGCAATCCGGTGACGCTGGCAGTAGGCAACGATGGCAGCCTGTACTATGCCGCGCGTGGTTCCGGTGGTGTAGTCAACAAGATCAGCTATCCGGCGGGCATCCGGCGCGACAGTATCGGCATTTATCGTCCCTCGACCAACACTTTCTATCTTCGTAACGCCAACAGCACAGGCATCGCGGACATCACCATATCGCTGGTGAGCTTGGGCATGGATCCGACGACATTCCGCGATGTTCCAGTGGTCGGTGACTGGAATGGCGACGGGATCGATACGGTGGGCTTCTATCGGCGTGGACGGTTGAGCGATAATGCGGGCGCGGGGTTGTTCCTACTGTCGAACTCGAACAGCAGTCCACAGGTGGATTACTCGTTCATCCTCGGTAATCCGAGCGACACGCCGATTGTGGGCGATTGGGACGGTAATGGTGCTGATAGCGTGGGGGTGTTCCGTCCGAGCAACGGGCTGATCTACATCAAGAATGCGCTGACCACTGGATTTGCCGACTTCACGATGGTATTGGGCAATCCGGGTGATGTGGGCATCGCTGGCGATTGGGACAACGACGGTAAGGATAGCCCCGGTGTGTATCGCCCCGGCGCATCGCCGCAGTTTTACCTGACCAATCAGGTGTGCAACTGCGCGGTCGGTTCGGATTACAACGTGGTCTTTGGCAACCCGAACGATCAGCCGTTCACTGGAGACTGGAATGGCGACGGACGCAGCGGAGTCGGGGTGTACCGCACCAGCAACGGGATCACCTACCTGCGGAATGATCCAACGTCCAGCGGATTCTCGGATAACTCGTTCGTCTATGGCATCAATGGCGATATCGCCTTTGGTGGCAGGTGGACGGCGACGGGTGCGCCCGCTGGAGCTGGACAGGAACAAGGCATTGAGATCGCGCCGACGTTCCAGCCATAACAGAAATTCGAGCGCGTAAATTTACAAATTGATGACAGGTGGCACGAATAGGTTTGAATCTGGTTCGTGCCACGTTGATTCATTGTATTAGTATTGATTTGTGAGAGGCTAGTGTTAGGTTTTCGATTTACATTTAGGCTGGAAGTAAATACATTGGAGTTATCGGCGATGTATAAATCGCGCTTTTCTCGAACTTTATTAATCATAACGCTGCTTTTCTCAGCGTTATCCCTGTCCACACAACCATCGCGCGCGCAGGGAACGACGTACACCGTGATCAACACCGCTGACAGCGGCGCGGGCAGTTTGCGGCAAGCGATCCTTGACGCGAATGCCAACACTGGCGGCGACACTATCGAGTTCAATATCCCCGGCAGCGGCGCACAGGTGATCGCACCTGCATCCGCGCTGCCCGTGATCAGCGATCCGGTGAGCATTAACGGTTTCAGCCAGCCCGGATCGGCTCTCGGTACCGGCGCGGTACTGCCTGTGATCCTGATCGAGATCGACGGCTCGGCGGTGACGGGCGTTGGTCTGGATGTAACGGGCGGCAACAGCACTATCGAAGGCTTGTCGATCTACGGCTTCAGCAGCTTTGGTATGCGCTTGCAAACGGGCGACAACAACATTGTAGCTGGCAACTATTTCGGTTATCGCGGCGATGGTGTGACCAGCAAACCTAGTGAAGGGTTAGTGCTGGTTAACACCGACGAGAATGTGATTGGCGGCACGACCCCCGGCAATTACAACTACTTCACAGGCAATAGCTGCATTACGCTGAGTGGTCAGTTTGGTGCAAATACCACTTTCAATGACGTGATCGGCAATCGGATCAATAACTGCACGACGCACGGCGTCACGGTAGTTGGTCCCGGCGCACAGATCAATGACATTGGCGGCGGCAATGCTGGTGAAGGCAATGTAATCACCAACAGCGGCACAGGTGTTTACTTCTCGCAAGGTGCGAACACCAACGGCGTGAAGGGTAACTTCATCGGTACCGATGAAACAGGTACGCTGGCACGCGGCAATACGAACGGCATCGAAGTTACAGATGGTGTCGCCAGCATCAATATCGGTGGCACGACGGCAGGTGAACGCAACATCATTTCCGGCAATACGGAGAACGGCGTTTATTTGCACAGCGGATCTGTCTATAACATCGTCGTGGCGGGCAATTACATCGGCACGGATGCGACGGGAACGCTCGATCTGGGCAACGGGCAGAATGGCGTGGCTAACTTATCAGGAATCGGGCTGAAGGTCGGCGGCACGACGGACGCGGAACGCAACGTGATCTCCGGCAACGGCAGCTACGGTATCTATCAGACGGGTGTGTTCAGTACCGCGCTGATTCAGAACAACTACATCGGCACGACGGTCAGCGGGACGGGTGCGCTGGGCAACGACAGCGGCGGCATCTACAGCGAGGATGCGTCGGGAAGCACGATTGACACAGGCAATCTGATCGCCTTCAATGGCGGGGTTGGTATCAGTATCGCTGCGGGCAACAAGAATCGCATCTCCAGCAACAGCATCTACGCGAACAACGGCTTGGGCATCGATCTGTATCCTGCTGGTGTAACCGCTAACGACGCGCTGGATGCTGATACGGGTGCGAACGATCTGCAAAATTATCCGGTGATCGGATCGGTGGTTCGCAATATCGCTGATGTGACGATCAACGGTCAACTGGACAGCGCCGCCTCGATCCAGTACCGGATCGAGTTTTTCGCGGGCGGAGCCTGCGATCTGAATGGTTACGGTGAGGGTGAAGTCTATCTTGGCTTCGTCAACGTGACGACGGATGGCAGCGGTAACGCGCCGTTCAGCACCTCGCTCGCCGTGCCTGCTGGCATGCAAGTGATCACTACGACGGCGATTGATCCTGATGGCAATACGTCGGAGTTCTCGGCGTGCATGGACATCCCGACCAATGGAACGCCCACCGCGACGGCAACGCTGACCTATACGCCAACTAGCACACAAACGCCATCAGCGACGGCAACTTCGACGGCAACGGCAACTAACACGCAGACGCCATCACCGACGGCAACTGCCACCGAGACTTCAACGCAAACACCGTCACCGACGCAGACGGCATCGGCAACCGCGACGGAAACCTCAACCTCGACGCCTACTGAGACGCCGACCAATACGCCGTCGCCGACTCCCACTGCAACGCTGACATTGACGCCGACGGCTACCATGACGATGACGCCATCACCGACGGCAACCGCCACCGCGACGGCAACGCTGATCCCGACGCCTCCTGATACCATCGGCATCTACCGTCCATCGACCAATATGTTCTACTTGCGGAATAGCAACAGTACAGGCTTCTCCGATATCAATGTGTCGCTGGTGAGTCTGGGCATGGATCCGAATGAGTTCCGCGATGTTTCAGTGATTGGCGACTTCCTGGAACGGCGACGGGATCGACACGGTGGCTTCTATCGGCGCGGCAGAGTTGCTTCGATAATGCAGGCGCTGGCTTGTTCGTGCTCTCTGACTCAACGTGCTCCGCGACCGATCATGTGTTTGTGCTGGGCAATCGGCGATACACGTTGGTCGGTGACTGGGACGGCAACGGCACAGATAGCGTCGGCGTGTTCCGTCCGAGCAACGGCTTGATCTGCATCAAGAACGCGCTGACGACGGGCTTTTGCAGGCTTCACGATGAGGTGCTGGGCAATCCGGGTGATGTGGGCATCGCTGGCGACTGGGATGATGACGGCAAGGATGGCCCCGGTGTGTATCGCCCCGGCGCGTCGCCACAGTTCTATCTGACCAATCAGGTGTGCAACTAAATGGCTTCTCCGACTACAACGTGACCTTCGGCAAATCCGGGATCGGCCGTTCACGGGCGACTGGAATGGCGACGGGCGCGCAGCGGGCGTCTACCGCACCAGCAACGGTCTGACTTACCTGCGAAACGATCCGACGACGACAGGCTTCTCCGACTTCAACTTCGTCGTTCGCGGCATCAGCGGCGACTATGCCTTCGGTGGTGGCGTGTGGACTGGCATCTGGCCGGGTTCGTCACAGATCGAGATCGCGCCGACCTTCCAACCATAGAGATCCATGCGGTAGCTGGATTTTTGTGACACAGATGCGATGTAAGGCGAATGTTAGGTCATGGCAGCATACTAGATAAACATGATGGTTCAATCTAAGTAGTGCCATGACCTCGTTTCACATTCGCAATCGCCACCTTCTAATCTATCTCGCGCTGGGCATCCTGATCAGTGGATTACTTCCTCTTACCAACGTTCAGGTTCGGGCGGCGGAGTTCGTCGTCACCAAGTTGGCAGATACCAGCGACGGCACTTGCGATAGTGATTGTTCGCTGCGTGAGGCAATCGCGGCAGCGGCAACCGATAGCACGATTACGTTTGCTGGTAGCTTGACTGGCACGATCACGCTGGCGGGTACGGAACTGCTGATCGATAAGCACTTGACGATCAGCGGTCCCGGTGCCGACGTGTTAGCGATCAGTGGCAACCTGACCTCGCGCGTTTTCAACATCAGTTACAACATCAACGCCAACATTTCCGGTCTGACGATCACGCAGGGAAAAGCCGATAACGGTGCGGCGATCAGCAGCAATAATGGCACGCTAGTTTTGAATGGCGTAGCGATCATAGCGAACCAGACCGATGCGGGTATGGGCGCACTAATGATCAACGGCGGGTTGTTGACGTTGCGCGACAGCGAAGTTTCTGAAAACGTCACCACAGGTGGTGGTTGTGGCGGCATGTCGATTGCTACCAATGCGACAATTAGCCCTAATTACATCATCAACAGCACCATCTCCGGCAACAGCACCACAGGCGGTGGTGGCGGCATGTGTATTTATCCCTCGACGTTGGTTGAGGTGATCAACAGCACCGTTGCCGATAATACGAATGGCAGCACGGGCGGTGGCAATATTCTGGTCTTAGGCGGCACTAGCTCTCTGCTGACCTTGAAAAATGCGCTGATCGGCGTAGGCAGCATCACCGCGCAAGCTAGTCCGGTGAAATTGGTGGGTCCCAACCTGATCGCTTATACGGGCAACGTCAACTTTACTGGAGATCGGCTGCTGCTGATCGAAGGCGATCCGCTGTTGCAGCCGCTGGCAAATAATGGCGGCAGGACTCGTACCCGACGGCTGAATCCCACCAGCCTTGCCATCGACAGCGGTTGGAACAGCACCTGTGCTGAAGCCTCGATCAACAATCTGGATCAACGCGGCAGCACACGTCCCATCAACTATGATGATCTGGGCTTACCCGTCTGCGATCTCGGCGCGCTGGAAATGGAATATGTACCGCCCGCCGCCTTGCCAGCTCCCAATACGTCGCTGCTGGTAACCAAACTGGCGGATACCAATGATGGCATGTGCAATGCCGATTGTTCACTGATCGAAGCGATCTTAGCTGCTAATCGGCTGACGGGGATTACGCGGATTACCTTCGCGGCGGGGCTAAGCGGAACGCTTTCCACCTCGACAACGGAAGGCTATGTAGTGCGTAGCGATATCCAGTTGATTGGTCCCGGCGCTGGTGTGCTGTTACTTGATTTCCAGAGACGCAATCACTTCTACATCGATCATGCCAGCGCCTTCATCAGCGGATTGACACTGAGCAACGGAGAAGATAGCGCGGTTGTAGTCGCTCAATCTGCAATGCTGACTCTGGATCAGATGGTGATCAAGAACAATCAAGGTCGGTCTGGCGGCGGTATCGCCAGTGCTGGCGATGTGCGGGTCTTTCGCAGCGCCATCGTCAATAATGCTGCTATCGGGATCGATACTTCCGAAGGCAGGGGCGGCGGCATCATCAGCAATGGCAAGTTATTGGTGGTCAACAGCATCATTAGCGGGAACAGCGCCTACGAAGGCGGCGGATTGTGGCTTGGTGGAAACCTTTCTCCTGCCAACTTCCCAACACTGATCAACAGCACCGTTCACAACAACACTGCGCTCAATGGAGCAGGCATACTACTTTATCGACCTGACTTTGACATCAAAGTGGTACTGGCGAACTCGATCATTGCCGATAATGGCATGGACAACTGTACATCGACTATTACGTCCACTAGTGCTTTTGCTGTGTTGGGGGCGAATCTGCAATTCCCCAATAATTCCTGCGGTAATGCCATTCCCGTCGCTAATCCGCTGTTTACTTGGGGAGAAGAGGCAGGAATGCCAACGCTGCCCTTACTTCCCGGCAGCGCCGCTATTGATGCAGGCGATAACGCGCTGTGTGCGTCCGTTATAGTCTACAATCTGGATCAGGTAGGCAATCCTCGTCCGCGCGATGGGGATGGCAACGGTAACGCGGTCTGCGATCTCGGTGCGTATGAAGCGCCAGCAGGCAATCCGAGCACACCGACCCCAATGCCTACACCGATTCAGGCGTTGGTGGTCAATAAACTGGCGGATAGCGACGATGGACACTGCGATCCAACGGACTGCTCACTGCGAGAGGCAATTTCCTCCGCTTCGTGGAATGCGACGATCACCTTTGCTTCGGGATTAAGTGGATCGATCACGCTGACGCGGCAAATTGTGATCAGTAAGAGCCTTAACATTCAAGGACCGGGCGCGGATGTGCTGACGATCAGCGGTGGAAACAGCGTGGGGATACTACAGCTAACCCGCGAGGTGCAGGTTCATATCGAGAACTTGCGTTTCGCCAACGCGCGGACGCGATCCGCGATTTACGTCGCTATAAATGCGGTGTTGACCATTTCTCGCTGCTGGTTCCAGAACAATTCGGTGATCGATAACTTCGATCAGGGCGCAGCCATCTACAACTACGGCGGCAGACTACAGATTTACAATAGTTCTTTCACCCACAACGCTGCTAGTGGTGGCGCAGCGATCTACAACGCATTCTATGCCACAGCGATGATCGCCAATAGCCCCTTCACGGAAAACTCTAGTCTCGGCGGCGGCGCGATCATTAACAACAATTTCAGCACTATGACGCTGCTATATTCGACGCTGGCACGGAACATCGTGGTGGATAACAGTAACTTTCGAGCCGCCAATCTATATAGCATCGATGATCCTGCGCGTCTAGCAACTACTTACGTTCAAAATACGCTAATCGCTGAACCGATTGGCGAAGGGGATAACTGCGTCGGCACGATCACAACATTGGGTAATAATTTGCAGTATCCGGGCAATTCCTGCGGCGCGACCATTCCGGTTGCCAATCCACGACTGGGGACGCTTGGTACTTACGATGATATCCTGCCGATTTTGCCGCTGTTGGCGCGCAGCCGTGCGATTGACCGCGGTAGTGATACCGAATGTCTGAGCAGTCCGATCTTTAGCCGCGATCAGCGGTTGTTGCTGCGTCCGGTGGATGGCAATAGCGACGGTATTGCGCGCTGCGACATTGGCGCGTATGAAGCCGCCGCAGGAACGACTCGTCCTGATACCATCGGCATCTACCGTCCTTCGACCAATATGTTCTACTTGCGGAATAGCAACAGCACAGGCTTCTCCGATATCAATGTGTCGCTGGTGAGTCTGGGCATGGATCCGAATGAGTTCCGCGATGTTCCAGTGGTCGGCGACTGGAACGGCGACGGGATCGACACGGTGGGCTTCTATCGGCGCGGCAGAGTTAGCGATAATGCAGGCGCTGGCTTGTTCGTGCTCTCTGACTCCAACGTCACTCCGCAAGCCGATCATGTGTTCGTGCTGGGCAATCCGAGCGATACGCCGCTGGTCGGTGACTGGGATGGCAACGGCACGGATAGCGTCGGCGTGTTCCGTCCCAGCAACGGCTTGATCTACATCAAGAACGCGCTGACGACGGGCTTTGCTGACTTCACGATGGTGCTCGGCAATCCGGGTGATGTGGGCATCGCTGGTGACTGGGATGATGACGGCAAGGACAGCCCCGGTGTGTATCGCCCCGGCGCGTCGCCGCAGTTCTATCTGACCAATCAGGTGTGCAACTGCGTCGCCTTCTCCGACTACAACGTGACCTTCGGCGATCCGGGTGATCAACCGTTCACTGGTGACTGGAACGGCGACGGACGCACTGGCTTGGGCGTCTACCGCACCAGCAACGGTCTGACCTACCTGCGAAACGATCCTACGACGACGGGCTTCTCCGACTTCAACTTCGTCTACGGCATCAACGGTGACTATGCCTTTGGTGGTGTGTGGGTGGCGGTGGGTGGCGGTTCGTCACAGATCGAGATCGCGCCGACCTTCCAACCGTAAGATTCGTAACGCGCACTAAGGTATACGGTTGACGGGGTAGATCGAATAATCTACCCCGTTTTTTTAAGCAAATTTGCAGCTATTCAAATAATCACATGTCCCTTGCTCTATTTTTTCCGATCTGGTAGTGGAAATCTGCTCCAAATTCAGTTGCCAATGGTTGCGTGTGAAGGTAATTACTGGAATCCATACAACGTTGTGTAAGGCAAACGATAGGATGCTGGATTATAGTTAACAATAGATTATCAAAGGCTCGGAGCTAGGCTCATGTCCACGTCTGGATTTCGCTTCGTTCGTTACTTACTGATCTTCATTCTCGCGCTTTCTATCTTCACCATCCCCGTGATCTCAAAGGCGCAAGGTACAACTTTCACTGTCACTACTACCAATGATAGCGGCGCGGGCAGCTTGCGACAGGCGATCCTTGACGCTAACAGCACCGTTGGTAAGGACACCATTAACTTCTCGCTGGCGGGTACACTGCCGACGATTTCATTACTCTCGCCGCTGCCAAGCCTGACTGACAGCGCGGGCACGATCATTGATGCTTTGCCTACAGCCGAATCAGCGTGTACAGCATACGTAATTATCTCTGGAACGAGCGCAAGTGTGAGTTATGGCTTGATGCTAGACAGTGTTGGAAACATTATTCAAGGGCTGAACATTCAAGACTTCCAACAGACTGGCATTCATATAAGCAGCACGAGCAGCGCCAATTTATTGTATTGCAATATCATCGAGAGAAATGGCTCGACAGGGTTGCGCATTGAGGGCGCGAGTAATTTCATTGGTGAGGACGTGCCGCTGAAGCGCAATGTGATCAAGAACAATCCGACCTACAATGTGCTGATCACTGGCATGGCGGCGCAGGAAAACGTCATCCAGTACAACCAGATCGGGGATTTGCCTAATGCAATCGGCGCGCAAAATGCGATTGGCGTGCAGATCGAGGCGGGCGCGACCTTGAACATTATTGGCAGCAACGGCGACCAAACCGACGATCCCAGCGAGGGCAATATCATTATCGGCAATGCGACAGCGGGTGTAATTTTGACCGACTCCACCACACATAGCAACCGCGTTGCCGCCAACAGCATTGGATACCTGACCTCGCTTCAACCAAATGGCATCGGTGTTTTGCTCAAGAGTGGCACTCACGACAACATCGTTGGTTCGTTTCAGGATCCCGGCTATCCCAGTCAAGCTGGTAACATTATTGTCGGCAGCGTAGGCTACGGTGTCAAGTTAACCGATGCAGGCACAAACAATAATCGAGTCTCTGGCAATCTGATCGGTATCATTCGTAGTCCAGTGTCAAATGTATCTTATGCTAATACCGGCGGTGGCGTCGAGATTATCAATGGCGCACAGAACAATATCATTGGTTCTGATAACGATGCGGTTGGCGATAATGGTGAGCGGAATATCATTGCAGGAAATGCCGGCAGTGGTGTCCACATCTCCGGCGCGAGCAGTACTGGCAACCAGATCATGCTGAACGTCATTGGCATCGCCCCTAATGGTAGCGGTAAGGCAAACGGCAAAGGGATCTACATCGAAGCACCCAACGCTACCTTAAGCACCGTAATTTTCGGCAATATCATCGGATCGAGTAACCAAGAAGGCATTCTGCTGAGTGGCGCACACGGTAACACGATTCGCCGCAACCAGATCGGCACAAATTATGCTGGCACGTTAGCGTTGCCCACTTCACTTGGTGCGCTCAAGTTATCTGACTCGCGCGATAATGTTATCGGTGGCAACAGTGCTAGCGATAGCAACATCATCGCTGGTGCGGGCTTCCTCAATATTGATGACATCTGTCTCGGCGATGCCATGATCACGCTGACGGGCACAGGCACACAAAACAACACAATTCAAGGCAATCGCATTGGCGTTAATGGTGGTAGCACTGCCTTAAACTGCAAGGACGTGTTTGGCATTCTGATCATCAATAGCTCGAATAATTTAATAGGCGGAACGACGGCGGGCACAGGCAACACGATTGGCTTCGCTTCCAGCGGCGTTGCCATCAACGGAACCGCAGTGAATAACCGCGTGCTCGGTAATTCGATCTACGGGTTGAACAATGGACTGGCAATTGACCTGCGTTCCGATGGTCCAACGCCTAATGATCCGGGCGATGCGGATTCGGGTCCGAATGGTGTTCAAAACCTACTGGAATGGGAAACCATCGATCATACCGTCACGACGGTCAATAGTGTGACCGCCTTCGCCCACTTGAACAGCACCGCTAATACAACGTTCCGTGTGGAGTTTTTCATCAGTACGAGCTGCCAAGCAAATACGCTCTACAGCGAAGCTAAACAGTATCTTAGCAGCCTTGAGGTCAGCACTGACGGGACAGGCAACGTGTCTTTTTCCGTAGATCTAGCTAATGTCCCGCTAGCCACAAATCCCTATTTGACCGCAACTGTCACCGGACCAAGTGGCACCTCAGAACTCTCGCGCTGTACTCGTCTAAATCGGGTGGTTGTGCTTAATGTCAACGATAGCGGTCCCGGCAGCTTCCGACGCGCCATCGAGTTGACTAATACGCTGTCTCTGCTGCAAAAGATTGAATTTGCCATTCCCGGCAGCGGGGTAAAGGAGATCACACTCCTTTCGCCATTGCCAACGTTGACAGCGAGATTTCAAAATCGGGTTGAAATTCAGGGGCTAACCCAAGCTGGCGCAAGCTGTCATGCGCCTAAGGTCGCGCTGATAAAGGGATACGTGGGGTCGAGCGATGGCTTGACTATCACGGGAGGTTATGTCGTTGAAGGCTTGATCATTGGCGGCTTTAGCGATGGCTATGGGATCAATTTGCAGGGTAACGCAAATATCGTCTCCTGTAATTTTATAGGCACAAGTAACGATGGATCGAGCGCCAATCCAAACCGCGTAGGCTTGCTTTCTCCAGCGCGCGATAACCAGATTTACGACAACGTAATTTCTGGCAATCTGGAGCAGGGTATGTTGTTTCAGAGTGCGATCACTAATAATGTCGCGGGCAACTACGTGGGGATAGATGCGACGGGTACTTTTGCCGTTCCGAATGGGCAAGAAGGGATCGTTGTTAGCGGCTACGATGTGCGTATTCAAAATAATAACGTCATCTCTGGTAATCTCGGCGATGGACTTGTGTTTAACTACAGCAGTGATACCTGTACTGTTTATGGTAGTCTGATCGGGTTGAATGCGGCTGGCACAGCAGCCATTCCTAATCAAGGAAATGGGATCCGCGTACAAGGGGTTCACAATCTTATTGGCGACTATGGTCGTATCAACATCATCGGTGGCAATAAAGGCAACGGCGTACTCGTAGAAACTACCACCAACATTGTCGATGGCAACTTCATTGGCGTGAATCTAACTGGCACTGCTGCCATTCCTAATGAGCTAAACGGGATTCTGGTGACAGGCAACAGCAATTCGATTGGTGGATACGCCTTCAACACAAGTCAGAATGCCAATATCATCAGCGGTAACCTATTGGATGGCATTGTCTTAGAGGGAACGCTAAACACTGTCGAAATGGTCAGAGTTGGGTCGAACTCACCGTTCACTGCTGCTTTGCCCAACGGTCATAATGGGATACGCGTCACGGGGAACAACAATACAATACAATCGAGCAGCATCGGCGGCAATACACTTGCTGGCATTGCTGATTACGCCAGCGGTACGTTGATCACTGGCAATATCATTGGTACAGAACCGGCTAATCCGGTAGTTATCCCTAATGCTGCTGGCATTAACTTCTTCTCTCCAACAATTCCGCTAGATGTAGTAACGGAGGTGAGTGGAAATACTATCGTCGCCAACGTCGGCGCAGGGATCAGCATTCCCGCCAGCGATAGGAAACGGGTGAAGATAACCGCAAATTACATCCATAGTAACGGCGGTCTGAGCATCGATCTGGGCGCAGATGGCGTCACTCTGAACGATAGTGGCGACAGTGACAGTGGGGCAAACGGGTTGCAAAACTATCCCACTCTTACTCAGGTCACTAGCTCTAACCCTAATCCACTGATGACGACCACGCTCCACATCATCGGATCAATCAACAGCACGCCAAATACCAATTTCACGCTGGAATTCTTCATCACTCGCTGTAGCAGCCAATATAGCTATGCTGCTGGTCCTTTGTATGATGCTTTTACCGTGGTGACGACAGATGGGGCGGGGAATGCCTCTTTTGATATGGCGGTAGTGACATCCGCCACTCCAGCGGGGATCACTGCTACTGCCCGCGACCCACAAGGGAATACTTCAGAAATTTCTAACTGTGTGTCGGTAAGCCGCGTTCCAGAAACCATCGGCATCTATCGCCCATCCACTAACACCTTCTATCTACGCAACAGCAATAGCACAGGCTTTGCTGATCTCTACGTATCGCTTGCTGGTCTAGGCATGGACCCGAACGAGTACCGCGATGTGCCAGTGGTCGGAGACTGGAACGGCGACGGGATCGACACGGTGGGCTTCTATCGACGCGGGCGTGTGAGCGATGGCGCGGGTGCTGGTTTGTTCCTGCTCTCCAACTCAAACACTAGTCCGCTGGCGAACTATTCGTTCATCCTTGGTAATCCGGGTGATACGCCGATTGTGGGTGATTGGGACGGTGACGGCAGAGATAGTGTGGGCGTATTCCGTCCAACGAATGGACTAATCTACATTAAGAACAACCTGACGACAGGCTTTGCCGATTACACGATGGTGCTCGGTAATCCGGGGGACATTGGCATCGCAGGGGATTGGGACAACGATGGCAAGGATAGTCCGGGAGTCTATCGTCCCGGCGTTGCGCCGCAGTTCTACCTGACCAATCAGGTGTGCAATTGCATCGTGGCTTCCGACTACAACGTAACCTTCGGCAATCCGGGTGATCAGCCGTTCACGGGTGACTGGAATGGCGACGGACGCACCGGAGTTGGCGTCTACCGCACCAGCAACGGGATCACCTATCTGCGCAACGACCCGACAACGACGGGCTTCTCCGACTTCAACTTCGTCTACGGCATCAACGGTGACTACGCTTTTGGTGGTGTGTGGCAGGCGGTAGTTCCGCCGTCTTCCGAGCCAACGCCACAGGTCGAGATCGCGCCGACCTTCCAGCCGTAGTCTAGCTAACGTTAACGGCTAATCGGCATAAGCAGGCACAGAGAAATGATTTTTCTCTGTGCCTGTTGTTTATCCATAGATAGAATCCGCTTCACGATTTGGACTAAAGCGTTGAATCGGGAAGTTAGGAAAATTCATACAAGGCTGTGTAAGGCAAAAGATAGGACGCTAGTTTATAGTAGAGATAAACGATCTTGGTTCGGAGCATGACGCTTCTATGTCCCGGTTTCGCTTCTTTCGCTACTTAGTGATCTTCGCATTCGCACTCGCCATCTTCACCATTCCCGCCATTTCTAAGGCGCAAGGCACGACCTTCACCGTTAGCAATACCAACGATAGTGGCGCGGGCAGCTTGCGACAGGCGATCCTTGACGCTAACAGCACCGTTGGTAAGGACACCATTAACTTCTCGCTGGCGGGTACACTGCCGACGATCTCATTACTCTCGCCGCTGCCAAGCCTGACTGACAGCGCAGGCACGATTATCGATGCTTTGCCGTCCGGTGGTTCGGTGTGCGCGGCGCAGGTGATCATTTCTGGAACGAGCGCAAGTGCGAGTTATGGTCTGCGTTTGGAGGGCGGCGGGAATACTTTGCTTGGCTTGAACATTCAAGGATTCCAGCAAGCGGGGATTTATATCACCAGCACTAGCAGCGCCAACTTGATGTATTGCAACACTATTGAGAAAAATGGCGCGGTAGGATTACGGATTGAGGGTGCTAATAATCTGATCGGTGACAATTCTCCTACCATCCGATCCAACATATTCAAGAACAATCCCAGCTATAACGTGCTGATCACCGGTGCAGCGGCACAGGGCAACATCCTACAACAAAACAAGATCGGTGATTCCCCGACAGCGATTGGCGCTCAAAATGCTATCGGCGTACAGATCGAGGCGGGCGCGACTGGCAACAGCATCGGCAGCAATGGCGATCATATTGATGATTGGACAGAAGGCAATTACATCGGCGGCAACTCGACGGCTGGCGTTATCGTTACTGGTACTGGCACGAACAACAATATCGTCGCTTCAAATATCGTCGGACGCTTGAGCAACTCGACCACCGAACCGAACGGGATCGGTATTTTAGTCAGGAGCGGCGCACAGAATAATATCATCGGTTCAGACGATGAATATGAACTGCCCAACTCCAATGGGAATATGGTGGTTGCCAGCGCGGGCTACGGGATCAAGCTGACCGATTCCAGTACCAATGGCAACCGCGTAGCTGGCAATTATGTCGGCATGTTGGCGGATCGCACGATCCCCGGTCCGTTTGCCAACGCTGGCGGCGGGATTGAGATCACCAATGGCGCGCAGAATAATCTAGTTGGCTCCGATAGGGATAATGTCGGCGATACGGGCGAAGGTAACGTCATTGTCAATAATGGTGGTCCGGGTATCCACATTTCCGGCGCAACTACATCTGGAAATAAGCTCGTCAATAACTACATTGGTCAAGATTGGGTTTCAAACCCGAAACCGAATCTCAAAGCGATTTATATTGAAGCTCCAGATGCCACGCTAAACACCCTGATCCAGTTGAATATCATCGGCTCGGCTACCGAAGAAGCTGTCCTGATCAATAGCGCACACGGCAACACTATTATCGGCAATGCGCTAATGAATGTTGTTCCCAACCACGTAAACTTCGAACTGCTCAAATTGGTCGATTCTCATGACAATGTGATCGGCGGGACCATTGGCACTGCTACGAATATTTTTAGCGGCACTTCGTATGGTGCTCTCGGCTGTGTTGGTTACACCTCGCTGCTGATCACTGGCGCGGGATCGCACCACAACACGGTTCAAGGTAACTTGTTCGGCGCTTACTCCAATGGGGCGCGACTGAGCTGTGGTGAAGTGCCTCCGATTACCATCACCAACGCCTCGGATAATCTGATCGGTGGTACGGTTGCGAACGCGGGCAACAAGATCGCCTATTTCGGCACCGGAATCGTCGTCAACGGTACCAGCATCAACAATCGCATCCTCGGCAATTCGATTTATGAAGTTGGCGGTGGAATACCTATCGATCTGAATAACGATGGCGCGACGGCGAATGATCCTGACGATCTGGATGCTGGAGCGAACGGGACGCAGAATACCGTTGAGTGGGATAGCACCAGTCACACGCTGACAAGCGAATTTAGCGTGCAAGTGTTCGCCCATCTGGACAGCACGCCGAATACGACGTTCCGCGTGGAGTTTTTCCTCAGCACGAGCTGTTACAACAGCACTCCAGCATACAGCGTGACCGAGCAATTCATCAGCGCGATTGACGCGACGACGGATGCCAATGGTATTGCGGCGATCAGTACCGAGCTTGTGGATGCACCGCTGGCAAGCAAGCCTTACCTTGCCGCAACGGTGACTGGTCCGACAGGTACATCGGAAGCGTCGAGCTGCATCTACTTGAACCGCACGCTAGTGTTGAACACAAATGACGGCGGAGTGGGCAGCTTTCGTACTGCCATCAATGTGACCAACAATCTTCCGCACGCCAACATTATCGAGTTCGCCATCCCCGGCACAGGCGTGAAAGAAATCGTGCTGAACAATGAATTACCACGATTGAGCGCGCTGCATCTTAACCGCGTTGAAATTCACGGGTTAACGCAAACTGGAGCGACCTGTGATGCGCCAAAGATCGTGATCAGGAGGAATCCGGCAAGCGATCCGCAGATGAATGGTTTGACGGTTACTGGTTCTTATCAAATCGAAGGACTAGTGATCGTCGGATTCAATCAAACGTATGGCATTAAACTACAAACTGGTGGCGGCAATATCGTCTCTTGCAACTTCATCGGCGTAGAGGCGGATGGCGTCACGGCAGCGCCCAACAAGGTTGGTTTGATCTCGCAAGGAAGCAGCAACCAGATACTTGATAACCTGATCTCCGGCAACCTGAATCAAGGGATTTTTCTAGACACGGCAGTCGATACCAATCTGTCGGGGAATTACGTGGGTATTGATAATAGTGGTACGGCTGCTCTGCCCAATGGTGGCGATGGGGTCTTTATCACAGGCACAAATGTGCGCATACAAGAGGATAACGTCATTTCTGGCAATAAGGGAAATGGCGTCGTCTATAGCGGTGCTTCGGGCGATGGATTGATGTATGGCACTATTGTAGGTTTGAATGCTGCTGGTACTGCTGCGATCCCCAATGACGGCGACGGCGTGGTGGTGCAAGGTTATCGCATTGCCATTGGCGGGAACAACATTGTCAACACCGATCTAAATGTGATCAGCGGCAACAAAGGTAACGGCATCCGCGTTGAGTCCAGCCTGAATGTGATCGACGGCAATTTCGTCGGCTTGAATGCTGCCGGAACTGCCGCCATCGGCAACCAACTCAATGGTATTCTCGTCACGGGCAACCAGAATCAGATCGGTGATCTTCTGCAAGACTATAACTACAACTGGATCAGCGGTAACTTACAGGATGGCATTGTGCTGGATGGCGTCGAGAACTTAGTTACCGGAGCAGCTATTGGTACCAATGCTATGGGCACCGGTGCACTCGGAAATGGTGGCAACGGCGTCCGCGTCAACAATAACGATGCCGTGATCTGGTACAGCGTTATCAGCAATAACGGGCAATCCGGCATTGCCGATTACGGCGCTACTTCGCTCATTACTGAAAACATCGTGGGCACTGATGTCAGCAAGACTATCTCGATGCCGAATGCCGTTGGTATGACCTTCAACACGCCCGTACATCCCATTAGCGGGAGTACTGAAGTGTGGAACAATGTAATCACGCACAATACGGGTGCTGGTATCAGGATTCCCACAACGCTACCTACGTACTGGCGTCTGAATGTTCATATCTTTGATAACAACATTTATAGTAACGGCGGATTGGGCATAGATCTGGAAGGAGAGGGAGTCACGCCCAACGATCCGATGGATCAGGACGATGGCTCGAATCTGGGGCAAAACTATCCAGTGATCCTTACTGCCGAAAAGCGTGGCAGCACCTTATCTGTGCGAGGTACGCTCAGCGGTCAACCGGGAGGTAGTTTCACTATTCGGCTGTATTACAGCGCCACTTGTGATCCCAGTGGATATGGAGAAGGAGAAGCTCCAATTGCCAACGGAACTGCCTACATTGGTATGTATCCAAATGGTGAGAACAGCTTTGCCATTGACGTAGCTGCGCCGCCGGGCTTGCCCTACATCACCGCCACTGCCGAAGACTTAATAGGCAATACATCCGAGTTCTCGAATTGTAAGTTGGTCGCCGCACAAGCGCCGGATACCATCGGCATCTATCGTCCATCGACCAACATGTTCTACTTGCGGAATAGCAACAGCACAGGGTTCTCCGACATCAATGTGTCGCTGGTCAGCTTGGGCATGGATCCTGTGACCTTCCGCGATGTGCCAGTGGTCGGCGACTGGAACGGCGACGGGATCGACACGGTGGGATTCTATCGGCGCGGGCGGGTGAGCGACAACGCGGGCGCGGGCTTGTTCGTGCTCTCTGACTCCAACTCCAGCCCGCAAGCGGATCATGTGTTCGTGCTGGGCAATCCGAGCGATACTCCGCTGGTCGGTGATTGGGATGGCGATGGTAGAGACAGTGTTGGTGTGTTCCGCCCCACCAACGGTCTCATCTACATCAAGAACAACCTGACGACAGGCTTTGCCGATTACACGATGGTGCTCGGTAATCCGGGGGATGTGGGGATCGCTGGCGACTGGAATAACGATGGGAAGGACAGCCCCGGTGTGTACCGTCCCGGCGCTGCGCCGCAGTTCTACCTGACCAATCAGGTGTGCAATTGCATCGTGGCTTCCGACTACAACGTAACCTTCGGCAATCCGGGTGATCAGCCGTTCACGGGTGACTGGAATGGCGACGGACACTGGGACTCATTTATCTACCGCACCAGCAACGGGATCACCTATCTGCGCAACGATCCGACCACGACGGGCTTCTCCGATTTCAATTTCGTCTACGGCATCAACGGCGATTACGCCTTTGGTGGTGTGTGGCAGGCGGCAGTACCGCCGTCTTCCGAGCCGACGCCACAGATCGAGGTAGCACCGACCTTCCAGCCTAAACCTTAATCCGATTGCTGCTCCCCTCTCCAAGCTCAACAAACGTTGGAAAGGGAAGCAGCAATCTGTGTTGAGATTCCCGAACAAACACTAGCAATTCCGCCATTGACAGCGCCGCCGCAACGTATAAACTGTTGCGGTTTGTTTGTTTTCATGATTGAGATGAGTAGTAATTGATGCGAAATTGGCGTTGGTTGGTAGCGGTAGTTCTGACAGCAGTGATCTTATTGGCACCTGGTCGGCAAGCGACTAAGGCTGCACCGCCCTACAAAATCATGCCGCTTGGTGATTCGATCACGCAGGCGGACAGCGAACACAATAGTTATCGCCGCGTGTTGTGGCAACTGCTGACACAGGGGAGTTACAGCGTCGAATTTGTGGGCAGCACCCAGAGTCATTATTTCGGTCCTGCGCCTAACCCTGATTTCGACCTCGATCATGAGGGGCATTGGGGCTACCGCGCTGATCAAATTTTGGCGAGCATCAGCACGTGGGCGATGGCGGCACAGCCGGATATTGTGCTGATGCACGTGGGATCAAACGACACCTTTCAGGGCGAAACTGCCAGCAGCACGATTAGCGAAGTGGGGCAGATCATCGACGCACTGCGGGTGGTCAACCCCAACGTGGTGATCTTGCTGGCACAGGTGATGCCGCACGACGCGACAATATATCCCAGCTTTCCCACCGTCAACGCCTACAATGCGCTGATCCCCGACCTTGCCACAAGCAAAACCAGCGCTCAATCACCCGTAGTGGTGGTGGATATGTTCAGCGGCTTCGACGTAGCGACGATGATCTACGACGGCATTCACCCCAACTTGAGTGGCGAGACGCTGCTGGCGAATCGGTGGTACGCGGCGCTCATACCGTTCCTCGGCGGATCACCAACGCCGACTAATACGGCAACCGCCACCAATACACTGACCGCTACTCCGACGGCGACTGCCACAGCTACGGAAACGGCGACTCCTACGTTGACGGCCACTGCTACTGCCAGCGCCACCCATACCGCCACCAATACTCCGACGGCGACGTTGACCATGACACCATCGGCAACTCCTACAGCTAGCGCAACAGCGGTGGCGCTGCGTCCTGAAACCATCGGCATCTATCGCCCCTCAACGAATACGTTTTATCTGCGCAACAGCAACAGCACCGGATTTGCGGACATCACCTTATCGCTGGTCAGTTTGGGCATGGATCCGGTGAACTTCCGCGATGTGCCTGTTGTTGGAGACTGGAACGGCGACGGGATCGATACGGTGGGCTTCTATCGGCGGGGCAGAGTCAGCGATAACGCGGGCGCGGGCTTGTTCGTGTTATCCAACTCCAACATCAGTCCACAAGCGGATTACTCGTTCATCCTCGGCAATCCGAGCGATACCCCGCTCGTCGGCGATTGGGATGGCAACGGCACGGATAGCGTCGGCGTGTTCCGTCCCACTAATGGTCTGATCTACATCAAAAACAACCTGACGACGGGCTTCGCTGACTTTACGATGGTGCTGGGCAATCCGGGGGACATCGGCATCGCGGGCGATTGGGATAACGACGGCAAGGATAGTCCGGGGGTGTATCGTCCCGGCGCTGCCCCGCAATTCTATCTGACCAATCAGGTGTGCAACTGCGTGGTTGCCTCCGATTACAACGTGACCTTCGGCGATCCGGGGGATCAGCCGTTCACGGGCGACTGGAACGGCGACGGACGCACCGGAATCGGCGTCTACCGCACCAGCAATGGGATCACCTATCTGCGCAATGATCCGACTTCGACAGGCTTTTCCGATTTCAACTTCGTCTACGGCGTGAATGGCGACTTCGCCTTCGGTGGCGTGTGGCAAGTTACGACTCCACCTTCACAGATCGAGATCGCACCGAGCTTCCAGCCCTAAGCGCAATTTCGCTAGTCCACGAATCAACTACGCTTCTCAAACTGAGGAGTGGAGCATCTGCTCCACTCCTCAGTTTTTAACCCCGCCTGTTCAATGTAAGGCGTTTGAAAAACTTAATGTTAGGTGCTTGTGAGGATCGGCGCGTACAGTGATAACGTGTCGGACTGTAGGTGCTTGCCAGTGCGTCCGGCTGCCCTATCAACGCTTAGCCAAGATGGCATAATATGATGAAACGATCACGCTTGACTGCCCTAAAATCTCTGATCTTGCTGGTGTGCCTTGCACTGCTGGGCATTCCGCAGTTGGCTGAACCAGCTAAAGCTGCGCCGCCATACCGGATCATGCCGCTGGGTGATTCGATCACGCAGGCGGACACTGACCACAGTAGTTATCGCCGCCCATTGTGGCAACTGCTGACGCAAGGCGGATACAGCGTCGATTTCGTGGGCAGCACCAAGATGAATGATATGGGCAGTAACCCAACTCCCGATTTCGATCTGGATCATGAGGGTCACTGGGGTTACCGCGCGGATCAGATTAGCAGCAATATCACGGCGTGGGCGACGGCAAATGTGCCCGACATTGTTCTGCTGCACATCGGCACGAACGATCTGCTGCAAGGGCAGTCGGTCAGCAGCACGATCACTGACATCGATCAGATCATCACAAAACTGCGTGCTGTCAATGCGCAGGTAGTGGTGTTAGTGGCACAGATTCTGCCTTACAGCGGCACAGGATCAAGTAACGTGCCGAGCCTGAACAGTTCCATCGCCACGTTAGCCAGCTCGAAAACTACGGCGCAATCGCCTGTTGTCGCCGTAGATATGTATACGGGTTTCGTGGTCTCGACCATGACTTCCGACAATGTTCATCCGAACACGACGGGTGAAGCGCATCTGGCGAATCGCTGGTACGCGGCACTGCTACCGTACATCGGCGCGAGTTCGGGCACGGCGACTCCATCGGCAACTGTGCTGGCAAGTGCCACTTCCACCCGGACAGCGACTCGCACTCCAACCCGCACCGCTACGCGCACCAACACGAATGTACCGGGAGCGTCGCAGACTGCTACCCCGACGAATACGGTGGGTGCTGGTGGCTTGAGTTTCTACCGCGCGGTGAACCTTGGCGGCGCGGCGCTGACCATCGACGGGAATGCGTGGGAAGCTAACACAGGCACGACGCCAAATCTGAGCACTAACGGCGCGGCGATGTGTAATCAGTGGGTGCCGCTGACGCCGACGACGGACGCCAGCCGCACCAGCATGATCCAGTGTTCACGGCAGCACTGGGCGCACAATCTGGTGATGAGTGCTGTGCCAAACGGTGTGTATCAAGTATCGCTGTACACATGGCTCGATTGGGCTGATCCGAACCCCGGCGCGTTCAGTGTGCAGATCGAAGGCGCGACGGTGCTTCCCAGCTACACGCCGGGACCTGTCGGCAAGTGGAGTAAATTGGGTCCCTTCACGGTGACGATCAGCGATGGCACGATCAACGTGACGACCAATGGTGGCTTGCCCAATCTCAGCGGCATTGAGGTGTGGCGTTTCACTGGCGCTACTCCAACGCCTCCGGTGACGATCATCGCGTCCTCGACCTCAACCTCAACGGCGACTGCTACAGCGACTGCAACTGCCACTTCTACCGTTACCATGACGCCATCGAACACCGCGACGACAACGGCGACGAACACGGCAACTGTCACTGCAACGGCGACTGCAACTGCCAGCGCTACCGATTCTGTAGTGCCATCGGCAACGCAGACGGACAGCGCTACTGCCACTGAAACGGAGACGGCAACAACTACGACTGTGCCTCCGACAGCGACGGCGACTGCAACTGCGACGCGGACGGCTACTAAAACGGCATCACCCAGACCATTCTACTGCGGTTGGGTTGAAGTAACGGGCTTTGTGTTGGGTGATCAAACATTCGGTATCAACGTCTACAACGGCAGCGATGACACGCTCTCGATCACGGCGGCTGAACTGCACTGGCGTCCTAACCAAACCGCTTCAATGTATCCCGAACGAATGAGCCTGAGCACGCAGATTGATCCGCTGTGGGTGAAACCTGTGGAGGATACGCCTGTAACCTCTGGCAGCATGTTGATCGACAGCAATAGTGCGGGCTGGAACAGCGCTGTTGCCACCATCAACCCATTGAGCAGCGTGATGTGGACGGTAACCTTTGCCGCCGCCCCCAACCCGCTTTCTACGGAGTTTACTACTGCTGACTTCCGAGGTACGCAGTTCACAATAAAGTCACATGACTCAATATTGTGTGTTCTCAACTCCGATACACTGCCTACCTATACACCGAGCGCCACTGTAGCCAATACAAATACGGCGACAGCAACGGCAACTGAAACGACAGCCGCAAGCGCCACGCCAACACTGACGCCGACGCGTACCGCATCAGCAACCTACACTGCGTCGGTCACGTTCACGCCGTCGCGCACATGGACGCCGACGTTCACGCGCACAGCGACGAATACCGCTACTCCGAGCGCGACTTCGACTTCCACTTCAACGGCGACAGCTACCCCCACAAGTGGTGGCGGTGGATTGACCTTCTATCGCGCGGTGAACCTTGGCGGCGCGGCGGTGGTGATCGATGGCAATGCGTGGGAAGCCAATACAGGCACGACGCCAAATCTGAGCACTAACGGCGCGGCGATGTGTAATCAGTGGGTGCCGCTGACGCCGACGACAGATGCCAGCCGCACAACCATGATCCAGTGTGCGCGGCAGCACTGGGCGCACAATCTGGTGATGAGCGCCGTACCAAATGGCACTTATCAAGTATCGCTATACACATGGCTCGATTGGGCTGATCCGAACCCCGGCGCGTTCAGTGTTGCCATCGAAGGCACGACAGTAGTGACTAGCTACACGCCGGGACCTGTTGGCAAGTGGAGTAAGTTTGGTCCCTTCACGGTGACGATCAGCGACGGCGCGATCAATGTGACGACCAATGGTGGCTTGCCGAATCTCAGCGGCATCGAAGTGTGGAGCATAGGCGCTGGTGGTAGTACTACGGCTACCGCGACTTCAACGGCGACGGCAACACGCACGCCAACGAACACACTGTCAGTATCCTCGACGCCATCGTCTACGCCGACTGTGACCAGAACGCCGACAACCGTACCTACTAGCACAACCGTACCTACCGGAACACCGACGCGCACTATGACACGCACACCGTTTGGTCAGTGCGGACCTGAGGAATGTCCTTAGTAGGAATCCGAGTTGCGAGGTGGGAGCAGCGGAGGAAAGTAAAGAGAAACGAGCGATAACGAAACATCCACTATCTCTCGTTTCTCATTGTGCTTCAAACCACCGGACTGAGGATTTGCGCGGCGGCGGTTAACTCGTCGCCGTCACCGATCAACCCGACTACATCACCTGCTACAAAGCGCGTATCGGACTTGGGATTGGGGATCACCTTATGCTCACGTACCAGCGCGATCACCGATGCGCCGATGGTGCTGCGGATATTCGCCTCCGCCAGCGACTTGCCTACAAGAGCACTTTCCGCGCTAATCGGCTGCCATTTGATCTCCATGCCTTGTGCGGTAGAGATCAACTGATCGAGGTAGCGGCTGCGCTCGCCATCGAGCGGTGCGGCTTCGGGCAGTGGGGAGGCATAAGCATCGCGGCGCACCGCATCGACGTACTCTTGAATCTGACCCATCGGATAACCGAGCGTGAGCAGAGTCAGGCGCACGATCTCAAGCCCGCCTTCCAGTTCGGGATGGATCACCTCGAAAGCACCGTGAGACGCCAAACGCTGTACACCTGAAGTCGTGCTGGCGCGGGCGATGATCGGCAGTTTGGGCGCGAGGTCATGGGCGGCGGCGACGATCAACTCGGCGGTAGATTCTTCCGGCACGGTGACTACGAGCGCACGGGCGTGATCCAGATGCGCGTGTGTCAACACTTCGGAGTTGGCGGCATCTCCGAACAGGATATTGATGCCCTCTTTCTGCATGGTGGCGGCATTCTGCGAGTCCGCTTCTACAACGAGGAACGGCAGTTCCAAGTGCTGGAGTACCCGCCCGATATGAGTGCCTACGCGCCCATAACCGACGATGACCACGTGATCGTGCAGGCTGGCGCTCAGTGGTTCGGGCGTGGGACCGCCGAACTCCATGCGCCGCCACAGGAAGGGACTCTTGCGCAGCAGCTTCTCCAGCGGATCGATCAGCCGGAACATCAGCGGATTGATGACGATGGAAAGCAGCGCCCCGGCGAGGATCAAGCCGTACTGATCTTGAGTCAGTATACCGAGCGCAACGCCTGCTTGACCGACGATGAAGGAGAACTCACCGATCTGGCTGAGTCCCGCCGCTACGACTAAGAGTGTGCGTCCGGACGAAGGCAGTATCAGGCTGAGCAACAGTGTGAAGATACCCTTGCCGACCACAATCAGCAGCGTCAGCGCGAGCACCTGTCCGGCGTTTGCCAGCAGCATCGCCGGATTAACCAACATGCCGACGGAGACGAAAAAGAGTACGGCGAAGATCTCACGGAAGGGCAGCACTTCCGCACCAACCTGATGGCTGACATCGGACTCGCCGATGACCACACCAGCAAGGAAGGCACCCAGCGCCAGCGAGACGCCGAACAGTTCCGCCGCGCCAAAAGCAGTCCCTAGCGCCAGTGCCACTACCGCCAAAATGAAAAGTTCGCGGCTGCGCGTATGAGCGATCTGCCTGAGCAGCCACGGGATGAAGCGTGTGCCGACGAAGAGCATTAGCGCCACGAAGATCACGGTCTTGCCGATTGCCAATCCGATGTTCTCCAGCGCGTTGCCGCTACCACTGCCACCGACCAAGGCGGGCAGCAGCACAAGGATGGCAACGGTAGCCAGATCTTCCAGCACCAGCCAGCCGATAGCGACTTTGCCATGGGCGCTGTTCAGATAGCCATTATCTTCCAAGCCGCGCAGCAGTACGACGGTACTGGCAATCGAGATCGCCAGTCCTAGCACCAGTCCGGCGTTGACTGACCAGCCCCACAACTGCGTCAGTGCCAGACCGAGCAACGTCGCCAGCACCATTTGCAGGATCGCGCCGGGAATGGCGATGCGCCGCACACTCCACAAGTCTTTGAGCGAAAAGTGCAAACCGACGCCGAACATCATGAAAATGACGCCCATTTCGGCAAGCTGGCTAATATCGCCAATACTGCCTACAAAGCCGGGCGTGAATGGTCCAATCACCATGCCAGCCAGCAGATAGCCAACTAGCGTGGGTAACCCAATCCTTCTGGCGATATAACCGCCCACAAAGGCAGTGAGAATAGCCATAGTGATCGTAGCGAACAAGGCGAGATCGTGATGCATACATCACCTCCATAGGTCTCGGATGGATCGAACGACTAGATATATGGTTGTAGGGTTATTACACCCGTACAGTCGGGTACATGAAATTTAGAGTGCCGTCTACGCTGTCAAGGCAATTGCTTAACAGCCGCTTACCTAAGTGCGAATGGTTTGGCGGCGACACTCTGCTGATTGATATTCAGCATATCAGGACGGAACGACAGGTTCATGCGGCATCCCAGAATGGACACCGCGGCAAAAGTGGCGGAACTATAACACGGAATGATGGATATGCAATAAATCCAACAAAACTCTTATACAACTTCATTATTTGATAGCGCAGATGAAAGTTACTTAAGCGGAGCATCGGAAACTTAACTCCGTGTCTGCTTGCACTCTGTGGAGGGTGCAAAGCAGATAGGAATAGAGATAGGAATTTAGCCTGACCATGCCCGCTCGCTTTTCCGAAACTCAGATGATAGAAGCTCTTTACGAATTGACTGAAATTGCGACTCTCTTTATATGCGCGAAGGAACCAAGATAGCACTACAGTAGTCTAGGTTGTTTACCCACATCTACGGAGTTACGCATGGTTCGCAAAGTACGCGCATTGGCTATCGTTCTTGCGTTGTTAGCTGCCCTGTTCAGCAGTTCCACTGCCCACGCTGCGCCCGGTGACTACCTGAAAGTTGACTATCTCGGCGGGGGCATCTGTTTTGCCGATGAACTGTATATTCCAGTCCATATTTCCGCTTATTTTGCGGAAACTGCCAATTGGACGAACCGCTTCACTGTTGATGGCGTCGTTTATGGTTCGGGTTCCGGTGCATTTCCCGCGGGTTCGCTTGATTTCTACGATTACGCGGGTGGCAGTACCCCACCGGGTCAGACGATCCCTTACGCATGGCAGGTGGTACTCACCTTCAACGAATTCGTGGTGACGATCAACGGTGTATGCCACAGCGATGGCAGCGAACCCACCGTCAGCATCGCGGATAGCATCGCAGAAGGGCGCGCGATCCCTGCTGGTTTCGAACTGCGCTGGCTGTCGTGCAGTTCGGCGGTGTTCGATGCCCCCGGTGGCAAGGCGCTCAGCACTGGTGAGGCAGTATGGGCGGGTCAGTCGTGGTTCGTCAATCCCAAGCCCGTAAAGGATGCCAGCGGCAAGAGCTGGACGGAGATTTTCGCCAGCGGCGCGGTCAACGGTTATATCCCGACTTCGTGTGTGCAATAGTCTGATCGCCTGACTTAGCAGGTGTGACCAACGGGAGCGAGCTTTTCGGACGAAAGTTCGCTCCCCTTATTTTCGGTACATCACCGAGGTAGCAACTTTCCTGTTGCAAGCCTGATCGTGGGCAACCAAGCTTTACACTTTATCTAAAACTGAGAGATAGTGAAGATGCGCGGAGATGGGGAAAACACCATAAAGTAATAGTGTTGTCATTTACTCGTTGTCCCATGGAGAGGTTTATATGGTTCGCAAACTACGCACATTAGCGATCATTATTGCCCTGTTTGCCGCATTATTTAGTAAGTCGGCTGCACCTGTACAAGCTGCCGAAGGTGATTTTGTTCGCGTCAGCTACATCGGCGGCGCACTCTGCACCACCTTCGCTATCACGATTCCGGTCCACATTACCTCCAATTTTGCTGCTCCTGCGCCCTTTACAGAAGTAATCAATATCAATGGGGTAGCAGTCGCCAGTTTCGGAGGTACACAAGGTGCCGGACTGCTCGACTATGACGGCGATTTAGGTGTTGTTGGCTATCCACCACAGTCGTTCCCCTATACTTATCAGATCGTGGCGACATGGGGACAATTCGTAGTAACCGCGAATGGCGTGTGCTACAGCGATTATAGTGAACCCCTCGTCAGCATTGCCGATAGCATTGCGGAAGGTCGCGGCGTTCCGGCTGGCTTCGAGCTGCGCTGGCTGTCGTGCAGTTCAGCGGTCTTTGATGCCCCCGGCGGCACGGCACTGGCTACTGGCGAAGCAGTCTGGGCGGGTCAGTCGTGGTTCGTCAATCCCAAGCCCGTAAAGGATGCCAGCGGCAAGAGTTGGACGGAAATATTTGCCAGCGGCACGATCAACGGCTATATCCCGACCTCGTGCATCAAATAGCGCGTGATCGTACCTTTCCGAATCGTTAGCTTCTAATCTTCAAGGCGCTGCTAGCACTAAACGCTAGCAGCGCTTTTGTTTGCTAAGCTACTGCGTAATCAGGAAGCAGGACGCATCGGCAAGCTGCTGCGGTGACGGTGATGCCAAGGCACTGATCGCGGTAAGAAATGCGTCCGTTGACTCAAAGGGACGAGCAGACATCAAGCCAGCAGCAACATTGGCATCGACGGCGGGGAGTTGCATCAGCGTCGCCCGATCCGCTAAGTCCGGATCAACGGGGACGTAGAGATAGCTCTCATAGGGCGTCGCTACGGTTGCATCGGCTGTCGCGTCGATGGCGCTGCGCAACTGCTGAACACTGCTGTACGGACGAGCCGCGAGGATCGCCTGTACGACTTGTGCCGTGATGTCGGGGATGTTCTGTGTCAGTTGATCGGCGGTGACGGTGTTCACATTCAGGCGCGTGCAGGCAGCGGTAGCAATCGCGGCATTCACAGGCGTCTCTGCTGTGCCCAGCGGCGTGGTCAGCAGATCACTGGAGCCACCATCAGTATTGGCGGCGGCGGTTGAAGCACCGTAGATATCTATCGTCGCGTCAGGGGCGAGTACGCCGGGGGTTGCGGTGTAAGCGGCATCGGCGGCTGAGAGTGTGGGGATAGTCTCTGTCGGTACAACGGCGGTGATACTGCCGATGCCACCATTGCCACAGGCGCTGATCAGAGCGAGGGACGCCAGCGCCGCCAAACGGTAGACCAGTTTGAGTCGTAATCGATCAGACATATGCACTTCCCTTACAGTACAGTAAAACCCGGATCAATTCCAGTACAGTACACAGCACAATCTAGCAAAACGATACAGTACGTTGAACTGTGAGCCTACTACAGGATTCTAGCAAAGTGAGGGCGGCAATGCCGACGCAGAAAGCGCAGCGATTCCAGTGATTCCAGCGGTTCTAGCGCTTCTCGCGCGCTGGATTGGTGCTTCGCCAGCGTACTCCCAGCGTGTCGGTGAACGGTGACGGGTGGGCGGCAGTGGATCGATCAAGGCAGCGGACGCAAATAAACCTTGTCGTTGATCTTAAGGATTCCGCGCCGAATCACGGTGCCGTAGACGCCTGCGTAATTTTGATTGAGGCGGACGACAGATTTCAGCAACGCCGGATTGCTCTGCGCTGTATCGGGATGCAGATTGATCATCACACAGCGCTCATCACGCAGCGCAATGTTGACGGCAGGGCTGTTATCGTCAGTACCGAATACCAATGCTTTGCCCAGCCACTGATCTTCGGAGAATGGTTCGCTGCTGTCGATGTGCAGGACAATGTTCGGGCGGAAGCGGCGGATATCGGCTGTCGTGCCAGATTCAGCGGCGATCTTGTGCATGGTCGTCGTTGTGATGATCGAGATGGGCGTTTCATCGAAAACACCCTGCTTTAGCTGCATCAACTGTACGGGCGCACCGAACCGATCCGTGATCTCCTCGTTTAGCGCCTCACCAGCAAATGGCAGCAAATTGCCTGCGGGTGTACGGATGTGCGTTGGTACTGCGTCCGGCGCTGAACTCTGACCATCAGGCTGATATTGATATTCGGGCTGATACAAGATCAGCGCGGGCAGGCGGCTGGCAGTCAACCACGGGAAGGCGCTCTGATCTTGAACCCGACGAAAGGCAAAACGTCGATCTCCAGCAAGACCGTGCCAGCCCAACTCCGCCGTCTCCAGCATTGCGCCAGCCATCGACTTGACCGGATAGCGGTACAACGCTTCGATATGCCCGATTGCGTCTGTCATGATCCCTTCAATTCTGCTTCGTCGGCAGGCAAGCTCGCCCACCTACAATACACGCCATTGGTCGTATCGCCTCTATTCTGCCTGTTGGACTTCGTAGACCCGATAACCAGCCATATCATAGACGAGGATGAGATCAGAGGCGATGCTCAACGTTGACTCCGGCGGTGCTATCACGTAGCTGATGTTGTAATCCGCGAACAGCTGATCCCGCTCCTGATCGGTCATCTCGCCAGCCAACAGCCGCCGCGCCAATTCTTGTTTCTCGTAGAAGTGGATCGTCTCCGGTCCATGCCCGACGAATGCCCGCAGATTGGTATGCGCGGGGATGAAGTTGCCGATGCCAGCATCAGAGAGCGCCACCGAGTCGGCGGGAGCATTGGCGTTCAACCAATCCAGCGTCCGCAGCATGGCACTATCGCTGAACAGCCGATTGCTGGCGGCTGGCTGCGCGGCGGAGATCGCTCCCGTGAACAGCAGCAGCGCCGTTGAAGGCAGCAGCAACGCGAAGATCAGGATCGCCAACGGTTGCCAGCGGCGCAGGCGGCTGATCCCGATGATCGCTAGAATGCACAGCGGTACGAACATCCCTTCGACCATGCGCCGCTGTACCGCCAGTGGCAAGTAGGCAAGGATCGGCGCGGCGACGATCCACACGATCAGCAGCAGGTAAGCGGGTTGATCGGCTGCCCGCCGCCATGTCCGGCGCAGCGCGAGGATCGCCGCGAGGTAGAGGATGCCGTAACCAAAGATGTAGTGCAGCGGATTAGGCGAGGGCAGTAGATTTTGGGTCTGCCATGCTGCCATGATCGGATTGCGCGTGAAACTGATCAGCGTATACAGCAGATACGGCGCGGGGATCAATCCGGCGATCAGCAGCCGCCAGAACAACCGGATCGGAAACTGCCGCGCTCTGATCCACAGCGCGATGCCCCATAAGCCGAGCAGCGTCGCCAGCACTGCCAGATAAAAGGGCACGCATAACGCCATCACTAGCCAGCACGCTCCCGCCAGCAGCGCCCGCCGATATTTGCCCGACTTGCGGTCATCCAAGATCTGCATCAAGCCGCTGAGCAAGCCGATCCGCGCGAGGCTGAGATGCGGCAGCCCGTAGAGCAGATAAAAGGTGTATCCCTCCGGCACAATGAAATCCAGCGGCGACGATCCCAGAAAATTGTCCTGTCCGCCGAGGATCAGCAACCAGCCGAGTCCGCCGCCCAGCGCGATCAGCGCCGTCGTCAGCAAACGCAGTGTAGGTGAAGCGAGGAAATGCGCCACGAAACGGTAGACGGTCAGGATCAGCAGCCAGCCGAAGACGATCCGCGCGAGGTGAAAGACCAGCAGCAGTGCAGCGGTCAGCGCGGGACTATCCGGTGAGGCGATCAGACCCGCGATCTTGCCGCCGATCAGGTAGGGCGCGAACACGAACGCGCCATCATGTGGCTCGGAGGTGTAGACGATATGGAACAGCCAATCACCACGCGTACCGAGCCGCATTTTGGCGAGGTAGCTGTTGCCGTCATCAGTGCCGAACATGAAGCCGTTGAAGCGCAGCGAGTCCGTTTGCGACAGCCAACCGATCAGGTACGGTAGCGTGGTCAACAGCAGGATCAGCGTTCCCAGCAGCATCACATTGCGCCACTCGCGGCGGGAGATCGAGGGAGGGGAATAGTGCTGAGTGCTGGGTGCTGAGTGCTGAG
>JAHBVK010000041.1 GCA_019637555.1 Anaerolineae bacterium
ACGAGAAGCTATTTTGCAACTGGCGCATGACCATAAAGCCTACAACATCCGCATTTTTGGATCGGTAGCGCGTGGTGAAGCAACAGATCAAAGTGATGTGGATTTTCTAGTTGATTTTCAGCCTGATTATCGGCTATTCGATCATATCGGATTGAAGCAATCGCTAGAGGATTTGCTTGGACGTAAAGTGGATGTAGCTATTGAGCGATTGTTGCGAGATGAATTTCGTCCCTACGTCATGCGAGATGTCGTAGCATTATGAGAGAGTATCGCCCTTATTTGAGCGATATTTTGCAGCGGATCGAGATGATCCGTGAATTTTCAGCGCACGGACGCGATGAATTCAAGACCTCGCTTATGCAACAAGAGAGTGTGATCCGATCCTTCGAAGTGATCGGTGAAATCATCAAACGCTTGCCATCCAACCTGCTAGATGAACAGCCGGATATTCCATGGCGTCAATTCACTGGATTTCGGGATGTGTTGATACATCAATACAACAAAATCGATCTCGAGGTAGTTTGGGATGCCGTCGAGAATGAGTTAGAGCCATTAAGATTGGCGGTTGAAAGTTTACTACAATCGCTAGATCAAGCGTCTGATCCTGACGAAGAAGAACTTGCCTAAACCTGCTCTCCAACCGCGTTAAGAATTCCGTTATCTCTCCGATTTAGCATCTAACTGATGATGAAAATGGAGAGCTACACATTGAAAAAGATCGCAACGATCCTTATCCCGCTGCTCCTCTTAGCGTCTTGTACACAGATTAACGATCTCACAGGGATGATGCAACAAAATATGACTGACAAAACCGCGAATACAACGGAGCGTATCGTCGCGCCGCTGCCCGATCTCGGTGAAGCGCCGGAACTGACCAACACCATCTGGCTGAACACGCCAAACGAACAACCGCTGCGCCTCGCTGATCTGCGCGGTCAGGTGGTGCTGCTGGATTTCTGGACCTTCGGCTGCATCAACTGCATCCATGTCATGCCTGCGCTGCGTGAATGGCACGCCAAGTACGGCGATCAGGGCTTAGTGATCATCGGCAACCACTTTCCTGAATTCAGCTACGAGCACGACATTAACAATGTACGCGCTGCCGTGAAGAAGTACGATCTACGCTACCCGATTGCACAGGATAACGACGGGGCGACATGGTACGCCTATGGTACGCGCTACTGGCCCACCATGATCCTGATCGACAAGCGCGGTCACATGCGCTACTCACACATCGGTGAAGGTCGCTACGACGAAACGGAGAAAGCGATCAAGATGCTGTTAGAGGAAACGTATCCCTAGCGCCGACCATATCGCTATTCACGGAGCTGAAGCTCCGGGCTAAAATAGTATTGCTCACGTAAGTGTCCGTTGATCACTGTGTTCGAACCAGTCTTTCTAGATCATCATGATTTCGCATCACAGTGATCAGTGTTGAGCAATACTATGAACGATCAATCTCAGTCACAACACATCCCCGTGCTGCTCAATGAAGTGCTGGACGCGCTGCAAGTCGAGGCACATTCCGACGGTGCATTCATTGACGGCACAGTAGGCGCGGGCGGGCACGCGGCGGCGATCCTGAACGCTGCGCCGAGATCGCGGCTGCTGGGTTTCGACCTTGATCCGCGTTCGCTGCAAATCGCCCGCGACCAGTTAGCGCCGTTCGGGGATCGGGTAACGCTGATTCATGCTACCCACAGCGAAATGGGCAGCATCGCGCCAGCGCGGGGATTCGATCCGGTGGATGGCATCCTCTTAGATGTTGGTGTCTCCTCCATGCACTTCGATCAAGCCGACCGCGGCTTCGCCTTCAAAGTTGAAGGTCCGCTGGATATGCGCTTCGATCCGGGTGGCAACGCACCCACAGCCGCCGATCTGGTGAACACGCTGGAAGCGGACGAACTGGCGGACATCCTCTATAACTACGGTGAGGAACGCGACAGCCGCCGAATTGCCCGTGCGATCATCGCGGCGCGTCCGCTGTACAGCACCACACAACTCGCGCAGGTGATCGAGAAAGCGCATCGCGGACCGCGCGAGAAAATCCATCCGGCGACGCGCAGCTTTCAGGCGTTACGCATCGCCGTCAACGACGAACTGGGCGCAATCGAGCGCACACTGCCGCAGGCGATCCGGCTACTGCGATCTGGCGGCAGATTGGCGGTGATCAGCTTCCACAGTCTCGAAGATCGCATCGTCAAGAATCTGTTCCGCGATGAAGCGACAGACTGCCACTGCCCTCCGGAACAATTGATCTGCACCTGCGGGCATGTCGCCAGCGTCGCTCTGATCACGCGCAAGCCGATCACCGCGACAGAAGCGGAGATCGCGGCAAATCCGCGCAGCCGCAGCGCCAAACTGCGAGTAGTAGAGAAGTTGTAGTTGGGAGTGAGCAGCAACGATCACCGGACGCTAAAGCATCCGGCTATAAACACAAAGCACCGTAAACGGCGCTAAAACAGATGGTCAGTAGCACTACTGTTTCAGCCCGGAGCTTCAGCTCCGGGAATACGCCACCAAAATCAGGCAGTCAGAACGCATCACGCTTAGTCAGTATCGTTAGAGGGTTTCCGCCGCATGTCCAATTCAACAGCCAGCGCCACCAAAACATTCTTTATCCTGCACGGCGAGGATGAGTTCAGCCTGAAGCAAGAAGTACGGCAGATGAAAGCGCGGATGGGCGATCCGAGCATTGCCGATCTCAACATTACCATCTTCGACGGCAAGAACACGACGGCGATTGATGTTCTCTCCGCGGCTGAGAATTTTCCCTTCCTGAGCGATAAGCGGTTGGTGATCTGCGAGGGGCTGCTCAGTTGGTACAGTCGCAAGGGAGCTGGCAAGACGGGCAAGAACGAACTGGAAGCGCTGGCGGAAGGACTTAAGACGCTGCCCGAAACGACCCGCCTAGTGTTCGTGGACTACGAGAAGCTGGACGAACAGAATCCGGTGTTGAAGGCGGCACGTGGCAGTGCCAACGGTTTCATACGTGTGTTCGAGCCGCCGCATGACACTGTAGGCTGGATCAACAAGCGCGTGCAGGAATACGGGGGACAGATCGAACCGAAGGCGGCGGCGGCGTTAGCGGCGGTAATGGGCAAGGATGTCCGCGCTATCGACAGCGAATGCTTCAAATTGGTCACTTACGCAGGCACGGATCGCCCGATCCGCGAGGAGGATGTGGCGCTGATGACGGCGTACATCCCCGAAGCGAGGATCTGGGACATTGTGGATGCACTGGGCATGGGAAACGGCAAGCAGGCGCTAACACAGATCCAGCGGTTGATGAAGAACAGCAAGGAAGAACCGATCTACATCCTGAGCATGATCAACCGGCAGTTCCGGCTGCTGATTCAGGTTCGCGAGGTGATCGACGCGGGCTTGAACCCGCGCGACATTGCTGGCGTCACCAGCATGAACTCCTCAAAGTTGATCCAGCAAGCGCGGCGATTCACGTTGGAGCAGTTGGAGAGTGTTTATCATCTGCTGCTGGATACCGATCACGATATTAAGTCCGGCGTGCTTAAAGACGATCTGGCGCTGGAACTGCTGATCGCGCGGATCACGGAATAAGGACACCCCACGTTAGTGTAAAGTGGCATAATTGACTCTGTACCGCAACTATTTACTTTGTCGTGGGGGATATTATGTTCGCTGTCGTCAATCATCTTCACTTCAGCAAGCCAGTTGATGAACTCGCCGTCGCCGTGCGTGAGGAAGGTCTCGGCGTGCTCTCCGCCCTACCCGGGTTCCAAGATTTTTACTTCGTCAAGACGGGCGAGGATCGCGCCATCGTCATCATCATCTGGCAAGATGCCAACAGCGCTAATGAGGGAGCAAAAGTCTTCGGTCCGACGTGGTTTGCTAAGAACTTCGCGCCCTTTCTCGCTAGCGAACAACAGCGCAGTGGTGGCGAAGTGGTGGTTAAGTACGAGTAAGTCCCTCAAGCGTTCACGCTAGGATCGTCAGTAGACCGTCGTAAAAGCGCACAACTTCACCCTGCCATCCTCCCGCGTTCGGCGGTATACTTACCCTATTGCCTTGTTGATCATTTCATATAACACAATTCAGTAACTCCAATTTCAAGACAGGAACTCCAATGCGTAGACGATCCGTATATCCTTTCACCGCTATCGTCGGGCAGGAACGCATGAAGCGTGCGCTTATCCTCAACGCTGTCAATCCGGGCATCGGTGGCGTATTGATTCGTGGTGAGCGTGGTACGGCGAAATCTACGGCGGCGCGTGGCTTGGCGGCGCTTCTCCCTGAGATCGAAGTCGTCAGTGGCTGCCGCTTCGGTTGCGATCCGAGCCGTCCTGATAATTTCTGCGATGAATGCCGTGAACGTCTGGAGCGGGGTGAGAATTTGCCCACCGAGCGCCGCCAGATCAAGTTCGTGGATTTGCCCGTGAGCGCGACGGAAGATCGTGTGGTGGGTACGCTGGACATCGAAAAGGCGATCAAACAGGGTGAGCGGCACTTCGATCCCGGTGTGCTGGCGGCTGCTAATCGCGGCATCCTGTATGTAGACGAAGTGAACTTGCTGGACGATCATGTGGTTGACCTGCTGCTTGACTCTGCGGCAATGGGTATCAACGTGGTCGAGCGCGAAGGTATCAGCTTCCAGCATCCGGCACGCTTCATCCTTGTGGGCACGATGAACCCCGAAGAAGGCGATCTGCGTCCGCAATTGCTGGATCGTTTCGCGCTGTCGGTGGAAGTCCACAACATCGCCGATGCCCGCGAACGCATGGCGATCACCGAACGGCACATTGAATATGAAGCCGACTCCGAGAAATTCCGTGAGAATTGGACACCGCGTGAGAAGCAGTTGGGCGAGGAGATCGAACGGGCGCGTGAAGTAGCGGAAAACGTCGAATATGACCGCCGCACGCTGTTCACCATTGCCAACCTGACCAGCTCGATGCACATCGACGGTCACCGCGCCGATCTGGTGATCCTCAAGACTGCCCGCGCCAATGCCGCGTATGAAGGTCGTCAGCGCGTCAACGATCACGATATTATGATCGCCGCTGAACTGACGCTGCCGCACCGCTTGAAGCGCGGTCCGTTCCACGATGCTCAGGGATCGCTGACCAACCTCGAGGAGCGCATGGATCAACTCGCTTCCGAGTACGAGAACAGCTCTTCAGCGGAATCGGAACCCTCCAGCGAGGAAGCGGACTCTAAAAAAAAAGTGAGTCGATGACCAGTGAGGTCACCGACGCTAAAGACACTCCTCAGCAGGATAACGTAGAGCCAAGCAAGCAAACCGTCTTCGATAACCGTCAGGCATACTGGTGGGAAGGCGGTAAAAAGGTCGAGTCCAAGGGCGAGTTCAACACCCGCAAGCTGGATACGCCGCTAGACAAACTGACCCGCAAGGCAAGCGGACGCCGCAGCCAGACCAAAACTGACCGCAAGCGGGGGCGCTACATTCAGGCGCGCCCCGCTGGTGATCGCCGCGACGACATCGCCTTCGATGCCACCTTCCGCGCGGCTGCTCCCTTCCAGAAAGAACGCGATCATACTGATATGGCGTATGCCATTGAGATGAGCGACCTGCAGCGCAAGGTGCGCGTGAAGCGCGCCGCCAACCTGATCCTGTTCGTGGTTGATGCCTCGTGGAGTATGGCGGTCACTGAACGTATGGCGGCGACCAAAGGCGCGATCATGTCGCTGCTTACAGACGCTTACCAGCGCCGTGATCGGGTGGGTTTGATCGTATTCCAGAAGGATCGGGCGGTGCTGGTGCTGCCACCAACCAACTCGGTGGTGCTGGCGAAGAAAGCGTTATCGGATATCCCTGTGGGCGGTAAGACGCCGCTTTCCGCCGGACTGAAGATGGCATTCGATGTATTCGCCAAGGAAAAGCACTTACATCCCGACGTGATGCCGCTGATGATCCTGTTGACGGATGGCGCGGGCAACGTCTCGATGACTGACCTGCCACCGCAAGAGGAAGCGCACCGCATCGCGGAGAACATCGCTCACGAGAAGATCAAGAATGTGACCATCAACATGGAGCACGCTGCCTTCGATCAGGGCTTGGCGAAACAGCTTGCCGTCAAGCTCGGTGGACCCTGTTATTCGCTGAGCGAACTGAAGGCGGAAATCCTGTACGAGACGGTGAAACGTGAGCTTGGGTGAAACATTTGCGATATTTTAACATCTTTACGCTGGTTTCACCTTGCGCTTACGGTAAATTCACTTTACAATTAGCCTTGCAACGTTCGCTTATCCACAGGGTAACAACTGTGTCGTGAAGCGGCGCAATCTTCTAACAGAAGGAAGGAAGCAAAATGGCTGCTATTGAATTTTATGATGTGAAGCTGAAGAAAAAGGTGTCGGTTGACGAAAAGAACGTCACCAAAGTGAAGTTCGTCGGTGAGAACGGGCGTACCACTTACGGTGTCCGTGGCAAGACCAGCGACGGGCGTTCGCTCACCAAGTTCGTCAGCAAGGCTGTTTGGGACGGTATGAAAGTCCCCGAAGAGAAAGCTAAGTAACTTAGTCTTCTCGGAAATGCTCTCCAATGCCCCTCATTAGGTTACTGATGAGGGGTTTTTTCTTGCCCCTTTTGCACAGACATGTAACTCTCAACAATGCGGCACAGGGATGGCGTTGATCTGAGCAAATGGAGTTAGTGTTACACTTGCATTTGTATGACGATTCTATTAGCAATGCACTCTATCCCCAGAGAGGCATTTGTGCTCAAATACAGTCGCACTAGTGCTATTGTTCGAATTATCTCTTTATTCATCATAAGTTCGCTGTGTGTTTACTATTCGTACCCTGCACCACAGCCAGCTTATGCCCAATCCACTGCCCTCTTTCGCGTCTATTTAGCCTTTGAGGACGGTCCGACTGATGCCTACACGCCGGAAATCCTAGACATTCTGGCGCAGTACGGTGCTAAAGCCTCCTTCCTGATCGCGGGCTACCAGATTAAGGGTCGAGAAGCCATCTTACAGCGAGAAGTTCAGGAAGGTCACGCGCTGGTCAACCATCTGTGGGAAGAACCCGGCGGTTATGCGGGATCGAAGGAAGAAGCGGTGATCGCCTCTTATCTACGAACCGATCAGGCGATCCGCGAGGCGCTAGGACCAGAAGTGGGGCGCTACGATGCGCAGATCAAGATGTTCTGGCAGCCCGGTGGCGGCGCACGACCATTCCCCGCTGCCGCTGGCATTCAGGTGATCTCCTATAACTGGATGGTGGACAGCGGTGATTGCGGTGGCGGCATGGAAGGCTTGGATTACTTTGATCCCGCGGTGATCGACAACGTACTGAATGAGCCGATCTCCAAGAATGTGTACTGGAATGCCTACGATTACGGCGACGGCGTGGTGATCGCTTTCCACGACATCAACCGCGTGACGGCGCGTGTACTGCCGACGATCCTCAGTGAATTGCAGGCTGCCGGAGCGATCTTTGTTGCGCTGCCCCGTCCATGGGATCAGGTAGGTACGCTCGCCATCAAGATCGGTGTGCCGCCATTCGAGGGAGCAGGTGTCGCCGGTGCAACAATGCGTGCGACCACGCTGGCACTGGCGCGGGTGCGCTCAGAGCCGATTCAAGCACACAACATCAATACCACGCTGCCAATGGGAACCACGATCACGGCGATTGGGCGGACGAAGGGCTGGATTCAGGTGCAGTACGAGGGCGGAGTCGGCTGGATTTCGCGCGATCTGCTCAAGATTTTCGGACCGATTCCGAGTTTGCCGCTAGTGCAGTAACAATAATGAGCTAGGAAAGTTTTCCTTCAGCCTTTCTACATAAGTGTGGAGCGACTGATCGTTACGGCAGCTTGTCATAAGGTTCTGGCTCTACATCCGGAACTTCAGCCAGCGCCGCCTCGAAATCATGGCGGTTGCCGCGTTTTGCCCGCTGTCCAAGGTAATCAGCCGTCATTAGTGCCGATAATTTCTCAGCAGTTGCCAAGGCAATGAACTGATCGATTGAAATGCCATCACGTTGCGCCATTTCTTCAATTGCTGCGCGCAGTGACTCTGGTATCTGTACGGTGATATTTGTCATATCGTGATTTATCTCCCCTTCCACACAGGCGGACGTTTCTCTATGAAGGCGCGGAAGCCCTCGAAGCCGTCCTCACTCTCAAAAATCTCACGCTGATAGCCCGCTTCGCGCTGCATCGCCTGTTCCAGTGAGCTATCTTCGAGGGCGGCGTACATCGCTTTCTTGCCGCGCATCAATGCCAGCGGCGCCTGTGCCGCCAACTTTTCCGCGTATGCCTTAACCTGCTCGTAGAACATCTCCGTCGGGAAGACTTTGTTCGCCAGCCCGATGCGATACGCCTCCTGCGCGTCCACCGTTTCGCCTGTGACCATCATCTCAAACGCTCTGCCGACACCGACCAAACGCGGTAACAGGTACGTCCCGCCGCCGTCGGGGATCAGTCCGACGCGGATGAACAGTTCGGCAAACTTCCCGCGCTCCGAGACCAAGCGCAGATCGCAAACCATCGCCAGATCGCAACCGATGCCCGCTGCCATGCCGTCCACCGCCGCGATCACGGGCTGCGGACAGTTGCGGATGCCGCGAATCGCGGGGGCATAGGCTTCGGTGAGGATTTGCTGCGCTTGCAACGGCGTCACACCAGCTTGCAGCGCCGCTTGAATATCAGCGCCAGAGGAGAATGCGCCCTCTGCCCCTGTGATCACGAATACGCGTGTATCGGCTGCCTTGCTGTGCAGTTCCATCTCCTCGCGCAAGTGGATCATGATCTCGGCATCGACGGCGTTACGCACCTGCGGACGGTTGAGAGTCAGGGTAACGACTCCTGCGGATTTTTCGACAATTAGGGACACGGCGCACCTGATTTCATAACTGCGATTTAGCTATCAATTGACACAACGCATGATACCGCGAGTCCGTTCCTGAGGTATAATCGGCGGTGAATACCAACTGAAGGGCGGCTAGGGTTCCGCCGATATGATCACCTTGATCGTGTTGGGCAGTGACCGAGCGCCGCAGAACGCTACGCTGGTGGCAAGCACCTTGAGGATGAAAATGCCAGAGGGGGCAGGTTGGTGCGCTTAGATGCGCCTATCAACCTATCCGTTCCATAGGGCAGTTGATCTATTGAGGTGTTTTCATGTCTCCTAACTTCACCCTAACCCCCCGATTTCGCGCTTTAGCGGAAGCCTTTTTGGTTACGTTCCTGTGGTCAACTTCATGGGTGCTGATCAAAGTCGGTTTGAAAGATATCCCGCCGCTGGTGTTTGCCGGACTGCGCTACAGCCTAGCGTTCCTGTTCCTAGCTGCATATGCACTGCCAATGCTCCAACATCGCAGCGCCATCAGAGCGCTCTCGCGTCCGCAGTGGCTGCTGCTGATCGGACTCGGCGTACTGTTCGTGGCGGTGACGCAAGGCGCGCAATTCCTCAGCCTCTCTTATCTGCCTGCTACCATGATCTCGCTGCTGCTGAATTTCACGTCGATTGTGGTGCTGCTGTTCGGTATCATTTTCTTAGCGGAACGTCCTACCAGCCGCCAACTGATTGGATTGGGTATCTTCCTGCTCGGGGTAATGCTCTACTTCCAGCCAGCCAATAGCGCGCCGCCTTCTGCCGCTGGCTTGCTAGCCGTAACCGTCGGTGTGCTAGCGAATGCAGGATCGGCGGTGTTAGGACGTTACGTCAACCGCCAAGCGCAGGTCGATCCGCTGATTGTGACGCTGGTGAGCATCGGCGCGGGATCGCTGCTGCTGCTAGTGATCGGGGTTTTGGTGCAAGGGCTGCCAGTGCTGACGTGGCAACACTGGGCGATCATTGCATGGTTGGCGGGCGTTAACACTGCATTTGCCTTTACGCTGTGGAATCGGGCACTGCGGCAACTTTCCGCCGTCGAGTCAAGCGTGATCAACAACTCGATGACCATCCAGATCGCGCTGCTGGCGTGGCTATTTCTAGGCGAGGACTTGAGCACGCGAACAGTGGCGACGCTGCTACTTGCGGCAGTTGGCGTATTTCTGGTGCAGTGGCGGAATGGCTCTAGCGTTAAGTCGGTTGAAGCGCGGGCGGGGAGCGATGACCTCTCTGCTGCGGAGTGACGCTAATTCCTGTACGGTCAGCGTCCCGCTCTAGCTTGCTGTGATTCCAATTCTTTGGCGCGCAGTTCAGCGATCTTCTGGCGCGCTTCGGCTACCGTTGTCGTGAAGTAGAGATTACCCATAATGCGCGGCAGTACACGGCGAGCAGAGGAATACAACAAGCGGATCGCATGATCACGCGTTGCCATGACCATATTGCGATAGTTGGGTGGAGCGTAGCTTTCCACTTCTTCACGCATGATCCGGATCGCATGTGGCACGATGCCCTTACGCTGTGTGCGATCTACGATCACGTCAACTATATGATCTTCCGCCGCGATCATGGCGAACATGCGACGCATGCACTGGGTTGCATCGTCCGCCTCAAGTGGGTCAGTAAGGGTGTGAAGCATAATCGTATGTGCTTCATCATCCCATGCTGCGAAAGCTGGCATCGTGTCCCTCCGACGCAATGAGCGCCGCTTGTTGGATGGGCTGGTTACTGTGAAAACCGCGCGTTACGTTATGAATTTTCTCTGTAACGAAACACAGAAAACGTTCTCAATTCAATTATCATAGCACAGCTAAGGAAATCGTTTGCATCACAAGTATGAAATTTACGCGAAAGGGTTTGTGTTTGCTGTTGCGGTAAACTTAGCACAATCATAGGTTTACCGATCAAGATCAACAAAAGATATGCCATCCAGACGTTTTCTCATCTTCACTGTATTCACTAGTGGTATGGCGACTCTCGCCATTGAAGTGACCGCCTCGCGGCTGCTGCAAACCACCTTCGGCACCAGCAACCTGATCTGGGCGAACATCATTGGCTTGATGCTGGTCTATCTGACCGTCGGCTATTTCATCGGCGGCAGACTAGCGGATCGCTACCCGCGCCCGCTGCCGTTTTACCGCCTAGTGGCATGGGGAGCGTTTCTGGCAGGCTTAGTGCCGATGATCGCGGATCCGGTGATCAAAGCGGCGTCGGTAGCGGTATACAGTTTTCAAGCTGGTGCTGCCGTTGCTGCCTTTGCTTCCACACTGGCGCTGTTCTCCATTCCAGTGATTTTGCTGGGCTGCGTCTCACCGTTTGCGATCCGTCTGGCAGTCACTGATCCGCAGACGGCGGGCAGTATCAGCGGGCAGATATACGGGATCAGCACACTGGGCAGCATCGTAGGAACGTTCTTACCCTCGCTGCTGTTGTTCGACCTGATCGGTGTACGTCCGACGTTTCTGCTGTTTGCCGGGATATTGCTGATCGTCGCGCTGATCGGTGTGGCAACAAGGAGGCGGCGGGCAGTGCTGCCGCTAATCTGGATGCCAATCGTGCTGCTGATCCTTGCGCTGCTGACCTTTGCCGGTCCTATCCGCGCTGCCAGACCGGGTACGACCCTGCTCTACGAGAAGGATTCAGCGTACAACTTCATTCAGGTAGTCCAGCTTGACGGCAACGCGGGAATCTTCAGCAAAGGCACGCACTGGCTGCTGCTGAACGAGGGGGCGGGCATCCATTCCGCGTGGAATCCAGAGGGCGATATTTATGTCCAAACGCAGAATGGCGCTGCACCAAGCACAGGTACGTGGGATTTGTTCCTCGCTGCCCCGTACTTCAATCCTGATTACAGCGCCGACGAGGTGAAATCCTTATGTGTGGTCGGTTTAGCGGGCGGCACGATCTCCACGCAGTACAGTGACGTGTTCGGTGAAGATGTACTGATCGACGGTATCGAGATCGATCCGGCGATTGTAGAAGCGGGCAAACAGTATTTCGGCATGACTCAGCCGAATCTAAATATCATTGTCGAGGATGGGCGCGTTGGCTTGGAGCAATCCGAGAAGCGCTACGACGTAATCGGGATTGATGCCTACCGCGTCCCGTATGTGCCGTGGCATCTGACGACGCAAGAGTTCTTCCGCATCGTGCGCGATCACCTGACGGATCGCGGCGTGCTGGCGATCAATGTGGGGCGTGCCGTCAACACCACCGCCGGATCGGATGATCGGCGCTTGGTGGAGGCGATGACCAATACTCTGCTCAAAGTCTTTCCGACGGTTCACACCATCGACGTACCTAACTCGTTCAACACGATCCTCGTCGCCACCATGATGCCGACCACATCACAGGCGCTGCTGAAGAATTTCGATGCTTTGCCCGCTGATAGCTCGCCGCTGCTGAAAACCGCAATGCAGGTAGCGATCAACGCGCTCAAGCCGACCATGCGCAGCGATGTGCTGTTCACCGATGATCGCGCACCCGTCGAAACGATCATCAATTCGATCCTGCTCGATTTCATCCTCGGCGGCGGCACTCAGCAGTTTGGGGGTTAAGATTTAGTCACCATTTGCCTTGATCGCTGGCGCGACTCCGGGGAGTAGTGCACTCTCCTCTTGTACGGCTTCGCGTGCCACTTCCTGTACTGTCATGCTTTCAAGGAGACGTTTTCTGATCTGCGCGGTGCGATCTCCGACCATCAACAGCGCTGCACCGACCACGCATAGGATCGCGGGGATGACGAACACCTTCTGATCGTAGCCAGCGGTCAGCAGGGGCGAGAGGATGCCCACCAGCGATCCCGTATTGAACACGGCGACGTAGAGCGAACCACCCAAGCCCGCACGATCCGCCAACATTCCTTGCACATAAGCCATTGCCACGCCGAGCAGTACCGCGACAAAGACCGCGTAAAGCACATGGGCGAAATAAAGCAGCGGCAGCGACTGCGTGAATGACAGGATGACGAAGTAGACTGCGCCGGTCAAAGCACCGAGCGCGATAGTGGTTTTCTCCCCGATCTTGCTGGAAGCATAACCCGCCAAGCCCATCGTCACCAATTCCGCCGCCGCTGTGATCCCGAACATCAGCGGGGCGACGCTGGCATCGTGGAAAATCTGGAACATTACGAGCGAGAGATAAACCCCGCGCGTTCCATCCGCACCGCGCAGCACGATCAGCGCCAGCAGCGGCACGATCAGCGCGTACATTGGCAGCGAGATCAGCACGTTACGCTTGCCGTCCGCTTGACTCTGCGCATCCGCTTGAGCGGTCTGTTGTCCCCGCTGCGCGATGTAAAGATCGATGCGGTAGAGGATGAATGCCGAAAAGATCGATAGGAGCAGGAAGCCAACACCGATGCCCACAAAGATCACGCGGAAATCGAGCACGCTGACCAACCAGCTAGAGAGCGCCGTGCCGATGATAAAGCCAAGCGAAAACAAGGTCCGCAGCGCTGTGATGCCCATCACCTGTGATTCGTGATCCCAATCCGCCACCACACCGGATCTGACGACGGCAAACAATTGAGGGAACAGCAGTCCCCCCGCCACCGCGATCACCGAGGCGATGTAAGCGTGGACAGGAGTGGTCGCCACCGCGATCAGCACATACGCCAGCGATGCAAGGATGCCGCCACCCAGAATCAATTTATGTCGCGCGACCTTCCCATCGGAGAGGTAGCCAGTCGCTAGCGTGACCACGATGCCCAACAAGGTGTTGATCAAGAAGAAGATAGTAATCTCGTTTTTGTCCAGCCCGATCTTCTCCGTCAAGATGATCGGCATGATGGGCAGGAAAACTGCCATCAAGACACCTTGCAACAAAATGCAAAGACCAAGCGGCAGCCCGAATTTCTCGCTGAGGACGCGCTTCCAGATGGAGAGATTCACGATCGCAACCTTTAATTCAACAGCGGAATAACACCACTCAAAGAATAGAAAAAAGACTTTGAAAGTTGTTGATCTTTGGGGAGGAGAGCCACAAAACTATACCATATCCGCCAGACTCAAACAAAAAAACCCGCCGAGGCGGGTGGTCTGATTTTCGGTATGTAGTGACCAGTAACGTGATCGTTGAGCGATGAGTCTGTCGTGGTTCGTTACTGGTCAGACGCTGAAAGCGGGCAAGCGAGCTATGGTTACAAGTTTCGATTACTTGACCGCATTAGCGACGAAATTGAGTTTGAGTGTGACTTCATCGCCTACATTGGCGACGAAAGGAACATTAGGCACGCTCAAATTGAAGTCCGAGCGCAGTATCGTCGCCTGTGCCTGCCCGACCAGCTTGTCGGCGCTTTCCAGCGTGGCAGAGACGGTGAAGGTAGCTGGTTTGGTGGTGCCTGCGATGGTCAGATCACCTGTGATCTGAAAGGTCAGACTATCGCCTACGTTGACAGCGGTTGTGGTCAAACCACTAACGCTGGTCGTCTTGAAAGTGATGAACTCATTGGCAGACGATTCGGATTGCAGGATGAAGCGGGCTACCGAGTTGTCGCGGCGACCATCGTCGGTGGCGAAGGTGCGCGCATTGATGGCGATGTCGCCAATCTCCGACTTCGACGGATCGCTGAGGTTGACCAGAATGTCGCCCGCAACCTGCGAAGTTGTGCCAACCACTGTCTTATCAGCACCGTTCAAGACTTCAAAGATGTTGTATTCCGCCTTAGAAGCATCCTGTGAGATGCGGTAAACCGTCTGAGTCGCGCTGTCGCTAGAGGTCTCAAGCTGCTCGACGCTCGCCTGAACATTCTCACTTGGCGCTGCGATTTCGCGCGTGAGATAGAAAAATGCGCCGATGCTGATGATGGCGATAACTGCTGCCAGTATGCCTGCGTTTCTGATACTCCGTGACATTTTCGATTACTCCTCCACTCATTCCATTTACTACACTGTAGTTGCTGTATCCGCAGTTACTGTATCCGCTAGATTTTCAGAAAATGTTCAGGCGCTGTTGGGATTTAAGCGCAGTTCAACCATCGATCAATGGATGCTTGAACGCTGACCTCAGCACACAATAGCGATTTCCCCTATACTGAAAGATTGACGAGGTTCTTGCTTTGTTGTAGTTGCGACTTCTATTCAGAAAGGTTGGTAGCTCATGAACAAGGTGTCACCAGTCACAGGGGAAGCGGAATATCCGGGCAAGGGTTGGCGCATGACCAGCGGCTTTGCCGAAGAAGACCCCGAATATTTCCGCCAGTTCGGAGATTGGCATACAGGGCATGACCTGAAGAAGTCTAAAGACGGCGGTGAGCCGATCTACGCAGCGGCAGATGGCATCGTCAAGTACGCCGATTTCACCGGAGATAAGGGCTTCGGCAATCTGGTGTTCATTGAGCACACACCCAATCTGTTTACGCGCTACGGACATCTGGCGGAGATCAAGGTCGCTTACAAACAGCCAGTCACAGCGGGCATGGTGATCGGCATTCTGGGCAACACCGGACGCTCTACAGGTCCGCATTTGCACTTCGACATCTCCAAGAAGAACAACGCTGGCGACTGGCCCGGCAAGGATTTGCAGCGCTTACTGGAAACCTATCTCAATCCGGCGAAGTGGTTTGCTGAAGGCGAACAGTCAACTGTCAGTTCTAGCGTGGCGGACGCTGGCTGGTTCTGGGTGAACTCCGAGGAAGGACTGCGAGTACGCGCGCAGCCGAGCCTCAGCGGACAGTCGCAGTATATCCTCGCCTTCCGGCAACTCATCGAGTTGAAGCCGATCCGTATCTTCGCTGACGGCTATAACTGGCGCGAATTGGCGACAGGCGGCTGGATCGCCGAGATGTATGTGCAGCCGTACCAGATTCAAACGCCGACGATGGTCGGCTCAACAACTGGTCTGGTCGCTGGCACTAGCGGATCGGTCAGTTCGTCCTCGCTGGCAGCAGCAACCTCGATCACCACCGATCCGGTACCTGAAATCGAGTTGATCGGCGTTCATGCCGATGCGGGCGGCTGGCGACCATCATCTGCCGCGCTGGAACTGATCCAGCATAACGGTGTGAAGTCGGTCTTGATCGTGGCGTATGAACAGGGTGAGGCAAGCGTCAGCATCCGCGCCTTCAAAGAGGCAGGTGTCAAGGATTTCGTCATCCGCGCGGCGACGCAGGGGGCGATCACAGCCAGCCCGCTCGATTTTGTAGCGGTGACTCTACCGCGCGTCAAAGCCTACTATACGGCATTGAAGGAACTTGTTCCCGATAAACCGATGCTGCTGGCGGTTCACAATGAGCCGAATCTGAGCCGCGAAGGTTGGGGCACCGCATGGCAGAACGGGGAGGAGTTCACGCGCTGGTATCTGGAAGTGATCAAGGCGTATCGACAGGAGTTGTTCGGCGTCAAGATCGGTTTCCCGGCGATGTCGCCCGGTGGCAGTGTAGCGGGGATCAGGATGGATGAATGGGAGTTTTGCGCCGCCTGCAACCGCGCTATCCTTGCCAGTGATTGGGTCGGCGTCCATGCCTACTTTACGGGCGACGGCAGCGACATCGACCTGAAGCCGCGTAAGTGGCGTGATCTGGCGCAAGGACGCCCGTTGATCATCACCGAAGGGGGTCCCGCCGATAACATCGCCAACAACGCCGATAAGCTGCGGGCGGTCTATCAAAAGTGCCAAGCCGCCAAGATTCCGGTGATGGCGTGGCTGCTCTCCACCCCGATCCCGCAGGCGTTCGGCACCGCCAGTTGGGTGCAGAACAACGTGCGCCTGTAGCGTGAAGTGCCATATAGGTTGAACAACGATCTGTAGCGATCTTTGTTCCCGGTGCTTTAGCACCGGGCTGAAACAAGATGACGACTGGTTATCTCTAGCTTCAGCCCGGTCGCTTTAGCGCCGAGATATGTCAGTCACTATCCCCGCCGCTGCTCCTGCACTCTGGCGCTTTTGGTACTTCGACAGTCCATCCTCAGCACTTGTAGCACTTGTAGCACTTCAGCACTATCATAGTTGCCCACCTCCTGCGGGCGCGATCCGCCAGCGCAGCGATAAAATTGCATACTGACGCACACTGCACACTGAGGAGAACTCCATGCAAAAATATAAGTTGTGGATCGACGGCAAATGGGTAGCGGGCAAGGGTGGCAAGATGTCCATCGAGAATCCCGCCACTGGTAAGCCGATTGCCGAGGTCGTGGATGCAGCGCGCGAGGATGTCGATAAGGCGGTGCAGGCGGCACATAACGCCTTTTACGATGGTCGCTGGTCGAGGCTGACTCCCGGTGCGCGTTCATTAGCGCTGTGGAAGCTGGCTGATCTGGTAGAGAAACATGCCGAAGCGCTAGCGAAAGCCGAATCCGAGAATACTGGCAAGCCCTATAAATTCGTCTCGCTTGGCGCGGACATGCCCTTCGTGATCGACAATTTGCGCTTCTTCGCGGCGGCGGCGAGAGATACACACGGCAGCGCGGCGGGCGAATACGCGGCGGGATTCACCTCCATGTACCGCCGTGAACCTGTCGGCGTGGTCGGTCAGATCGCCCCGTGGAACTATCCGATCATGATGGCGGTATGGAAGTTCGGTCCAGCGCTGGCAGCGGGCTGTACCGTGATCCTCAAGCCCGCACCCGGTACGCCGATCACCACGCTGATGCTCGGTGAGCTAATTAAAGAGGCGGGCATTCCCGATGGTGTGGTCAACATCGTCACGGGCGGCAACGAGACGGGGCAGGCGCTAGTCGAGCATCCGCTGGTACGCATGGTCAGCCTGACCGGATCGACAGGTACGGGCAAGAAGATCATGAAGACGGCGGCGGATACGCTCAAGCGAGTCCACTTGGAATTAGGCGGCAAGGCACCGTTCATTGTCTTCGAGGACGCCGATCCCGAAATCGTGGCAGCGACGGCGAAACTAGCATCGACGTTCAACACTGGTCAGGACTGCACGGCAGCGACCCGCGTATATGTGCATAAATCGAAGGAAAAGATCGTCCGCGATGCCATCGTAGAGACGATGAAGTCGGTCAAGGTCGGTGATCCGTTCGCGGACGACATCGAAATGGGTCCGCTGATCTCGGCAACGCAGCGCGAGCGCGTGGTCGGGTTCGTGGATCGGGCGAAACAGGCGGGCGCGAAAATCCTGACGGGCGGCAAGACAGTCAAGGGCGCGGGTTACTATTTCGAGCCAACGGTGATCAGCAGCGCCAAACAGGCAGACGAGATCATCCAGAGCGAGGTCTTTGGTCCGGTGCTCACGGTCAGCACTTTCAAGGACGACGACGAAGCGATTGCGCTGGGCAACGATGTGCCCTACGGGTTGGCGGCATCGGTCTGGACGAAGGACATCGGACGGGCGATGAAGGTGGCGCGCGAGTTGGAGTTCGGCACGGTCTGGATCAACGATCATATTCCCCTAGCGTCGGAGACTCCGCACGGCGGCTTCAAGCAGTCGGGGTTCGGCAAGGACTTGAGCGCCGAAGCGGTAGGCGACTATAAGATCACCAAGCATGTGATGGTCAAGAATACGTAGGATCGACGGTGATATTCGGCGCTAAAGCACCGAGCTATAAGCACGAAGCACCCTGAAGGGCGCTAAAACGGCAGAATCAAAGGTCAGGTCTAATCACAAGTTGCAGTTAGTTTCAGCCTGATGCTTCAGCGTCGGGAAAGAATATCAATATGACCACACCAACCAATAGTCGTCCCGTCGCTGTCCAATTCACGCAAGTTGCTCGGCACTTCGGTGAGGTGCGCGCCGTTGATAACGTCGATCTGGCGATCTTCGATGGCGAGTTCTTCTCCATGCTCGGACCGTCCGGCAGTGGCAAGACCACCTGCCTGCGCCTGATCGCGGGATTCGAGCAACCGACGGCGGGCAGCATTCAGCTCTACGGTCAGGAAGTAGCTGGAGTGCCGCCCTTCCTGCGCGACATCAACACTGTGTTTCAGGATTACGCACTGTTCCCGCACATGACCATCGCTGACAATATCGCCTATGGCTTGATGGTCAAGAAGGTGGCGAAGCCGGAACGGGATCGCCGCGTCAACGAGATGTTGGAGATGGTGCAGCTACCCGGCATCGAGAAGCGCAAGCCATCGCAGCTATCGGGCGGTCAGCGGCAGCGTGTGGCGTTGGCGCGTGCGTTGATCAACCATCCGAAAGTCTTGCTGCTGGACGAGCCTCTTGGCGCGCTCGATCTCAAACTACGTCAGCAAATGCAGATCGAACTCAAGCAGATCCAGCACCGTGTGGGTATCACCTTCATCTTCGTCACACACGATCAAGAAGAGGCATTGACGATGAGTGATCGCATTGCCGTGTTCAACAAAGGAAAAGTCGAGCAGATCGGCACACCCGCCGATATTTATGAGCGCCCCGAAACGCCCTTCGTGGCTGGCTTCGTCGGCGTCTCCAATATGATCAGAGATAACGCTGCGCAGCAGTTGATCGGTAAGGCGGGCATGTTCGCTGTGCGTCCGGAGAAAATCCGGCTGGCGGATGCTGCTGCCGAGGTGCCGGGCAACAGCTACTGCGCCGACGGTGTGATCCGCGAGGTGATCTACTTGGGGATCAACACGCGCTATCTGGTGACGCTGAACGTGGGTGGCGAACTTAATGTTGTCGAGCAGAACATGGCGGTCAGCTCAACGGAGGCGTTAGCGCAGCAAGGACGCAGCGTGCGCTTGATCTGGTTGAAGGAGCACACGCGGCAATTGCATGAGGTGTAGCTGTTAAGCTGTTAGTCAGCACTTGATCCCGGCGCTAAAGCACCGGGCTGAAACAAGGGGCGGGCGAGTCGGGGAATGACGAACTATCGTGTTTGCCCAATCGTAACGAAGGCGGAGAGCGATGCCGTATTCGAATTTGTTCTACCATTTCGTGTGGACAACCAAGCAGCGGATTCCCTTTATTACGCAAGACAATCGCGTTGAGATTTATCGGGCGATCCGGAAGAAGATCGAGGCTATGGACGGCATGGTGCTGGCGTTGAATGGAATGGAGGAGCATGTGCATCTGTTCGTTTCGATTCCACCGAAACTTGCGCCAGCGACTTGCATTGGGCAAGTCAAAGGTGCGTCGTCTTTTGCGGCAGCGCGATTAGTTACGGGCGGCGAACCCTTCGATTGGCAAGATGAATATGGCGTGCTTACCGTATCCGAATCACACATCCCGCACATCCTTGATTACATCGACAAACAGCAGCAACATCATAGTGCGGGTACGCTCGATCCTTGCCTAGAATTTGGGCAGCCTTAACCTTATAGTTGTGACATCTGGTTTCAGCCCGGTGCTTTAGCACCGGGAATGGAATGGTACTATGCAGGCACTCACCATCCCCCAACGCCTATCCCGCTTTTTCTTCCGACATCCGCGCACGGTGCTGATCTTGCTGCTGGCAGCTCCGATCGGCTGGCTGCTGATCTTCTACCTCGGATCGCTGGCGGCGCTGCTGGTGCAGAGCTTCTATTACGTCGATAGCTTCAGCGGACGCATCGTCAGGGAATTTTCGCTGATCACCTACGGGCAGCTTTTCACCGGACCTAACATGGCGGTAGTCGGGCGCACGGTGCTGATGGCGGCGGCAGTGACGGTTGCCAGTGCCTTACTCGCGTTTCCGCTGGCGTATTACATGGCGCGCTTCGCCCCACCGCGACTGCGCGGAATCCTCTACCTCGCGGTACTCCTGCCGCTGTGGTCGAACTATCTGGTGCGCGTCAACTCGTGGAAATTGATCCTTGCGGATGAAGGCGTGCTCAACTGGTTCATCAATGGCTTGGGATTGGCGGGGGTAAGAACGTGGCTGCTGGAACTGCCCGTGATCGGTGGTCCGTCGCTCTCCTTCTCGATCCTCGGCATGTTTATCGTCTTTGTGTATATCTGGATACCCTACATGATCCTGCCGATTAACGCGGCGTTGGAGCGCGTACCCCGATCTCTGATCGATGCTTCCAGCGATCTGGGTGCGCGTCCGGGCACCACCTTCCGCCGCGTGATCCTGCCGCTGGCATTCCCCGGCGTGATCGCGGGATCGATCTTTACCTTCTCGCTGACGCTTGGCGATTTTATTATCCCGAACGTAATCGGCAACGGCGGTTACTTCATCGGCTCGACGGTGCTGACGCTGCAAGGCACGACGGGTAATATCCCGCTGGCGGCGGCGTTTACCATCGTGCCTATCGTGATCATGAGCGTGTATTTGTTATTCGCGCGGAGATTGGGGGCTTTCGATGCACTCTAGTGGTACGGCGGTGAATGCTACTGCCAGTGGATCGGTGAATGCGGGTGAACGTGCCTCGATCTGGTTGAAAGCGGCATCGCTCGGCGCGATTCTGTTTCTGCATCTACCCTTGCTGGTGATCATCCTATACGCCTTCACGACGGATCGTAAGACGGTGACGTTCCCACCGCCGGGATTGACCCTCGATTGGTTTGGCGCGATATTGCGGCGCGATGATTTCTGGCAAGCGTTGGGCTTGTCTCTGCGCGTGGCGTTGATCGCCACTACAATTGCCGTGCTACTCGGCACATTATGCGCGGCGGCAATGTATCGATCCGAGTTCTTCGGCAAGGATGTGATTAGCCTCTTCGTACTGCTGCCCATCGCGCTGCCCGGCATCGTCACCGGTATCGCGCTGCGCAGCGGGATGCGGATCTTAGGCATCGACTTCAGCATTTGGACGATAGTGATCGGTCATGCCACCTTCTGTATCGTCACGGTCTATAACAACGTGGTAGCGCGGCTGCGGCGCACCTCATACTCGCAGATCGAAGCTTCGATGGATCTGGGAGCGACCAGTTTCCAGACTTTGCGCTATGTGGTGCTGCCCAATATCGGATCGGCGCTGTTGGCTGGCGCGATGCTGGCGTTCGCACTGTCGATGGACGAAGTGATCGTGACCACGTTCACCAGCGATCCGCGCGTCGGTTCTACGCTGCCGATCTGGATTTATAGCCAGCTCGTACGCCCGCGTGATCGCCCGGTCACGAACGTCGCTGCCATCATCGTGATCTTGATCACGTTGGTTCCTATTTTGTTAGCATATCGCTACACGCAGCAGCAGGGAGACAGCGCATAATGCGGGTAACAATCGTACCATTCCAATGGAGATATTGGAGTACCCGCATATGGCTTATTCGGATCGCCGCAGCGCCGTGATTTCGGCGCGTATTCTGGCGTTACTTGGCATCTACTCAACACAACGCGACCTCGGTTACGCTGTCGGTTCGGATAGTAATTTCGATCTCGGTTCCGGCACACTGCTGCAACCTCATGTCGCCTACATCGTTAAAGATCGTGTAGGAACGCTGGAGGGTGAAACCTTCGAGGGTGCTCCCGATCTGGCGGTGGAAGTGCTGAGGGAAGGTGCCTCACACCGCGATGTTTTGGAGAAGGCACGTCAGTATTTACGCTGCGGCGCACGGATGCTGTGGATTGTGTTTCCAGCTGATCAAATGATCGAAGTTTACAAGTTGAACGGCGGCAAGGGCATGAGCGTGGATACGGTGGATGCCGAAGGCACGCTTGACGGTGGCGAACTGCTGCCCGGTTTCACGCTGCCCGTGAAGATGATCTTCCCCAACTAAGCCGACAGGCAAAGACAGTAACGAGTAATGAGTGATGAGTAACGGGTGAAAGCCACTCGCTGCTCATCATTTGATACCCGCTGCTAACCTTGTTCGGTTCGACCTCTTGCTTCTCTCCGTATGATGTCCTGAGCTGGCAATCACCCTCTAATTAGCTGGTATATGCGTTTGGGTAACTCAAAACGCACGATTAGGTCAAGCCAATAACGAGTAACAAGTGTTCCTACTCATCACATATCACTCAATACTAGCCAGCAGCAAGTTGCCCGATCTCGTCACTGTCGCGCACGGTGGGATAGCGTTCACTGTGCTCCCAAAACTCCATGCCGCCGATCATTTCTTTGACCGGATAGCCCAACTCACTGAGCCGTATCGCTGCTCTGGTCGCACCATTGCAACCTGACCCCGCGCAGTAGACTACGAACAGCGTAGCGGGTGCGTACTCGCTCATTCGTGTTGAGGTTATCTGCGCGTGGGGCAGATTGATCGCACCGGGGACGTGGCTGCGGCGGTACAGGTCCGCGCTGCGGACATCCAGCAACACAAACTCCGCGATACCGTGCTTGAGATCGTGATAGACATCGGCGCAGTCAGTTTCATAGCCGAGCTTGCGGCGGAAAAAGGCATTAGCGTCGGCGCTCTCAGCAGCGGGTATACCACTCACCTGTGTTTTGTAACGGATGGTCATGCAGATAACTCCTCGTGGATAGCTGGATGTTGGCATTTTACGAGCGTAGTGGTGTTTGTGCCTATCACGAGCTAACGAACGGCATGTTCAAGAATCCAGAATGCTGACCACCTGAAGCCGACTATAATAAGCAGCATGGAATTACACCACCTGCAAACATTTGTGATCGTGGCGGAGGAACAAAGCATCACGCGGGCAGCGCGGCGCTTGTATACCACGCCGTCGGCGGTCAGTATGCACATCAAAGCGTTGGAAGATGAACTAAACGTGCGCTTATTCGTCCGCAGTTCGCGCGGGATGCAGATCACCGAGATCGGGGAACGGCTGCGCGAGAAGGCACGAAGCACCTTGCACGCGGCGCAGGAGATGGTCAATTACGCCAGCGCGTCGCAGGAATATCTGCTCGGCAATATCACTCTTGGACTGAATGCCTCGCCGCGTTATCTGCGGATCGCTCAGCTGATTAAAGCATTGAACGCCGACTGCCCCGGCATCGATCTGCTGATGAAAAATAGTTCGACGGGCGGCGTGATCGCGGGCGTGAAACAGGGGCAGATGGATGTGGGATTCTGTTTTGGTGAGATCAACGATCCGCTGCTGATCAGTCAACCACTGGGTGTGGCGGAGTTGGTGATTGCTGCACCGATTGTGTGGGCTGCACAGCTCGCAGACGCGGATTGGGAATCCATTGCTTGCCTGCCGTGGATCAATACAGGCGCGGATTGTCCCTTTCAGCCGTTGATCGATGCGCTGTTCACGCCGCGCGGCATCAGCTATCGGCAGCAAGTGCAAACCGATGACGAGATGACTCGTGGGGCGTTAGTGGCGGCAGGCGTGGGCATCTCGCTGCTGGAACGGCAGGAAGCGCAAGAATTGGTAGACGCCGGAAGCGCGATCCTTTGGGCAGCGCCGCCAACTTACTGCGATCTGTCGATCATTTATCCGGTGCATCGCCAGCACGATCCGCTGATCAAGGCGGTGATGCAGCGGGTGCGGCAAGTGTGGGAGCAGGAGTCATAGGTTTAACTAAGGTTGACCATTGGCGAGCGCCGTAGTCTCTGCTACAATGCCCACCACTGAATTCTAAGGGCCCGTAGCTCAACGGTAGAGCATCGGACTTTTAATCCGTTGGTTGAGAGTTCGAATCTCTCCGGGCTCATAGTTACAAACCGCACTATTGTGCGGTTTTTTGTTGTGACCACACTAGAGCAAATATCTCATGAGTGAAGCAGCTAGCGTTATTTGCCCTTGCCCTTTGGCTTAGGTTCTTTAGGTTTAGGCTCGTTTTCCTTCGGTTTCGGTCCTTTCTCCTTGGGCTTGGGCGGCTCATTTTTCTCCTTCGGTTTCGGCGTTGGTGCTGGTGGCTGTGGTCTTGGGGTAGGCGGAACAGGTCTAGGAGTTGCTGTTAAGGGTCTTGGCTCTTGCGGCGCAGTAGTCGGAACAACGGGCGCACCACCACCATTGGAGTTTGGTACGGGCGTTGCCGTGCGAGGACGATAAGTACGGGTAGATGTCCGCGTCATGCTTGGTGTGCGGGTGGATGTCAGGGTTGCGGTTAGCGTGGCGGTGGGCGTGGCTGAAGGCGAATTTGTTGGTGTCACCGTACTTGTTTCAGTAGAGGTTGCGGATGCCGTGCGCGTCGCTGAGGCTGTGCTGGTGGCTGAACTCGTAAAAGTGATGCTCGGCGTTGCCGTGTTAGTCGATGTCCGAATCGGGAATAATGTGGCTGTTTCGTATGGTACTGATGAGCCATTTTGCTGCAAAGGAGTTCCAACGCTTTGCGGACCGGAGGCAAAGGCTATTAGCCCTGTGGTCACCAATATCAGCAGTGCCGCTAACCCAACACCTAAGACGAGCCTACCGTTGCGCAGCGGCAGTGGTGGCATCGCATCGAAGATCGATTCGCTTTGTAGGTCAGGGCGATTAGCGCTGTCTTCGGAGTCAATTGTTTGCAGACCCATCATGGCATTATGATAAGCCTGCACAAGTGCCCCAACAGATTGAAAACGCGCTTCAGATTGACGCTGCAATGCTTTGCTCACGACAATATCGACACTTGCCGCAATATTGCCTCTCAGTTCATGGATGGACGGGAGTGCTGACACCAAATTCGGATGTATCAGCGATTTCTCCCCTTGGAAGGGCAGTTGACTCGTCAACATTTCAAATAACAGGACACCCAAGGCGTAGGTGTCAGTAGCGATGGTAGGTTCTTTTCCTTCCCATTGCTCTGGAGGCATATAGCTTGAGGGACGGTAACGAGGTGAGCGCTGATCCCCAAGTCCGAAATCCGAGAGGTAGACATTGCCGCCTGCGTCCAACATCACACATTCGGAACTCAGATTACCGTGAATAACTCTTTTGGTGTGGGCATAATCAAGCGCACTGGCAATCTGGCTAAGATAGCGACTTGCACGCAGCGGGGGTATTGGTTTTTCCCTGATCAGTTCGGCTAGGGTGCGCTCCGCAGGGGGAGTAAACACAATATAGAGAAAGTCTTTTGTTTTGCCAAAGTCAACCATTTTCGCAATATGTGGATGCGTTAGGTGGCTAACGACTTGCAGTTCGCGCTCAAAGTGGGAGACCCATGCGTTAACATCTTGGCGTTCTAGGTCGTCCGCAATATACGTTGGAAGATTGATGATCTTGACGCTAACGGTAAGCTGAGAATTTTGGTGTTGCGCTGAATAAAGTGCGGTTCCGTTAGCCGTGTGGATTAGCGCCGTGAGGAGATAGTGCCCGATCTGCTGCCCAACTAAATCTGCCATCGTTGCCCCCATGTTGCCCCTATTTGCACAGTTCAGGATCGATTACGTGGATGGCATTGGCAGCAATGAGTATCCGATTCCTGATATGGCAAAATAGGTTGATCATTGAAAGATAACACTGCATGGCTAAATAACTCATAAATGTCAGAAGCGGCTTATCAGAGGAATTTACGGCTGCATTTTGACTATTTAGTCATGTCGAAAGTGCATAACTGCAGGATAATTGTGCTGCGAGCGCATCAAAGCTTGACACGTAGGTGCAGTCCAAGAATTTTTCAGTGTTGCACACGCCAATCGCTAACGCCTGAGTCCTCTCTGAGTTATCCTATGGAGATATTCCCGCGAAAAGAAGTAGGAGCGAACTGATGGAGTACCGACCTTTAGGGCGCACGGGCGTGATGGTGTCCAGCCTGTGTCTGGGTGCGATGAACTTTGGCGGCGTGACCACTGCCGAAGATGGCATCGCCATGATTGATCGAGCGTTGGACGCGGGCATCAACTTCATCGACACCGCCAACGTTTACAACGCTGGCGAGAGCGAGAAAGTAGTGGGCAAGGCGCTGCAAGCAAACGGTAAACGCGATTCCATCGTCTTGGCGACCAAAGTGAACGGCGCGATGGGCAGCGGCTTGAATGATCGCGGCATCTCGCGCTACCACATCATCAAAGCTTGCGAGGACTCGTTGCGACGTCTACAAACCGATCACATCGATCTGTATCAGCTTCACCGCCCCTCGTTGACCATTCCCCAAGACGAAACATTACGGGCGCTGGATGATCTGGTTCGCGCTGGCAAGGTGCGCTATATCGGTAGTTCAACGTTCCCTGCGTGGATGCTGATGGAAGGCTTGGCGACCAGTCAGCAGCTTAATCTGGTGCGCTTCATCAGCGAACAACCGCCTTACAACTTGCTAGATCGCCGCATCGAAAATGAACTGGTGCCGCTGTGCCAGAAATATGACATCGCCATCCTGCCGTGGTCACCGCTAGCTGGCGGCATTTTGGCGGGACGCTACAGCGCCAACGGCACTGGCACTGCCAGTGCCGTGAAAGAAAACCTGCCCGAAGGATCACGCGCTAAACGCAGCGGGGCACAGTTCCAAGATCGCCTGACCGAGCGCGGTCTTGACGTCGCGGAACAGGTTGGCGCGCTGGCAAGCGAACGCGGGTTGAAGTCATCCCAATTCGCGTTGCTGTGGTGCAAGGATCAGCCGGGCATCACCGCGCCGATCATCGGTCCGCGCACGATGGGACACTTAGAAGACGCGCTGGCAATTGCTGACAAAAAGCTAGAGGATGCGGATCGCGCTGCGCTGGATAGCTTGGTGCATCCAGGCACTGCTGTCGCAGACTTCCACAACAGCAACGAGTGGATGAAAGCGCGTGTGTACTAACCTGTTAACTCGACTGCTGCCGCCGACGATAGATCGCTGTACGTAGTTCAGTAATGTATTCCTTGCGTTCGGGTAGATCAACTTGCTGCGCCTGCTCGACTGCCAATTCGATGTCATAGGATAGGCGCACGAACTCAATAGTGTAGGGCGCGACGGTCTGGCTATCCAGCACACCGGTCAGGATGGCGTAAGTTGCCAGCGGGAAGTCCAGTGGATTGCCCACACTGCCGACATTGAACAGAGTCTTGTTATCCAGCAGCAGCGGCAGCAGATAGACAACGTGAATATCGCCATAGCCGACAATGTCCGGTGGCGGGTTAGTTTCTCCTGTGAATGGTGTGTTGGCGAACATACCTAGATGCAGTTCGTAGGTATCCCATGAGCGAACGCGGGTGTAGACGCCCGCTGGCGAAGCATGAAAGAGGCGTACTCGCTTGCCACTCAACCAGAAGTCGATGACGTTGGGCAGGCTTTGCAGGTACGCCAAGCGCTGCTCCCCGATTTGATCCCGATACCATGCCAGCGCCGGATCATTGGCATCGTCGATCAGGCTTTGATCCCAGTTGCCGCGCACAATCGTATGGCAAACCTCGCGGCAGCGATCAATGACCAAAGCGGAGCCGGGACCTTTGCCTACGAGATCACCGAGGTTGTAGATTAAGTCGATACCGCGCTGACGAATATCGGCTAGAACGGCTTCCAATGCTGGAATGTTGCCGTGAACATCCGAAATGACGGCGATTTTGTCCAAGTGCTCAGTCTCCTCTAGCGCACAAAGTGGATAATGATAAAGCAAAATCCCGTTGCCATAACACTTTCCTATTAGCGATCAGACGTAGATTCATAATGTGTTACGATCGGCGTTGTGCAGTCGGGGACTCGATGAAATTGAGGGGATATGTCGAAACGGCTGGTCTTAATCCTTCTGTGCGGACTCCTCGTCGCGGTGACGCCATCCCTAACGTCGATCAACGCTCAAGAGAGTACTAACATCGGGCGCTTTTCCGATGACTTTACCGATAATCGTAACGGTTGGGCACTGGGCACGCGCTGGGGCGATCAAGCGATTGGTGGCGGAATCCTGCGCTTAACAACAGATGATCCGGGCTTACCTGTGTGGACGCTCCCCGATTCAAGCATTAACTTTCCGGCGCGGATCAATGTGACCGTCAGCGTGCACTTCGTAGAAGGCTACAACGGACAAGCCGCGATTCTGCTCAACGCTGCCGATCATAGGGCTGATCCAACGCGCAGAACAACCTTCTACGGTATCGCTTTGAGCGATCAAGGGGAGTGGAAAATCTTCCGGCGCGGTGCTGATGCCAATAGTTCTGCTATCTTGCAGCGCGGCGAGATCAGAGGATTTACGCGCCGCCAAGTACACGCCTTCGCAGCAGTGCTCAACCGCAACGTGCTCTATGTGATGCTCGATGGTGTGGTGATCGGTAGCTACACCGATACCGAGAATCCGTTAACCGATGAGGATGCGCGGGGCGGTGTTGGCTTGTACGTCAGCGCGTCCGAACGCAATTTACCGACTACCGTCGAATTCAGCGAACTGCGGATCACCACCTATGGCGATGATACCGAGATCGGCGGTGAGGGCAATGTGTTGTTTGCCGATGACTTCCGGATGGATACGGGGCAATGGTGGCTTCGCAGCTTCCGCGGCAATTCGATCTCTATTGAAGATAGCGCACTGGTGCTGCAACTTAGCGGCGGTAACAACTACTGGTCGTTCCCTTATGTCCCGCTGCCGCGAGACTACACGGTACTGGCAAAGGTAGAGGTAGACGCGAGCGTATCGCAAGGAAATTGGTACTACGGGATCGGAGTGCGCTACTCAGTGCTTGAGGATGAGCAAGAACCTTACTATGCCTTCCTACTTACCTCGGATCGGTATTGGGGCTTCTTCCGCGTCAACTCCACCTCCGATGACGTGTGGCAGCAGATCCAAGACTGGACGGTACTGCAGGACTTCGACGCCTACCAGCCGCATCTGATTAAAGTGTCAGTAGAGGGTGATATCTATCGGCTGTACGTCGATGGCGAGCAGGTAGCTAAGGTCGAGTATACGATGGAAGAAGACCCGGACGAGTTCTACATGGCGCTGATAGCGGGCGCATTCAGCACAAACGATTCGATGGTTCGGGTACGTTTCACCGATGTGGAAATCCGCGCACCGTAAGGGCATTGACTTGGCAGCGATCTCACGGTGCGGGCGGCGTTATTTCGAAGGGATCAGCGAGATCGGTGCGGATGGTGCTGCGAGATCGGCTGGAAGCAAGCCCCATGATGTACCCAAATAATAGCCTACTTCGTCAGGGATACTCAGTTTGTGGAGATTTGAGCCGTCAGCGTTGACGATCCAGAGATCGGCGGGATCGAACGTAACGGGCTTGTTGGCGACGAAGACGATTTGCTTTGCATCAGGTGACCACGAGGCGCTGGAGATGTTGATCGGCGGACTGTTAACGATCACCTGAAGGTTGGAGCCGTCGGCATCGGCTATAGCGAGAGTCTCCGGCTTGCCATCACTCATCAACATGCGGAACAAGACGATCTTCGCACCATCCCGCGACCACGCTAGAAAGCTGTAGGAATGCCCATCGGGTGCGGTGGGCAGAGGCTGCACATTGCCACCATCGAGATCGGCGAAGGTAAGCTGCCCGTACTGCCAATCTGTTTCGCTGGTAGCGAATACCGCGACCTTGCTGCCATCCGGTGACCACGCCAGCCACGTGTTGTAGAGCGACTTGAAGATGCCCTTTAGCTGCAACTGTTCCTCCCCTGACCCATCGGCGTTCGCCCGAAACATGGCGAAATAGCTGCCACCACCGCCTAGTTTATTGATGAACAGTAACTGCTTGCCATCCGGTGACCAGACCGGATAGCTGGGCGCTTGAAACGAACTCTTCGCCGATATTTGCCGCAGATCCGAGCCGTCGCTGTTGATCACGAAGACGTAGAAGCGGCTGGTTTCATCCTTCTGGGCGCTGAAGGCGAGCATGGTGCCATCGGGTGACCAGACGGGGCTGAAGATGCCGTAGCTGGTGATCAGCGGGATCATGCCGCTGCCATCGGGGTTGGCGAGGTTGAGCGTGACGGTGCGCGTAGTGCGGTCAACGGTGACGAAGGCGATGCGCTGATGCCCCGATCCTGCCTGAGCCGCCCTCGCGGTAGGGATCGGCTGGAGGAGGATGGAAACAGCGGTGAGGATCGCTGTTAGGCTGGTAAGGAATAGTCTTGTGCGGAGCATCATGCTGCCTCCGATTGGATAGAGATGTTCATCCTTAACTGTAGCACGAGTCGGGAATCTGCGCGGAAAGGGAGGATCGGGGGTAGGAAAAAGTGCCTGAAGTTCGCAGGGAATACAGGGCGGTTTCAGGGGCTTTGTAGGTGAATTGTTGGAGGATGGTTGGGAATGTAAAGCCCTTATCCCGATGCCCTCATCCCGCAAGTATTTACCTCACCCCGACGCTTCGCGTCACCCCTCTCCGTTTACAGAGAGGGGACTACAGGGACGAGGTGGTTGTGCTTGGCGGTGGATGGGGAGGGACTAGGGAATTACTAGGTTATGAGCGCAGCCGATCCGCGATCTTGGCGATCTGGTGGAGGTGCTAGGCGGCATGAGCGGAGAGGCGCGGTGTGCCTGAGGCTAAAGCCAGCAGGCTTAATGTGAATAGCGGTGATGGTTAGGCGTTACGGCTACGTTCGCAGTCGGGCGGCGATCTCTGCGAGTTGCTCCATGTGCTCACCTTCGTGATCACAGATGCTTTGCGCGTAGTCGAGGACACTGCGATCCGTGACTTTATCGTTCTTGGTCACGGTGGCGGTACGCGACCACGCTTCGAGGGGCAGCGGTTCGAGGATCGTCACCAGATCGGCGCGCTGCGTGCGGAAGGCAGCGAATGACGGCGCGAATTCCAGATCGGGATAGTTGGTGCGCTTCATGTAGGTGCGGGGACTGATCGCCCGAATCTTAGGTTTGTCCTCGTTGAGAATCCGGTTGATGTAGCCGCCCCAGACATCAGCGCAGGAACGCAGATGCGCCAGCACGTCGTTGATCGACCACTCCTCGGCAGCGGGCGGGGTGCGTAGCTGCGCGGGGGTTAATCCGTCGGTTATGGTGGCGAGGCGGAGAGGGTGATCGGTGAGGCGGGTTAGCACCTGCTCGATTGCGGCGAGTTTGTCGGACATCGCCAATTATCCCCTAGCTAGTTTTTCCAGTGATTGCCGGTAGAGAATGACGTCAGCTTGATCCTGCGCCAAGTTGATGATCCTTACTGCGTTGGAGCGCACTAACCCTACTAACTCCGAACGCACGATGTTCATCAACTGGATTTGATGCGCGGGCGAGTTGTTCGCTTTGCCCATCAGACGCCCCTCCAGCACCTTATTTTCGCCCATCGTCTCCAGCAGTCGCGCTGTAACTTGCTGTTCATTGCCCGGAATGAATTTCAGCAACTCTTCCGCTAATTGCTTGTCGGATAGTAGTAGCATGATGCCCGCTTTCCTTATAATCGGAACAGAGAGTGTAGTTACTATATGTTCACATTACAATGGAGAGGCTAAAGTGCTGGCGCGATCCTACTGAAGATGCTGGCTATTATGGAGATGAAGATGCAATTTACTGAATTCACCTTTATGGCGCAGGGCGACTTGCGAATCACGCTGACGGAGGCGGGCAAGCAGGAATTACAACGCCTGTTGAAGGATCACGCCGATTGGAGCGATGACGAAATCCTGCTGGAATTGATCGATGAGCACTTGCTACTGGAGTGGAAGATTGTGCCGCCGGAGCAAATCCGTGCGATGCGAGACATGCTCATTCTCAGCGACAGCGTGCGATACGATCACGAAGGTAACGTCGCGCATCTCGACAGCGCCTACTGGCATCCGAGCAACCAACTGGGCATCGTCAGCGGCATCCTGATGGAAAATGGCTACGTGATCTTTGAGAAAGGACACCGACATCAATAATATCGACGATCCTGAGCCTATCTACGTCCGTGCAGGGTGCAGCTTGACTTATGAGAGCCTGTACCCGACTCCGATGCTGCTTACGCTTTCTCCCGTCTACAACAACGAATTGATCGCAGAACGACGACTGATGCAGCCGGAAGTACCGATCCGTGAGTATATCGACGGCTTCGGCAACCAAATCTGGCGGATCGTCGCGCCCGCTGGCAGGCTGCAAATCAGCTATGACGCCATCGCTGCTGTCTCGCCCTATCCCGATCTGGTGATCCCCGATTTGCCCAAAACGCCCGTCGAAGCGCTGCCCGATGATGTGCTGATCTACACGCTGCCGAGCCGTCACTGCCCCTCGGATTTGTTCATCAGCGATGCGTGGGCGCTATTCGGCAACATCGAGGGCGGATGGGCGCAAGTGCAGGCGGTGTGTGATTGGCTGCACAGCAATATCAGCTACGGGAAGGGCAGCACCTCGATCACCAGCGCGTGGGATGCCTATCAGCAGCAGTGTGGCGTGTGCCGCGATTTCGCCCATCTCGGCGTCGCCTTCTGCCGTGCGCTGAACTTCCCGGCACGCTACGTCTGCGGCTACCTGCCGGACATCAACGTGCCGATTGATCCCACGCCGATGGACTTCCACGCATGGTTTGAGGTGTACATGGATGGCTTGTGGTTCACCTTCGACGCCCGCCACAACCGACCACGTACGGGGCGTGTGCTGCTGGCACGGGGACGCGATGCGGTGGATGTCGCCTTCGCCACGATTTACGGTAGTTCGCAACTGGTGAACTTTGAGGTGTGGGCGGATCAGGTGGAGGCGGGTGCGCGACTCGATGATCCGCGCCCCTGAAGTTCGCAGGGAATACAGGGCGGTTTCAAGGACTTTGTTGGTGAATTGTTGGAGGATGGTTGGGGATGTAAAGCCCTCACCTCGACGCTTCGCGCCACCCCTCTCCCGCAAGCGGCTAGAGGGGAGTCAAGCGACCCTGTGGCTGAAGCCGCCCCAGACATCGGCGCACGAACGCAGATGCGCCAGCACGTCGTTGATCGACCACTCATCGGCTGCGGGCGGGGTGTGCAGCTGCGCGGGAGTCAAGCCGTCGGTGATGGTGGCGAGGCGGGTGAGGAGTTGGACGAATGCTTGTGCGAGGAGTTTATCGGGGATTGCAGATCATCCTTTGGCAAAACAGAAGCTTCTAACTATTCATAGTTAAACTACCAACAATTAACCGTGTATCAGATTGGGATTTGGGTTAGTTTGAACTCAGAAACTTAGTATTACTTGAGAGGTTCAAATTTATAACAATCGTTATGCCTATGTGACGTTGTAAGGTAAAGTACAACTATTATGTCTCGATTCTTATTTCGTACAATGTACTTGAGGTTATCATGAGCGATTTGACCTCGATTGAAACAAAAGAAGAAGCATTAGACTTTTTTGACAGTTATGCTCAAGGTCGAAAAGACGAAATAGACCGTAGGCAACTTAGTAAAGGTCAGGGGCTAATTAAATCGTACATGTTGGAAACTGGTTACGGTGTTAACTTATTGTCTGGAAAGCCAAGTGTTGATTATGTCTTTGCAGAAACGGGTTGGTCATTAGATAGCGTTGAAGATAGTTTTTATAGGCTTGCAATTGGTGGGGAAACTCTAGGATTTGTAGAAACTATATCATCCCGTCATCTTGCCATTCATTCTGTTCAAGATGGTAAGACTATGGATACCCTAGTTAAAAAGGTAGTAACAGAAACTTCGCAACTTGATTTCGTATGGCTTGCTGGTAACTATCTCGATCTGCTTTGGGACTTCATGATAAAGAGTCAATCACCTGAACGCTTCGTTACATTCAAATTTGAACACAAAGATCTTTTTGAGGATTACAGTTGGATAGATGAGAGCGACGATGATTTAGAACCAGAGCGAGAAGAAACACTAATTGCAGATCAGCGTTCATCGACTCTTGCAATCACCATGAGAGCAAGCAAAATCATCAGCAAGTTAGGTGAATTACAAAAAATACTTTCCGATTTCAAAGCTATCAAGATGCTCCGTTTTCCCGCAGCACACCTACGGGGAGGTTATGATTTTTGGGATTGGGGCAAAATCACTTATCGTTCACCTAGCTTTAGGGATGGAAGACAATATTTATATTCAGTAATAAATCCTTACCAAGCAGTCACGGAATTGATAGAACAACGAGTATGGCTCGAGATTGAAGACTTTAGCGAGGTGCGAACTTCTCGCTTATCGGCTATTAAGGGCGAGCCAGTCACTTTTGTTTTTCCTGAGCCACTTAATAAGCGTACATTTGACAACTTTATCGAAGTAACCTTTGAGAAGTGTCAAGGTCCGTTCAAGCTGTGGGGCAATCCGATTTATTTATCCAACAATAAAGTTCAAGTGTATGGTATTGACTTGCATCTTTGGCAACGGATTTTCATTGAATTGACTCCGGGACGCTTTATTATGGTTCTACCAAAGGGAACTTGTGGCAACACGGTTCATAGAATGGTTAGTAATATTCAGCGGTACTTATCGCCTGATGTAGAAACTTATATTGGTGCAGAACGCTACGAAACCTTAGTCGAAAACGCCCTTATTAGGAGCAATTATGTTCAATGAGTGACTCCACTTCGTTTCAACAGACTCCCTTGTTCCAACTTAATTTGCTGATTTGGCTGTCGATGTCGTCTACTCCTCAGACTATTACCGGCTTGAGACCTATTTTCCGCGAAGAGGGTTACGAGCTTCAAGCTATAGGTCAGGAATTTCAAGTGCCGTTAAGTGTCAGGTATGTACTTCAGAAGGAAAACATACCTATTCGTACAGCTACTAGCCCTGACATTCTTCTGTTCAATATGGAGAAATCAGTACTACTTCCAATCGAATGCAAAGTAAGTAGTTTCAGCTCCAACAGTGAAAACTCTGCACAAGCAAATTCCTTGCTAACGCTCTTAGGAGTAGATATGGCTACCACCATTGGAATGCCGAATGCAAGTCAATGGTTGAGTCACCTATTTTATGCCGTAAAACACACAGATCGAATTTCAATGTCAATAACTCTTCAAGAGTTAGTTGGCGTGCTGGAAAGCACTGATATTAAAGTATGCAAATCGGAGTCCATTGGAATTTTGGTGCGGAATGACGGCGTCTATTTACAGGCAACTCAAGATGGCAGTTTACTTACACTATTGAATTCCGATCAGCAGTTTGGAGTCCATGTATTGCAACTGCAGGAAGGTGAAGATCCTAGACCACTATATATTTTGCCAGTAGATCCATCTATTGGCATTAGCGATCCTATTGAACTTCAGATACTGAAGGAACGCCTACGCTCTGCTGTTGCATCTCTAATAGGCAACAGGCTAAATACAAACCAATTCGTAATAACTGAAGATGAGATTATGAATAGCACTATAGAAGTGTGGGATCAATGGAAAGATCGAAATTCCAGAGTCCACATCTTACGACACATAGTTCGTCCTTATCTGAAAAAAGTTGTTTCCGCCATTAGACATTTAGGTTCAATCGTTACACTTGAGGACAAACGGATGGTGTTTGAAGATATTACTATGGATCATGCACGGAAGATTCGCCGCTACCTGACAACTAAAGAATTCCGTTCTGATGAGATTAATTTACCTAACGAGTTCCAACTAGGATTTGACTTTGATCAAAATAATTAGGCTCACGCCTCAAGTCGCCATTAATAGACTTGGGTGCTCCAATGAAGCATACTGATGTAATCTGCTAAATTATGAGATATTCAATTCTGTACACTTTTCCAAAACGGCTTTGATTGAATAACCAATACCGATACCCGTATTTGCATTGCTCTCAACGACTTTTTGCAGTAGCGACATAGCCTCAGCCATTACAGCACTAAACTTAACAAAGTCTATTCCCATTAGGAATGCACCGCCGCCGGATGCCGAAATCGTCTGATAATGCTCTCTTAATTCTTTTGCAGTGGTTGCAATTTGATCCCAATCCGTTTTGTTTGCAAAAATGAAACGGCGTTGAGTTACGATTCCAATTATCTTGCCATCTGAGAAATCTACTATTGGTCCGCCGGAATTTCCTCCATTTACAGAACCATCAATATAAAACTTCTCTTCATCCAAATTGCCAGCTACTATAGCTTGCTGAATTAGCAAATGAGCAATTCCATGCGGAAATCCTGAAAAAAGAACTTTAGTTCCTCTAGGTTGTGGATTAGGAATTTTAGGAAGTAATACGTGTTGACGTTTAGGAGATTGTCCACTAACCTTTAGAATAGCGTAATCAGAATCATCTTCAGGAGAGAAAGCAATCAAGTCTAGATTAACATTTTGTCCATTTTCTGCTATTCCAACAATACCGGGCTGATTTACTCGGTTATTGCCCACCACATGATAATTCGTAATCACAATATCCGGCTTCAAGAAGTAAAAACCCGAACCACTACTAGATCCGCATTTAATACGCAAAGTTGCATCAGCCAGATTTGTAAACAGATCCATAGTTGTTATGTTCTCCACATGACTCAAAACCTTAGGAAGATTTGTTATTCTTTAAAGAATAGAATTCCTCTGGTTTAAACTGCATTTTCATGTCAATGCTTCCGAGTCTCCAAATATAAACTTCATATTGCCGAGCATTCGCAGTTCTTGGAAATGGTCCACTTCGTGTCAACCGGATTGACTGTGAGACCTCTATGCCTCTAAATCCCCGTAGCACCTTACTATAAAGTGATTCTCGGAAGCGCGGAATCGGTACAAATCTCACCGAAGACGACTGATGATTTCCGAGAGGCAAAATTGGTTTACTATTGAAAGCATTAGGATAAGGTTGAAACTGTGAATTTTGGAAAAGCTTAGCAATTTCAGGCTTTCTTCCAGCTAATATCAATATGGCAGCCTTTGCATATTGTGGGACTAATAAATCTAGTCGTACTACGTCCTCAATTATGTCTTGGAGTAAAGTTGGAGATTTTGATACCCACTTAGTTTCAATTGCCAGATCAAATATACTGGAACTTATGGGATCTGTGACAACAAAGTCTATTTGGGGTTTCTTACCTGGACCCTTTTTTAGCGGGGCTAGAACGGGATGCGGCATCGAACAAAACTCTACCGGGAAATCTATATTGCAGTAATTGTGCTAAAGGATAAGCAAGATATGATTCAGAAAAAGTAGCTCTCGTCCGCATCGCTTGCTCAAATACCAACCACAGCTAAACCTTCAGCAATCTTAGCATATATGTGCGCACAGGATTTCACTAGTAGTTTGCAAGTAAGTTTTTCTTGATGGAGAGTAAGAAAGGCAATTCCAAGTATATAACGTATTATCCAGCATAAAATCCAAATTTGGAACTATATTATCAAATTATGAAACACTGAGTAATTAGCTCATAAGTGTCACATATGTGTGCGTACCCATTTGTGCCCTCCCGATGTACACTTTGCCGCACATGACAACTCACACGCACCGCTCACCATGAGGAGCGACTCAACAGGATGCCCACCCCTTACGACGGCAAGATCGGTTTGTGGCATGTCTACGGCGGCATGATCGGCGAGAACAGCATCGCGGAGATCTGCGCGACGATCAAGCAGTACGCGCCAGCGGTGGATGCGCTGTACGTCAAGATCACCGACGGCGTGGAGTGGATGGGCGCGTATGAGGAGAAGCCCGATCTGGCGATCAACAGCCCCGATGATATTGATCGCTGGGTGACGGTGCTAAATCAGCATGGCTTGGAGTTTCATGCGTGGGCGCTGCCCAAAGGACTCGATCCCGAACGCGAGGGCAACCTGATCGCGGCGGCGTGTGCGCGGCAAGGCGTGCGCTCGTTGATCATGGACGTGGAAGGTGGACCGGGCTTCTTTCGTGGTGGTCGCGGGGCGGTGCGTCCGCTGATGACCACGATCAAGCGCGCGCTGGGCAATCAGTTCCACATCGGCTTGAGCATCGATCCGCGCCCGAACCACTACGCCGAGATTTTCCCCGATGAATGGCTGCCGTTCGTGGGCAGTGTGCATCCGCAGGTGTATTGGGGCGCGTTCAGCACCACGCCCGACAATGCGCTGAAATCGGCATATGCGACGTGGGGCAATTACGGCGTGCCTGTGATCCCCGTGCTGCAAGCGTATCAGGTCAGCGCAGCGACGATGGATCGCGCCCGCAGTCAGGCGTTGTACAGCTACAAGGCGACGGGTCTCAGTTGGTACGTGTTCGGGCAGATCGCCGCCGCGCAGTTCAAAGCGGTCAACGTGACTATCGCGGGGACATCGCCGGACGAAGGCGACGATCAGACTCCGGCGGAAGCGGGCAAATTCGGGCGCGAGATCGTGATCACGCCGACGGATGCGGCATTCCGCGAGGGGACGTATGATGGCACGCCGTCGCCCATGCGCTCGTTTCAGAATGAGGTCGGCTGGACGAGCCGCTACATCAGCACCGGAACGACGATGAGTCAAGTGTGGGCGCGCTGGGACCCGCGAATCAGCGAGGGAGGATTCTGGGAGATCGCCGTTTACGTGCCATCGCAGCACGCCACCACTAATAACGCGCGCTATAAGCTGCACGGCGTGGTGGGGCAGGCGACAGAGGTCGAGGTGGCGATCCGGCAAGCGCCGCTGGAAAATGCGTGGTCATCGCTCGGCGTGTTCAATCTGCGGGCGAACGATCCGACAGCGGGCGTGATCTTCCTCAACGATCTGACGCGCGAGGAGGATCGGGAGATCGCGTTTGATGCGATCCGCTGGCGGCAGATCACGGGGATCACGCACGCGCCGAGTCACATCGCGGATGGCTTCGATTCGCCTGTGGGTACGATTGCGGAACGGGCGGCATCGGAGTTTTACCCGAAGGCGTGGTTCAGTTCGATGCAGTACGGCAAGTCCTATTACATCGGCGGCGATTCGTCGCGTCCGGCGCTGCACACGGGCGATGATCTGTTCGCGCGGGCGGGCGAGGCGGCGACGGCGCATCAACCAGTGTTCGCTACCGCTAGTGGAGTCGTGGTCAGCGCGGGCAAGCAGACGGGGACATGGGGCAACGTGATCGTGATCCGGCACGATCCGTACATTCTCAGCGGGCAGGTGGTCTACAGCCGTTACGCGCACGTCGAGACGATGCAGGTCAAGTCGGGTGATCGGGTGGTGCGCGGTCAGTATATTTGCAACGTGGGCAATGCTTACGGCGCGTTCAAGTATCATCTGCACTTCGACATCAGCCACACGACGGTGCTGCAGAGCCGTCCGTGGGATTGGCCCGGTCTGAATCGGACGCGGCTGACGGAGAATTACGTCAATCCGTATGAGTTCGTGGCGAAGCGGAGACCGAGATAAGAAGTGCTGAAGTGCTGAAGTGCTGGAAGAAAAGTGCCGGAGTGCCAAGAAGTACCGAAAGTGCCAGAAGTGCCGGAGTGCCGCGTTCTACGCCGGGGGTTAAAACGCCCCGGCTACAACACGCTGTGAAAGTCGGCTGAAGCCGACTCCGTTGTGTGGACGGTAGTTCAGTCGGCTTTAGCCGAGTTTTGATAATTTGTAGCCGAGGTGCTTTAGCCCTCGGTGATGGTGAGTAGTAGATTATGACGAGTAGCTTATTAAGACATGAAGAGTTGGGATTGTCGGTGGAGCAGATCAAGGGTGTGCTCTACGGCATGATGCTGGCACGCGCGACGGATGATCGGCTGTGGCAGTTGGCGCGGCAGGGTAAGGCACATTTCGTGATCACGTCGGCGGGGCATGAGGCGACGCAGTTCGGCTGCGCGCTGGCGATCAACATCGGCGTGGATTACGTCGTGCCTTATTACCGCGATATGGCGCTGGCAATGGCGATGGGGCAGACTCCGCTGGAGATGCTGCTGCACGCGCTCGGCAGACAGGGCGATCCGGCAAGCGGGGCGCGGCAGATGTTCGGACACTTCAGCAGTCGGAAGCTGCGGATCGTCAGCGGATCGAGTTCCGTCGGCAGTCATCCGGTTCATGCGGTGGGCTTGGCGCTGGCGTTCCGCGCTAAGGGTGAGCAGAACATCGCGGCGATGACGCTGTTCGGGGAGGGCGCGACCTCAGAAGGCGCATGGCATGAGGCGATCAGCTTCGCGGGGATTCATCAGCTTCCGGTGGTCTTCGTGTGCGAGAATAACTTGTACGCGATCTCGATCCACCAGCGCAAGGAAGTGCCAGTGGCGGATGTGGCGATCAAGGCGGCGGGCTACGGGATGCCGGGGGTGATCGCGGACGGCAACGATCTATTCGCGGTCTATGAGGCGGCGAAAACGGCGATGGATCGGGCGCGGGGTGGCGGCGGTCCGACGCTGATCGAGTTCAAGACGTACCGCTATCGTCCACACTCCAACGCCGATAACGATCTGAAGTACCGCACGCAGGAGGAGATCGACGAGTGGCGGACGCGCGATCCGATCACGCGGCTGCGGGAGTATCTGGTGGACAATGGGCTGATCGGAGAGGCAGACGTTGCGGAGTATCAGGAACGCGCGAGGGTAGAGGTCGATGAGGCAACGCAGATCGCTGAGCGCACGCCGATGCCGTCAGCGGAGTCTTTGTTCGATCATTTGTACGGGGAAACCTAGATCAAAGATCCGGTTGTGGCTGATGCGCGTCGAGAACTGCCCGTTGCTCCTGAGAAGCTTGCGCTTTCATGCCGAATAGGAAGCGCAGCAGGTTACTGCGCCTGATAAGGAACTCGTACAGACCCGTAATGATGAGCAAGGTGCTCCCACTGATCAGGATCGCTTTTACCAGATCAGGGAGCGCAGATTGCACCACGAAGTAGCCCACGCACAGCAGCACGGTATGATGCAGAATGTAAAAGGGCAAGACCGCCTCGTTAGCATATGCTAGCAGTGGAGAGCGCATGGCTAAATGACGCAAGGTAAAGCCCCAGATAGCAAGGATCAGACACCAAGCGGCGAGACCAAAAAGGGCAAACACGAGCACATAATTGATCGTGCCGTAAGTTGGTTCGGCTGATCCCTGATTGGCGACGAACATTGCGAGAATCGAGGTAATGCCGCCTGCAAGAGATAGCCAACGTAGATGCAGAATCGAGTCTTTGACCTGTTCGTGCGCGGCGAAGAAGAAACCGTACAGGAAGAACGGGATATAGGCAGGCAGACTCCAGCCTCCCCAACTACGCCCTGTCCAGATAGTGTTAGGGTTGAAGGCGATTTGCAGCAGCATAATCGGGAGTGCGAGGAGGTAGATAGCGTAGGGCTGCGCTAGTAAGCTGTGAAAGCGATCAAGTATGCGCCGACCTAGCGGGCGCTTGAGCCACCAGAACCATGGCAGAAACACGAGGCTAAACACGAATAGGACTTCCAGATACCACAGATGCAAACCCATCCAAGCAAAGTTACCGCCCCACCAGTAGAGACCATCAAAATAATGGGGATAGAAAGCGAAGAAGGTCCCTGCAAATTGACCGTGACTTAAGCGCTCCAAGTAGACGGACAAAGCGATGTGGGTGAAAATGCCGACGACGAGCGGCACGAGCAAGCGCAGAATACGCTCTTTGATAAAATCGCCTACGCTACGCGCTCCTAAGGCGTAATAGATGCTTGCACCTGAGATCATGAAAATGAGCGGCATCATCCAGAGTGCCAGCAGAAACGAGACAATCAGCATGCTGGTATACGTATGCGGATTCTTGATGTGCCAATCCATCGTATTGAAGAAGAGACCGCTGTGAAACACAAATACAGCAAAGACGGAGATCACCCGCAGCCAATCTAGGTCGCTGCGGCGCTGGATAGTCGCTGGTGTAGGCATGTGGCTTCCCTTGCTCTGACTAGATTTTGCTCAGGAATTGGCAAACTGCAAAGCGATTGTCAACGTTAGCTGGACAGGTGAGTTATGTTTTGTAGTATAAGAGCTGATAAGCCATTATTGTTTTGGACAGTGAGGATTGCGATTTAGATGCCAGAAATGACCTTTATTGATGCCATCCGCAGCGCGATGCACGACGCGATGGCGGCTGATCCGAGCGTGATCGTGTTGGGCGAGGATGTGGCGCTCAAGGGCGGGGTGTTCCTCGCTACGGATGGTTTGCTGAATACTTATGGCGAGAATCGAGTGATCGACACGCCGATTGCGGAGATCGCTGTCGTTGGGCTGGCGATTGGCGCGGCGCTGCATGGACTCAAGCCGATTGCCGAGATTCAGTTTGCCGATTACATCCATCCGGCTATCGATCAGATTTTGAACGAGGCGGCGGTATTTCGTTATCGCTCGGCGGGCGATTGGACGTGTCCGATTGTGGTACGCGCTCCGTTCGGCGCGGGAATTCATGGCGGCTTGTATCACTCACAGAGCAGCGAGGCGTTATTCACCAGCACGCCGGGATTGAAGGTGGTGATCCCCTCGACACCTTATGATGCCAAGGGGCTGTTGATCGCCGCGATCCACGATCCGGATCCGGTGGTGTTTTTCGAGCACAAGCAGCTATACCGATCTCAGCGCGGCGAAGTGCCAGATGGTGTGTACACTGTGCCGATTGGCAAGGCTGTTGTGCGGCGCAAAGGATCGGATATTAGCCTGTACTCCTACGGCTTGATGCTGCATTATGCGTTGCAAGCTGCCGAGCAGGTGAGCAAAGACGGCATCAGTGTCGAGGTGATCGATCTACGGACGTTGTATCCGCTGGACAAGGCGCTGATCCTTGAATCGGTGAACAAAACGGGCAAGGCGCTGATCGTCCACGAGGATAATCTGACGGGCGGGATCGGTGGCGAGATCAGCGCGTTGATCGTGGAATATGCCTTCGAGTATCTTGACGGTCCGGTGCGACGGTTAGGATCGCCGGATGTGCCACCTGTCGCTTTTGCCGAATCGCTGGAAGAAGCGTACATGCTGACTCCGGTGAAGATCGAGGCGGCGATCAGGGAGCTGGCGGCATACTAGATTCGCCAGTGCGCTAGTTTTTCCCTCAATATTGCTCTGGCGCGGTGCAGTCGACTCTTGACCGTTTCCAGCGAGAGATCGAGCGCAGCGGCGACTTCGGGCGCAGTCATTTCCTGCACATCGCGCAGGATCAGTACGCTGCGATATGCCGCTGGCAGTTCCGCAATCGCCGTGACCACATCGCGCTGCAACAGAGTCCGCAGTTCGGGATCAGCATCGGCGTCCGAGAGATCGATCAAACCATCCAGCGGCTGTTCACGCTGCTTGGTATGCAGCAGCCGATAGCATTGATGCTTGACCACTTGAAACGCCCACGAGGCGAACGCCGACGCCACGCGCAGTGATCCGATCTTGCGGGAGGCAACCCACAGCGTTTCCTGTACCGCATCCTCGACATCTTCCGGCGTGGCGCAGAACTGCCGTGCAAACCGCGTGATCGTGGGATGGTAGCGCAGCAGTAGTTCCTCAATAGCGTCAGTAGCGCCTTGCTGTGCAGCAAGCAGTAGATTGTGATCCAGAAGTTCCATTAGTGATCCGACTATGTTAGTGGTTCTGATTTTTCAGCTTGCGCCCGAGCAACGCACAGGCAGGACACCAGCCAATGAATCCAGTGATTATGACGAACAGCGCCGAGAAGATCAGCAGCGCGACAACTAGCGGCGACATCTGTCCAATTACGGATTGACCAAACAGCGCGATCCCGACCAGCACTACGCCAAGCAGGATACGCAGTACGCGCTCGATATTGGGGACATTCTTAGGATACAGCATGTGTACTCTCCAATGTGCTTAAATGTTGACGATTCACATCGTAAGAGCAGGCAGGCAGGCAAAAGGATTCAGCAGTTTTGAATTCGCGCTATACCCTATGACATTTTGCACCGCGATTCCAGCAATTCGTTACTGTACATCTCTATAAGCGAGTCCTACGCTGGGTCAGGGAGGCGCACAAAAACACGGAGGTCTCGATGAACGTTTTGGTTGCTTACGAGAGTCGTACTGGACACACGCGCCAGACGGCAGAAGCAATTGCACAGGCAGCGCGGGAATTAGGCTGCAACGTAGAGGTGAAATCGGTCTGGAAGCTGGTGTCACAGGATGTGCTAACCGCCGATATGATCTTCATCGGTACGTGGGTGCAGGGCTTGATCCTGATGGGCGTGAATCCATCAGGTGCGCGGCGCTGGGTACCTACACTGCCTTCACTGGTCGGAAAATCGGTTAGTACGTTTTGCACTTACGCGATCAATCCGCGCAATTCCCTGACGCGGCTCAGTTCCATGCTGATGGATCGCGGCGCGACGGTGGTGGCTGAACACGCTTTCCATCAGAATCAGCCCACCGAAGGCGCGGAGGGATTTGTCCGCAGTGTTTTGCAGCCCGCGCGAGTGTAATCTAGCTCGTTGGTCGTTAAGGATTCGGAACACGGGAGAATGAAGGCGTCTCCGGCGTAATTAAGTAGTCGTGTGAGTAGACCAGAGGTTGAAACCTCTGGCTACAATACCCGGCAAACCCACTGAAGTGGGTTAAGAGTAGAAAATCACTGGCGTCGATCAGCACAGCGGGAGGTTGCTTCAACCGTCTTCTGTCGGTATGGGTTGGTAGCCGGATTGCTTTAGCTTCCGGTGCAGGCGACGAACAATCGGCATATAAACGCAAACAGGGCAGATACGAACAGTATTGCCCTGCTGATTCGTCTGAATTGTGGCGAGCTTACGCCGCACCTGCGGAGTCGTGGATCGCGGCTTCGGGGTCTTTCCGCGACTTGGTGATCTCAGCGACGCGGAAGGCGTCCACTGTCTCGTTGTCCATCAGTTCCTTCGCCAGTGCTTCCAGTTCATCGCGGTGTTCGCGCATGATCCGGCGTGCTTTCTCGTGCGCTTCCTCGACCAGCTTCTTGGTCTCGCGGTCAATCAGCGCGGCGGTCTGATCGCTGTACTGACGCGGCTGTGAGAGCGCGTAGCCCAAGAACGGCTGCTGCTCCTGATCGCCGTAGTTCAGCGGACCGAACTCCTCGTTCATGCCCAACTGCGCCACCATCAGACGCGCGAGGTGCGTCGCCTGCCGCAGATCGTTCTCCGCGCCGCTGGTGATCGAGTTGAAGGTGATCTCCTCCGCGCTACGTCCGCCGAGCGCCACCACCAAACGCGCCATCAAATACTCCTTCGAGTAGTTATGACGATCATCGACGGGCGCACTCTGCATCACACCGAGCGCACGACCACGCGGCACGATAGTCACCTTGAGGATCGGATCGGCTTCCGGCGTGTGGATCGCAGTCAGCGCGTGACCAGCTTCGTGATAAGCCACGATGCGACGTTCCTTCTCATCAGCCAGCGGCGGACGCTCGGTGCCGAGGATGATGCGATCAAGGGCGATCTCGAAGTCGCGCATGACCAGCTTATCGCGCTTGAAGCGGGCGGCGGTCAGCGCCGCTTCGTTCGCCAAGTTCTCCAGATCAGCGCCGGAGAAGCCGATGGTCGCCTGTCCTAGTTTGACCAGATCAACTTCCTGCGACAGCGGCATGTGACGGGTATGAACGCGCAGAATGGCGATGCGACCATTCTTATCGGGCAGACCGACTGTTACCTGACGGTCAAAACGTCCGGGACGCAGCAGCGCGGGATCAAGCACGTCGGGACGGTTAGTCGCCGCCATGATGATGATCGTCTCACGCTGATCGAAGCCATCCATCTCCACGAGCAATTGGTTGAGCGTTTGTTCGCGTTCGTCGTTACCGCCGCCGAGTCCTGCTCCGCGCTGACGACCAACGGCGTCGATTTCGTCGATGAAGATGATGCAGGGCGCGGCTGCCTTGGCGCGGTTGAACAGATCACGTACGCGGCTGGCACCAACGCCGACGAACATCTCCACGAACTCCGATGCCGAAAGCGAGAAAAAGGGTACTTTCGCCTCGCCAGCGACGGCACGCGCCAGCAGCGTCTTACCAGTTCCCGGAGGTCCGATCAGCAGCACGCCGCGCGGGATACGCGCACCGAGCCGCAGATACTTATCGGGGTCTTTGAGGAAGTCAACCATCTCGGAGAGTTCCAGCTTGGCGGCTTCTTCACCCGCGACATCCTCAAAAGTTACCTGCGGATGTTCCTCGTTGTAGCGGCGGGCACGACTCTGCCCGAAGCCGAAGATGTTGTTCTGCTGCTGGCGGGCACGCGAGAAGAAGATCAGCAGCAGCGCGCCGATCACGATCAGCGGTCCCCAGTTGAGCAGCAGGACGAGTAGTGGCGACGGTGACGGATCGGCGGAGACGATGTTCACGCCTTTCTCAGTCAGCAGCGGGATCAACTGCGAGTCTTCCACTGGCGGCAGATAAGTCTGGAAGCGGGTGATCGTGCGTGCCGGAGCCGTCGGATTCTGATCCTGACTGCTGGGCATGTAGATCACGGCGGTCTTGAACTCGCCCACCACAACCTGCCCGGTAAAGAGCACGGATCGCACCATGTTTTGATCTAACTGCTGGCGGAAGAAAGAATAGGGTACTTCTACCGTCGAACCGGACGTATCCATGACCAACATGGACATGCGCGACAGGAAGATGACGACGAAGACCAACAGCAGCAGCGTGATCACCCAATTCGGTACGGTGAAGCGGGGCGGCTGAGGTCCACCTTTCTGATTGGGGTCTTGACTCGGTGGTCTAGGGTTATTGGACATCTATGTTACTCCTACACGTCACGACAGCACGGATCATGCATCTACCGTGATGCCGTAAGCCTGTGCAATGATTTCGATGGGATGTACCATTTTCTTGCCGGTCATCCCGCTAATATGCCAGCGACAGGTTTCGGTGTCGCACACCGCCCACGATGCGCCGCTGTCATTAATACGCTTAAATAAATGGGCGCCGACATCTTCCGCGATCTGGCGCTTCTCCGCTTTGTAACCGTAAGTTCCAGCGATACCGCAGCAGTCAGCATCTACTTCCCACGCCTGAAAGCCGGGGATCAAATCCAGCAGATCGAGCGCAGGACGCCCCATGCCGTGTGCTTTCAACTGACAAGGAGCATGATACGGCACTGTGGCATCAATGGCAGATAAATCTTTTTTGAGTCTGCCTTCGTGATGTAACTTTAACAAAAACTCCGATATATCGTACACCCCAGCGGCTAACAATTTTGCACCATCGTCATGTAAGCCGAGGATATGCTCGTAGTCGCTTTTCAGCGCCATGATGCAGCTTCCCGCCGTGCCGACAATGGGAATCCCCTGCCGTGCAAAATCCGCTAGCAGGTTGATATTTTTGCGAGCGAAACGCCGCGCTTCGTTAAAGTCGCCGTTGCTCTGCATCGGCAACCCGCAGCAGGCTTGATCCGGCACGATCACGTTGAAGCCCTGATGCTCCAACACCTTGACGGCTAGTTTACCCAATCGCGGATCGTAGCTGTTGGTGCTGCATCCGTGATAGTAGACGACACTCGGTGCGCCCGCCGTCAGTGCCGCCTGCGACTGCCGCTGCTTGTTACGCCGCCACCAACCTCTGAAGGTGTAGCCCGCCCATTTGGGGAACGGTGCTTTGCGCGACATACCCATCGATTTTTCCAGCACGAGGCGGAAAGGTGCGAAACTGAACAGCCAGTTCAGGATCGGCGCGAAGGGCGTGCCCAAGACTCCCCACCACGCATTGTGACCGAGCAGCCAATTGCGCAGATGGAACCCCTTCTGCTCCGCCAGTTCCGCCTTCGCCTGCGTGTTGATCTCCATCACGCGGACGCCGTGCGGACATACCAGCGTGCAGATGCCGCAGCTAGAGCAGTAGTCCAGCGATTGATCCGGCGATGGCAGATCGGGTTCGCGGAAACGCTGCCACTGTGGTCCTACCGTTTTCGGTCCCGGAAACAGATCCGTTACCGCCATGACCGGACACGCCTGCGTACAGATGTTGCACTTGACGCAGTGATCGGCGCTGAAGGGCGTGTCTTGAAGGTAAGGGAGTTCGCGTAACTCAACTGATGCCACGTTTACCTGCTCACAGTTTCACTATCGTATCCGTAGTTGCGTAAGATTTGTGAAAGAAGTCCATTAGTTAGTGCTAAGTGCCAGCAAGAGAAGTGCTGAGTGTTGAGTGCTGAGTGCTGAGAATGGCTACTGCTTTCCATGCCGTAGCGATGGCGACGCCTTCGGTGCAAGCGGTGGGCAATGGTGCGTGATCAGCGTGCGGGTGAGCGATCAGGCGCCCACAGAGATAGAGATTGTCGATCAGGGTATCGCCCTGATTATTGATCGGCTGCATCTGATTGTTGACGCGCACGCCGAAGTAATGCACGGGATGCCCGCGCGGATCGAGCAGATCAGCGTTGAACCAGCGCGTGCGATCCGAATCGTACTGCACGGGCAGATCGAGCAGCGGTTCCCAGATGCGCCCGCGATCATCGCTGAACAAGCCACCGCCGTAGAGTCCGCCCGTTGCGAGGATCACTGACTTGGCGCGGAATGCTTGTGGTTTGCCAGCCGCCGCGACTTCCACACCGACGCATTTGCCATCCTCGATCAAACCGCGTACCACCGGATGCCCGACCTGAAGACGCACGCGGTTATCTAGAAAATAACGGCGCATTTTGTTGTACAAGCGCGTTCCCGGCACAGATGGCGGTAAGGTCGGCATCTCGAACACAGGTACACCGACTTGATCGCTGAGATCGCGGATCGCGGCGCTAGGATTCTCTAATCCGATCACGGCGGGCAAGCCGACACTGGTTGCGCCGTTGAGCAGTGGTTTGACCTGCGCGGCGACCTGCCGACGGAACGCTGGATCATCGAAACTGCGAGCTAGATCGGTGGGCGTGGCGTCCCAAGCACGCTCGGCGTATCCCGATAGTGTGATAGTGGCTGAACGTTCGCCGGAGAGCGTCGGGTAATAATCGCGCCAGCCCGCGAAGCCGATAAACAGTGGTGAGTTGCCTGATGCTGCCGCATAGCTAGGAGGGACAAGCGCTGGACGCTGCGTTGATCCGAGTGCAGTGTATACGCCATGATCGACGGGTTGATAGCCGAGGTCGAGTTTGGCGCTGAACTCGCGGAAGAAGTGGAGTCCCTGTTCCAGCGCGTCGATCCCCGCGAGGGCGTAGGGATGATCCGGCAGGCGGGCGATCAAATCGCGGACGGCGCTGATCGGATCGTCGTGTCCGTCCCACACGCTGATCCAGCCCGGAGTCACGATCACGGTGCCGATGCCCTGACTGATCAGCCGGACTTTCAGCCCCTTCTCCAGCGCGATTGCCGTAGCGACCAAGCCGCTCCAGCCCGCACCAACGACGATCAGATCATCCATGTGAGGTTGTTACCTCCGCTGATTCGGGTGCTTCGGGCTGCGACGTCAAGCCAAGCGAACGGCGAAAAATCGTCTCGTCGAGTAACGCCTGCCGCAGTTGATGACCCCACAGCAGTGGACGGTTGCCGCGAAAACGCTCCTGCACGAAATCGCGCAGTGCAGCGACAGCACTATCGGCGGGCAGGGTAATTGTCTCCTGCAAGATGCCAGCGGCACGATAGGCACAGAATCCCGCCTGACAGGGACCCATGCCCAGTCGGGTATCGCGGCGCAGATCGTCTAATTTGACTGACTCGCCGCTGCTGCGGATCGCTTCCTCCAATTGTGGGCGCGTGACAATCTCGCACTCACAGATCAAACCTTTGTGCGTGTCGGCGTGTTCAAATTCGCGTTCGCGCTGCGGCAGCGCATGATATTTGCGCTGCTGATGATGTGGTGCAGGCAGTACCGTAGTCGCGGTCACGCAAGGACGCACGATACCCAGTTTGGCGCAGACGAAATCGCTGATCTTCTCCGCCATCTGCCGATAGGTAGTCAGCTTACCGCCAACGATGCTGGCGACACCGCCGATGCCATCATGCTCGTGATCGAGGACTGAAAAGGTACGTTTGACCTCGCGCCCTTCGGAGTCCAGATTTTTGCCGTTGGGGTCTTCATACAGTGGACGCACGCCAGCCCACACACGCAGCGCCCGTGCTTTGCGGAAACCGGGGATCATCACTTCGCCGTCATCCAACATCTGGCTGACTTCTTCGGCGGTGATCTCAAAATGATCAGGCGAGGGGACGGTGATCGAGGTCGTACCGATCACGCAGACGGTGCCAACAGGGACGAGAATATCGCCATCGGCGGGAGGCTTGAGGCGATTGATGATGGTATGCACCCAACGCACATTCATGGCAATCATGATGCCTTTGCTGTGGCGCATCTTGATCGGCACACCAATCATTTCCCCGATCACGTTCGCCCATGGTCCGGTGGCGTTGATCACATATTGGGCGTTGACGCGCACCTGCTCACCTGTCTTGCGGTTCTCCAACAATGTCCCGACGACCCGTCCGCCTTCGATCTGAAAGCCAGTGACCTTGTGATAGGTCAGCGTGGTGCCGCGATATTGTTCCGCTGCTTCAACGATGGAATGTACCAGATCAAAGGAATCGAGCGAGGCATCAGGCACACGGATTGCAGTAACCAATGTGGGATCGAGTCCCGGTGCGAGTCTGAGCGCCTCTGCCCGACTGATCAGCTCGGCGGGGATGCCCGCGCGAGCACAGCCCTGCTTAAACGGCTCGACATAATCCAGCGGATCGGAACGGAAGCCGACGAATAAGCCACCCGTGTCCTCAATGGCGTGGGGTGCGATCTGGCGCAGGATCACATTTTCCTCGGCGCATTCTATGGCACTCTCCGGATCATTGACGGCGTAACGTCCGCCGGAATGCAGCAAGCCATGATAGCGCCCCGATGTGCCTGTACAGAGATCGTTCATCTCCGCTAGTACGACGCGCAAGCCACGCTGTGCCAGATCGAAGTAGACGCCCGCGCCCGTCGCGCCTCCGCCGATCACCAGAACATCGCCTTCAATCGTCCGCATGGTACCGCCATGTAATGCTGCTATGTTCATAAATTATAGCGCGTCTGGCTGGCGCAAAAGTGAGTGGATCCACGGATTGCAGTGGTGAGGCAGTTACGCCACACTTTTGCTAGTATCTTCTTGGCTTGTATTTTTCTTGTTCGTGCGAAGGGATGAACGCTCATGTTACCGATACAAGACCTCAATCCCACGCGGCGGTTTCCGATCACCAACATTGCCCTGATCGCCATCAACGTGATCGTGTTCCTGTGGGAAATATCGCTACCGCCAGAAGCATTGCAGCAACAGATCGAACAATTGGCGGTGATACCCAAACAGATCGCAGCAGCGCCATTTGCGCTGGAGTCGATCCTCGACATCGTGCGGGCGATGTTCCTGCACGGCGGTTGGGATCACATCCTCGGCAATATGCTCTATCTGTACTTGTTTGGCGACAACATCGAAGATCGCTTTGGCATGATCCCGTATTTGATCATCTACTTCGTGTGCGGATTCGCCGCAACGTATTTGCAGGTTGTGATCGATCCGAATTCGACCATTCCCAATATCGGCGCTAGTGGTGCGATTGCGGGTGTGCTCGGCGCGTATCTGGTGCTGTTCCCACGCGTGACGGTGCGGGCAATTGTGCCGCTTGGTTACGTCAGTTCGATCCAGAATGTGCCAGCGATCATCGTTTTAGGGTTGTGGTTTGTACTGCAACTGTTCAATGGTTTCGCCTCGTTGGGCGTACCAGCGGAATACGGCGGTGGTGTGGCGTTCTTCGCGCACATCGGTGGCTTTGTGGCTGGCGTGCTGATCGCCTTCGTGCTGATGCGCATCTGGCCCCAACCATCAGCTGATGCGCGGCAGAATTTGTTGTACGAACGGGTGGCGCGACGGTAAAGCTACAACGAGCTAGAGTAGCGACTCCCGGCGCTGAAGCGACCGGGCTGAAACAGTAGATTACCTACAGGTATGCGGACTACTGTTTGAACGGAGATAATTAGAAGTGAACAGGGGGTAGCATCACTGATGATGCTGCCCCCTGTTTCATTATGATGCTTATGCGAACAGTTCTAAAATTTAGAACTGGCTCCACAGCGCCTGATTGTAGACTTCGTGGTGGAACTGCACTTCCGCCTGCTTGATCAATGTACCGAGGGCGCGCGGGCAGCGATCCGCTTGCATCTGCTTGAGAGAGGCAAAGCGCGACTGTACATCTGCACCGAGCAGCGAGGTGATGTACTTGCTCTTGCTGAAGCCTTCGATGCCATCATAGATGTTGTCGTAGAGCACGGCATCACGACGCGGCGGCTTGCTGGGAAGCGTGCCTTCCAGACCGGTCTTGAGCAGGGCGTAGAGCGCCATATAGATATTGGCGTCGGGAGCGATGGAGCGTACTTCGACGCGCTGTGAACGCTCGTTGCCGATGGGGATACGCACCATCGAACCACGATCAATCGGTGACGCCTTGATCTGGTTGGGCGCTTCAAAGTGCGGATCCAGACGGCGGTACGAATTGGCGCTGGAGTTGAGGATCAAGCAAATGTCCAGCGCGTGGTTGAGGATGCGTCCGATGAAGTCCCAACCTGCTGAGGAGAGGCTGTCCTGACCATTGGGATCCCAGAAGATGTTGGTCTTGCCCTTCGACACCGACAGGTTGGTGTGCATACCGCTACCGTTGATTCCGGTGACGGGCTTGGGCAGGAAGCTGGCGGTCAGACCGAGGCGGAAAGCCACCTGACGCGACAGCAGTTTATAGAGCTGTACCTGATCAGCGGCGATGCTGGCTTCAGTATAGGAGTAGTTCATCTCGAACTGCGAAGGCGCAACTTCGGGGTGATCTTTCTCGTTGGCGAAGCCGAGCGCACGCTGCACTTCGGCGGCGGTGTCGATGAAGCTGCGCAGCGGATCGCCGGGGAGCGAGTGATAGTAACCGCCGCTGGTGACGAACTCGAACTTGCCCGTCGAGGCATATTCCTGCTCGGCTTGCAGACCCTTGAACAGGAAGCCTTCGATCTCATTAGCGGCGTTGCAGGTCAAGCCTTGTGAGTCATAAAGTTCCGACAGGAACAGCTTCAAGCGCGAACGCATATCCGCCAGATAGGGCGAACCATCGCGCTCCAGCACTTCGCCGAAGACCAGCACTTTACCGGGCGAGAAAATATCGGCGGGCAGCCAGTAGAAAGCTGACCAGTCCAGCGCCAGACGCAGGTCTGATTCTTTCTGCTGTGAGAACCCACGAATCGAGGAACCGTCGAAGGTCAGATTGTCGTAGGACTTGAGCAAGAATTTCTTGTCATAGTCCAGCATGTGCAGACGACCTTCCAAGTCGGTGAAGCAAACGGTCACCGCCTTGACGCCCTTTTCATCGGCGAGATCGCGCAGGCGATCTTCTTGAATCTTGTGCGCTGCTACCCGATCCGAACGCTGTGCTTTCGCCTTGAGATTGCGTTCTTCCAGTTCTTCATACGGAATTTCGAGGAAGTCACGAAGTGCCACGGTTGATGTTCGCTTTCTGTTTAATGGGAAAAAACTCACAAGCAATTTTAGGACTTTGTTATAGAAAGACATGGGTTGAGATGCACAGGCAATTTGACGAAAATTCTGTATTTTTTGCCGAAAAATGATCCGATTGACTCAAAATCCATGAAAAAAGCACAAAAATCGAGACAAAAAACTATGAACTGACCAGTTTTCGCCTAAGCCGCATGATCCGAGAATCGGCGGCGATAGGTATACATCGTGTGAGCTTCGGGGAAGTACTGACACGTTTTAATTGCACGGAGGCGCTATGCCAGCGAAGTATGCGATCTGCGCATGGGTTCAACCGACGAGGGAGTGTTCACAAACCTATTAACCGAGCTATCTGGCACGTAAATTCATAGACTTTTCACGCCACATTACGGCTATCGCTATAAACTATATGTCAGAGTGCTAAAACGGTTAACTACCGTTCTAATGATCGCATTAGTTATCGGGAAGACTGTCTGTGGCGACGTAGCAACTTCGACACTAGAGCGAATTTCGTTGTCCGCAAGTCCAGACTCCATCTTGCTCATCGTAATCAACATCATCATCTGGCACTAGGGAGTAAGGCTTCAATGTCACTCAGGACGAAAATATTCCTATCGCTAATATGTATCGCTGTTATTCCATTAGCTCTTTTCGGCGCTTTTGCCAACGCAACCTCCACCGATAACCTCGTATCCATCGAACGTGACGCTTTGCGCAGCGGTCTTGACAGCGCCCAGCGCGTACTCAGCGACGTGCAAAGGAATCTGGCGGGATACATTCACGACTACACACAATGGGATGAACTGCACGATCAGGTGGTTGTTGATCAGCCCGATCCTGTATGGATGCAGATTAATCTTGCGCCAGAGACCCCCACCTCGACCTACAACACATTCAACCTCGACCTGCTGGGGATGTGGAACTACAAGAACGACCTCGTTTACAGTGCGGGTGCCATCGATGAGGTGACAGTTCGCCTCAAAGATGTGATCAGCAGCGCGACCAAAACCGAAGCTACCCAAACCAGACTGCTATCGTTAGGCAGCGATGTTTATGTGGTGGCAGTGTCCGCGATCCGCACCAGCGCGTTCACAGACCCACAGGGCATCCTACTGGTTGGGCGCATATTGGGAGCGGAGGACACGGCGTCCATTGCTGCGCTGACAGGTTACGATGCTGCTCTATACAAAGGTGCTCGCCTGATCGCTGGTCCGGTGACACAGCTTCCACTACCCGAGGATAACGAACTGCTGGATGCCATCAGCAATGACCAGTACCACTACGATCAGCAAGATAAAGGTTATGCATTAGCCTTTGCGCCGATCACCGATGAGAACGGTGACTACACGGTGACGCTGGTCATCTGGCGCTCACGCGCGGCGCTAGAAACATCACAGTCATCGCTGAGTACCACGCTGGCGCTGGCGGTAGGCGTGGGCACAATACTGGCAATTCTAGTGGCAATGGTGCTCGGCGGATCCATTGTTGCGCCGCTGAACCAGATGGCAGCCAATGCCGACAATATCGCGGCGGGCAATTACGGACAGCGCATCAACGTGCAGAACCTGTCTAATGACGAATTGCTGACTTTGGCGAATGCATTCAACGCCATGACGGATCAGCTTGCCCAACGCATCGACGAACTGAAGTACAAAGTTGATGAAATCGACGAGAAGAACCGTGCTTTGCGAATCGCTACTGCCAAGGCGGAAGAAGTGGCGCGACTGCGCGGTGAGTTTCTTGCCACCATGTCGCACGAGCTGCGTACACCGCTAAACGCCATCATCGGTTTTAGCGATGTGCTGTTGATGGGACTGGGCGGCGCTCTCAATCAGGCACAACAGCATCAGGTTGAGCGTCTCAAGGAAAACGGCAACCGCTTGCTGACACTGATCAATGATGTGCTGGATATCAGCCGCATCGAAGCCGGTCGCATCGAAATTGCTTCGGAGTCGTTCGCGCCTGCCGCCATGCTAGAGCGGATTTCCGAGCAAATGCAGGTACTGGCGGCACAGAAGCAGATCAACTTCCTGACCGTGATTTCGCCATCCATCCCGCCGACGCTGGTGGGCGATGAAAAGCGACTGGAACAGGTGATCGTCAATTTGCTTTCCAACGCCTTCAAGTTCACAGATAAAGGGTCGGTCAACCTCGAAGCAACGTGTGCATCCAGTGAAACATGGTCAATCGCCGTGCGGGACAGCGGTATTGGTATTCCACCGCATGCGCTTGACCTTATTTTCGAGCCGTTCCGTCAAGTTGATGGCAGTTCCAAGCGCAGCTACTCCGGAAGCGGTTTGGGACTAGCTATCGCACAGCAACTCATTCAATCAATGGGAGGAAAGATCACTGTAAGCAGCGAGTTGGGTAAGGGTAGCACCTTCACCATCACGCTGCCGCAAATACTTGCTGACAACACAGCCCTTCAACCTAAATCACAACAGCAAGGAGCTTAAGTAACGCCGTGCTAGATTGGCAACATCCAAGAGATTGGTCGGTGCTCGTCGTCGATGACGAGCCGGACAATCTTGACCTGATCGTACTGTATTTCAATTATCTGGGCGCAACGGTGAGATCGGCATTGAACGGTCCTAGCGGGTTGCGCTGCTTGCAGGGATTCCAGCCCGATTTGATCATGCTGGATCTGTCGATGCCCCAAATGGACGGCTGGGAACTGCTGCAAATCCTGCGCTCAATGCCGTCACTGCGGCATGTTCCTATCGTGGCGCTGACTGCCCACGCCATGCCCGCAGACAAAATCAAGGTGAAGGAAGCTGGATTCGACGGCTACATCACCAAACCACTGAACCTGCCTAACTTTATGGCTAACCTGCGTCAAACGTTAACGACGTTCAACAGTCCTAAGGAGATACTCAATGCAAGGTTGTGAATGGCGAGTGTTGATCGTCGAGGATGAGGTCGATAGTCTGGAGTTGATGCAAATGCTGCTCGGTCATCAGGGCATCTGCAGTCGGGGCGTTCAAAATGCGGAAGATGCCCTATTGATGATCGAAGAACTCAAACCAACATTGATCCTCATCGACCTTGCCCTACCCACGATGGATGGCTGGGAGCTGTTGCGCAAAATGCAGCAGAATTCGCTGAGTCGAGATGTCCCCAAAGTAGCCACCACCGCTTACCACACACCACTGCTGGCGACACGTGCCATTGCAGCAGGCTTCGCCGCTTTCTTGCCCAAGCCGATTGATGCGGTCAATTTTGTGCACGATCTCGGAGAGGTTGTCGGCAAGCACTACGCTGCTGACGTTTCTGCGGCAAACTGACGGAGTCGGGCAAATCGCAGCGCCGTATTGTTAGCTGGAGGGAGGAGGGTGTAATGATGAGCGCATCGGAGAATGTGAAGCCTAGTGTCTTAGTGACCGATGATGATCGTGATAACCGTGAGTTGTTCAAGCTGGTGATGACGAAGGCTGGTTATGAGGTAGTAGAAGCTGTTAACGGTGAAGAAGCATTGACGATCTTAGATAAGCGCAGTTTCACGCTGTTGATTCTGGATCTGCAAATGCCGCATGTGAATGGCACAACAGTACTTAAAACGGTGCGGGCAAACCCGAAATTCGACCGCATGAAGATCATCGTAGCGACGGCAAATGCACATATGACGCTAGTAGAAGTGGATGATTTAGCCGACTACGTGATCCAAAAACCTGTTGACTTCATCGAGTTCATCCACCTAGCAGAACGGCTGCGTGTTCTGCCCTATCCGCTGGGAGTTCAAAAGATCTATCCGTAGGTGGCTATTTGCCAATGCTCTCGCTGTGTCTGTGCGCTGCCCATAGCTGGATCAACTGCTGCCCCAACTTATCGGGACTATGACGCCACGGACGCTGCGGATCAGTGAGATCAGCTTCGACCAATTCGTAGCGAGTGCGGATGTCGTGATCGGCAGGGGTGGCTGGCACATAGCGGGTATTGGGTCCGGCATTCTGTTCGGGGTAGGCATTGTTCGCCAGCACGATGGTAAAGACGCCGCGCCCGATGTGCTTTTCTATTGCCAGCACATGATCGGCAACGTTGAAGTTATCCGTTTCGCCGCGCTGGGTGGCGATGTTGCAAATGTAGACTTTGACGCTGGCGTTGCTAACGCGAATTGCTTCCGCCATGCCATCAACCAGCAGATTCGGTAAGATGCTGGTGTACAAACTACCGGGACCAATCACGATCATGTCGGCGCCGAGCAGTGCCCGAATCGAATCAGGATAAGCGCGGGCGCGGTTCGGTTCCAGAAATACCCGTTCGATGCGCCCGTTAGTATCGGCACCCATCTCGGTGATCTGCGATTCACCGGAGACATGGATCACCGAACCATCCGGTTTGCGGATTTCCGCGCCGAGGCTGACATCTTGCATGGTGGAGGGAAGTACCCGTCCCTCAATCGCTAACACGCGCCCCGCTTCCACAATCGCCTTATCCATGCTGCCAGTGATATTCGCCAGCGCGGTCAGAAACAGATTGCCAAAGCTGTGCCCTTCCAAGCCACCTTCAGCAAAACGGTACTGAAATAGCTGTGTCATCAAATCTTCGTCATCCGCCAGCGCAGCAATATTATTACGCACATCGCCGGGGGGCAGCACGCCGAATTCGCGACGTAGTTTGCCGGAGCTGCCACCGTCATCCGCCATGGTCACGACTGCTGTGATTTGCGAAGTTTCCGCCTTCATGCCACGCAGAACGGAGGGCAAACCCGTGCCGCCGCCGAGTGCCACCAACCTGATCCCGTGACCGAGCCGCGCATTTCGGTAGAGCACATCGACTAGTTCGGCGCGCTTATTGGGATCGGATCGTGCCAGTGGAGTGAGGAAAGAGCGGTTAAGTTCGCGCAGTGCCACGATCAACGCTGCCCCACCAATCAGCAGCGCGATCAGGATACGCCACTCCAAGGGCAGAAACGCCAGCGTCAACAGGCGTATAAGATCGGAGGAGCCAGCCGCGTTATAAACGATCACTAACGCCTGTGCGATAGCTATGCTCACCGCCGCCACGCCAATCAACAGCAAAAGCAGCCAGCGTTTGACACCTAAGCCCGGTGCGAGCCACTTACGCAGTGAGCGCCAGCGTTTAGTCACTGGTTTCAAGACTGAGGAAGACATCAAGGTTGCGATATAAATACCCTGCGGCGAATAATGCCAATCATCACCAAGATCAGTATAGCACCAGTGCCAGCCAGCGCACCTGCCGTGATCGCGGCGTCCTGCCAGAAACGGATCGGGAACAGGCGGATCAAAGTATCGCTAAACTCGAACGTCCATGTTCCCTGACTGAAGAACAGATTGTGGAAGGAGTCGAAGAAACGATCCCAATCGAGCAGCAGATAGACGACCAGCGCCACTAACAAGATCAGCAGCAAGCCTGCACCCTGCGCCATGCCCAAGCGCCACGCCACGCGCCCAGCGTGATCGCGCCATGCCAGCGCGGTGATCGCGGCGAACATCAGCACACCGATCAGCAAGCCAGCCATCGCTAGCTGGATCACGTGCTTGACATCGACCATGTGACTCAGTTCCCGATCCGTGTACAGCGGACGACCATCAGCGAAGGTCTGATCACCGAGATAGTCGATGCCCGCGCCGTTGAGTAGGTATTGCATCGCCAGCGGCGCTAACTTCAAGCGATCTTCGAGCGTGAAGCCATAAGGATCGGCGGGAAAGTCAGGTTTGTTGTACTCGATCTGGAGATAGGTGTCGGTCATCAGCACGCGGATCGCGCCGAGGATCAGCAGCGTAGGCACAAGGATGATCAGGATCAGATGAAGCAGGCGGTGAGATAAAGTGGTGGTCATTGCGGTGACAATAAGACTCGGTAATCGGATAATGGTAAGTCAGTACCATTCTAGCCAATCTTGATGTGCGAGTAGGAAATCTCATGCAACTTCCTACATCTTATAAGTTTCAGAATCATCATTATGGCGGATCAGGCGCATCCCTGTTTTGACTGTGTGTTACAATCGGGTCGCAAGTAGTCTGGTTTGAGATTCTACATCGAGTGAGCACTGTGGTAAGTTCGACTGCTCCACGCAGCTTTCAACTGGAACAAGCCTTTATCGCTAATCCTAGCAGCGGCGGTAACGGTGCGGGAATGCGTATCCTCGCCAGCACTTACGGGTTGAAGCGCGAATTAATCCCTGAGTTTACGCGCGCAGCGTTCATCGCACCGCCGCCGCTACGTCCGGGTACGAGCTTCAACGATGCCATGCCCACAAGCTTCGGCATCTTTCGCGGCGAGACGGTAGATTACATCTTCGCGCGGGCGCAGCGCCTACCTGATGGTACGCCCGTCGCTCACTATATGCCGATGCCCGCTGCGGCACTGCGCTGGCTGGCTGGTAACTTGATCTCGCTGCACGCATGGATCGAGTCCCCCATTGCGCAGACCCCGCTAGGCGACATTCAGCCGTTTCATTTCGAGCCGACGCCGCCGGATTACGACGCGCAAAATGAAGCACTGCTCTCGCTGATGCGCTACACGGGCAGCAAAACAGCCTTCGTCGGCAGCATGTTCGCGGCGCTGATCCAGGCGATGGGTGTCGGTGTACTCAATGCGCCGCCGTCGCTGCCGGATCGGTTGATGTTCGTTCAGGGTTTGCTGATGCTGCTGCCCGTACCCGCCCGCGTAGCGATCACCTTTGCTTCCAGCGTGGGCGATTCAGCTCAGGTACGCAGCCAATTCAAGTTCTTTGATACGCCAAGTTTTCCGCCTAACTTCGTGGTTTTTGATTGGGCAAACCGCAAGATCATCGGGGAAGCGCCGGAACACGTCTACAGCAAGTTCATCATCTCGCAGTTGCGGCTGGATACGTCAGTCGTGGTCGAGCACACCGAGAAACTCGGACGTACCGCACAGTGGCGTGCTTACCAGAAAGACGATCTGGCGAACGCGCTGGCATGGATTTCGCGCCGTGCCACGCTGGACAGTGCCGTGATGATGAATCAGCCTGCCGACAGCGCATTGGTGGCAAGTGTGCTGCGCGAAGATCCTACGCTGCCGGACGATCTGCGGCTGATTTATGCCCGCCACCTGATGACGTTTGCCTTGGCGATGAAAGATCCTGCTCACACCGACATTATCCCGACAGTCTGTGCCCAGAATCGGGAAGTGGCAGACGCGGTGTTCGCCCAGCTAGAAGCTGCCGCCGCCAAAGCCGATACCTCG
>JAHBVK010000042.1 GCA_019637555.1 Anaerolineae bacterium
CAGGGTATGGATGCCGCCCACAGCGCCAATCGCTATTGGGCACCGCCCGACGGTCAGGCGAATTTCGTCGGCTTCCGCGTCGCCTGCCCCGCCTAAATGCACTGACGATAGAACCAATGACGCAAGTAACTTGCATCAATATCTCAGGTTTTAGGCAAGCCTTAAGCTACGGCAAAACCTATGATGTACTAGCCATCGATCACGCGAAACGTCACGTTAAAATCTCAGGGGACAATAAGCGGGTACGTTGGTATCCGCTTTATCATTTCCAACTTGATGATCCAAACGTGCTTAGAGTCGAAAACATCCACATTGACGACAAAATTGATTCCATGTTCTGCGACTCAATAGAAGTTACGCTTGTGCTCTCAAAAGGCGCTGATCAAACATTCCGGCGTTGGTGTGTTTTCATCACACCAGCGTACTTATACAAACTCATGCACCCCGCTGGTAGCGAACCCGTCATCATCGGGAAGCATGGATTATTTTTACCGCAGCTAACACCTACGACCATCGAGCAAGCCGTCAAATACTTGGAATTCACCAACTTACTCGAAGAATGTACGCTCCCGCTTGATGACCACAGCGACGTTGATATTGCATAACCACCTACAATGGCTAGAAATATAGTCTGTAACGATGATCACTTGGCTTCGATCACCTCAATAGCTGCGCGAATTGCTTCCCAATCGTCGGGCGGTTGGTGCAACGCAGCTTCTAGCGAACGCTCTAGCCACTTTGCTCGATCAACCTGCTCCGCTTTTAGTGACTCAATATCAATGAGGACATCTTTTGGCATACCATTCGCACTTATTTGATCCACGCGCTGCTGCATCGCTTGTATGAACTGGCTATCAAATGCTCTAACTTCCTCGATAAATTCTTCCACTGTCGCTGACCAGTGACCGACTTGTGCGTCCCAGACCGAGATACTATTCTCCTGATAACGGCGGTTATCCCATTCGATATGAAAGTTAATCCCGTCATTCCAGAACCAGATTTTAGGCGACCACTTGAGGTGTGATGTCATCAATCGTCTTCTATATAGCCAGCTACTGGCTTGATCACTGATCTCTATCGCTTCGACATCTTCCCGATCTTCAACCCAATGTAATACACGCTCACTCCATGCTGACATGCTAGACGCAGCAAACTTTTGCGCGAGGTCTGCGGGCAGCGGATGCAGGCTATCAGGAAGCATCTCTATCATATCTTCCCATAGCCGGACGACATTATAGTTAACGTAAACTCGGCAGCTAAGTTTAGCGTTCCGCGTATTGAGGAATTCTTGCCGATAGCGGAATAGTTCAGCATTAGCCAGATGTAGCCAGTAGCAGCCATCCGTCAAGCCAAACCAGTGTACAGCGAAACCTGTTTCCTGTTGCCAAGGAATGATTTCAGGGATTGGAAGGAGGCGAAAATTAAATAATGGGGGCGACATCTTTCAATGTTTGTTTCCGGTTTCACGCTCATGCTTAACTTCAAGCCATCTTACCCTCCTCACCAACCACTTTTCAACCTTCATCAAGCGGACTGCCTGTTATTGACCCCTTTTCGGCAAAATAACAGGCAGCCAAAAACTAGAAGTTCTAACCGACGATCATATTCTCGTCGCAGCGCAGATGGATGCGTTTGGAGGCGTGAGCTATCGCGTCTTCACGGGCTTCCGTGCCCACCGCCGAATCGAGTGCCGCTTGCAAATCTTCCATCGTATCGAACCACAGCTCGAATACGCCGTCAAACTCGGTTTCTGCCTGATCCGCCCGCAGGATGTTGATGCGATACTGGCGAATCTTCGGGAATCGCTTACCGATAGGCGAATGATCCTCCACCGCCCACTTGGCAAACTCCTCGCGGCTCATGCCTTCCTTGCGCTTCATCAATGAGATCAACTTGATCATGAACGATTGCAACCTTTCTATCTGCCTTTTGTCTGCTTGATCTGACCAATTTCACTAATTCGATTGTTCTTGACTTGCGGGACATCTGTGGCTTGAGTCCCGCAGAGACTTCGTTCGTTGAGCATGGCAATTTATTGCCGGGTTATTGGCGAGCTTTCTCCTCCAGCGCCCGCAGCACCTTCTCCGGCGTCACGGGCAGATCGGTGATCCACACGCCCACCGCATCGTAGATGGCGTTGACGATGGCGGGGATCGGAGAATTCGCCGTCATTTCGCCCACGCCTTTGACGCCGTAAGGACCATTGCTCGACGGATATTCCAGCACCGTGCTCTCAATCTCTGGTATGTCCATTGCCGTCGGGATGATGTAATCGGCGAAGCTACCAGTGTGGTGATCCAGCGCCGGATAGTAGGGAAACACCGTCTCGGTCAGCGCGTGCGCCATGCCCATCACTGCCCCGCCGATGATCTGACCTTCCACCATCAGCGGATTGATCTGTCGTCCGACCTCGTAGGCGCTGGCGAGTCTTAACACTTTCACCTCACCCGTCTCGTCATCCACCTCAACATCCGCGACAGTGGTGGCATGCGCCTCCGTCGAATCGGGATCGCACGCGCCCGTATCAGGATCGACATCGCTTTTCTGCTTCAGGTAGATGCCGCGCCCTGAGATAGTCTTGCCGTACTTGAAATGCGCCGCCAGCGCCACATTGAACACATTGGTTTTACGGCTCGGCGCACCCTTCACGTACACATCGCCATCGCTGATCACCAAGTCTTCCGGCGCAGCTTCTAGTTCGTCCGCTGCCACTTCCAGCAGCGCCTTGCGTGCTTCTTCCGCCGCTTGGATCACCGCATTGCCCACGCGATGCGTACCACGACTGGCAAACGTACCCATGCAGTGCGGCGACGAGTCCGTGTCGCCTGTGTCGATGTGTACCGACTCTAGCGGCACACCGAGCGTCTCTGCCGCAATCTGCGCGATTACCGTCTTTAATCCCTGCCCTAGATCAGTGCTCGCCAGCTTGACCGAGAATCCGCCCGTTGGCTGGCAGAAGATCAGCGCCTGCGTCGGATCGCCGCCGAGGTTCATGCCAGTGGGATAGTTCACCGACGCGATGCCGCGTCCTCGATGTTTTGCCATAATGCCTTTACCTCACCGATGTCCATTGCCAGCGTGATAATCGTCGGAACTCATCTTCTTCAGGTGATCAGGCAGATCGTGATCGACCAGTTGGGCGGCTGCTTGCAGTGTCTCCACCAGCGTGGCATCCTCGACCACCTTCCGCACCGGACGCATCTGCCCATTACGATAGGCATTGATCATCCGTATTTCCCACGAATCGATCCCCAGAGTCCGCGCGATCTTCTCCATTTGTACTTCCAGCGCGAACGATGCCTCCGTCACGCCGAATCCGCGCATTGCCGAGGCTGGCTGGCGGTTGGTATATACGCAGTAAACATCCACCCACACATTAGGAATGTTGTACGGTCCCGGCAGATTCGCCATGTGCTTGGTCGCGCCATACGGTGAATGGCGGTGATACGCACCCGCGTCTTGCAGCGAACGCACCTTCCGTGCCACGATCCGCCCGTCGTTCATCACGCCATCGATGTACTGCATCTTCACGGCGGCGCGTGTCGAGGAGAAGCGCATTTCTTCTTCCCGCGTCCAGCGCCACTTGATCGGACGTCCCGTTTTGATCGCCGCGATGCAGCAAATTGGCTCGGTGATCACGTCTACCTTACCGCCGAATCCGCCACCAACCGTGCCGCCGACCATCCGCAGCTTGTAATCCGGCATGTTCAGGATGATGCCCGTATTGTCTTTGGTGAAATACAGCGCCTGCGTGTTGGTGTGGACTGTGAAGCGACCATCCGGCTCCGGTTTGACCACGCAGGAATGTGTCTCAATCGGCGCGTGCTCAATCGGCGATAGGCTGTAGGTTCCCTCAATGATGTGATCTGCCTGTGCGAATCCGGCTTCCACATCTCCAAAACGCAGACGGCGATGCGTCCTACCGTCGTACATGAAGGTGTTGTTGCCCCACTTCTTGATCGCGGGCGCTTCCGGTGAGACCGCGAACTCCACATCCAGCACGGGTGTCTGTTCCTCGATTTCCACCTTCACCAGCGCCGCCGCTTCCTGTGCGATTGCTTCCGTCTCCGCCAACACCGCACAGATCGGCTCACCCTCCCACATCACTTCCTCGTGCGCGAGTACAGGTTCGTCGTTCGGTTCAACGCCGATCAAGCACAGGATCGTGTACCAGTTATTAGGCACATCCTTCGCTGTGACGACGGCAGCCACGCCCGGAAACGCCTCCGCTTTGGAGGTGTCGATGCTGCGGATGATCCCCCGCGCTACCGGACTGCGTACCATCTTCAGCCACAGCATGTTGGGATAGAAAATGTCATCAATATATTGCGTCTGTCCGGTGACATGCCCGACACCATCCAAACGCTTGACCGATTGCCCGACGATGCCAAGCTGCTTCATGATTTCGCCCCTTCCATCTGCTGCGCGGCATCTTCTACCGCTTCGAGGATCGGACGGTAGCCGGTGCAGCGACACAAATTGCCGGAGAGTGCTTCCGCGATCTCTGCTCGCGTAGGTTGCGGGTTGCGATCCAGCAGCGCCTTCGCCGCCAGAATCATGCCCGATGAGCAGTAGCCACACTGCGCCGCAAAGTGATCGAAGAACGCCTGCTGCAGCGGATGGAGATGCGCTGGTGTGCCGATGCCTTCCAGCGTGGTCACATCCTGACCTTCTACCAGCGCCACAGGCAGCAAACAGGAGAGCGTCGGTTCGCCATTTACCAGCACGGTGCAGCTTCCGCAGCCGCCCTGTCCGCAACCCGCTTTGGTAGCGTGAAAATGCAGATGTTCGCGCAATGCCGTCCGCAGCGTGGTCAATGGCTCAACCGCCAGCGCCGTCGGCTTGCCGTTCAGCGTAAATGAAACGGTAATCGCTTTCATAAAAAGGTTCTCCCAAAAATTCTTATTCCGCCGACATACCCAGCGCCTGCTTGATCGCACGACGAACGTAGACGCCAACCATCTTGCGGCGATACCATTCCGTCGCCAGTGCATCAGTGGACGGCGAACATTCACCCATCGCCGCATCGCCCGCCGCATTGATCGCATCGCTGTCCAACGTCGTGCCGATCAACGCCACCTCCGCCTGCCGTGCACGGATCGCCTGTGGTGCGGCTGCCCCCAGCGCGATTCGGGCGTCGATACATTTTCCGGCGGCATCAGTGGCGATCCGCACCGCGACAGCGACGACTGACGGCGTGTTTGCTTCGCGCCGCCCATACTTGATGAACGCACTCTGACCAGCGGTATCAGCCACCTGAACACCGAGCAGCAGTTCGTCAGCGCCGAGATTGCGATTTGCCAAGAACTGATCTAGCGCCACCTTGCGTCGCGCCTTCGCGCTGCCTATCTCTACTTCTGCGTCGAGTGCCAGCAGCGGCGCACACAGATCGCCGTAGGGAGCACGGGCGAACAGATTGCCGCCAACGGTCGCCATGTTCCGCACCGCCGGACCACCGATCTCGTGGGCAGCAGCAGCCAGCAGTGGCACATCCGTTAAGCCGCTGACGGCGGCAATGGTCGTGGTCGCGCCCAGTTCCAGATGCCCGTTGCGGCGGATGCCATCCAAACCAGCCAATCGCAAGCTCATGGCAAGTGTAGGGAACAACGCGCCATCATTGACCTGTCCCATGATGATCGTGCCGCCTCCCATGATCGTTAGGTCGCTGCCATGTTGCTCCCGTAGACTGAGCGCCTCATCGACTGAACGCGGGATGAAAAAGTCAGTCGTAGTCACATCTCCACCTCCCTCAAAAACGAAAAGAAATGCTAAGTTTTGCTATCAGTCTTCCAGAACGGCGAAGAATCTCGCTGGCGAGCCTTCCGCGCCTGTCATCTTGATGCATGGCGCAAAGAATTGAAAATGCGTATCTACTGGCAGCGCCGAAAGGTTCGTCATCTGCTGCATCAGGATCGCGCCATTTTCTAGGATGATCTTGTGGATGATGAATTCTTCAGAGGTGAAATTTGGCAGGCGGGCGCAGTACTCGCTGAAGCAGTCGAAGCCTATCGCCTTGACGCCCTTCTCTAGTACCAGCCATTGTGCCGCTTCGGGAGCGCAGTACGGAGAATGAAGATAGTAATCGGGGAAGTTGCCCCACATCTTCTCCGTCCAGTCTGTACGCACCAGCACGATGTCGCCCTTGCGGACGTGGTTAGCACGCTGCTGCACTGCTTCCAACGAGATCGGCTCATCGCGTTGAAGATGGCTCATGTCGATCACGACTGCCTCGCCGCATATCCGATCCAGCGAGACATCCGCAGCCGTTTCGCCGCCATCTTGCACATGTGCCGTGAAATCCACGTGTGATCCGGTGTGCAACACCATGTCTACCGATGAGGCACGCCAGTAGCCGGGACCACGATAGTTCGTTGTCAGCGTCAGGCGTTTGTTGACGGAGGGGGGACTAAGCGTTTCTGGACCAATAGTGACGGTCAAATCAATAAGGCGAGTCATAAGAAATTCTCTTCTAAGAAAGAGGACGTTAAGTACCAAAATTCACTAACAGTGAAAAAAGTTAAGTGAAAGTGAATATCGGTAGTATAGTGAGGATAGCAATAGCAGTCAAGCAAGTTGTTTGGAGAATCGGGCGCTGCTGGCTATAGTTGCCAAGTTGCAATTGCCTTACCTTAATATGTTTACTTTCACTCACGTGATGAAGCAGCTTGATGAAGCAGATAGATAACGATGACCGCGCCAACTCCCATCGCTAACGACAACGACGCCACTCCCATCGGGCAGCTAATTCGCAAGCGCAGATTGGAACTCGGTCTAGCGCAGATCGAATTGGCGCGCCGTATCGACAAGTCACCGAGTTACGTCTCCTCGCTGGAAAGCGGTAAGATCGCCCCTTCACTGACCACCCTGCGGCATATTGCGGCAGCGCTGGAAACAGTATTAGGCTATTTCTTCACGCAGCCATCATTGAATTCAAATCATGGCGCGGACGAAGTTGATCGGCTGCGGATCGTTCATCCTGCTACGCGCAAAATGCTGGTCGATCCGAACCGTCACAATGTGCGTTGGGAACTACTCTCACCGGATTTACAGCGTCAGATGGAAGTAGTGCAGATGACCATGGAACCCGGCGCGGTGGTCGGCGAGGAAGAATGGCTAATCCACGCTGGTGAGGAATGCGGGATTGTGCTGGAAGGTCGTTTGCAGGTCGAATTTCTGCACGAAACGTACACGCTGGAACGTGGCGACAGTCTCTATTTCCCTAGTACGCAGCCGCATCGAATCCGCAACATTCACGACCAGGCGACGACGGCAATTTGGGTAATCACCCCGCCGTCGTGGTGAGCGATTGCACCTAAAATTACCTCTTGCCAACGGATGCAGCATCGGCTATACTCTCATCCAATCGAGATATGCGGGCGTGGTTCAGTGGTAGAACGTCTCCTTGCCAAGGAGAAGGTCACGGGTTCGAATCCCGTCGCCCGCTCAGTTCAGAAACCCAGTCAACGACTGGGTTTTTGTTTGCCTCGCCACTGTCATCCCCGGCAACAATAGCCCGAAGTGCTATTCAGTGACTATCGAAAACTCCTCGAGCAGTGCCGATAACAGCTTGACATTCCTCGTCCTTATGCGATGTGGTATTATCTCCGCGCCATCGGATCACAGCTTTATTTACCTATTTACTGCCTGTATTGCTATGGGCAGTGACCAACGAGAGATGCAAAGGTCTACAAATCCGCGCGGATAGGATTCGTTCCACTTTGTACCCTGTACCTCGGCGTGTGAGCATAACTGTGGTTGCTCGTTGTTAGATTTGCTTGAAATTATTGAGGATGCTATATGACGGTGACTAAGAGTGTAGGTAGGACTGCATCTGAAGGGTATCATCCTTTGGATGTTATCAGCATTGTTGCCTATGTGCGTTCACGCCCTGAACTGCAGGCGGTCTTTCACGCTGACGAGCCGCTCGACTGCATTGAAGTAGGGGACGGCAACCTCAATCTGGTGTTCAAGGTCACCGCCCGGAGCGATCCACGACGCAGTGTCGTACTGAAGCAAGCCTTACCTTACGTCCGCTTGGTTGGTGAAAGCTGGCCCCTCACACCTGATCGTGCCCGTATCGAGGCGCAGGCGTTAGCCATAGGCAATCAGCTTGCCCCCGAACATACGCCGCATCTATATTTCTACGATTCCGATCAGTACCTGATCGCCATGCAGAACCTCGATCCGCACATCATCATGCGGCAAGGCTTGATGCAAGGCATCACTTATCCCCATTTCGCTCATCATATCGGTGTCTACCTTGCCCGTGTTCTAGGTAACACTTCGGATTTTGTACTCGACTATCGCACCAAGAAAGAAGAAGTCGCCCGCTTCATCAACCCTGAGCTATGCAAAATCTCCGAAGATCTAATCTTCACAGAGCCGTATCGCCAGCACCATCAGAATAGCTATCATCTCGAACTAGAGCCTTACGTGCTTGCACTACAAGCCGATGAAGCGCTGCGTGCGGAAGTAGCACAGCTCAAAGACCAGTTCATGACTCAGGCTCAGGCACTGCTGCACGGCGATCTGCACACAGGCAGTATCATGGTCAGCCAGACCGATACCTACGTGATCGACGCGGAGTTTGCGTTCTACGGTCCAATGGGCTTCGACATTGGCGCAGTGATCGGTAATCTACTGTTGAGCTACGCCTCTCACGAAGTTCGCACTACTGATGAGGATCAGCGTGCCGCCTTTCGTAAGTACCTCACCGATACCATTATTCAGCTTTGGCACATCTTTGAACAAGAGTTTCAACGCCTGATCTGGTCGAACGTAGATCCGATCAGTTATCCGCCCGCATTTCAGCAGCGCTATCTACGGCAGGTGCTGCGGGATTCAGCGGGCTTTGCTGGCACCAAGATGATCCGTCGGATCATCGGCTTGGCGGGCGTTGCGGATATTCGTGGCATTGAAGACGTAGGTGCAAGGACTATCGCCGCGACACTAGCACTTAACATCGGCGCAGCCCTGATCCGCGAACGCCAGCGTATTGACACAATTGAAGCAGTGGTTGAAATAGCAGCGGGCTGTCGTCCCTCTGCACCTAAGATAATCTGATTGCATGTTGGTCTGAAGCGTGCGATTGGCGGAGTCGCAGAAAGCGCACTAAATCAATCTGCTGCCTGTGTTGATGCTTTCGCAGCGTGAATACGATCTGATTACCCATTCCTATCACAATTCGACTGCGCGCGAACGTTGTGGGCAGCAAGTTTCACTTCGCCTCAGCCTCTTGTCCATGAATGTTGTACATCGACAGGCAAGCCTCTCATCTGTGAATTTTCCATAAATTCCGGGCACGATGATGGGATCGTGATACGTCTATATTATGGATTACTCTATAGTTTTCCTAGTACCTTAGACAAGTCCTAGAACGGAGACCATTCATGCCAATCAACACCATCGTCGATGCCAGTATTCCGAACGCCGGACGTGTTTATGATTACCTCTTAGGTGGACATCATAACTTCGAGATCGACCGTCAAGCTGCGGAACGCATCCGCACCCTCATGCCCTTCTTGCCTAAACTAATGCGCTTATTCCGCTGGTGCTTGCAAGACGTCGCTTATGAATTGACTTATGTTCGCGGTTATGACGCAATCGTTGACTTTGCGTCGGGTCTGCCCACAGCGGATCATCTTCATACTGGCGTCGCACCGGATACCACCATCATCTACTCAGATCGTGATCCCGTGTGCGTGGAATACGGTCGCGAAATCCTCAACAATACGCCCAATGTGCACTATTTTCAGGCAGATTGCCGTTACCCCGAGAAGCTCTTGGAGCGCCCTGAAGTGCAGTCGATTCTGAAAGGCAAGCGCCGCCTCGCCTTCGTCTACTGGGGCATCAGCATGTATCTCAAGGACGAAGACATCGCGCGGATCTCCAAGACCCTGTACGACTGGTCGGATCAGGATAGCTGCCTTGCCTTCTACATGCAGCCTGCCGACATGGACAGTGAAGCTGGGCGCAAGGTTGATGAGTTGTACAAGCAAATGGGCGATCAACTGCACTTCCGTACGCTGCCTGTCTTCGAACAACTCTTCAAGCCTTGGGTTGCGGACTCTCTTGGCTTCCGCACCATGGAAGACTGGCATGGCGTAGAGTCGCCGCTGAGCGATGAAGATCGCTCTATTCTCCCTGATGGCACTACCGGTTGGGGTGTCTATCTGGTCAAGGGGAAGTGAGGCAATTCATGGAAGCGGTAGCCTATACTTCAACAACTACATCCATCGACGAAGCACTCTTGAAGGAACTTCGCGCCGAAGTTTATTCCAATCGGATGCTCATTTCACCGCGCCGTCTGCGCGAAATCGCGCACGAGGAAGTTGCCAAATTCGAGGCGTTTCAAGCTGCTGACGATGGCGAGATCGCACGCAAGCATGGACATGAACTGGCAATGGAAGGGTTAGGGCATAGAGCAGTCATCAGGATGACAACGGCATTACGCCGTCTGTGGTGGTCAAGTTATGGTTCAGCCAACAACTGGTCCGAACTGGCTGTCTGTCTTGATGAGTACGTCAGCGGTGTGCTCGAAGGTTACATGTCGGGGCGAGAAGAAGATCTGAAACTGGAGCAGCAGCGCACTCACGATGCCTATCTGCGCACGCTAAACAACTAAATATCAGCTTTTCAAGTTGATGGTAAAGCAGCCCGGAGCAGCTATGTTCCGGGCTGAATGCCATGCTTGATTCTGCCTTTCAACCATTCTCGTGAGTGGAGGACGTTGTGACTCTCATCTTGAATTCCTCACTGCGCGACAGTTTGGTACAGTCGATACAAAAGAGACTGACCAATATGCTCTACGAGCATCGCTCCTACCTGAGACTTTCGGCAATCAAAGGATTGGCTAATGCTGAGGTAGACTGCTTCGATGTATATCTCCATGGTGCCGACGACGAAATCCTACGGCAGCATGCGTGCAAACGTGCTGAGGAAGGTCTGAGCGTCCAAGCCCTTCTCTGCATACTGACTTCCATTGACGAATTCTTACACCTCAAAGCAGTGGGAGACGAACTACAAGATGTAGTCCAGAGCTTCCATTCGTATATGACCACCTATATGGGCACATTCGTCGAATGGCGTGAGGGCATTATCCTCCGGGAGCAAGAACGCATTCGCGCTGCCCTACAGGGTTCCCTGTCGCGGCATACGTTGTGGCTGCAAACCGCCAGCGATGTGTCGCGCGAAGCGACCTCAACATTGGACCTCAAGCAGCTAATCCGCGTTTCGGTAGACTTGATCCGTCGCCATTTCAATTTCTCTCATGTGTCTCTTTATCTGGCGAATCCAAAAGGTAAGTATGCGGTCTTATTCGGCAGTAGCGGCGATGGTGCGGTTGTCCCAACGCGAGCGCAAAAGCTGAAAATCAACGACCAGACCTTGATCGGGCGTTGTATGATTGGCGCACATGCACAGATCATCATCGACGTAGACGAGGATGCCAGCGGACGCGATGCGGGAACGCTGGAAAACACTCGCTCAGCAATGGCGCTTCCACTTATCTCACGGCGTCAGGTCATTGGCGCGTTGTTCATTCAAAGTTCTCAACGTTCAGCCTTCTATGATGATGACGTATCACGGTTGCAGACTGTCGCTGACCAGATTAGTAACGCGGTACAGAACGCTCGTCTGTATTATGAGTTGCAGATGCATAGTCAGGACCTTGCGGAAGCGGTGCGCATTCGCACGATTGAGCTACAGAAGACCAAAGATCGCGTGGAAGCGATTCTCAATAACAGCCCGGATGCCATCTTGTTGCTGAACGCGGACTGCCGGATCGAACTGCAAAACCCGGCGTTCTATGACATGTTTGGTTATGAAACAGGCGAAGTTCAACAAATCGCACTGAACGAGTTAGTTGCTCGGGAATCACTTGAGCCGCTGCAAAAGCTGTTGATCAACTGCTTGGACAAGGGCAGCTCACTCGGCTTCGAGATCATCGGCTTACGCAAAGACCAGACCACCTTTAACGCGGGTATGGCGCTGGCTGCCATTCGCGAGGATGGAATACTCACCGGTTTGGTATGCACCATGCGTAACATCACGGAACAAGTGCAAGCTGAGGAACATGTCAAAACGTCGCTGCGCGAGAAAGAAGTGCTGCTGCAGGAGATCCATCACCGCGTGAAGAACAATATGCAGGTGATCTCTAGTTTGTTGGCACTGCAAGCAGGTTACACTGCCGACGAGATGGTTGATCAGATGTTCAGGGAAAGCCAGAATCGTATCCGCTCGATGGCGCTGGTGCACGAGCAGTTATGCCGCTCGAAAGACTTGGCACGCATTGATTTTGCCAAATACGTCAGCGAACTAGCAGCCAACCTGATGCAGTCCTATCGCACCGCTGTTGGGCGCGTCAGCTTGGAGATTGAAGCCCAGTCCGTAAATCTTGATATTGACACTGCCATTCCCTGCGGCTTGATCATCAATGAGTTGGTTTCCAATTCGCTCAAACACGCCTTTCCCGACAATAAGACCGGCAAAATCGTTGTCGAACTACATTCCGATGATGTCGATCTGCATACCATTATTGTGCGCGATAATGGTGTCGGCTTCCCGCCCGGACTAAACGTTTATAAAACTGAGACACTGGGCTTACAACTCGTCGTCAGCCTGACCTCTCAGTTGAACGCCACCATTGGCGTCCATCAGGGACACGGCACTACCTTCGAGATCAGGCTTGGTACTCAAGGGAAAGAGGGTAAACGCACGGCAAACCGCTTGGAGCGCACGCATTATGCCTCCTCTCCGGCTTAACGTGAATGGCATTGCACAACTTAATGGGAACGGGTTGCAGCCACAGAACAACGATCTATACTACAAAGAGACACTGGCTGAGTTTTGCTCAATCTAAGGCTCAAAATGGCTGATACCAAAGTCTTAATTGTTGAGGATGAAAGTATTGTCGCGCTCGACATCCGTATGCGCCTAAAACGTAAAGGCTATACAGTCGTCGGCGTGGCAGATACAGGTGATGATGCGGTAGCAATGGCGCTGAACCTTGATCCTGATATTGTGCTAATGGATGTTCGCCTCAAAGGAGATAAGGATGGCATTGCCGCGGTGCAGGAAATTCGTCGCCGCCGACAGATGACCGTCATCTATTTGACGGCATCAATGGATCCGCCAACGGTACAGCGCGCACATGCCATCGCCCCTGCGCCGTTTCTACCCAAACCGTTTGAAATCACTGAGTTGTGCGCACTGATCGATTCATCGGTCAATAAGCGCGAGGTGCAGTGATCGTAGGCATTAGATGCCTTGTACTCCGACTCCCGCCGAATCTGTGTAGATTTTGCCCTCTCTTCAACTATCAGTTTTTCAGCGATGCTGTGCTAGCTGCAGTCGCACCTTAAACAAGATCAGCAGGGAAGTAAGTGCTTACTTCCCTGCTGACAATGCCAACTCCTCTGAATACCCTAGAGCTGTACTGCATTGAAATTCCCCTCAATGGCTTTGCTCAGTTGGGAAATCAGCACTTCAGCGTCCACCGGTTTCTGGATTAGTTGTGTGATATTCAACTCTTTTATTTGGGTCATATCCAACCCCGCCGGATAGCCCGAGAGGATCAGGATCGGCGACTGATACTTACGGCTGCGTAACTCGCGGCATAGGTCTAGCCCACCCATGACGGGCATCATCAGGTCTGTGATAATCGCCTGAATTTGCAGCGAGTGTTCGTCATAACACTGTAAGGCTTCTTTGCCGTTGACCGTTTCCAGCACTTCGTAGCCAGCCAGCTTGATCACCTCGCGAATCGATTCGCGCACTAGCCGATCATCTTCAACCAGCATGATCTTGCCATTTCGCCGTGGTTCCAGCAGCGGATTCCAGGTCTCGCCGAGTTGGTCTTCAAAGCCTTGTGGAGTGTTCGCGCACGGCAGGAAGAGGGTGAAAGTAGTACCCGCTTCGAGAGTGCTTTGAACGCCAATGTAACCTTTATGTTGTTGAATGATGCCGTAGACCTGCGCCAAGCCAAGTCCGGTGCCTTTGCCCGGTGCCTTGGTGGTGAAAAACGGTTCGAAGATATGCGGCAAGGTGTTCGCGTCGATGCCACTGCCAGTATCCGATACACGGATGCACACCCAGCATTCGGTAGTGACATCAGTATCTGTGAACATCGCCACGATCTCTTGCTTCACTCGTTGGAGTGAAACCAGTTCCAACGCAATCTTCAAGTTGCCGCCATGTGGCATTGCATCGCGGGCGTTCAGCGCCAGATTCATCAAAACTTGCAGTAACCGTGTGCGGTCACCTTCGACCATGTATTCACGCTCGTCATCACTCACCTGTAGTTCGATGTTTTCAGGGAGCAGTCGATCCAGTAATCGCCGCAGCTCGCCGATCAACACTGTCAGGTTTAACGGCTCTGATTTGAAGGCGGATGCACGGCTGTAATCAAGGATTTGATTTACCAGATCGCTCGCACGCTTCGATTGCTGATAAATATCGTTGAGATATTCTTTTGCGCGTGGAGTAACCGAGGTCTCATAAGACTTGATGAGTTGAGCCTTCAAGATGATCGAGGCAAGGATGTTGTTGAAGTCATGCGCAATACCTGCCGCCAACTCACCCATAGCCGCTAAGCGGTCTTGGGCACGCACACGCTCTTGCGTCTGACGTTCTTTGGTGACATCGCGTATAGTCAGAATACACCCACTATTGATTCCCATGTCATCAACGGGAATGTCGCCTGCTTGTAAGCGTACGATGGTCACGTCAAAGACGCGGGCAGGGATCGTAGCAGTGCTGATGTCTTGCCGAAGTTGATCCGTCAGATGGCTGCACAACTCACTCACCGGATGTGCGCCGAGTGCCAGTATCCTGCCTTCAGCATCCACATCGGCAAGTACCTGTAGGAATCTTTTAGCGTGAGAGTTGGCGAAGACAATGCGGTGTTCGGAATCGACCAGAACAACGCCTTCAGAAAGGGTTTGCAAGATCGACTCGAACTGCGCTTTCTGAGAATACAATCTTGCATCTAGCGAATACTTGTAGAGCGCCACTTCGATTGCAGTACGCAGTTCCCGGTCGTCAAATGGCTTAATGATGTAGCCATAAGGACCGACCTTCAGTACGCGCTGTAAGGTTCGTTCATCCGCATAAGCGGTGACAAAGACAATGGGGACATTACTGAAGGCGCGAATGGCAGCGGCAGCTTCTATGCCATCGCTTTCTCCATCAAGGCGAATATCCATCAGGATAACGTCCGGCTTCAGGCGGCGTGCTTCTCTGATAACGTCGTCGCTGCGCGCTGTACGTCCGACAACGCGGTATCCTAAACGACTCAGTTTTCGATCTAAATCCAGTGCAACGATGCTCTCATCTTCTGCGATGAGGACTGTGGGTGAGGACATCGATGTTTGCATATTTCCATCCAATTGGTATCAGAATCAAGTCTTCCCAATACTTAAAACGTCACGCTATACAACCCCTCCCCAATACCCGCGTCAGCGAATTTGACTGTCTATCGCGATGCACAGCGCACCGCTCAGCTAATCATACAGTAGATTTGGTTTGGCACTTATTCCACTAGATGAATTTGCCATGAAATATGGCGGTTGGGTTAATAACAAATTGCTTACGCGGTCATAAAATCGGTAAGCAATTAGTAGTACCGTCCAACAACAGTCTGCTGCTTCTCAACCTCCTCATGCTAGTCTGCGTCGGGGCAGACGGAGATGCATTTGAGCAGTGAATATGGTACAACTACCTTCGGGCAGAAGGTTTTGCCTATGGGCTTGAGGGTTAGTGCCAATCGCCCGCCCTCTCTCTTGTCCAATTAGGGATTTTTGTTTTACGCGAAATCAAGGACTCACCATGCGCATCCTCACCGCTGCTGATATTCGTGCCACCATCACCATGCGCGAAGTGATCGACGCTATGCGCGAAGCATTCATCGCGCTTTCGACGGGCAAAGCGCAAGCTCCCTTGCGTAACGCGCTGCAAGCCGAACATGGAGTCGCTCTGTTCATGCCCTCCTATCTGGAAGGAGCAGCTTATGGCGCGGTGAAAATGGTTTCGGTGTACGGCGAGAATCCGCAGCGTTTCGGCTTGCCAACGATCCTTGCCAGTGTTCTTGTCTATGATGCCGCCAACGGCAAACCAGTCGCTCTACTGGACGGCACATTTCTCACCACGCTGCGTACGGGTGCCGCTTCAGGGTTGGCAACAGAACTGCTAGCGCGCCCTGATTCCGCTATTCTCGGCGTGATCGGCGCGGGCGGGCAAGCACGGATGCAGATCGAAGCGGTTTGCGCCGTTCGTCCGATCCGCGAGGTACGTATCTACAGCCGCAGTGGTGCTGCCAGTTTCGCCCAATCGTTGGCTGCTGAGTTCCCCGAAATCGAATTTCGCGCCACGCCCACCGCTGATGACGCCCTGATTGGCGCTGATGTGCTGGTCGCCGCTACTACGTCAAGTACACCCGTCATTTTGGCGCATCATGTTCGCCCCGGCGTCCACATAAACGGCATCGGCTCTTACACGCTGCAAATGCAGGAGGTTGCCGCCGAGGTCGTCATCCGAGCCATGATCGTGGTCGATTCACGGATCAGCGCACAGGCGGAAGCGGGCGACCTGATGATCCCGCTACAACAGGGCATGCTTCTAGAATCGCGGATGCAAACAGAGATTGGCGAGATCGCGGCAGGCTTGAAGACTGGTCGCCAGACGGATCAGGAGATCACCTTTTTCAAATCCGTTGGCACGGCGGTACAAGATGCGGCGGCAGCAGCGCGGATCGTTGCCGCTGCCGAACGCTTGAATTTGGGCACAGTGGTCGAGTTCTAGCGAACCACCAGTGGCGTCAGCGCTGAATCACCTTTTGCGCCTTCTATCAACACCGTCTTCTCCTGCGATTCCGTGTTGATCACCACCAGATTATTGCGCACGTCACTGGCACTCAGGCGTACCTGTTCGGATGTTGCCACCAGTTTGCCGTTAGCGCTTGCCACCAGCATCTGGAATTGCCCCCGTGCGATCACTTTCGACTCGCCCATCATGCTAAACGAAGATAGCGAATTCAGATCGCCGGAGAGGATGTAGAACAACCGTGATCCGTCGCCTGCCCACGCCACAGCGCCGATCCGATCACTGCGGTTGCCGCCTGCGACCTGCTGTGGCGGCTCTGCTGGTTGGCTGAGATCGTAAATGTACAGCGCCTCACCACCATTGCCATCACGGGTGACGAACGCCAGTTTGCTGTGATCAGGGCTGAACAGAAAGCGGCGTGGCGCTGACGGTTGATATTGATCCACCACCACCCCATTCATCACCGTCTGTGCTGCACCAGTCTTGACCGAAACGCGCTCCAAATTAACTACATCCGCTGCCAAGCCATTCGGGTAAGCGATCAGCACTTCTTCCGTAGCAGGCAGTGACCATAAATCGTTGCTGGCAGCAGTGACGAAATAGCGCCCGCCAGTTGCTTCACTTTCTACGTTTGCGCTGTTGCCGCCAGCAAAATCGGTTTTCATCAGCCGCCAGATCGATCCCTGATTGGTGCAGCGTTCGCCAAACAGTGTGTACACCGTTTCGCCCACGCGAATGGTGCTGCCTGCTACAAACTGACAACCGTCCAGCGACAGGATATTCTGCTCCAATATGCGCTCGTTACTGCCATCCCACCAGCGCAGCACAGCCGAACGCCCTCTGCCATCACCGCCGGAATAGATTTGCAGCACTAACACGCCATCATCATATAACTGGAAGGAAGTCACATCATTTGCTGAGAACACGGCGGTATTGTCGGGCATTTGCAGCACCCGCAGCATTCCGACGGCGAAATTAGCATTGCGCACACTGGACACATACTGAATCAGTCCGAGGCGCTTACCATCAGGGCTGTAATGGATGCGTTTTTGCAGCGCGCAGGTCATGCCAATAGTTTCGCCGAGTAGTGTTGGCTCACCACCGCCGATTGGGTACAGCACAGGCTGCGCCGTATCGCCGCCCACGTAAATGATCATGCTTTCGCCCGCGCCCGTGGTCGGTTCGCCGCATTGCAGCACGATGGAACGTTCGGAAAGTCCGGTCTTTAGCGGGATCATCCCACCAGCTTGTGCCCATCCCAGCGTCTCTGAGTTAGGATTCCACGCCAGCACGCGGGGGCTGCTCAAGCTGGCGGCTGGTATATCCCCATTGATCGGAGTCTCGGTGGGCTCGGGTCCCGTGCTAGTAGGCGCAACCCCTAGATTGCAGCCCGCCAACGCTATCGACATAATGAGAATGCTGAATAGTTTCTTCATGCGCTCCAACTCCAGTCACACAATAATACCCTAGCCGCGAAAATGTAAATTCGCATCAAACGCGCATCACATGCCTATTACACTCTCATATCGAAGGCTCATCCCCCTACTCTTGCAACCACTGGTATACTTGCTCGGTTGCCCATTCTGGAGAAAGTAAAACGCTAATGACAGACAGTACGCCTATCGATACATTACTCAATCAATACGAGGAGGGGATTGACAATCCCTCCGCCTCAATGGACTGGCTCAATGCCCGTTCCGAACTAGAAGGTCAACTTGCTTCACTGACCGAGGATCAACGCAAGAATCTTGCGCTGCTGGATCGTGAACTCGCTGGCAAATCGCGCAGCGTCGCCGCCGAATTGGGCAGCAAGCTGACCAGCAACCGGGCAGACAAGCCTTCATCGCACTGGTGGTGGTATCTGGATGTTCTCGCGCCAGCTGCCTCGTCCCTCGCGCCCAAGCCACCCTCTGATCGGGAACGCCTGATCAATGCCATTATCAATGGTGTGCTCGTGATCGCGCTGCTGGTCGCGGCTGGCTTTGCCGCTGTTCGTTTTGGCATCATCCCTACACCGGTCGCCCCCAGCGCCACACCGCGCCCATCTTCGACGCCGCTGCCCACCGCCACGCTTGATCCCGTTGCTTTCAACTTTGCCGCAGCCAAGCCAGTTGAGTCGCCCAATAAAGTGATCGTGCTTTCCATCCCTGATGGCTGGACGGCGCTGCCGAGCAACAGCGATAAATCAGTTGGTTTCACCTATGGTCCGGCGGAAGCGCCGCGTGCTGTCTTCCAACTCATCGTTGAGGATACGAACACTATCTACAACAGCACACTTGGTGTAGTTGAGGCGCAAGACACGCCGCAAGCAGCACTGACCAAATTCAAGACCGATCTTCCGGCAAGCAGCGGTTTCATTGCGGGCGACGTCACCGATTCAACTATCGGTGCAGTCCCCGGCGCAGCGCTTCGCATCACCGCACCGCCTAACCCGCAAGCCGGAACAACAGAGGCGACGGAGTATGAAATCCGCGCCGCTCACCTGACGGACGGTAAGGCAGCGCTGATCATCATGCAGGCTGATGCTAGCGTTTGGGAAACGGTTAAACCCGTCCTCGATCAGGTCGCCCAATCGGTAGTCGTCACACCGGGTAACATCCCCACGCCGACTCCGACGCCTACCCTGCACCCGTTGCAGATCACGGCGACCTACGTCCAGACGCAGATTTTGGCGCTGACTCCCTCCGCCACGCCCACGCTGACGCTAACCCCAACAGCCGGAGGCACAGCAGAAGCCACCGTAGCAGCTACCGCAGCAGCCACTACCGAAACGACGGCGGAAGCGACACCCGCCGCACCAGCGGCTACTGCCGAAGCCACTGCCGCTGCCACACCCTGATCTGATCTCAGTTCAGCGTTAATAAAACACGAGGAGCGATGTTGAACATCGCTCCTCTTTTTTCCTTTGCAATCTCTCGTTGCTTCTCGGTTCCCCCTCTCCTAATCTGTACTCAAATTGGAGAGGGGGTTAGGGGGTGAGGCTAAAACTACCCCACCGCTGCCGGATCAACCACCTTCAGCAACTGCTCCAGCATTTGCAGCGTCAGCAGATTATGCAGATTGTAGCCCGCCGTTAAATCCTCCGGCAGAAATGATGCCACCTTACCGCTTTCCGGCTTGGTCATGTGCGTCGGCTCGTCGGGATTGATCCCCTGATTCGGGATCGGTTCCAATGCAGCCCACAGGTTGAGCAGCGGCACGTTATAGTCTTGCGCCACCTTGACCACCATTTTGTTGAACTGGATCGACTGCTCCTCGCGCCCCGGCTGATTGGGGAACGTCGTCAATACAGGGATCGTGGCGTTATTGATCGTCCGCACCACGATCAAGCGCAAATAGTAGTCGAACTGCGCCAGCGTCAGCGAATTGAGATCGTTAGTGCCGAACATGATGAAAGCAATGCTCGGCTTGGAGGCGCGGAACTCGCACACCAGTGGCGACTCCTCCGCGCTGCACCACTTCGGATCAGACCACGTAGAGTCGAGCACGCCCGCCGCGTTGAATCCGCTTGCGGCAGCCAGTCCCGGATTAGAGAACGAGTCGAATCCCGCTTCCTGAGTCCGTGCAGGTACACCCACGTAGCGATCAATCACCGCTTGCAGGGAGGAATACTCACCGAGTTCGTACTCGCCATTGCTAAACGGCACCATGTAATCCGGCGTAGCGGTCATGCAGTCCCCGATCTTGGAGAACACACTCGGATTATTCCCGCGCGATACACCTTCCTCCCAGATTGCCTGCACATAAGCCGCATCGAGCGTGAACAGTGGAACCGCGCTCAAGTCGATGGCATCCAGCCCTGATTGATTCAGGTCTTCAGGGCGCGGATCAGGCAGTTGTGCATATTTCGGCGGCTCTTGCGCCCTGATCATCCCTGTTTGAACGCTGCCTAACAACGTCACACCCGCTATCACAGTTGCTACCAGTACTCGTCTAATCATCCTGCTTATGCTCCCATTTCCACTGGAACGCGCTGAATTTTCGCACCCAACGAGGCTAATTTCTCCTCGATTCGCTCATAACCGCGATCAATATGATTGATGTTGCGGATAGTAGTCGTACCTTTGGCGCATAACGCCGCCAGCAAGATCGTGATCCCCGCGCGAATGTCAGGACTGCTGATCGTTAGATTGCTATGCAGCGCGGCGGGACCTTGCACCAGTGCCCGATGCGGATCGCACAGCACAATCCGCGCACCCATCGCTACCAAGCGATCCGTGAAGTACAGCCGCGCGTCATACATCCATTCATGGATCAGCACCGCGCCTGCGCACTGCGTTGCTACCAGCAGCAGCACGCTCATCAGATCAGTGGGGAAGGCAGGCCACGGCTGCGCCTTGATCGTTGGTACGCGGTTGCCCAGATCAGCTTCGATCTTCAGCGATTGATGGCGCGGTACGATCACATCCTCGCCCTCGATTTCGCAGTGAACACCGACTTTGCGGAAAGCATACAGGATCATATCGAGGTGCTGCGGATCAGCTTGCTGGATGCGGATTTCACCGCCCGTAACCGCCGCCGCACCGATGAAACTGCCTGTCTCGATGTAATCCGCGCCGATACGGAACTCGCCACCGCCGAGCTTATCCACGCCTTCGATGGTCACCTGATTCGTGCCAATGCCTTCGATATGTGCGCCTAGCGTGTTCAAGAAGTTACACAGGTCTTGCACATGCGGCTCGGATGCCGCATTACGGATCACGCTGCGACCTTTCGCCATTGCCGCCGCCATGATCGCGTTCTCAGTGGCGGTCACGCTCGCCTCGTCCAAGAAGATGTCTGCGCCCTTCAAACCATCGGCGTTCATCTTGAAAGTGGATGTATAGTCGATGCTGGCACCCAACTTTTGCAGCGCCAGCACATGCGAATCGACTCGCCGTGTGCCGATCTTATCACCACCCGGCAGCGCCAACTCCACCGCGCCCATCCGTCCGAGCAGCGCTCCCGCCAGCACTAGTGATGCTCGCATCTTTTGCGCCAAGCCTGCATCGACCACATGTGTCTTGATATTCTCGGCATGGATCGTTAACGCGCCAGCCGCTGGACGTTCTACTGTTGCGCCCAGCTTCCGCAAAATATCGGACATATACTGCACATCCAGAATATCTGGCACATTGCGTAGTGTCACAGGTTTATCAGTTAGCAGGCACGCAGCCATCAATTTGAGCACGGCGTTCTTATTGCCGCCCACCTTAACGCTGCCATTGAGCCTGTGACCGCCTTCGATCACGAACTGTTCAGCCATGATGCTCCTGATCAGGAAAAAGCAAAGTAATTACCCCGCCAATCTTAACATCGAGTCGATCCGCTGCGCTGCCACCATTGACCGCGATCTCTAGGCTCCCGTCGCTGCTGATCAGCGCCAACAGCGCATCAGGGTCAGCCTCGCCGTAAGTGCGCCGTATCCCGCGTACCTGAGTTTCTGCGATCTGCACTTCCACTGCACGCGGATCGATTACCAGTGGTTGATCGCCATCATCATCCATCAGCAGCGAGTCGCCTTGCCAACGGAACGCACCTATGCTCGTGATCAGGTTGCCAAAGTGATCGCAGTGGATCACCTCGCCGCGCCATTCGCGATCCTCACGGCGGAACGTCGCCACAGGCAGCCGCACCAACGTCCGCGGATCGATTACTTGTCCCAACGTTTCGATCTCGACGCCGCTGGCAAGCAGACCAGCCGCCGGAGCGAACACATCGCGTCCATGAAACGTATGACTGCTTCCTACTGGCACGGACAGTTCCACCGCCGCGCCGATTGCTTCGCGTTCCAGCACGGCACTCAGCACCCCGTTATCCGGTGCGACGAAGCTGCCATGCAAACTGCGGATCGCCAGCGCCCGCCGCTGTGTCCCCACGCCCGGATCGACCACCACCAGAAAGATCGTCTCCGGCGGAAAGTAGCGATAGGCAGTGCCGAGTAGATACGCCGCCTGCCGGATGTTCTGTGCTGCGATCTTGTGCGTCAGATCGACCAACTGCGCTGTTGGGCAGCGCGCTAGGATCACGCCCTTCATCACCCCGACGTAAGGATCGCGGCTGCCAAAATCCGTTAGCAATGCGATGATCGATTGAGTCATTATGGCGGAAGTGTAACTTGTCTGTCATGGGGCGAACAGGAACACAAGGAAAACGTCAGCCTGAACCTTTGCTATAATGAAAAGCGGTGTAGTTTGCTGGCTTGACTACAGCACAGCAGGGATAGACAGGATCGCGGCATGGATTTGCTGGGGACTCGGCTTGGTCGCTATGAACTGCGCGAACGTCTGGGCAAAGGCGGCATGGCGCAGGTCTATAAGGCGTGGGATACCAATCTAGATCGCTGGGTCGCCGTCAAGGTGCTTCACGATTATTTAGCTGAAGAAACCGACTTCAAAGCGCGTTTTGAGCGCGAGGCAAAAGTCGTCGCCGCCCTCAACCACCCCAACATCGTCCAAGTCTACGATTACGACGTGACCGAACGCGCCGGACAATCCGTTTGCTATATGGTCATGCGCTACATCCCCGGCATCACCTTGCGTCAACGTATGGAAGCGGGCGTTCCCCAAAACGATATGCTGACCATGACCGAAATCGCGCATGTCATGGCGGGTGTTTGTGGGGCGCTGCAATACGCTCACGCGCAGGGCATGGTTCACCGCGACGTGACTCCCGGCAACATCCTCTTTGACGATCAGGGCAATGCGGTGCTGGCGGATTTCGGCATCGCGCGGATGGTGCAATCGCAGCGCGTCACGCAAAGCGGTACCACCAGTGGCACGCCCTTATATATGGCTCCTGAACAAGGACTAGGTGAAGCTGGCGACAGCCGCAGCGACATCTATTCGCTCGGCGTGATCCTGTTCGAGATGTTGATCGGCAAAACGCCTTATGAGAGCGAGAGCGCGGTAGCGGTGCTGCTCAAGCACGTCAACGATCCGATTCCCTCGATCCTCGAACGCAACGCTTCACTACCAGTTGGCTTGGAGCGCGTAGTGATGACCGCACTGGCGAAAGAACCTGATCAGCGTTACCAGACTGCCATGCAGATGCTAGACGCTTTCCAGCAGGCGATTGGTGGCAGCGATCAGACGCGCAAGCAGGACTTGAATCGCACCGTGATGCTTAATGAGCAGTTACCGACCAAGAAACCATCTACTACTCCTCGGCGCAATCTGGCGCTGCCACTGGGCATCGGCGCAGCATTGGCGATCTTCTTGATCGGTGGTGCGTTGGTATTCTCCTTGCAACCCCGCGCGGGTGACATTAGTACGATTCCTACGCTGGCAGTGCCGACGGGCAAATCTCGATCCTTCGCCCCGTCGATGACCACCGTACCGATGACCTTTGCTCACGACTTCAACGATCTTGATCCCGAAGCGAATTTCTGGCTCATCACTACCGATGATCCCGATATTTACCGCAACATCGAGGATGGCAGTTACCACATTCGCCACGCCATTCCAGCGGCAGCCGTGACTACCATTTTCTATCCGGCAGCGACTTACGGTCCTCAGTACATCTACGAAGCCGATCTAACTATCAGCGACCAATGCACGCCGGATACCGCTTCGGGCATCGTCTTTCGCTTCCGCAGCGACGACCAATATTACGTCTTTGCTGTCAACGGCATGGGGCAGGTCAGCTTATGGGCGCGCAGTGATGGCAAATGGACGGAACTGCGCGGCTTGGATCGCAACTGGACGGATGCCGCTGCCGTGAACAAGCTGGGCAAGAGCAACCACCTCAAGCTGATCGATGATGGCAAAACCTTAACAGCCTTTGTCAACGATACACAGGTGATCGAGATCGAGCAGGATCAGCCACTGTGGGAGTCTGGTTCCATCGGAGTCTATCTGGCATCTTCGGTGGTGCAGGGCGATAACACCCCTTACGCCGAAGTTTTTGTCGATAACTTCTCCGCCTCCGAATTGAACGCTACCACAGGCAAAAGTGTGCCCGCGCCAGCACCCGCCGACTCATGATCTCCTCATGATTTTCGACTGCTGACCATCGCCTTCCGAGCGTTTCCTCTTTCGGTTTAGCCCATCAATTAAACTAAGCCTATACTAATCATAGAAATAACGTGCGACTTCACTTCGCAGGAGGATTGATGTTTCGTAAGCCCCTCATCCTGATGCTTGCTTTTGCCTTATTGTTTGTCGCTCTATCCGCAATCGTGCCTGCTGTACGCAGTGCCGGAGAAGTCGCCGCGGAAGTGATCGATAGCGCTCCCGTACGCGGCGAAGAACTGACGCTTGATGGCACGGTCACGCTCTATTTCAACCAGCCGATGGATCGCGCCAGTGTGGAAGCGGCATTCAGTGTTACACCCGCCGTTCAAGGTACATTCTCGTGGTCAGATGATGCGACGGTGACCTTCAAGCCCTCCGCATCGCTGCAGCGCGCCACCGAATACACCTTCCATCTTGGCGCAACGGCAAAAAGCGCCGATGGATCGCCTCTCAAAGATACGTACTCGCTGCGACTGCAAACTATTGGCTTTCTGGAGGTCGCGCAGATCATCCCCGCCGATGACGCCGACAATGTAGAAGCGGACTCCACGATCACGGTGATCTTCAACCGTCCCGTCGTGCCGCTGCTTCCTGTCGAGGAGATGTCCACACTACCTAGCCCGATCCGCATCGATCCCCCGACGACGGGAACGGGTCAGTGGGTCAACACCTCGATCTACACCTTCAAGCCGGATGCACCGTTGCAAGGCGGCACCACCTACGTGGTCACCGTGCCGCAAGGCTTGACCGATGTCACGGGCAGCGTCCTGCAAAATGATGTGCGTTCAACTTTCCGCACCATCTCGCCCTCGATCATCGAGTTTGCGCCTGCCAACGACGCCGAAGGTGTGCCGCTAGATAGCAAAATCTCGGTCACCTTTAGCCAGCCGATGGATCGCGCCAGCACCGAGGCGGCGTTCAGCCTGCACGTCATCGGCAAGGCTGGCAACACCACCGGATCGTTCGAGTGGAGCGATGATAATCTGCGGCTGACGTTTACCCCTGACGCACGCTTGGAGTACGCCAGTAACTACGTGGTCGAGGTGGACACGCGCACCGCACGCAGTGCCACTGGCGGCACTCTGATCGGCTCGGTCACGAATGATTTCCGAACCATGCTGCTGCCTGAGATCATCGGCACGTATCCGCAGAACAACGATCAGGATGTGCGCGCTTCAGGGTTCAGCATCACCTTCTCCGCGCCGATGAACTTCGAGAATTTCGGAGATCGCATAACGATCGATCCCAAACCCGGCTTGAAGTTCGATGATAGTTCCTACGACACCTATAACGGCTCGTATGTCTATAACGTTGGCTTCAGTCAGGAGCCGAGCACCAGTTATACCATCACGTTGGACACCAACGGACTGGTCGATAAGTACGGCACACCGCTGCGAATTAACCCCAACAGCCGCATCTACCGCGTTTTGGGCGACGGTAAGCTGCAATTCAGCTTCACCACGCCGATGTTCCCGCCGGAAGCTTCGCTCAAAACGGGCGGACCAATCGGATTGTACAGTGCCTACACTGCTACTACCCGCGTTTACAGTACGCACCGCAACATCAACCGCATCGATCTCTCCCTGTGGAAGATGCCGATTAGCGAACTGGTCAGCGTGCTGGCGGATGGCGCTTACGGCGTACCCTACAACTATGCACCACCGCAGTCCAACTTTTTGCGCTCGTGGTCGGTGGCGCTGGAAAACCCCACCAATATCCTGCGCTACGATCTGCTGGCGATCACCGATGAGGGTACCAGCGGATCGGCGGCTCCGGCTGCCTTTGAGTGCCCCGGCGCACCACCCACTCAGCTAGCGGTAGGCATGGAGGTCTACGTTCTCTACGACGATCCCCGCCCGATCCGCGTGCGTGAAAATGCTGGCTTGGCAGGTCGGCAGATCACGCAGGCGAATCCCGGCACGGTGTTTAGCGTCGTTGGTGGTCCTGTGTGCTCCGATGGCTACGTCTGGTGGAGTGTAGTCAGCGAGGACGAAACTATTCGCGGTTGGGTCGCTGAAGGTAATCTAGAAAATTACTTCATCGGACCGAACTATCCCGCTAACAGCGGCGTCCCCTCCGGTGATGGTCCCACGATTGTCGAGAATACCGCCAGCGCACCACTGAAGCCCGGTGCTTATCTGCTCTACTACACCGCGCCGGAACTGGCAGACGCCTACTATGGCGACATCCGCCACCTGATGATCGTGGCGACGGCGAACCTCACGCTCAAGGTCAACGATAATTCCGCGCTGGCGTGGGTCACCGATCTTCAGTCGGGGCAGCCAGTGGCGGGCGCAGTCGTCACCTTCTATCAGAAGGGCACTGCCATCGGGCAGGCGACCAGCGATGCCAACGGCATCGCCACCCTCAAGCTGCCAGTCCGTCTCGAGACGCTCTACACCGAAATCTCCGCTATCGTGGATGACGGTACGACTTACGCCGTCGCTGCGCTGTCGTGGGATCAGGGCATCAGCTCGTGGGAGTTCAACCAGCCCGACGATTACTACTCGCAGCGCATGACTGTGTATATGTACTCGGATCGTTCGCTCTATCGCCCCGGTCAGCCCGTCTACTTCCGTGGCGTGCTGCGCGACAAAGCCGATAAAACCTACACGTTAAGTGCGCTCAAGACGATCAGCGTAGAAGTCCGCAACGATCAGGACGAGGTGATCTACAGCAAAGACCTCGAACTGACACCTTACGGCTCCTTCAGCGACAGCTTCACCGTCGCGGAGGATGCGCCACTCGGTTACTACCGCATCATCGCCCGTCCCGGTGGCGACGACCCCAACGCGCCGACTTTCGTGCGCGGGATCAATGTGGCGCAGTACCGCGTGCCGGAGTTTCAGGTCAAGCTCACGCCAGCGGCTACCGCCGTCGTGCAGGGCGATAAGATCACCCTGACGGTGGAGAGTTCCTTCTTCTTCGGTGGTGCGGTCAGCAATGCTCGCGTCGAGTGGTCGGCGTTCAGCCAACCGTACTTCTTCAACTATCGCGGGCAGGGTAACTACAACTTCACCAACATCAACGAGGATGAAGGCTACCGCGCCTTTGAAACTTCCTATGGTGATACCGTCGGTGAGGGCAAAGGCACTACCGACGCGCAGGGACGCTTCACCATCGAGCTACCTGCCGACTTAGGCAAGGCGGGCAGCAGCCGCACCTACACCATCGAAGCGCGCGTCACCGACGAAAGCGATCAAATGATCGCTGGACGGCAAGAGATCACCGTTCATCAGGGCGAGTTCTACATCGGCGCAGCGCCGGATGAATACGTCGGCACGGCGGGCAAAGACGCCAAGATCAACTTGATCACCGTCGATTGGAACAGTCAGGCAGTGCCCAACACACCACTGAGCGTCAAAGTGGTCGAGCGCAACTGGCACAGCACGCAGAGTGTCGATCCCGCCACTGGACGCAGCGTCTGGAACTGGGAAGTGGAAGAAACGCCCGTCACTGATGGCGTAGCCACGACTGACGCTGATGGCAAAGCCGTCTACAGCTTCGTGCCGCCAAAAGGAGGTGTTTACAAGATTCTAGCGACGGGACGCGACTCCAGAGGCAACCAGATCACCACCTCGACCTTCCTATGGGTCGCTGGTCCCGATTACGTGCCTTGGCGTCAGCAGAACAGCAACCGCATCGATCTGAAGATCGACAAAACTAACTTTCAAGTGGGCGACACCGCCTCGATCCTGATCGCCAGTCCATTTCAGGGCGCGACCAAGGCGTTGATCACGGTGGAACGCGGTCACATCCTTAAAACCGAAGTGATCGACATGCCCAACAACAGCTATGTCTACAAGCTGCCGATCACGGCGGATATGGCTCCTAACGCCTTCGTCTCCGTCACGGTGGTCAAGGGCGTCGATGAGACGAATCCTGTGCCCGCCTTCCGCATGGGCTTGATCGGCTTCGGCGTGGAGATAGATCAACTCAAGCTGAACATCACGCTGACACCGGACAAAGAGCAAGCAGGCCCGCGTGACACTGTAACCTACGCCATCAAAGTCACTGACTACGCTGGCAATCCGGTGCAGGCGGAAGTCGGCGTCGGACTGACCGATCTGGCGGTGCTCTCGTTGCTGCCGGATACCAGCACACCGATCCTCGAGCACTTCTATTCGCAGGCGGGCATTGGTGTTCGCACCGCCAACTCGCTGATCCTCAGCGTCGATCAGCAGACGCAGGAAATCTTGAACACCATCAAAGGTGGTGGCGGTGGTGGACCGGAAGGCGGCATCTTCGAGGTGCGCCAACTGTTCATCGATACTCCACTGTGGCAGCCCAGCGTGATCACCGACGCCAACGGCGAAGCCTCCGTTTCGGTCACACTGCCCGATCAACTGACCACATGGCGGCTGGACGCCCGCGCGATCACACAGCCAACAGGTGAACTCGGCACTACGCTAGTCGGGCAAACCACGGTCGATCTGATCAGCACCAAGCCGCTGTTGATCCGTCCGGTGACGCCGCGCTTCTACGTGGTTGGTGATCAAAGCACGCTCGTCGCCATCGTCAACAACAATACCGATAGCGATCAGCAGGTCAACGTCCACATCGAAGTGGTGGGTGCGACCTTGAAGGATGATGCGGCGAAATCCGCCACCATTCCCAGCAAGGGACGAATGCGCTTTGAATGGGGCATCGAAGTGCAGGATGTAAGCGCGCTGGATGTCACCTTCTTCGCTGCCACCGCCGATAACAAGTACACCGATGCCGCCAAGAGCGCCGTCGGTCAGGGCGATGACAAAACGCTGCCCGTGATCAAGTACGAAGCGCCGGAAACCGTCAGTACAGGCGGCGTGATCACCGCTGAAGGTGGCGCGCGCACCGAAGGGATTATCCTGCCGCGCCGCTTCGATATCACGCAGGGCACGCTGGACATCCGGCTGGATCGTTCGCTTGCGGCAGCGACCACCAGTGCGCTCAAGGTGCTCGAATACTATCCTTACTACTGCACCGAGCAGACCATCAGCCGCTTCCTACCCAACGTCGCTACTTACGGGGCGCTGACCAAACTCGGTGTTAACGATCCGGCGATGAAAGCGGATCTCGATGCCATCCTCAATATCTCGGTCCAGCGCCTCTATGCCGATCAGAAAGTGGACGGCGGTTGGGGTTGGTTCCCGACGGAACCGAGTAATCCGCTGGTCACCGCTTACGCCCTGATCGGACTGGCGGAAGCGCAGAAACAGGGCTTCCAGATCGATCAAACAGTGATCGAAGCCGCGATCCGTAACCTGCGCGAAGAAACCGCCAAGCGGCTGCCCAATCAGCCCTCGCGCTGGCAGGTCAACCGTCAGGCGTTCCTGATCTACGCGCTGGCATATGCGGGTGCGGGCAACTTCAGTCAGGCGGTCAATCTCTACAATGTGCGCGATAACCTCAGCACTTACGCCCGCGCTTATCTGGCGATGGCGTTCAAGCTGATGGATCCGGCGAACACGCGCTATACCGATGCGCTGGTTAGCGACTTCGCCAACCGCGTGATTCTGAGTGCCACCGGAGCGCATTGGGAGGAGGATTACCGCGACTACTGGAACTGGAACACTGATACGCGCACGACGGCATTAGTGCTAAAGGCGCTGATCCAGATTCAGCCGAGCAATCAACTGATCCCTAACGTGGTGCGCTGGATCATGGTGGCGCGTACCGCTGATGCGTGGGAAACCACGCAGGAAACGGCGTGGGCGGTGCTGGCGCTCACTGACTGGATGGTGGTCACCAACGAACTGAATCCCAGCTACACCTTCGGCGCAACACTCAACGGCAAGTCGCTGACCACGACCGAAACGGCATCGCCGCAAAACGTCCGCGACTCGGTGCAGTTGCAGGTTCAGGTACAAGACTTGCTGAAAGGTGAACTCAACCGCTTCACCGTAGATCGCACGGCGGGTGATGGACAGTTGTACTACACCGCGCATCTGACGGCATATCTGCCAGTGGAGCAGGTGCAGCCGCTGTCACGCGGGATCACCATTAGCCGTCAGTACAGCCTCGCCAGCGATCCGAACAACACGCCGATCACTGAGGCGCACGTTGGCGATAACATCCGCGTCACGCTGACCATCGTTGCTCCTAACGACCTCAATTACGCCGTGATCACCGATCCGATTCCGGCGGGTACAGAAGGCGTCGATCCGGGCTTGGCGACCACTGCCATCGGGCAGGAGCCGCAACTCCGCGATACCGATCCGCTGTACGATGGTTGGGGCTGGTGGTGGTTCAGCAAGACCGAGTTCCGCGATGATCGCGTGGTGCTCTACGCTACCTATCTGCCGCGTGGGACGTACCAGTACACCTACACGCTGCGGGCAGGACTACCGGGCGTCTACCGCGTGATTCCCGCGACGGGGCAGGAGTTCTACTTCCCCGACACCTATGGGCGCAGCGCCGGATCGCTGTTCACGCTGCTGCCCGCCACCGATGCCGCCAGCGATCCCACCAATCCGGTGACACCAACACCGAGCAACTAAAATAAAAAGGGTGGGTTTCAAACCCACCCTACCGACAACTTGAACACTATCAAACAATCGTAATCGTATGGGCAGGTTTCCCAACCTGCCCTTCTTCTTTTTATTCACCCCTCTGGCTGCTCAAACCCCGGCAGTCGTGGCGTCAGATGCGAGAGCGCCGTCGTAGCGAACTGCTTACGATGATACGGCGTGATCCCGTACTCTTGCAGCGCCAGCACATGCGCCCGTGTGCCGTAACCCATATTACGATTCCAACCGTATTGCGGATAGGCGTTGTGCAGTGACTGCATCACCCGATCTCGCGTCACCTTGGCGATGATCGAAGCAGCGGCAACTGCTTGCACCGTCTCATCCGCACGTACCACACACTGTACCCGTTTGGCACGTTTGCCCAGATTGCGCAGCTTCAGGTTGCCATCCACGATGTATTCCAGCGCCGTCACACGCATGATCAAGCGTTCAAAAGCGGCGCGGTTTGCCCACCCAATGTCCCTTCGGTTGATCTCGTTAACGGTGATAATCTCCGTTTCGACGGCAAGCGCATGTTCATGGATCACGCTGATCAAGTTTTCGCGTTGGAGTTTGTTGAGCTTCTTTGAGTCTCGCAAAAGGTTGTGCGGAAACACCGTCGAGAAGTCGAAATCCACCGGAAATGCCACCAGTGCCGCCACCAGCGGACCTGCTAACGGACCCCGCCCCGCTTCATCCAAACCGCACAAGGTTGGCGCTTCCGCTACGATGTTCATGCTATCCTTTTGCTGTCTGACGCGGTAAAGTTACCATTGCCGCTGGCATGATCAATCAACCTGACTTATGTGCTCTGAAGCCTCGATTTTATCATAATAATGAAACTTGCCCTTGTACACGATTGGCTGAATCAAGTAGGTGGCGCGGAAGATGTGTTGGCGGAAATGGTCGGCATGTATCCCGACTCACCGCTGTATACCAGCATCTACGCCCGCGACACTATGCCCGCTGCGTGGCGTGAGTGGTCGATCCACAGCTTATGGATGGATCAACTGCCGGGGATTCACCAGCATCATCAACGCTACTTGCCACTCTATCCACTGGCGTTCGGCGGACTCGATCTCTCTAATTACGAAGTGATCCTCTCCAACAAAAGTGGCTTCTGTCATGGCGTACAGAAGGGTGAGGCGATCCACGTCTGCTACTGCTTAGCGCCTACGCGCTACGTCTGGCAGCCGGATGCCTACATGGATCGGGAGAATCTCGGCAATGGGTTACGCATGGCACTGCGTCCGCTGATCCGTTTGCTGAAAGGTTGGGATTACCGTGCTGCCCAGCGCGTTGATCACTTTATTGCCATCTCCACTGAGATTAAGCAGCGCATCAAAACTTTCTACGGGCGCGACTCAGTGGTGATTTATCCACCTGTGGAAGCAGCGGAACGCTTCACACCTTCCAAAACCGTCGAGGATTACTTCCTGATCGTCTCCCGCCTGATCCCCTATAAGCGCATCGATCTGGCGGTGCAAGCGTGTACGCAGCTAGGACTGCCGCTGCTGGTGGCTGGCGCAGGCAGAGATCGGGAAAAATTGGAAGCAATGGCAGGACCAACAGTGAAATTCTTGGGGCGCGTGCCAGATGCCGACCTGCCCGATTTAATGGCACGCTGTAAGGCGTTCATCTTCCCCGGCTTGGAGGATTTCGGGATCGCACCCGTGCAAGCGCAGGCGGCTGGTCGTCCGGTGATCGCCTTTCGCGGCGGTGGTGCGCTGGATACCGTGATCCCCGGTATTACGGGCGAGTTCTTCGATCAGCAAACGGTGGAATCGCTCTCGGCGGTACTGCGTTCATTCGATGTCAGCCACTACGACTCAGCCGTGATCCGCCCCATCGCGCTAAAATTTGATCGGTCTGTATTTCGCCAACAGCTATCCGAGTTCGTCGAACAGGCATACGATAAGCGTCAGAGGCACTAACCAATGGAACTGAATTACTTGATCGGAATGGTAAAGCGGCGTTGGTGGCTGATCTTGCTGCCCGCGCTGGTGGCATTGATTCTGACTCTGCCGCTGCTTGGCGCGATGATTCGACCGCCCGTCAATTACAGCGTTGGGGTGCGCTTTACCGCCAGCCAGACGCCGACTGCTCAGAACGCACCGACCTTCGAGGACTTGAGCTACATCCCGTGGTTGGCATCTGAGTACGCGGTCAACAATCTGGCGACGTGGATGCGTACCGATTCCTTCGCGCGGGAAATCTCGGCACGGCTGGAAACGCAAGGAAAATCGGTCAGCGCCGATGCCATTCGCGCCGCCGTCACCTCCGATAGCGCCCGCAGCATCATGACCTTCTACGTCACCTCATGGGCGGATGAAGCCGAAACCAAACTGATTGCGGAAGCGGCGATCAACGTGCTGCAAAACAAGAACGCGGCTTATTTCGCCCAGTTCGGCGCGGAACCCGCCCGCGTCGTGCCGTTGGATGCACCTATCGTCGTGCCTGTGCCTGTACCGCTGGCGGTGCGCTTCGGTCCGCTGCTGCGCGTGGTGCTCGGATTGGCTGTCGGATTGGCGCTGGCGTTCCTCGCGGAATATCTGGATTCGACGATCCGCAGCCGCAGTGAGGTCGAGGCGTTAGGATTGAAGGTGATCGGGGAGATACCGAAATAAAAAAGGGAACTCTCATCAAGTTCCCTTCAGTCGTTATCGTGATTTTCTTCCAGACCACTTCGGACGTTTCGTAACCTGATCCGGGAATTTAGTCCCGCAGGGACTTTGTTCGTTCAGCACGGCAATTCATTGCCGTGTTATCTGCTTTCCCCTAGTTCGCTGACTCGCGCTGCTGCTTCTTGCGTCGCGCTGCATCGTACTGACGCATCTTCCAATTCATCATCAAGTTCTGCACGGTATCTTGCACGGCGTTGACGGTTTTCTTCGCCAGATAACGCGCCTTGCCGATGGATAGCCAGTTCTCAGCGATGCTGCCCTGTTCTACCGCTGCCGCTTCTGCGCCTTCCACTTCACCGAGCTGTACCAGCGCACTCGCCCACGTCAGACCAGCCCCAAACGCGCACATCAGCACCTTATCGCCCGCCTTGATCCGTCCCTGCTCGAAGGCTTCGACCAATGCCAGCGGCACGGAGGCTGCGGAGGTATTGCCGTACTTATGCAGATTGATGAAGAACTTATCCAGCGGCTGCCGCATCATCCGCGCAGCAGTTTCGATGATCCGCAGGTTTGCCTGATGAGGGATGAACAGATCAATCTGTTCGGGCAGCATTCCAGCTTTATCCAGCGTGCGCTTCATCGAACTGGAGAGGACGCGCGTAGCGAACTTGAAGACTTCCGGACCGTCCATCTTCAAGTACATCAGCTTATTGTCGATCACTTCCTTGGCGTGCTTGCCCAAAGGCATCGCCGTGCCAGCCGCCGGAACGTACAGGCTCTTTGCGCCACTGCCATCGGATCCCAATTCGTAGTGCAGCACACCAGCGGGTTTGTTGGTCGCTTGCAAGACGACGGACGCCGACGCATCACCGAACAATACGCAGGTGGTGCGATCCGTGTAGTCGATGCCGAAGGAGAGAATTTCCGTGCCGATGACCAGAATATTGTTCATCGTGCCAGACTGGATGAACTGCGAGGCAGTCACCAGCGCGTAGACCCAACCGGAACAGCCCGACGTAAGCTGGAACGCACCGCACGAGGCTCCGAGCTTCTCCTGCACGATGGTAGCGACGCCCGGCACCAGATAATCGGGCGAAGAACAGGCGACGATGATCAGGTCAAGGTCTTTCGGCGTGATCCCTGCCATCTCCAGCGCAGGCAGTGCCGATTTTACCGACATGTCGGAAGAATTTTCGCCTTCCGCGCGAATGTGCCGTTCTTTGATTCCGGTGCGCGAGGTGATCCACTCGTCGGTGGTATCGACCATCTTCTCGAAGTCGGCGTTGGTCAGGATTTTCTCTGGTACGTACTTACCCCATCCGGTGATCTTGGCGTAGCGCTGTGGCTGTTGAGTCATGATTTGGCTATCCCCACTGGAAAATATAAGTGTTTCAACGATTACGACAGCGGATTGGCAGGCAGCGTCACCGCTTTCGGTGATTTTACGCGCGAACCGTTTAATGCGCCCAACAAACTGAACACACGGCGCGAGGCGAGCAGCGCCAGCCCTGCCGTCAAGGTGATCCCACCCAGACGAGCGGCTAGGCGTGTTCCCGCTGGCAGTTTGCGCCAGCGCAGGATCAACGGCGGGGTGGCGGCACCGACGAGTTCATCGCGTAGTTGCGTCTCAAATTCTGCCGTCGGGACTACTGGTGTCAGGATGCTGCTCAAACGATCAGCCAGAAACAGTAATTCGTGGGCATCTTTAGACTTGCTGCCGCTGATGCCGAACTGCTCCGGCGCGAGTGTGAATGGTTGTCCGCTGCGGATTGCCTGATACTGGCTCTCCAACAGCGCCTCGATCTGCGCGTCGATCATGGGTTCATTCTCCGAATGGGACGATAACGACATGGTGTTGACATCCACCTCTACTAGTGCTGACAGCAGTCCCCACGCTAGATCAAATAAAGATAAAGCTAGCGATCCTGCTGCCTTGCGGATTCTGTCGGCTGCTCGTTACGTTCACTGTCTGTTAGCTCGTCGCGCAGGGATAACAGCGTGCGATGGTACAACGACTTGATCGCGCCCTCACTCTTATCCATGATCTCTCCGATCTCCTGATTGGAGAGCTTCTCCACGAATTTGAGGATGATCAACTGCTGGCGTTCCTCAGGCAGTCGCTTGATCGCGGTCAGCAACCGTTCTTTCTCATCCTGCGATTCGGTGACGGCTTCTGGCGCTTCCCCCTTCAGCCCGGTCACATACTCTTCTAACGGCACAGTTTTGTGTCGAGTACGATCCCGATGCCAGTTCGCCACCAGATTATGGGCGATGCGGTACAGCCACGCTTTGAACGGGATACCCCGCTCCACATAGCCATCAATGTGGCTAAGCGCCCGATGAAACACCCGCGAGGTTAAATCCTCAGCTTCGTGCTGGTTCTGCGTCCGGTAGTACAGGTAACGGTAAATCTCTTTGACATACCGTTCATATAACAACCCGAATGCCGCGCGATCCTTCCGCGCCAGTTCCACCAGCGCCGAATCATCAGCTTCCGCATAATTTTGACCGTCTGTTACAGCCATAACCTTAACAACACTCCGTTATTGTGGAAGTTGCGACCCTTGCTACGTGGATAATTAAGAATTTCGTGAATTTAACCACGCATATCCTTAAATCTCCCTCTCACTACTGTTCCCAAGCACGGATCGCTAGTCCGGCGGTGACGCCCGTGAACAGATCCTCGACCACCAGTTTACCCTCTCCGAACAACTCTGTGAGCATTTCCAATCCAAAGGGGATGCTAGACGATCCGCCAGTACGCACTACCGCGTCAATTCGTTCCGGCGTCAGCCCCGATCGCTTGACCGTGTCGTTGATCGCCTCGCGGATCAAGCGCCACTCGGTCATGGCGTACTGCTCGAACTGGGTCCGCGTGATCAGATGCCACAGATCGATGTCCACGCCAGTGAAGCGGATCTCATCGAAATTGTTAGTGGAGAGACGCCGCTTGCTGCCCTCAACCGTCTCGAACAGCGCGAAGCCGTAGAAGTTGAAGATCAACGACTCCAGCGCGAACAACCGCGCGGGTGCGGAGCAGTCCGCCTGCATCCGCTGCAGAAAGCCGCGTGTTTCCGGCGTCGCCAACTGCGCCAAGCCTTCCCACGCGGTCACTTGCTCCACCAGATTGCGCGGCACGGGCAGCTTCTTATCTCCCCATGTCACGGTACTGCCAAAATGCGGCAGCAGCGCATTCTCCACAATCCGCTGGTCGAAGCGGTCTCCGGCGATGCCCACGCCGCCAATCGACAGGATGTCCGGCGTTTTGTTCGGCTCTACGTGCATCACCGTGAGGTCGAGCGTACCGCCGCCGAAATCATAGACGAGGATGTTCTGCGCTTTGCTCACCGACTGCGCGTAATGTCGTGCCGCCGCCACTGGCTCAAACTCGAAACTCACCTGACTGAAGCCCGCCAGCTTTGCCGCCTGCCGCAACCGCGACTCGGCGCGTTGATCATCCGCATCCGTCTCTGCACTAACGAAATGTACCGGACGCCCCAACACTACATCGTGGATCGAATCGCCCACTAATTCCTCGGCACGTTCTCTAGCCGCGCGTAAGTACAGGGCGATCATCGCTTCCAGTGAATACTCTTTACCGTAGATCATGGTGCTGGTGTAGGGGGTGGCGAGGGCGCACTTTTCAGCGAACGCAGCAAGCGTCCCGGCTCTAGCTCATCGACGGTGATATGCACGTCAGTGGCAATCTCACCAATCTCTGCGAACACCATGCTCACGCGCCCGACCACTTTATTGACGAAGCGGCGTTCACGGTTGATGTTCTGTTCGTTGTACAGGCGGATGGCTTGCTGCCCGATGTGGACTTCGTGATCTTTGGTCAGGTAGATCACGCTGCGCATTACGTTGCTGGTGATCGTCTCAGGATCGAGCTTCAGCACGTTCATGCGCTTGCCGTCGTAGACCGCGATGCCAGAGTTTGTCGTACCGAAATCCATGCCGATGCGCATACGCTGCTCCTCGTAGTGGAACGAACGGGCGCACTATTTTCGTGGATCAGACGGGGAGATTCAATCCCGAACTATCTCAAAGCTGCTTGATGATGTTAGCTAGCGTTTTAGCTAACATCATCATAGGGCGAGGCACGCCTGCCCTATATAAGTAGACAGATTTTAGGTATGAATGTAGGGGCGGGGCGTGCCTCGCCCTGTTTCCTGAGCTAGTTACGCTGCACCGCTGCCCGCAGGCATACTGCGCACACGGAATGCCAGCATGATCATGAAAATGCCGAAAACAATGGCGTAACCGCCGATTGCCCAGATGATCGCCAATGCACCCGCGACAACATTCAGCACCACAAAAACACCGGCGACAATACTGAGGATTCCTGCGAGTCCTAGCCAGAACTCGTTCTCAATCACCTTGCGCAGACGAATCGCGGCGAGTAGTTCCATGAGTCCAGTCGCGATCATCCATGCGGCGATGACGTAGACCAACGCACCAGCGACAGTTGCGGGAGCGATAAACGCGAAGATGCCGAGCAAAACGCCGATCACGCCTTCAATGACGGTGATCCACCAATTACTGGCTTGCTGTCCCGCGAATACCGAAACGATGGCGAAAATACCATCCATGAGCATGAAGATGCCGAACAGTGTGACCAGAACTTCGATTGTAAGTCCGGGTACAACGAAGGCAGCGATTCCGAACAGGATCGCCACGACGCCGCGGAGCAAAAAGCCCCACCACATACTTCTTAGGCTTGCCATGAATGCCTCCCCTAAAGATGAACCGCAAGTACGGTCTATGGAGAGTATATCAGTCAGTGTATTTTTTGTACGTGGGTATAAACACCTACAAAACGTTGATAGCTATCAAGATACACGGCTCTGCGTGAAGGATCAGGCCGCGATCGGGAATAACTTCCGCCACCAGCGTCATAACATCTGCATAACCGCCGAAAACGCCCGCACCGATCCCCGCAAGGATCGCCGCCCCGACGCCTGCGCGCTCCCGTCCGGTGGTGAGTTTCAACGGGCGTTCGATCACGTCCGCCACGATCTGCCGCCACTGAGCCGCTAATCCCCGCCAGACGCCAGAAATTCAGGTGGCGTGAGCTGCATCTCCGTCATCACATCGAGGATGCTGCGGAGCGCAAAGGCAACCCCCTCCATCACCGCGCGGGCGAGATGTCCGACTCCATGCCCCAACTGCAAGCCGATGAACGCACCGCTGGCATGTGGATCGTTGAGCGGCGCACGTTCACCGATCAGGTAGGGCAAGAACAGCAAGCCATCCGCCCCCGGATTCACGCTCGCCGCCAGTGCCGACAACTTTGTGTAAGCGTCGGGATCATTTTCCATACCCAGCGTATCGCGCAGCCAGCGCAGCGATAACCCCGCCGAGAGCATCGCGCCAAGCGTGTACCAGCGATCAGCGGGGGCGTGGCAAAAGGTATGCAAGCGCAACTGCGGATCAGTGGTCGGCGCAGACTGCGGCACGAAGATTTGCCCGCCCGTGCCTAGCGTGATCGAGCCGACTCCCGGATTGATCAGTCCATTGCCCAATGCTTGCGCGGGCTGATCAGCGCAGCCTGTCACCACCGGAATACCCGCAGGCAAGCCTAGAGCTTCGGCAGCAGCAGGCGATAGCACGCCAACCACCGTCTCCGATTCGGTGATCGTCGGAAATAAAGTCAGTGGTAATTCCAGTGCCTTAATCATGTCGGTTGACCAGCGCAGATCATGGATGTTGAACAACGCCGTCGCCGAAGCGTCACTGGCGTCCGTATCGATCTCCTCGATCAAGCGGCAGCGCACGTAATCTTTGGGCAGCACAATCGCTTCAGCGGCGTCCAGCATTTCGGGCTGATGTCGCTTCAACCACAGCAGCGTCGGACCCATAAATCCGGCGGCGGGGGCGGTCCCTGCTTGCGTCACCAGCCGATCCTGTCCAACTGTCGCCGTGAATTCCTCCAACACCTCCGCGCTGCGCTGATCCGCCCAGATAATCGCTGGCGCGATGGCAACACCATACTGATCGATCAGCACCCCGCCATGCATTTGACCGCAGAACCCAATCGCGCTGATGTCGGTAGTATTCGCCGCCGTACATGCCTGCTTTACCGCTTTGATCGTCGCTTGCCACCACTGCTCTGGCGCTTGTTCGGCGTATCCCGGCTGCGGTACGCTGATCGGATACTCTGCGCCACCGACGCCCAGCAAGCGCGTGCGCTCGTCAATGATCACTGCTTTGACGCTAGAAGTCCCCAGATCGATACCCAGCAAATGAGCCATAACTACCTTCTTCTTCCTGAAGGCGGAAGGTGCGGATTAGGATAGATCAGAACGAACATTTGTGCTATTGATCATTGTATTACGGAGCAATTTCTGCGAGAATCATGGTAAGAAAATTGAGCAGTGAGGTGAGGATGACAACCCCGCTTCTGCAACTTGATCGCTCTGGGCTGTACTGTGCGGCAGGTGATTTTCATATCGACCCGTGGCAACCTGTGAAACGCGCCTTGATCACGCACGCCCACTCGGATCACTTCGCGCGTGACTGTGGATCGTATCTAGTCGCCGCCGAAGGCGCAACGGTGTTCCGCATACGCTTGGGCGCTGATGCCCTGATCGAAACGCTGCCTTACGGTCAGCCGATCAGCATCAACGGCGTCACCGTCTCCTTTCATCCTTCAGGTCATGTGCTCGGCTCGGCGCAGATTCGTGTGGAGCATCGCGGCGAGGTCTGGGTAGCGGCAGGCGACTACAAGCGCGATCCCGATCCCACCTGTGCACCCTTCGAGCCGATCCGCTGCCATACGTTCATCACCGAAGCTACTTTCGCACTGCCAATCTACCGTTGGGCTGATCCGGAAAGTGATCGGCACAATCAACGAGTGGTGGCGGCGCAACGCTGCGTCAGGCAAAACCAGCCTCTTATTTAGCTATGCATTCGGCAAAGCACAGCGCCTGATCGCCAGCGTCGATCCGCGCATCGGTCCGATCTTCACGCATGGGGCAGTGGAACGAATCAATGACGCTTATCGTCAGAGTGGTGTCAAGCTCCCTAAGACTCACTATCTGGTACGCAGCGAAAAACCTGATCTGCGCCGCGCTCTTGTGATTGCTCCCGTTTCCGCGCGCGATACGGCATGGACACGCCGTTTCAATCAAGTTTCGACAGGATACGTCTCCGGTTGGATGCGAATTCGCGGCACGCGCCGCCGCCGCGCCGTAGATCGTGGCTTCGTGCTTTCCGATCACGCCGATTGGGAGGATCTGCTGCTGACGATTAAGGAGACAGGCGCGGAACGTATCTATGTGACGCACGGTTACGTTCCGGTGCTGACGCGCTGGCTGAACGAACACGGTTACAACGCTTACGGCTTGCAGACTCACTATGAAAGTGGTGAAGGCGAAGCCGCCGAAGTGGGAGAAGTAGAAGCTGCTGAAGTAGTGACGGAAGAAGCGGAGTCGAACTCATGAGAGCCTTTGCTGATCTCTACGCCGCGCTGGACGAAACCAACAAAACTAATGATAAAGTCGCCGCGATGGCGGATTATTTCCGCGCAGCGCCGCCGCAAGATGCCGCGTGGGCGATCTACTTCCTCAGCGGACGCAAACCACGTCAGGTGGTCGGATCGCGTAAGCTGGTCGAATGGGCGATTGAGAGCGCCGACATTCCCGCTTGGTTGTTCGGTGAATCCTACGACGCGGTGGGCGACATGGCAGAAACGATCACCTTGCTGCTGCCAGAAGTCGGCACGGGCAGTGATCTACCGCTGCATCAGTGGATCGAGGAGAAGTTGCTGCCACTGCGCGAAGCGGATGAAGCGACGCAAAAACAGGTGGTACTGGAGGCATGGCGCGAGCTGACCACCGTGCAGCGTTTCGTCTGGAACAAGCTAATCACGGGTGAGTTCCGTGTTGGCGTCTCGCAACTGCTGGTCGTGCGAGCGTTGGCGCAGGTCAGCGGCGTCGATACGGCAGTGATCGCGCATCGGCTGATGGGCGAGTGGACGCCGGACGCAGCCTTCTACGAGACGCTCACCCATCCCGAAACGGTGATCAGCGAGATCAGCCGCCCTTATCCCTTCTTTCTGGCACATCCGGTGGAATCCGATGAGGTATCCGATCTTGGTGCTGTGCAGGACTGGCAAGCAGAATGGAAGTGGGATGGCATCCGCGCGCAGTTGATCCGCCGTCAGGGACAGACCTTCCTGTGGACGCGCGGCGAGGAACTGGTCACGGATCGCTATCCTGAGATCGCGGAGATGGCGGCGCATCTGCCCGATGGCACGGTACTCGATGGCGAACTGCTGCCCTGGATCGAGGGCAAAGTGATGCCTTTCGCCCAGTTGCAGCGGCGGATCGGACGCAAGACATTGGGCAAGAAAATGCTGGCGGAAATCCCCGTGATCTTCATGTCCTACGATCTACTGGAGATCGATCACAAAGATTGCCGCGAACATCCGCTGCGAGATCGGCGCAAGAGGTTAGAGGCAATCGTTCAGAAGGTCAACCATCCATCGTTGCTGATCTCGAAGGTAGTTAGCGCTGATAGCTGGTCGGGTTTTGAGCAGCAGCGCCAGCACAGCCGCCAATTCGATGTCGAGGGCTTGATGCTCAAACGGCTGACCTCACCCTATCGCGTAGGCAGGATGCGCGGCGACTGGTGGAAGTGGAAGGTTAACCCCTACACCATCGACGCGGTCCTGATCAACGCTCAGCGCGGATCGGGCAAACGCGCCAGCCTGTACACGGATTACACTTTCGGCGTCTGGGATGATGCTGGACAGTTGGTCCCGATTGCCAAGGCGTATTCGGGGCTAACCGGACTCGGAAATCCGCGAGGTCGATGCCTTCATCCGCCGCAATACAGTAGAGCAGTTCGGACCGGTACGCAGCGTCAAGCCGGAATTAGTCTTTGAGTTGGCGTTCGAGGCGATCCAGCGTTCGACCCGCCACAAATCTGGCATCGCCGTGCGCTTCCCGCGCATCCTCCGCTGGCGGGTGGACAAACCAGCGTCGGAAGCGGATACTATTCGGACAGTCCGTGAGTTGCTAAGTGTCCATACTGCCGAGCGATGATCATCAAGGGTTTTGTGCGCGATATCAGTTATGTATCGCAATTCGCTGTTCCTTCTCTCACCGCCTATTCAATCGCAGATTTCGACGTGAATACCGCCAGACAAGCTGGCTTGATCAATCTAGGTGGTGAGGGGAATTATTTGGCTTACGCGCGTTGGATTTCTCCCAAACGGACGCGCTCCTATCCATTTGCGCGACTCTACGACACATTTCACGTCAGCAGCCCGCGTGTTGCCATCATTCCCATCATCAAAGATGAAGGTGCTGATAGCGGTAATAATGATCGCATCAACTACATGACCTTTTCTTGGATGAGTTCATTTAATATCTTCATTATTCTTGTGTGGTACGACGCCAAGCGCAAGGTGGGCGATAAGCATCTCATTACTGCTCAGAAAATTGATCCCTTGTATGTGCGCGAGAAGCTACTAGAACTAAGTCAGTATCGTCTCTCGGCGCTACATTGGAATACGTCACACTTCGAGCGTGATTTCAGTGATATTTATCAACGTGCTGTAGAAAGCTATCAACGACCGCCCCGCAACATTGACTGTTCGCTTGCATAACCAGCAAGATCATCTGTAGGCAATCAAGCTATCTTCAAGACGAAAAGTTTAGTCTGGATTTGTTCCGAACGAATACGCTTGATCGATCCCGCGCGGCTGCTAACCGCGAAGTGCTTACAACTCACTTACGAGAGTCTCTTTCTGATGGTGCGAAGAATTTGCTATTTCTGTCGAATTATTTGGGTGGCGAATATCATTTAGCTCCAGATGAAGTATTTATCGATCAAGATCGCACACTAATCATCCAAGAATCCAAAAACACAACTAGATCTCGCCTGCCATCATCGGATGATATCAAGGATGGCTTATCTAAGCTCATTTTATACTGCAATCTGAACACCGTTTCCGTAGATGAAGTTGAAACTCCCTTCAGAACGCAACTGAAACTAACAGGTTTTATACGTTCAGCACTACACAACGCCGATGTGCCAACTATCCGATCCTTTTGTGCTACTAACCTCTTTTCGACAAGTCAAACTAACCGCTTGATCGCCTTACAACAGGAGATTCTGGCAAATCCGCGCTTACGAATCTACATTGCAGGCAACCAATGAAACCTTATACCAAAAGCCCACTACGCTATCTGCGGCAAATCGCGTGCAATGCCGCAGATACTGCAGCAAATACCGCTCAATATGCGTGAGTACCGCGAACCTTCATTGGTGGTGGCTCTGTCTACTTAGCGATACGCAGCCTTTAGGAACAACTTCTCCCTACCAATCAATGACCTCAATCCTGAGGTAACGTGTTTCTGGCAATACGCACAGAAAGATATTGAGCTACTAATTTCTGGTGTAAAGATGCTGCGCGAACGGTTTAAAGGCAGCGGGCGCGACCCTTACAGTTCCTCAAAGACGAAGGGAACATTCGCTCCGAATTTGACCGCGCGGTTCGCTTCTTCATCATGAATCGGATCACCTTTTCTGGTGTGATGGATGCTGGCGGTTATTCTCAGCAAGCATTTGAAACCAGATTCACCGAATCCTCAATTGATCGCCTAGAAAAGATCGCGCCACTGCTCAAAGATACAACGATCACTTGTGGAGATTACGAACCACACTTATTTGCATCTGGTGAAAAAGTCTTCATCTTCCTCGATCCACCATATCTGAGCGCCACGCAATCGAAGTTATACGGTGTGCGTGGCGAATTACACACTTCATTTAATCACGAGCGCTTTGCTGAAAATATGCGCCGTTGCCCGCACCGCTGGCTGATCACTTACGACGATTCGCCGCGTATCCGCGAGTTGTTCAGTTTTGCTAAGATTGTCGAATGGGAATTGCAATATGGCATGAACAACTATAAGCAGGACAAAGCGGAAAAGGGCAAAGAGCTATTCATCAAGAATTACTAACCAGCAACACCGTCCTCGACTGGTTCAGCGCGAAGGGCTGGACGCCGTTTCCTTTTCAGCACGAGGTGTGGTCGGCGTATCTGAACGGCGACAGCGGCTTGATCCACGCGCCGACAGGGACGGGCAAAACCTATGCGGCGTGGCTCGGTCCGTTGATGGAGTGGGTGCGCGATAATCCACCGCCGTATGACAGCGTAAAGCGCAAAAATTCTGAACCACTACGCGTATTGTGGATCACGCCATTGCGGGCACTTGCCGCCGATACTGCCGCCGCACTGACAGCGCCGATCCTCGATCTGAACCTTCCGTGGTCAGTGGAGACGCGCACGGGTGATACTTCGATGACGGTACGCAACCGCCAGCGATCTCGCCTGCCCAGCGCGTTGATCACCACGCCGGAAAGTCTCTCACTGCTGCTAACGCGTCCCGACTGCGCTGACCTGTTCAAATCGCTGCGTGCCGTGATCGTAGACGAATGGCACGAGTTGATGGCGTCCAAGCGCGGTGTTCAGGTGGAACTTGGCTTGGCGCGGCTGCGGCGATTTGCACCCGGACTGCGTGTGTGGGGTCTTTCCGCCACTATTGGCAATCTAGATACTGCGCTGCACGTGCTCATGGGTGAAGGCGGGCAAGGAAAATTGATCCGCGCTCATGTGCCCAAGCAAATCCAGATCGATACCTTGATTCCCGCGCAGATCGAGCGCTTTCCGTGGGTTGGTCATATCGGACTGAAGCTGCTGCCAGATGTGATCCGCGAGATCGATCAGCATCAGAGTGTACTGATCTTCACCAACACGCGAGCGCAAACCGAAACATGGTATCAGGCGATCCTCGACGCGCGACCCGAATTCGCAGGCGTGATCGCGCTGCACCACAGTTCGCTGGAGCCAGAGGTGCGGCATTGGGTGGAGAATGCCCTGAAAGCGGGGCAACTGCGCTGTGTGGTTTGTACTGCCAGCCTCGATCTCGGTGTGGACTTCGCCCCCGTCGAGCGCGTATTCCAGATCGGCAGCCCGAAGGGAATCGCACGACTGCTACAGCGTGCCGGGCGCAGCGGACATCGCCCCGGCGTCGCCAGTCGGATCACCTGCGTGCCTGCTCATGCCTTTGAATTGGTGGAAGTTGCTGCTGTGCGTGATGCCGCCGCACATGGCGAGATCGAAGCCCGTCCGCCGCTAGATCGTCCGCTGGATGTGCTGGTGCAGCATCTCGTCACAGTAGCGCTCGGTGGCGGCTTCGAGTCCGCAGAGTTGTATGTTGAAGTCCGCACGACGCACGCCTTCCGCGATCTGATGCCGCGGGAATGGGATTGGTGCCTGCAATTTGTCGTCTCCGGCGGCGAAGCATTGAGCAATTATCCGCAGTATCAGCGTGTGATCCAACGGGATGGACGCTATGTAGCGGAGGATACCTTCCTCGCGCGCTGGCACCGCCTCTCCATCGGCACGATCACCTCTGATCCGATGCTGCTAGTGCAATATCTACGGGGACCGAAGATTGGTTACATCGACGAAGCGTTTGTCGCACGCCTGAAATCTGGCGATAAATTCACGCTGGCAGGCAAAGTACTGCAATTTGTGCGCCTGCGCGAGATGAAAGTATGGGTGCGCCGTGCCAAGAACGGCAAAGGTATTGTGCCGCGCTGGACGGGCGGCTTGCTGCCGATCTCCGAGCTGCTCACCGATGCTATCCGCGTGAAGCTGGACGAAGCGCGAACGGGCAAGTTCGACAGCCCCGAAATGTTGGCAGTCAAGCCAATCCTCGATCTACAGGATCGCCTATCTTACTTGCCTGCCGCGCACGAATTATTGATCGAACAACTGACCACGCGCGAAGGTCATCATCTGTTTTTATATCCCTTTGAGGGGCGAATCGTCCACGAGGGTTTGGGCAGCTTACTGGCGCATCGACTCTCGCGCCGAGCACCGATCACCTTCACGATTGCGGCGAACGACTACGGCTTGGAACTGCTGGCAACTGATCCCTTAGACTTGCAAGCGGCGTTAGCGGAGGGGTTGCTCTCCACCGAGCATTTGCAGCAGGATATTCTCTCCAGCCTGAACGCAACGGAGATGGCGAAACGGCAGTTCCGCGAATTGGCGCGGGTATCGGGGCTAGTGATCGAACGCTTCCCCGGTGGGCAGAAATCGAGCAAGCAGATGCAGGCGTCCAGCGGCTTGATCTATGACGTACTGGCGAAATACGATCCTGATAACTTGCTGCTGGAGCAAGCACAGCGCGAGGTCTTACAGCGACAGTTAGAAAGTTCGCGGCTGTTCCGCGCTCTTGGTCGCCTTCATCCAGCGAATATTGTGCTTCGGCAGATCGCACGTCCAACTCCATTTGGCTTCCCGCTGATGGTGGAACGCCTGCGACAAACCGTTAGCTCTGAAACGCTGGAAGATCGTATCCGCAAGATGCAGTTGTCGCTGGAGAAGTGGGCGGATGAGCATGGCTGATCTGGTGACTGAAGTAGCGGGCGAAACGGTGCATTTGCTGCCCGAACGCGCCCTGTTTGTACCCCGCACCAATACGCTCTACGCTGCCGATCTGCATTGGGGCAAAGAACAGACCTTCAGCGCACGCGGCATCCCACTGCCAACCTCGATCACCACCAGCGATTTGATAAGGCTAGACCTGATACTGCAACGCACTCAGGCACAGCGGCTGGTGATCCTTGGTGATCTGCTGCATGCACGGGAGTCGCTGCATCCGCAGGTGATCGCGGCGGTGCTGGCATGGCGGCAAGCACATCAGCATTTGCAGATTCAGGTGGTGCGCGGCAATCATGATCGCCGTGCCGGAAGATTCCCTGATGAATGGCACATTGAGGTAATCGAACAGCCCGCCGATGATCTACCATTCGCGCTGCTGCATGAACCACAAGCAATCCCCAATCGCTATGCGCTGGCGGGTCATCTACATCCGGCGGTAATGCTGAAAGGACGCGCTAAACAACGGTTAGCGCTGCCCTGTTTCTGGTTCGGCACACAGATCGGCGTGCTGCCAGCCTTCGGTGGATTCACCGGAAACGCGACGATTACGCCACAGCCAGCGGATCGTGTATTTGTGGTTATGCAGGCGCAGGTGCTTCGGGTGCAGTAGCTCCCTTTGTTTTCGACTTTAGGCTAGCATAGTAATCGCAGTACTGCTTGACCGGACAAATCTCACAGCGTGGCGAATTGAAGCGGCAGGTGCGTTGGCCGTGCCGCAAGAAAGCGAAGTGGAAATTGTATAGGCGATGCGGATCATCCCCGATCAGTTCCAGTAGATCGCGGTGCGCGACTTCCGGCGTAGTCTGTGGCGCGAGGATGCCGATCCGTGTGCTGACGCGGTGCACATGGGTATCGACGGGCAGCAGCGGACGATGGAAGCAAAATAACAGCACCAGCGATGCCGTCTTGATCCCGACTCCGGGCAGTGTGTACAGCCATTCCAGCGCCTGCTCGGTGGGGATGTCGCTCAGGAAGTCGATGGAATAGTCACCGCGCTCGTCGTAGATTTTCTTCAGCACCGCTTGAATATAAGGCGCTTTGCGTTCGGGGAACTGCACCGCTGATAAATCTTCGACCACTTCCGCGACGGGCGCGTTCTGGATCGCTGCCCAACTACCGCCCCAGTGTTCCCACATGCGCTTGAACGCATCCTGCTCATTCTTTTTGGTAGTTCGATGCGACAGGATCGTATAGATCAACTCTTTGAGGTTATCGGGGCACGGTTTCAGATCTAGTTCACCGTAGTAATTGACTAGGATCGGAACCGTCGTCTCGATCTTTTGTTGCGCGACTGCTGTTAACGGCATCAGGTTTCACCGATTTATTGTTAGGCAAAGTATAGTAAACTCCTCGATCACTTGAAAAGTTCTAAACGTAACCATGAACAGCGGTGCTGGCTATGACCCAAAAACCGACGCCTCCTAACTGGTGGAACGATGCCGTTTCCTGGATCGACGATTATGTGCAGCGCACAGGCGAGATCGAAGTGGTACGCATGGGCGACTTTTCGGCAGTGCTGCGCATCCCGACGGCTAACGAGGTGATCTATTTCAAGGCGACCTTCCCGCCTTTCAATACCGAAGCGGTGTTGACCAAACTACTGGCGGAATGGTTCCCCCAACACCTGCCCAATTTGCTCGCGGTGGATACTGAACGTAGTTGGTTGCTGCTGCCCGATCTGGGCATGACGTTGCGCCAGATCACCGAGCAAGACAACGACCTCACGCGCTGGGAACAAATGCTGATCCAGTTCGCACACTTGCAGCAACATGCTGTCCATTACGTTGACGACCTACTGCACGTCGGCATCACCGATCGGCGTCTGGCTGTACTGCCTAGCTTGTTCACCGAGGCGCTCTCACGGCGCTCACTGCTGATCATCGATCAAGATCACGAGGACAGCATCACGTCTGGCGACTATCAAGGCATGATGATGTTCATCTCGCAGTTAGCGGATTTACGCGCGGAGTTGGCAGCAGTGGGCATACCGGAAACGCTGCACCACGATGACTTCCACGCCAATAACATCTGCCTCGCCGCTAACGAGTACGACTTCATCTTCTTCGATTGGGCGGAGAGCTGCATCGCCCATCCCTTTTACTCGCTGTTCATGACCTTGCGCTATGCCAACTATGTTTTTCACGCTGATCACGATACGCTGGCTCGGCTGCGCGATGTCTATCTGGCATCGTGGACGCAGTACGCGCCACTGCCCCGCCTGATCGAGGCATACAAGATCGCCGCGCAGTTGGCGAAACTGTGCCGTGCGCTGACGTGGCATCAGGCGGCGAGTGCGCTGACGGCACGCAATCGGCTGGATGCTTCCGCCTCTGCCACCTACTGGCTGAACATTTTCGTCAAGAACATCGACTGACCGCATCCAGACTCAGCCAGTATCACCTCGGGTTGAGTAAACTCACCATAGCCAACTGGATACCCCGCGCGGTAGAGTTAACCGCGAGCAGTAGAATCACCATCCCTAGTCACATTGAGGTTATTCGGTGACCAATCCAACCTTCACCCGCGCCCCCGGTCTATATGATCGCATCGGCACGGAGATGAGCGAAGCCGCCAGCATCACCGCACGCTTGCAAGCAGTACTCGCCAGTTTCGGCTATCAGACGGTGGAAACGCCGCTGGTCGAATACGCCGATCTATTTCTGACCAAATCCGGCGACGATGCGGTCAAGCGATTGTTCCACTTTGAACTGCGCGGACGCCACCTCTGTCTGCGTTCGGAGTTCACGCCCGCTGCCGTGCGCCTGTACGTCGAACGCTTCCAGCACAAGCCCAAACCGATCCGCTGGCAGTTTGCCGGACCTGTGTTCCGCTACGAATCGCCGCAGCGCAGCCATTCGCGCCAGTTCACCATGCTCGGCACGGAACTGATCGGGATGCCCGGAGTCTTCGGTGACGCCGAAACAATCGGCATGGCGACGCAGGGACTGTACAAGATCGGACTGCACGAGTGGACGCTGGTGATCGGGCACATCGGCTTGATCAGCCAGATACTTGATTGCTTCGGGCTGGAACGGCGCATCAAACGCTTCCTGCTCGGTCAGATCGAGAACTTGCGGCGCACAGATCGCGGACGGGGATACGTTGAACAGGAAGTGCAAAAGCTTTATCTCGGCGCGGCGGAAGCGGCGAAGCTGGACGGGCTGACCGAAGGTGGCAGCATTGATCCGGCGCTGATGAACAAAACGCTGACTCTGCTGCTTGACTCCGCCAATCTGGTGATGCCCGGCGGCGGACGTTCGCCGGAGGAGATCGCGCGGCGGCTGCTGACCAAACAACGTTACGCCGCGCAGCATGACCGTGTGGCGAGTGCGCTCGATCTGTTGGAAAAGCTGATCGCCATCGAGGAGACGCCACAGGTGGCGATCCCGATGCTGGAATCGCTGCTGGGAGACTTACCTGATTCCGATGCCGCACTTGCTACCTTACAATCCCTCAAGCAGACATTGGATTTGCTGACCGCCTACAACATCGATCCGGCACAAATCCGCGTGATGCCGGGGATGGCGCGTGGACTGAACTATTACACTGGTATCGTGTTTGAGATTCACACGCTGGCAGGCGATAGCTCCAGCCAACTCTGCGGCGGTGGGCGCTACGATGACTTCATTCGCGTGCTTGGTGCCAGTCAGGATACGCCAGCAGTAGGCTTCGCTTACGGCTTGCAGCGCATCTTGCAGGAATTGAGTCGGCTCGGCTACCAACACGAGACAAGAGCGCTACCGAGCGCGGCGATCATTCCCATCGCGGAGGCGGATATGGCGGAAGCGATCCGCGTGGCGACTCAACTGCGCGAATCATTCACCGCCGAATTGGTGCAGCCGCCCGCCAATCACAATCAACTGGTACAACTGCTCAACCGCTTTGGCGAGGGCGAGAAAGATTATGTGATCGTGCTGGGCGAGAACGAACGCGGCACAGGCATGATCAGCTTGCGGGATATGAAAACAGGGGAACAGACTCGATGCACGGTAGCTCAGGCAATGGACGTCATCAACCGGAACGCGAAAGGGAACAGCTAACCACCATGACCACTGATCGCGTAACACTGGGGCTGCCGAGCAAAGGCGCATTGGCTGAATCGACGCTCGATTTCCTGAAAGCTTGCGATCTCAAAGTGTCGCAGCCGAATCCGCGCCAATATCTGGCGACGCTGCCCGCCATGCCGCAGATCGATGTGCTCTTTCAGCGTGTCACCGATATTGTCTACAAAGTGGCAGATGGCACGGTGGACATCGGCATCACCGGACTCGATGTGGTCTACGAACTGGTGGGGCAGGATGCCGAGATCGTGGTGCTGCACGAGGATTTGCGCTACGGGCGCTGCCAGTTGATCGTCGCCGTGCCGGAGACGTGGCTGGACGTGGAGACGATGATCGACATTGCCGACATCGCGCTGGACTTCCGCGAACATCAGCACCGCAATCTGCGCGTTGCCACCAAGTTCACCAATCTGGCGCGGCAGTTTTTGCATCAGCACGGCATCCATCACTTCACTATCGTGGAGGCGGAAGGCGCAATCGAAGCCGCGCCGATGCTCGGATACGCCGACATCATCATCGATCTGAGCGCGACGGGGACAACGCTGCGCGAGAATCATCTGAAGCCGCTGCCTGATGGCGTGATCGTGGATTCGGTTGCCTGTCTGGTGGGTAATCTGCGGCGGCTCAAGGAATCACCGGAAGTGCTGGAAACAGTCCGCAATATCCTGGAAATCTTCGACGGCGCGTTGAACGGTCAGAATTTCTACCAGCTACGCACTAACATTCGTGGTGAATCGCCAGAAGCAGTGGCGCAAGCGGTGGCATCCCATCCGGCAACGCGCGGATTGCAAGGTCCCACGGTCGCGCCGATCTATGCCATCAACGCGCCAGAGGATGAGCGCGGTCAGTGGTTCACCGCAACGGTGATGGTGCCGAGCAAGAAGCTGACCGAAGCGACCAACCACCTCCGCAAGATCGGCGGTGAACAAGTCACGGTGCTGCCCGTCAAGTATGTGTTCATGAAGCAGTCCGCCAGCTACCAGAAGCTGCTGCGGAAGCTGAAGCTACCAGTGGGCGGCTAGTCATTTCCACGCGTTGAGTCCCGCAGGGACTTCGTTCGTTCAGCCCGGCAATTCATTGCCGGGACTCTTGCGCCTCCGCCAACCACCGATCCAATTGCGTTGGGTTGTTCGGATCGCTGTCCATGCCCATCTCCACCACGTAGCACAAGCCAAGCAGCCCGATCTCCGCCGGAAAGCGATCCCGATCCGCGAGGTTCATGGTCAGCAGAGGACAGCACAGCAGCGCCGACTTGAGATAACGTTGCCAATCTCCTAGATCGATCTGCTGGATCAGCGGCTTGAGCACATGATTCAGCTTGCTCTCGAAGAACATACGGCGCAGCGCCGACGGCACGTAATTATGCTCCACAACCATCTGATCACCCTCGCGCCGCCACTTGATCTGCAACCGCGCTGCCACCTCCTGTGGGTGATACATCCACGTCGCCGAGACGTTGTGGAACAGCGGTTTCGCCAGATCGAGCAGTGGGTGGTGCCTGCCGCCGAACGCCGGATCGAAGTAGATCAAGCCCTCCGACGTGAAGAACACGTTGCCGTTATGAGCGTCACCATGTCCCACCACCGACCAGCCTTCCTGCGCTGGCGTAAGCAGTTCCCGCGCTCGATCAATCGCCGCGCCGAGCGTACTATCGAACTCCACACCGTTGATCCGCCAGCGCAGCACTAGCAATTCCTCCCAGCCGATCACCGCATCGGGAAGCTGAAACTCTTTGCCTTCGTAGAACTGCTGATAGCGCGTCCCTAGCCGATGATAGAACAACTGCTGTACGGGAACTTTCGATGCGTCCTGCGCTGATTGCCGCGCTAACGTCTTGGCGTAAATCTGCCACAGCAAGCGATCTGCCTCATTTTGCGCGTCAGCTAACTCCTGCTGATCGCTGCGCGTTCCCGCTTCGATCTCCCGTGCTACCTCAAACACTGATGGCGACACGATCAGATCGTAGATCAGGAACTGCTTGCCGTACTCCGTCGAAGCGAACAGCGGACGGATCACCGGATAGCCCGCCTCCGCTAGCAACGCCGCATTGTAATACTCCCCAACGATCCCGCCCGGTTCAACGTGCGTCTTGAAGAATAATTCTCGTCCATCACGCAGCGTCAGCAGTCCATTGAAGGAATTAAGCGAGACGGCGGAGGGTCGCAGCCGCACGCCAGCTACTTCGAGGTGTGGGAATACCTCAGCAATGAACGACGCCGTCAACGATTCGGCGGTGCTGCGATCCGTGAACTGTAGACGTTGAATATGTGCGAGGCGATTATCGTCCATTGGAATCCTTGACGTGGTTTACCTCACCCCGTCGCTGCGCGCCACCCCTCTCCGCCTCGGAGAGGGGATTCGAGGTGTAACCTAGTTGCATTATGCGAGCGGAGTCGGTAGTTTACGAAAATCTATAACTTAATTGGTTAGCATCTTGTTTCAGCCCGGACGCTTTAGCGCCGGGAACAAGCATCTCTACTTCATCTTCGTCAAGCGAAACTCACGCCACCAACCACATCCCCTCTCTGTAAACGGACAGGGGTGGCGCGAAGCGACGGGGTGAGGTAATCCGTGATGTCACTCACCGATAATCTCATCCCGCTTCCGAATCGCCATCGCGTGCGCGGGGAAGCCCTCGTAATCCGCCAGCGTTGTCGTCGTCTCACGCAGCGCCTTATAGCCTTCCCGATTCAGATACCCGATGCCGCTGCGCTTGAGGAAATCCCACACGCTGACCGAGGAGAACGAACGTGCGAATCCACCCGTTGGCAGGATCGCGTTCAAGCCCAGACAGTAATTGCTGATCGGGATCGGCGTGAAGGGTCCGAGCAGAATTTCGCCCGCGTTCTGGATGCGATTGACTGTACTGAACGGATCTTCGGTCAGGATTTCCAGATGTTCCGGCGCATACTCATTCACGAAATCTATGCTGGCTGCCAAGCTATCTGTAAGCAGGATACCACCATAGCTGCCGAGTCCATCCATCACGAACTTGCGTCGCCATTCCGGTAACTCCGCGATGTAGGTGGGCAGCGCTTCTAAGACCGCGTTCGCCACCTCGCGGCTGTGCGTCACCAGCAGCGCCGCCGATTCCGATCCGTGTTCCGCTTCTACCAGCAGATCGAGCGCTGCCAGTCGCGGATCAGCTTTTTCGTCGCACAGGATGATCGACTCGCTAGGACCTGCTGGCAACCCGACATCAACCACGCCATAGAGCAAGCGTTTCGCCGCCGAAACGTAACTGCTGCCCGGACCAACGATCTTGCTGACTTTGGGTAACGTTTGCGTGCCGAACGCCAGCCCTGCCACCGCCTGCATCCCACCGACGGCGTAGACTTGATCGACGCCCGCCACCGACGCGGCAACCAGCGAGGCGGCGTCTGCCTTGCCCTGCGGATTCGGCGGCGTAACCACTACGATCTTCGGCACACCAGCGATCCGTGCGGGCGTGGAGAGCATCAACATGACTGAAGGGAAACTGCCCTTGCCGCGCGGCACATACAATCCAGCGCTGGCGACAGGCGTGATCTTCTCGCCCGCCATGATCCCCGGCTTGATCTCCATGAACCACATTGGTTCGGGCATCTGCTCCTCGTGGAATCGGCGGATGTTGTCGTGCGCGTCGCGGATCGCCTTGACCACTTCCTCGCCTACTTCCGCAAATGCCTGCTCGGTATCGGCGGCAGTGGCGGTCAGATTGGCGGCAGTGTAATTGGGTGCGTCGAACTGGCGGGTGAACTCTACCAGCGCGTCATCGCCGTTTTGCCGCACGCCATCGATCACTTTTTGAGCGTTGGGCAGCAGCGCAGAAATATCTTGCTCGGCACGGCGCA
>JAHBVK010000043.1 GCA_019637555.1 Anaerolineae bacterium
AGATACGCTCCGGCAGGCTGCTGACCTTACCCGCCAACCACAGCCAGTCCAGTTCTCGATTGGAGGCATCGCAGATCGCCTGTCGAAAGCGCGGATCGGTCTTGGCTGGATCAATAGGGATAACTCTCAGTTCAGCGGAATCAGTGTTCGTGTTAGCGTTCATCTCGTGTTCCCCCGGCTGCTTACGTCCCATCCGTACGGATGGAGGTTCAGGTTGATAGCTGGAGCATACGTCCGCGCCGCTACCTGATCGCTACAGAAACGCAACAGCAGGACCGAGTTTTGAGACGACCGCAAACTGATAGAAAGAATTTAGACCGATTAAGGATTTATTTGGTTGGGGGTCACTACTATTGGGTCAATATCGTCATCGACTGCAATCGCACGATGGCGGTATCCTCAGGTTTTTTTCCGCACATTTCTCTCTCCTTCGGTTCGGGTGATGGCTGCGACTTTCGCTTCACCAGAAGCGCAAAGTGCAGCCTCACCCAACCTGCGGTTTATCCTTACGACACCGTGACTAGTTCCGGCTGTGCATTGGCGCGGATGGGCTGAGCCTCCGCCCGCATCAGCAGTTGACCTTTGGGGCGCAACGTTATCTGCGCGTCCATCTCGACTTCCTGCGATGAGGTGGCAAGCAAGCGGTAGCGCTGTGCGATGGTGGCGAGCACTAGTCGCGCTTCCATCAAAGCGAAACTGTTGCCGATGCACACGCGCGGTCCACCGCCGAATGGGAAATACGCGTAACGGGGAATCCGCTTTTCCAGATCGTTGTCCCAGCGTTCGGGCATAAATGCTTCAGGCTGCTCGAAGTAGCGGGGATCATGGTGCAGCACAAACGGACTAATAAAGACAACCGCACCTTTGGGCAGCATGTAATCGCCAATGGTCACATCTTCCTGCGGCACACGTCCATTGAGAATCCACGCTGGCGGATATAAGCGCATCGATTCGCGCAGAACGTAATCTAGATAGGGCAAGTTGCGCAGATCGTGGAGTTCTGGCGTCCTGCCGCCTAATACTCGATCCAGTTCTTCGCGCAGTTTCTGTTCAACATGCGGATGTCGGCTCAACAGATACCACGTCCAGACCAGCGCGTTGGAGGTCGTCTCGTGCCCGGCAGCGAACAGCGTGGTGACTTCATCCTGCACCTGCTCATCACTCATCTGCCCTTCTTCGTCCTGTGCCAGCAGCAGCATGGAGAGCAGATCACCGTTATCGATCCCGCTGCGACGGCGCTCCTCAATGATCGGCAGCAGCGCAGCGTCAATGGTCTTCACCGCACCACTGATCTCTCGATTCTGGTTTACGGGCAGCCAGCGCGGAAAAACGAAGCCCTGCCGATACTGCTGCTCACCATTGCGGGTGATCGCTTCCATAGCATGCCCGATCTTGTCCGCGTCGTGCGTCATCTCAACGCTGTACAGCGTCTTGGTGACGATGCGCATAGTCAGTTCGGTCATCTGTTCACGGATGTCGATGCTGTCTCCGGAGTGCCAAGTCGCTAGCATACGCTGCGTGTAGTCGGTCATCACCTGCGCGTAATTTTCGATGCGTTTGGAGTGAAAGGCGGGCTGCATCAGGCGGCGCTGGCGATGGTGGAAGTCGCCATCGCTGACCAGCAATCCGCTGCCCAAGGATGGCTTGAATATTTGCTTATCCAGTGGTGCTTTCTGGAATTTCTCCGCTTGAGTAACTAACACTTCTTGAATCAGTTCAGGCTGATTGAGCTGGTAAACAGTCAGAGGTCCCAGCCGATAGCGGGCGATCTCCTCGTAGTCATGCGCCATTTTCATCAGGAAGGGAATCTGCCCTTTACGCCACTCCAGCAAACTCCCGATGACCGGTTGTCCTTTCGGACCGGGAACTTCCTTCATTGTATTTACACCTCATCAGTTTTGAACAGTGTGTCCTGTTTAGCGTATAATGGATCTGGATTGACCGTCAAGCGGTGAACATGACCAATTTTTGCGCCGCCTCAATATTGTAGAGCAGGTGAATATTGAACAGCAGTCCAACCAAGTCAACCATCCAACCTTCACCAGCGAACCGCTTTGAACGCCGCAAACAGCGCACCCGCGACCAACTGAAAGCCGCTGTCATGGCGCTGATTCTGGAGAAGGGTTACGAGGAAGTTTCGATTCAAGACATCACGGATCGCGCTGATCTGGGGCGCGGCACGTTTTACGTCCACTTTCAGGACAAAGAAGATTTAGTCTGGTCAACGCTAAATGAGGAATTCAACCAGCTCTTCGAGGAAATCAACACGCGCCATCTCGGAGAAAAATCGCCGCGCTATGAGTTTCTGGTATGGCTGACTATGTTTGAGTATGCCGGAGATCACGCCGATCTGTTCCGCATCCTAGTTGGCAGTCAAGGATCGGCACGCTTGCAGCAGCGGATCGAGGATTATCTGGCTGAACTGATGCTACAGGGGATCGAGGCAGGCGAGTGCTTCCCGCAGTTTCAAACGCCACCCCTCGTGTTAGCGCGGACACTGACGGGCGGTGTGGTCAGCGCCATCATGTGGTGGCTGGAACATCCCGACAGCTATACCGCGTACCAGATGGCGTCACACATCTTCACGCTGATTTTTCGTCAGCCGCCGCCGATCAGCGCGGACTCGCCACTACTGCGGCGCGATTAACGCAAGAATGCCTCGTGCAAGCCGCCATCGACGCTAAAAATCTGCCCCGTCGTCTTATTGAAGCTGTCGGTGCAGAGTAGATACGCCACTTCCGCCTGATCCTCCGGCGTGATCGGCAGCTTGGTCAGCGTGCGCTGTGCGTAGAAGCCCGCTAATTTGTCGCGCAGTGTTTCCGTCGAATCGGACTCTCTATAGGCGATGTTGTACTTGACCAACGAACTGATCACTCGATCACGCGGGAACATGGTGCTACCTTCGACCACCGTCGCGGGCGCGAGTCCGTTGACGCGGATTAGCGGCGAGAGTTCTACCGCTAGTTCACGGATCAGATGGTTGGCGGCGGCTTTGCTGGTGTCATAAGCCAGCGATCCCTTCTTGGAGACGACGGCGTTGACGCTGGTGGTCAGCACCATCGCGCCGCGCAAACCCTGATCGCTCCAAATCGCCCGCGCTTCATCCGCCACGATGTAGCCGCCGATCACGTTGACATCGAAGGTTAGCCGCCACTTGTCGTCGGGCAAATGTCCATCTTTGTCTGGCGATAGGAACACGCCTGCCGTCACGATCACATCATCGACGCCGCCGTATGCCAGCACCACATCGTTGTACATCTGGCAGACGCTGTTGCGATCCGTGATGTTCACCGTCTCGCTGATCGCTGGACCGCAGCCGGAAATGCCCGTACCCGCCACGCCGATCCCGACGCCGTAGATTTCGGTCAGTTCTTGCGCGGTTTCTTCCGCCGCCTGCGGATTCAGATCGGCGCAAACGATATGTGCGCCATCGGTAGCCACACGCAGCGCCGTCGCCTTGCCGATCCCGTTGCCCGCGCCGATCACGATCACGACATGCCGCGCCAGCGTCTTTTCCGGCGGCATCCGCTTCAGCTTCGCTTCTTCCAGCAGCCAGTATTCGATGTCGAAGGCTTCCTGACGCGGCAGGGCGATGTACTTGCTGACCGCTTCCGCACCGCGCATCACTTCTACCGCGCAGTTGTAGAACTCCGCCGTCACGCGCGATTCGCTCTTGTTCTTGCCCCACGCCACCATGCCCAGTCCGGGGATCAGGATCACGGTGGGGACGGGATTACGCAGCGCCGGAGAATCAGGGCGCTTGCATTGCTCGTAATACACGCGATAGTCCTCGATATACGACTCGATTCCGCTGGCAAGTTTGCTGATCAGCGCGTCCGTCGTCTCTGCCTGTGCATCCCAATCGACGTACAGCGGCTTGATCTTGGTACGCAGGAAGTGATCGGGGCAAGAAGTTCCCAACTCCGCCAAGCGTGCGGCATCGTTACTGTTGACGAAGCGCAAGATCGCCTCGTCCGACTGCACCGTGCCGATCATGCGTGCCTGCTTGGAGACTAAGCCGCGCAGCTTGGGCAGGATGTCGATCCACGTTTGCGTGCGCTTTTCTTCGGGCAGGCTGCTGTACTTCGCGCCGCCGAAATTCTGTGCGCCTTTATCGCGCTCCTCAATGTACCGCGCCGCTTTCTCGATCAGTGTGAGCGTGAGCAGGTAGCATTCTTTGTCATCATCCGCCCAGTTGATCAAGCCGTGCTGTCCGAGGATGATGCCCTTCAGATTGGGATTCTGGCGGCACACTTCCTGTAACTGCAAGCCGAGATCGAAGCCGGGACGCTGCCAATCGACCCATGCCACCTCGTCGCCGTAAATCTCGCGCATCAATGCCGGACCATCGGCGGAAGCAGCGAGGGCAATCAGCGCGTTGGGGTGCATGTGATCGACGTGACGGGCGGGAATGAAGGCGTGCAGCGGCGTGTCAATCGAACTGGCGGTGGGGTTCAGGTTGTAAACGGTGTGCGGATACATGCCCACGATCTGATCTTCAATCGGCGTTTTCGCGCCCTTGACCTCAGCGGCATCATAGATCGGCTGCAACGCCATCAGCTTGTCCATGTACAGCGAGGCGAAGTTGCCTCGCTTGGCGGTACGCAGATCGCCGCCCGATCCCTTGACCCACATGATGTCTACTTGCTGTCCCGTCAGCGGATCGGGCTGTAGAATCTTGGAGGACGTATTGCCGCCGCCCGTGTTGGTGATGCGCTGATCGCTGCCCAGCAAGTTCGAGCGATAGATCAGCCGATCAACCGCATCTAGGCTGTCCGCTTTAGCATCATCCCACAGATAGCTGACGTATTTAAATTCATCTGGCTTGAACAATTGCATGATGTTCCCTTGTCTCTTCTCACAACTGCTGCATCGTTGAGTAAGCCTGATCCCACGCCGTGCGATTTTGCGGTTGATAAACAGTTTGCCCTTCGATGCGGGCGATGATCTGCCGCGCCTCGTTAATGTCGCGTAATTCACCCTGTGCGATCAACTGCACGGCAGCATTACCAATCACGGTTGCCTCTACGGGTCCCGCGATCACTGTGCAACCTGTGGCATTAGCGGTGAACTGGTTGAGCAGGTGATTCTGCGATCCGCCACCGACTACGTAGATCACTTCGACTTTTCGATCCGCGATCTGGCTGAGGCGTTCCAATACGGCGCGATATTTCAGCGCCAGGCTTTCTAATACTCGCCGCACTATTGCGCCCGCTGTCTGCGGCACGATCTGCCCATGTTCGGCGCACCACTGCTGCAACAAATTTGGATGATCGCCCGCGTGCAGGAAACGATCATCATCCACGTCAATGAATCCTTGCAGTTGTGGCGATTGTTCCGCCAGCGACACTAATTCGGCATAGGAATAATCGCGCCCTTGTGCCGCCCATGTCGCACGGCATTGCTGCACGATCCACAGTCCCATCACATTCTTGAGCAGGCGATAGGTATCGTTGACGCCACCCTCATTGGTCACATTTGCCTGTAACGCCGCCTCGTTGACGATGGGCGCATCGATCTCCAACCCGACCAGACTCCATGTACCGCTGCTGATGTAGGCAAAATTGGGGTTGGTCGCCGGAACAGCCGCCACCGCGCTGCCCGTATCGTGAGTCGCAGGCGCGATCACGGGGATGCCGTTGTAACTGCCGAGCTTCGTCCCCGGCGGCACGATCTCCGGCAGGATATTCGTCGGCATACCCAAGCGATTCAGCATGTCCGCCGCCCAACTGCCGCGCAGTGGGTTAACCATCTGTGTGGTGGTGGCGTTGCTGAATTCGCAAACCTTCTCGCCCGTCATCCAATAATTCAATAAATCGGGAACGGTTAAGAACGTGCTGGCGATCTCCAACTGCGGTGAATTTACCAGCACCATGCTCATCAACTGATACAGTGTGTTGAGCTGCATGAACTGGATGCCCGTCTGCGCGAAGATTTCGGCACGGGGCACGATCTCGAAGACGCGCTCCATCATACCGTCGGTGCGCCGATCCCGATACTGCACTATGCCGCCTATCAGATCGCCATGCGAATCCAGCAATCCGAAGTCAACTGCCCATGTATCTACGCCCAAGCTGGCAGGGTTCAGCGCTTTGCCTTTCTCGATCCCGTGCTGGATGCTGCGCCACAAATGCAGAAAATCCCAGTACAGCGTGCCGCGCACATCAGTGACGGGATTGCTGAAGCGATGCAGCTCTTCCAGCTTCAACGATGCACCATCGAAGTGAACCGCCATCACACGCCCCGACTCCGCGCCGAGATCAATCGCTAGAACTGTCTTACTCGCCATCGAGACTAGCTCCGCTTGCTCAGTTCGTTCGCTTCGTAAGCCGCGAGATCGTTGGTGTAGGCGAAACCGACAGGCACGTTCTGGCGCAAGCAGTGATAATCCCAGACCGCGCCGAAGGGCAATCCCTTCAGTTCTTCCAAGAGCGACAGCCGTTCCCCGAATTTTTCCGCCTGCTCCAAGTCGCGCAACTGCTGGATCGGCTCAAGCAGCGCCATCAATAAGGCACGCAGCGCGTTCCGCGTGCCGATCACCCACGCGCCGATGCGGTTGATGCTGCCGTCGAAGAAATCCAAGCCGATGTGAACGCGATCCAGCGATCCGCTGCGGACGATCTCCTGCATGGTTGCTTGCAAGTCGTCGGTCAGCGTGACCACATGATCGCTATCCCAACGCACGCCACGACTGACGTGCAGCAGCAGTTCAGGCACGTACAGCAGCGCCGAGGTGATCTTATCGGCAATCGTTTCCGTCGGATGGAAATGTCCAGCGTCCAAGCAAAGCAGCACTTGCCGTGTCACCGCGTAGCCGAGATAAAACTCGTGCGATCCGACGACATAGCTTTCCGATCCGATGCCGAACAGTTTCGCCTCTACCGCGTCAAGGTGATACTTGGGATCAATCTTGGTCGCCAACACCTGATCCAGCGCATCACGCAGCCGTTCGCGCGGCGCTTTACGATCAGCGGGCGAATCTTTGTAGCCGTCGGGTATCCAGATGTTCGTCACGCACGGCGTCCCCAACTCTCTGCCGAAATATTCCCCGATCTGCCGCGAGACGATGCAGTGTTCGATCCAGAATTGGCGCACCTTCGGATCGGCGTGGGAGAGCGTGAAGCCGCTATCTGCCAGTGGATGCGAGAAGCAAGTTGGATTGAAGTCGATGCCGTGACTATTCTGCTTCGCCCAATCGCGCCAGCGACTGAAATGTTCGGGACGCAGTTTGTTGCGTTCCACTTTCTGACCACCTGCCTCGGCGTAAATTGCGTGCAGGTTCAGCCGATGTTTGCCGGGGATCAGGCTGTACGCTTTGTCTAGGTCTTTCCGCAGTTCATCGGCGTTACGCGCCTTGCCGGGATAATTGCCCGTGACTGCCAAGCCGCCGCCGAGTTCCGCATCCGGCGACTCGAATCCGCCTACGTCATCGCCTTGCCAGCAGTGTAAACTGATCGGTATCTGCGCCAAACGCGACAGCGCCGCCTCCGTATCCACGCCCAATAAGGCATAGCGATCTCGCGCTAGGGCGTAAGCATCTTCAACTTGTTTCGCTGTTGGTGCGCTGGTAGGCATGGATCATCTCGCTATCTTGGTGAACTGTTTATTGAAAAAGGAGTTGAGGGACCGAGATAGTAACTTAACTCTGAATGCTCAACTGATAGTAAAATTGGTTGTCTGGACAACTATACATCTTGAATGTTGAGCGCTAGCATATAGAATGTCAAGAGAGTTGACTCAACGTAGGAATTCGCGTGAAGCTCGGCGATAAAGACAGTCCTATTCCCTTTTACTATCAGCTTGCCGGTATCTTGCGCTAGATGATTGACAAGCGGATCTCTGTGCCGTCGGAGAACGAACTGGCACGCACTCATCAGTCGCGGTTGGCAACCGTAAGCGAGGCAAAACTGCTGCACCTTTCGGCGCAAACACCTGTGATTTACATGGAACGAATCACCGTTACCGCCGAAGGGATGCCGCTGGAATTTCTGGAGTCAGTCTGGCGCAGCGATCTTTATGATTTTGAATTCACATTAGTACGGAAATCGTGAGGTATTTAGATGACCACAGGCAACGTGCAATTGATGGATGTCTCGCCAAGCAGCGATTTGCCGTTCGATGAGGCGGCAATCCGGCTGAACCCGATTGATCAGGTGGCGATTGCGAAGGTGTCGCTGTCGCCGGGGAGTGTACTGCGCCGATCCGATGCCGCGCCATTGGTGATCAAGCAGTTCATCCCCAGCGGACACAAGATCGCGCTGGAAGCGGTAGCGCAGGGGCAGCCAATCCGCCGCTACGGGCAGATCATCGGCTTCGCTACACGCTCCGTTGAGGTTGGCGATCACGTCCATACGCACAATCTGGCGGTGGAAGACTTCGCCCGCGACTATGGCTTCTGCGAAGATGTTCAGTCCGTTAAATATGTGCCGGAAAGTCAACGCCGCACTTTCATGGGCTATTTACGTCCCGATGGACGGGTTGCAACGCGCAACTACATTGCCATCCTGTCCAGTGTCAACTGCTCGGCGCACACCATCAAGGAGATCGCGCATTACTTCACGCCGGAACGGTTAGCGGCTTATCCCAACGTCGATGGCGTGATCGCGCTGCCGCATACCGCTGGCTGCGGATCGCGGATCGGTGGGGCGGATTACGTGATCTTGCAGCGCACCATCGCGGGCATGGCACGGCACGCCAACGTTGGTGGCTACATGATGGTCGGCTTGGGCTGCGAGACGAATCAAATCCGTGACATCATCGACAATTACGCGCTGGAAGATAGCAACGGCGCACCGAACTACCTCAATATTCAGGACGAGGGCGGGCTGCGTAAGACCGTCAACGCAGGGATCGCCGCTGTGGAGAAGCTGCTGCCCGTCGTCAACCAGACGCCGCGCACCGTACAGCCGGTCTCGGAGATTGTGCTGGGGCTGAAGTGCGGCGGCAGCGATGGCTGGTCGGGCGTGACGGCGAATCCGGTACTGGGCTTGGTGGCGGATGAACTGGTGCGACAGGGTGGATCGGCGGTGCTAGCGGAGACTCCGGAAATCTACGGTGCGGAACACTTGCTCACACGGCGGGCGATCAATCGGGAAGTGGGCGAGAAGCTGGTGGAAAAGGTGCATTGGTGGGAGCGCCATGCCGCCAAGCATGAGATCGAGATCGACAATAATCCGAGCGTGGGCAACAAAGCGGGCGGTTTGACGACCATCCTCGAAAAATCGTTGGGCGCGGTGGCGAAAAGCGGGAGCAGCCCGTTAATGGGTGTGTTCGATTATGCCGAGCCAGTGACGGTGCGCGGCTTCAGCTTCGTGGATACACCGGGATATGATCCAGTGTGCGTGACAGGGCAGGTCGCCAGCGGCTGCAACGTGGTCGTGTTCACGACGGGACGCGGATCGGTGTTCGGATTCAAGCCCGCGCCAAGCATCAAAGTGACCAGCAACAGCCGCATCTTCAACTACATGCCCGAAGATATGGACTACAACGCGGGCAAGGTGCTGGAAGGTACGGATATTCAGGCGGCAGCGGCAGAACTGCTCGATCTGGTGATAGATGTAGCGTCAGGCAAGCAGTCTCTGAGTGAGGCGCAAGGGGTGGGCGAGTCGGAGTTTACGCCGTGGAATCTAGGCGGCACGCTGTAAAGATTGGTGCCTGATGTTCGCAGGGATTACAGGGAGGTTTCAGGGGCTTTGTTGTTTCAGCTTGGAATCTGGTTAGCGATTTCTAACCGGAATTATCGTGGATCATGCAGGCTTGAGCTTGCCACGCAGCGCCAGATTCACAGTATTGACTAGCAAATTGATGTCGAACGGCTTGTTGATCATATAGATATTGGCAAGCTGATCGATCCCTTCCAACTGCTGCAAGGGCGTGGTTGTAGCGATGATTAAGGGCAGATCGTTGTACTGCGGATTCTCCCGCAGTTTGGTCAGCAGCTGCATGTCCTCGCTGCCGATGCCGCCGAAATCGCCCAGAATGACGATGTCGGGGTGATGCTGCTCAATCTGAGTGAAGGAGCGCATATTCTCACGAAAGGTAAATACTTCAAAGCCTCTCATGGTCAGATTGGCGCTATAGAGTTTGAGTAGTTCCATATGGTGGTTAAAGCAGATGATACGGAAAGGCATAATGTGAACTCCGATGAGAGACATAGCAAGCATAATTTAAGCATACTTGCCGTAATGGAATAATTGCCGTCTATGGGCGAGTGCCGATCCGCCAATGTGTTTAGCGAAAAGTTCGGACACTAAGCAAATTCCATGCGCTATCCTGAAATAGTGACGCTGCCTGTTAACGTTTACCTGAGTTTTGAATTCTACCACATCCGTACTCACTGTCCCGTCAATTTCAGTCAAAGACAGTTTTGCGATTGTCGAGGTTATCAGTTGGTGAATGCCCGGAGTGGGGGCTGCGGGCTGAAATAGGAATGGTTGGCACTGCCCGATCTGGCGGCTGTAGACGCTACCGGAATAGGCAAATTATGAGCGGGGTTAGCCTCATCGGCATTAAGTTAAGGGGCTAGGCGACGGAACGACTACCGGAGGCTGAAGCGCTCCGGCTGAAAGGGAATACCCCTAAAGCCAACTGAAGTCGCCTTCAGGACACTGGCGTTGGTTCTTTACCTACCCAGATCGACAACAGTGATCACAACGGCAGGCGGCTTCAACCGTCTTTGACCCTCTGGTGCCGTGTAGCCTGCCGTGTAGCCGCGTTGCTTCAGCTCCCCGTGCTGACTGCACATTGCCTTAGCATAATATTGATGCGGTTAGCCTCACCCTTGCCTCCTCATCCATTTCGTGGAGAGGGGGAACGAGAGGTGAGATAAAGTGTATTTACTCAGCGAGTGAATTGGCGTAGCACAGTTCGCAGCGTTGTGCTGATAGGTGGATGCTTTATTTAGCATCCGCTGTGGATGTCGCGGATCTACCGACAGCAGACTGGTAAGTGAAGCATTTTCTTCGCAACCAAGCCTATTTATGCTTGCGTTTGCCGACACGGCGATCTTTATCTTTGCCGCCATCTTTGTGCTTACCTTTACCTTTGCCTTTGGGCAGTGGATGATCGCCTGCATCGACGCCCGTACCAGCTCTATCGCTAACGCGCTTCGTATCCTCACGGCGACGGGGGGCACTTTCTTTATTAGGACGTGCCAGCGCAGGCGAGATCTTGCGCCCGCGAATCTTGGTTGTCTTGAGCGCTTCGATGACCTGCTGCGCCTGATTAGCTGGCACATCGACCAGCGAGAAGTGATCAAAAAGATCGATGGCACCAATAGCGCGACCGGGGATATTGGCTTCGTTGGCAATGGCACCAACCAGATCAGCGGGGCGGATGCCATCATTCAGCCCCACGTCGATGTACAGCCGGGTCATGCCGGGTTCCACGCCAAAGCGATCGCGTTCGCGTCGTCGATCCGATCCGCGTTGTGAACCACGATCCGCTCTGTCGCTTCTGTCGCTGCTTCCGCGACCAGCGTTGTCGCGGTATTCGCGCGGTTCTTCCTCCGGTTCAGTCAGTTTGTCCTCGGTGACCTCGGGCGTCGCGCCAAGCAGTAATTTGAATGCCGCCGCTGCTAGATCAGTGGGGCTAAATTCGTCGCTCAACTCCTCCGCCATCACGCGATATTGATCTAGTCCATTCTGTGTGATCGTCTCGCGCAGTGCTTCTTTGAAGGCTTCGCGCCGCCGGGCGATCACATCGGCGATGGTAGGCAAGTGCAGGCGCTGGATCGGTACGTTGGCGCTGCGCTGAATCATCTGCCACAGCCGTCGTTCGCGCGGGGTCAGCAGTGTGATGGCAATGCCAGTTCGTCCGGCGCGTCCGGTGCGCCCGATGCGATGCACGTAACTCTGTGGATCAAGCGGAATGTCGTAGTTGATCACATGGGAGACATGCTCAACATCCAAGCCACGGGCGGCGACATCGGTAGCAACCAGCAGTTCCACCTGTCCGCCGCGAAAGCGATCCATCACGCGATCGCGCTGCGTCTGGTTGAGATCGCCGTGCAGGGTTTCGGCGGCATAGGCACGTGCCGTCAGACGTTCGCCAAGCGAGTCTACTTCCAGCTTGGTGCGGCAAAAGATGATTGCTGAGGTAGGCTGTTCGTAGTCCAGAATGCGGGCAAGCACCTCGAATTTATCGCGCCGTCCGACCTCATAGTAGACCTGACGGATCAAGGGCACGGTTAACTGCTCCGCTTGCACAGTAATGCGCTGCGGATTGTGGAGATACTGCTGCGCTAGTTTGACGATGGCGGCGGGCATGGTCGCGGAAAACAATGCTGTCTGACGCGACTCCGGCGTCTCTTTGAGGATCGTCTCAATATCTTCGATGAAGCCCATATCCAGCATTTCATCGGCTTCATCGAGGATCACGGTACGCACCTGTCCCAATTGCAGTGTGCCGCGCTGAATATGATCGAGGATGCGCCCCGGAGTCCCCACCACGATCTGTACGCCACCACTGAGCGCCCGCAACTGCCGCGAGATCGGCTGTCCACCGTAGACCGGAAGCACACTGATGCGCTGCTGCTTGCCATAGGAGTGGAAGGCTTCCGCTACCTGAACGGCTAACTCACGGGTGGGTGTTAGCACCAGCGCTTGCGCCGCGCCCGCCTGCGGATCGATTTTCTCGATGATGGGTAAGGCGAAAGCGGCGGTTTTGCCCGTTCCGGTCTGCGCCTGCGCGATCACATCCGCACCTTCCATCAGCACACGAATGGTGCGCTCCTGAATAGGCGTCGGCTCTTCATAACCAAGTTCGCTGATCGCTTTCAGCGTGGATTCATTCAGACCAAGTTCGGCAAAGGTTACGGGCATAGAGTTTCTCCAGATCAAAGATGGCTCTATGATAAGGCAGCAGCATTAAATAACCTATAGAGAGTATTGGAGATAGCAGAAGAAGATCAGCCTCACCCCCTGCTCTCTCCAAGGTGCGTTGAAGGGTGGACAGGATTCCCGGAACTGAAAGGCTTGTCCGGCGTTACGCAAGCGGTGGCACGCGTAAACCGGAGGTTGAAAACTCCGGCTACAAGACTTGGTAAACCCACTGAAGTGAGGTTGGGAAATCAGTAGAACGGCAGTGCAAGGCTTGCCCGACTGCCAGTCCAGAGGGCAGGATTAGAAACCCATAGGCATTAAGCTAAGGATGAGAGCAGTCCGCGCCGGGAGCTAAAGCAACCCGGCTACATTGCAATACGGCTCAAAGACGGCTAAAGCCGCCTGTGGTGAGGATAACGCTCATCGGTCGGCGTTGGTAGCGGACACGAATCCACGTCAGTTAGCGCAAGTCGACTTTAGTCGGGTTTAGGGGTATTGCCTTGTAGCCGGAGTGCTTTAAGGCTTGTCCCGAGTTTTTCAAGTGCTGACGTGAGTAGACCGGAGGTTGAAAACCTCCGGCTACAACACTTGGTAAACCCACTGAAGTGGGTTAGGAGCAAAACGTGATCTTTGAGAAACCCTCTTTAGAGGGTTTCTAGAGTGTTGTAGCATGGGATTTTGAACCTCATGCGTCCTGCGGCAAGCAGGAATTATTCTGCGGACATGCCTTCTTTAGGCTTCAGGATGAAACAGTAGTATTTAGCGCGTCTAAGGCGCTTCGCGTTGATAGTGGAAGGATTCGGCTTTTGGTGGTCGCTGCGTCATGTCATCAGTCGTTACAGCTATCTGCCCTTTAACCGATGGGAGTGCCCATTGCCCATTAGGAGAGGGGAACCTGTGGTGCCGATGGCGAAGATGGTTAATGCCTATTACGGTAATGCTTGCTCGTTACTAGATGCCACCGTCAACCATGATGATCGCTCCGGTGATGTCCCGTCGCCAAGCGCGGATCGCTGTCAGATAGTTGCTGACAGAATTGCCTGTGCCGATGAGCGCAACATGATATTGTTTCAGGACAGTGTACTAAGCGATTCCGGCGCTGAAGGTGACGACTCGCGGCGCGATCATGGTTCAGCGTTCGATGATAATTACTTGACCGATCAATTTCATAGCGCAGAATTTGATCTGAGCAAACCGATAGACTTCTGCGGCTTAGGGATGGAGCAAAGGATTGGTGAATGAAGGCGAATTGATTTGACCGGTCAAGTCATTATTCTCAGCGAAATGTGCCGGAATACAAGCACAGGTTCAGGTTACAGACAGCTTTAAGCATTACCAATTGGCAACGCAGTCAACACCCGTGAGCTGTGAACTTTTCTCGGTGTATTCCTGCACTTCGATAGGTACGCCACTAGGATCAGCGAGCCAGACCTGCCACGTGTTATCGACACCCATCTTCTTCTCGCCAATTGCCCAGTTCTTGCTTTTGACTTCAGCGATGAAGGCGTCAATGTCGCTAACTTCCAGACAGAGGTGCTTCATCAGCGGGCGCTCCATGGCGGCGGCGACATCCTGCCGGAACACTTCGATATAGGTGTTATTACCTACATCGATGTAGAAGCCGAACGGCTTCCCTTCTTTGGAAAAATTGAAAACATTTTTCAAGCCCAGCACTTCCATGTAGAAGCGTTTAGACTCTGCGACATCATTTGCGCTGATGCAAACGTGTCCTAACTGTTTGATCACGGACATGATCGGATACCCTTTCTGAATAAGCTATGCTGGAACAAAATAATCATTGCATCGGTGTGAGACTTAAAAGTGACGCAGCCACACCGCTGAACCGCACCACCTAAATTTGATTATAACGTTGCCGATAAACGTTAGCTGTTCGTAGTATTAACTTAACGCCGATCAGTGCCAATCCGCCGCGCAAGGCAGTGAGCATACAGCGGCGTCGGTGTGATATGCTATACTCAACTTATGAGATTTGAAGGACAGCGCGACAGCATGAGTTACCGGATGAAGCGCACTTCGGCTTGGCTGCATGGCTTATGGCTCGTAGTCATTAGCGTATTGCTGCTCGCCATGCTAGCAACTGGTATGAATGCTGGCGCGTCAGGATCAAAACGGGCAGCCGCGCAATTCACGATCACGGGCTTGAGCGACATCGGCAAAACGCTGTGGGCACGCACGGTGATCGCTGGAGCAACGCGTACCCCGACTCCGGTGATCATCAGTGTGGACATCACCGACATTACACAGAACGCAGACCGCACCGAGTTCATCCTGACGCTGCATCTGCAAAATACGGATCGCGCGACTGGCTATTTCGTCCGCATCTTCGAGAAAAGCAGCAACCGCCAGATCAACGAAGTGTACTATCGCGCTGCGCCGCCGGAGCAGGTGCGAATCTCCTCGTTAGGTGTACCCGACGGCACCTATTTGATCGTGGTGGAACTACGCGTACCGGGGCTAGATCCGCAGCCAAGCGGTTCGATCCCGATTGCTTATAACGCACCTGCACCACCTGCACCCACCACTACAGTTCCGGCTGTGTCCGCACCCGTATATACGCTGGATAGCCCGCTGATCCCGATCCTGATCGGTGTATTAACTTTCAGCGTATTGGCGCTGCTCGGCGTGATCGTGCTGCTGGTGCTGACCAATCGACGCACAGCGACAGTCGCGTTCAGCCCCGCACAAGCGCAAAGTTACGGCGCAACTGGATCGCCGGGCAGGCAGAACGCCTCACCGATACCGTTCACGCCTGTACCACCGCAAGTTGCCGCTGCCTCGACCAGTGCTGCCTCTACCAATGCCGCCTTCGATCCTGAGCGCACCAAGATCGAAGCTTACACGCCTGCACTCTCGATTCCGGCGAAACTGCGGCTGCTCGATCCTTCGCCACCATTCCTCGGCTTGCCGCCGGAAGTGCCGATCCAACATCAGCCGTTCGTGATCGGACGTGCCAGCAAATCGTCAACCCCCGATCTCGATCTGAAAGCGGAAGGGGTATCGCGCACGCACTCGATCATCAGTATGAAAGAAGGACGCTTCTTCGTGGCGGATCAGCAGTCGCGCAATGGCACGTTTGTTAATGGTGAACGCTTGCAAGAAGGCGAGCAGCGGGAACTACGATCTTCAGATCGGGTACGCTTCGATAAGCAGATCGAGTACGAATTTCTGGTGGCGTATCCCGCGCCGCGCGATCCTGAAGAGACGAATCAGCATCGCATCCTGACACCTAGAGATACGGCGCAACTTGATCCGCAGGTGGCATCGCAATCCGCCGTTCAGGAGGCGCAGCGCCGCCGTCCACGCTTGCCCGCTAATCTGACCGCTACGCTGGAAGTGCTGGATGCTCCGAATGAGGATGTGGGTAAAGTCTACGCCTTGCAGTACGTAGAAACGCGCGTCGGCAGTGCGAAAGAGGTGACTAACGACGTGCAGCTTTCGGGACGGGGCATCTCGCGTAGTCACATCCGGTTAATCTGCGAGATCAGCGAAGGACATCCGCTGTTTTATATCGTGGATGATAACAGCACCAATGGCACGCGGCTGACCCGCCGCAACGATATTAATGAGCGTCCGCTGGTACCGCGCCGCCGCGAAGCGCTACAGGAAGGCATCGAATACGTGATCTTGCTCGGTGAACGCACGCGCTTGAGCTTCTATTACCGGGGCGAAGCTGCCACAACTTCGGATTCATCTACCAGCAGCAGCAGCGACAAAAAAGACCAAGGTAACCGCGACCATGAGGGCGAAGAATGAGCATACGCCTTGAAGCCTGCGGGCGCACCGATGTGGGTATCAAACGTGATAATAATGAAGATGCCTTTGCCATCAACTTGCCGGGAAAAGACTATCCCGATGGGTTGTTCCTAGTCGCCGACGGGATCGGTGGGCTATCACGGGGCGAGGATGCCAGCCAACTGACGATCCGTACCATTCTCAAGTCATATTTCGCAGCACGCAGTGCTCAGCGGGATCAGCAGCGCGACTACGATGCGGATAACCTTCTCGTGACTCTGCGTGAAGCAGTGCAAAGCGCCAACGCTAGCGTCCTCGACGAGTCGGGACTCAACCCCCGCCAGCGCATGGGATCGACTGTAGCGGGAATGCTGATCGATGGCGGTTCGCCGCGCGGCAACCAGCCAGCACAGGCACTCGTGTTCAACGTCGGAGACACGCGCGTGTATCAGCTACGCAGCGGTCAGATCGTGCAGCTATCAGAGGATCAGGTCTTTCAGTTTCCCTTCGAGTCGAAGGATGAAGATGGCAATCCACGCCGCGCCACCCGCCTGACCGCATTCATCGGACAGAGCACGCCACTTGACCCGCACTTCCAGCGGTTGAACGTGCAAGCGGGCGATATGTATATCCTGTGTAGTGATGGGCTGTGGTCTCTGGTGGAACCGCAGGAATTACGCGGTGTGCTGACGGTGACGCCGTTCCTCGAAACCGCTGATCGCTTAATCCAGTTGGCGCGGGAACGCGGCGCGCCGGATAACATCACCGTGATTGTGGTGCGCGTGATGGCAGCGCAATCTGACCGGCTGCTGCGCTGGCTGCCCGTGATCTCGGCAGGTGGTGCAGCGGCAGCGCTGCTGATCGCGGTGTTCTTGCTGCTGCAAACGCCGCTATCGACGCCCACTTCAGTCGCCAGCGCACCTACGGATCCGGCGATAGAAATACTGCCTACTGATGCGCCATCGATTACGATATTGTCCACCCCGACGCTAGCGATCACGCTGACGGAGCCAGCGACTGCATTACCAACCTCAGCGACAGTAGAGAATGATGATCTAGAAGTACCAGAGTCGGCGGGGGCACAGGTAGCGGTCCAGAACGCGCAGACCTTATCGGTGGGTACGGCGCGGGCGCAAGCCACCTCAATGGCATTGTTGGCGACCACACAAGCCGCCGCCCTTCCGAGCAGTACGAACACAAGCACCAATACCAGCACGGCGCTGCCAACAGGCACGCCAACAGCGACAACCACTGCTACCTTCACGGCATCTGCTTCAGCAACATTCAGCGCCACGAGTACAATCGCGCCGACACGTACTGATAGTGCCATTCCAACCGCCACGCAGACCATAGCGCCAAGTGCGACGGTGACAATATCGCCGACAAGCGTGGTGACAGCCGCCGCGATCAGCAGCATGCCGAACAGCGTGATCCTACCGGATGGCAGCGAACTACTAACCGATACGGGACTCGCTTATCGGCTGTTCCGCGATAATCGAAGGGTACGCAGCGGACCAGCGACGGATTACGCCGTAGTGGCGGTGATCGAGGCGGGCAGCGATCCCTATCCGCTGCTGGCGCGCTATAAAGACAGTACCGAGAACTGGTTCTTAATCCTGCTGCCAGATGGTCAAGTTGGCTGGGTGTTCCACGACACCAGCTACAGCGAGATCATCCGTAGTGGTGGTGACCTATCGCGACTACCAAAAATCTTGTGGGCGACGATTACGCCGACGCCGTGATCCGCCCGACTGGGAATCGACGCCAGCGGATTTTCAGATAAACTTAGCTGACATCCTGAAGCAGTCCGCGCGGCGATCCTATAGCGATCTGTATGCGCAACATAGCACTTTCCCTCGGAGATAAGAGACATCGTGGCTGAATTTCGTTACCCTGAACGCTTCCTTGGCGTGGACGAAGAAACCAGTATGCGGGAGACCAGCGCCGTGTGGGTGCTGCCGATCCCGTTCGAGATGACGACCACTTACGCAGGTGGTACAAAATTGGGTCCGCGTTCGATCATTGAGGCATCGAATCAACTAGAACTCTATGACATAGAGATGGAATCTGAGGCTGCTTTCGCTTATGGCGTACACACACTGCCCTTTTTCCATCCAACGCTCGACTCATTGGAAGCGGTCAGTCAATCAATCGCCGACGCGGTGGCGGGACTCAATATTCAAGACCAACTGCTGGTGACGTTAGGTGGCGAACACGGCATTACACCGGGATTGGTGCGCGCTTTCGCTGCCAAGTATCCGGGCTTGATGGTGGTGCAGATCGACGCGCACAGCGATCTGCGCGATGAGTACGACGGCACGCCATGGAGTCATGCTTGCGTGGCGCGGCGCTGGCTGCCCTACGCGCCGACGGTTCAATTCGGCATCCGTTCGACCTGCCCCGAAGAAGTTGAGTTCATCCGGCAGTCAGATCGGGTGACGGTGTTCAGGGCAGCGGAGATGTATGTGGATCGGGAACACCGCTATCTGGACGCGCTAAAGAAGCTGATCGAAGGACGCGATGTTTATCTGAGCATCGATGTTGACGGCTTCGATCCCTCGGTATTCAGCGCGACGGGTACCCCGGAACCGGGCGGAATCGGCTGGTACGACGGATTGGAGTTGATCCGCACGGTGACGGAACATTCGCGGGTTGTGGCGGTAGATTGCGTGGAACTTGCGCCCGCCAACGCCAGTCAAGCCTCGAACTATGCGGCGGCGAAATTAGTCTACAAGACGATCAACTACGTGATGCGCTCACGCGGCAAGGTTTAATCCTCGACGCCGAGCATTTTACGGACATCTGCGAGGACTTCGATCATATTGGGGAGCGATTCCTGCCATAGCGTAGGCACATGTAATATCAGTTGTGGCAGGATCGGCGTGCGATAGTTGCCATCACCATCCGCAAACTGCGATTGATAGCGTCCTTCGCTGTTCAAACGCAAGAAGCGGCACTCTTTACGCAGCGCATCAACGATCCAATATTCAGTGATACCTGCTGCTTCGTATTCCTGAAACTTCTTACCGTAATCTCGCTCGGTACTCTCTGGCGACACAATTTCGATAACCATATCAGCGCGATCTTGGATAAACGTGTCGTGCAACCGCGCCATGTTTTCATTCAGCACTATAGCAAAGTCTGGTTCACGATGAGGATGACCAGCTACCGATTCCATTCTGAGCAGGAAAGAAAAACCTACAAACAACCCAATCGGATTCAACAAAAAATAGCCTTGAAGCAGCGTTGAGAAATAGCCTACAAAATTCATGTGCGTGAGCGTAACCACTGGAATTTTATAAGCTACTTCCCCAATCCATTCGTAATGTTCTTCAGCATATTTGTCTAGGTACTCCTGCTCGGAGACATTCAGGATCACGTCACCTGTTTGGATAGCTTCCAGCAGAGTCATTGTCCTACTCCAATACTCTCTTGAAAGGCAATTATACCAGTAAACAAAGCGCCGCTGTTGGTTACGACAGCGGCGTGTAAATTACCCTAATTATCTCAACGCTCGACTAGGCAAAGGCTTGCACACCCGTGATCTCACGTCCAACCACCAGCGTATTGATGTCGTGCGTGCCTTCGTAGGTGTAAACCGCTTCCATATCCGCGAAGTGTCGGGCGATGTGATTTTCCAGCAGGATGCCATTACCACCGAGAATTTCGCGTCCGAGCGCTACGACTTCGCGGGCGTTGGCGGTGTTGAATGCCTTAGCCAGACTCGCCTTACCCTCGGTTACCTTGCCCTGATCGATCAGTTGGCTGAGGCGCAGTGTCATCATCTGCATCGCGGTGATCTTGCCCAGCATGTTGACCAGCTTCGACTGCGTGAGCTGATAGCCCGCAATTGCTTTGCCAAACTGCACGCGGCGTTTGGCGTAATCGAGTGCGTACTCGTAAGCTGCCATGGCGTGACCAATCGCTTCCCATGCCACACCGATGCGCGTCGCACCGAGCACGATGGCGGTATCGCGGAAGCTGTTGGAGTTCTCTAATTTGTTCTCCAACGGGATCGCTACATTGTCCAGATAAATATCGCAGTTAGTGATGGCGCGCTTGCCGATCTTGCCTGTGATCGGCACCGCTTTATAGCCGGGCGTGTTGCTAGGCACGATGAAGCCGTTGACTTTGCCCGTCTCCTCGTTACGCGCCCAAACGATGCAGAAATCGGCAATGTTCGCCAGCCCGATCCAGCGTTTGTTGCCGTTAATGACCCAGCTATCACCCTCACGCCGTGCAGTTGTTTCGGGGTGTGCCGCATCCGACCCGCCGCGCGCTTCCGTCAACCCGAAGCAGCCGATGGTTTCCCATGACGCCATTTTGGGCAGATACTTCTGCTTCTGCTCCTCGCTGCCGAGGAAGAAAATGCTCAACATGGCGAGTCCGCTGTGGACACCGTAGATGGTGCTGAGGCTGCCATCCCCGCGCGATAACTCCATGCTGATCAGACCCATTGACACGCTGCTCAGTCCGGGGCAGCCGTAGCCGGGAATCGGACCGCCAGTGATGCCAAGTGCGCGCAGTTTGGGCAGTAGTTCCATCGGCATTTCGCCGCGTTCCCAATAGTCATTGATGATCGGCTCGACCTCGTTCATCATGAATTCGCGGACGCGGTAGCGTACTTCGCGTTCCTGATCCGTGAGCAGGTCGTCCATATGGTAATAATCGGTGGATTCCAGCTTGGTCGGTGCCGTACGAGTGATCTCTGCGACGCTCATGCTCAGTAAACCCCACAAACTCAATTAATCAAATCTCCGTTTGATTATAAGGAAAATTTGATCGAGTGACAAGTTAACGGCGCATAATTTTACGAGTTTGAGAAGTGAGGAATGCCCTCATCCTAAATCCTTCTCCCGCTAGGAGAAGGACTTAAATATAAGGGTTGTTTAATTCCCCTCTCCTTGCGGGAGAGGGGTAGGGGTGAGGGCTAATCAGGTTATACGAACAGCGGAGCCATCTCCAGCGACTTCAAATCCGCCTGCATGGTTTCCTCGCTCGGACGCTGCTCGAAGCGCGACGCGGCATCCAGCACTTTAGGCAGAAGCTGAATATCACCCAGCGTATTCAGGAATACCTGCGGATTACCCAGCACCCAATGCACAGCATGATCGATGTGCGCCTGTTCGATCAGCGGCTCGTACCAAGTATTGGCGCTGTGCTGCTGACCTTCCGCCCACGGGCGGCGCGTCACCGACTTGATCGTTTGCACGGCGATATTGCGCTGCTGCGCCATGCCTAGCAGGGTCTCGAAGCCGTAGCGATACTGTGGATTCTGCATCATCACGTAGCTATAGGGCAGCAGGATCGAGTCGAAGTCGTAGAAGTTAAGGCTGCGATGATGCATCTCCGCGATGGCGACATCGTGTCCGGTCACGCCGATAAAGCGCACTAAGCCCTGCTCCCGTGCCTCCAACAGCGCTCGTAGTGCGCCATCTTCGCTCATGGCGGTCTGCCAGTCAGCTTCCGCCACCAGATAGTGAAGCTGGATCAGATCGACGGAATCGACACGCAAGCGCTCCAGTGAGCGGTGAAACTGATCTTTCGCCGCCTGATAGGTGCGCTCGCCTGTCTTGGTCGCCAGAAAGAAATCCCGGCGGTGCTGCGCCATCCACGGACCAATGCGCAATTCGGAGTCACCGTAGCTGGCGGCAGTGTCGATGTGGTTGACGCCGTACTCTAGCAGTACTTCTAGCGTGCGATCTGCGTCGTCCTGAGTCACATTGCCGAGCGCGGCAGCACCAAAAATCGCGCGGCTGCTGAGGTGTCCGGTGCGTCCGAAGGGTTGACGGGCAATTTGCTTTGCTACCATGATCTGCTGCTCCTACCACTTCTCATAATGAACGATGTCGGTTAATTGGCGTCTGCCGCCTTTAGTGGGGGTGAAATCCGGCGCGGGATAGCCGAACGAGATCGCCAGATTTAGAATCAGCTCTGCGGGGACGCCGAGTAATTCTTTCGCTTTGTCCGGTTCGTAGATGGCGGCGATGCACGATCCGACGCCAAGTTCCCAGCCTGCAAGTTGCATGTAAGCGGCGGCTTGCCCCAGATCGAAGTCGGGCCAGTTGCCCGCCTTGTCGCTGATCATCACCACCGCAAAATCAGCGCCCGCTAGATGTCCGGCGAACGTCCCTAGCCTGGAGAGTGCCTCCAGCGTGCCGCGATCTTTGACTACGATGAAGTGCCACGGCTGTTTGTTCTTGCTGCTCTGAGATCGGCGTCCGGCGTTGAGGATCGCGCTGATGTCGGAATCGGGGACGTGCTGGTCGCTGAACTGGCGCACGGCGCGTTTGGTGCGGATGGCATCTCTAACCTGCATAGCTGATCAATCTCCGCTAAAGTACGTGAATCTTGGTTCAAACAATTGTAACTAAGATTGGTAATCGGTGATCGCTTCATTCTATTCAGGATGTTGATAGGTCGTTAGTAGCTATAATGAACCTACGGATATTATTCGCGTGGGTTGCTCCTCATGTCCTCTAGTCGGTTGATCACAAGTCAAGATGTCGCGGAGTTGCTGCATATCGAGACGGCAACGGTTCGCCGCTGGTTTCGGGAGAAACGTTTGCCCGGTGTCCGCATCAGTAATCGCTGGTATGTAAGGCTCGATGTGTTGGAACGCTGGTTGCTGGAACATGGCATGGAGCAAGCGCACGACCAACCGCTGCTGAAACATTTCTCGCTACTGCCCTCGATATTGGCTTCAGAAGATCGCCCGTTGGGGTGGACTGAACGCGAACTCCTGGCAGCTATCGTGCAATCTTCGGACGACGCGATCATCAGCAAATCGCTAGACGGCACGATCCTTAGTTGGAATGCAGGCGCACAGCGCATGTATGGCTATACGCCGGAAGAAGTCATTGGCAAGCCGATCTCAATCCTTGTTCCTCCCGATCAACAGGATGAAATCCCCCAAATTCTCAGCCGTTTAAGGCGTGGCGAACACATCGATCACTACGAAACACGCCGTGTGCACAAAGATGGGCGCATTTTGGAAATTTCGTTGAGCGTTTCACCGGTGAGAGACGAGCACGGCGAGATCGTGGCAGCGGCAAAGATCGCCAGAAACATCACCGAGCGTAAGCAGGCGCAAGAGCATGTTAGGCAACTGTTAGAGGCAGAACGCGAGGCGCGGCAGCGCGCAGAGCAAGCGGATGCCTTCAAACTTCATTTGCTGGCGATCATTTCTCATGAATTGCGTACACCGCTATCGTCGATCAAAGGCTTCGTGACTACACTGTTGGCGAAAGATGTAAGGTTCGATGAACAGACTCAGCGCGAATTTCTGACTATTGCCGATGCGGAAGCGGATAAGCTGACTCATCTGATAGATGATTTGCTAGACCTCTCGCGGCTGCAAGTTGGCAAGCTTACCATCGAAACAAAGATGCAATCTATATACTCGATTCTCGACACCGCCCGCGTCGAAATGGATATATTGGCACACAACCATCACTTGAGCATTGACCTATCGTCTAATTTGCCTCCAGTACTGGCAGATGAGCAGCGCATTGTTCAGGTGCTTACCAATTTGGTAGACAACGCAGCAAAGTATTCAGGCGTGGGCACTCAAATCGTCGTCACTGTTTGCCAACAAAGGACTGATTTTATTCAGTTTGATGTCAGTGACGAAGGGAACGGAATTCCACCAAGCGAACGAGAATCGGTCTTTGAAACCTTCCATCAAGGCGAGGTAGCAAAAGAGGGGCTTGGGCTAGGTCTGGCGATTTGCAAAGGCTTAGTCGAAGCACATGGCGGACGCATCTGGATACAGGAGAAGCTCCCACCCGGCACAACTGTTTCCTTCACGCTACCTATTGTCAAATCAGTTAGCTAATGCGATTAGACATAGATGCATAAACTAGTAGGCATTACGTGGAGCAACTTACGCGAGATCTCCTTATCCTTTCCCGATGTGGAAGAAGGAACCTCCTAGGTCACTAAGCCTTGTCGCCGATAATCACCACCGCGAAATCAGCACCCGCTAGATGTCCGGCGAACGTCCCTAGCTCGGAGAGTTCCTCCAGCGTGCCGCGATCTTTGACCACGATGAAGAGCCACGACTGTTTGTTCTTGCTGCTCTGAGATCGGCGTCCGGCGTTGAGGATCGCGCTGATGTCGGAAGTGGGGACGTGCTGATCGCTGAACTGGCGGACGGCGCGTTTGGTGCGGATGGCATCGCCAACTTGCATGAGCGAGGCTGCTCCTTGTCAAGGGACTTCATGCCATAACGGTTGAGATGACATTGTATTACTATAGTGCAACTAAAAAGAGTTTTAATAGAGTTTAGTAGATTCTTTCAACTTTACTGCTAACTCAGTAGTAGAATTATGCCACGATTAGGATCTGAAGATCGATGCTGGTGGATTGCCATAAATCAGGCTGCCCTTACTCCTCGATAGCTGACGACGTAGCCAATCATACCAACGAGAAGTCCAAAGGGGACGATCATGCGCTCGTATTTAAACCGATTTGAAGTCCGCGTCACCTTCGGCTACGCCATCGTGGCAATCCTGTGGATTATTTTCTCCGACAAGCTGGTAGCCTTCCTCTTCGGGTCATCTACACAGTTATTGACTACTTTCAGTATTTTCAAGGGCATTGCCTTCGTGGTGGTGACGGCTGGTGGACTCTTTGTCGTCTTGTATTTTGAACTGCACAAAAGGCGAACGCTTGAACGGGCGTTGGAACAAGACATCGATGAGCGTAAAATCGCCGAAATCGCACTGGGAAAAGCACAAGGTGTATTGGAGCAAAAGGTCATCGAACGCACTGCCGAACTGAAGTCGGCTAAAGATCGCGCCGAGGCGATCTTGAACAACAGCTTCGACGGCATCGTGCTGGTTAATTCAGATCTCAAGGTCGAGCAGACCAACGCTGCCTTTAATCGCTTCCTCGCCTGCCAAGACGATGAATATTTCGGCAAGTCGGTGCTCGACCTGATCGATGAGGAGGATCGCGGTCGGGTACAGTTGTTGATCAATCCGCACACCGTAACGCACTCAAACAAATCGTTCGAGGCACAGCTTCGTCGTCAGGATGGCACGGTGTTTCAAGCGGAGTTTGGCATTGGCGCCGTGCAGAATAATGGACTGGTCATCACTATCCGCGATATCAGTGAACGCAAAGCCCGTGAACGGCAACTGCGCTTCTACGCCAGCTTGCAGGAAAACGTCAATGACGCCGTGATCGCAACTGATCTTGAGCATCGAATCCAAACGTGGAATCCGGCCGCGGAACGTATGTATGGTTGGCGCGCGGATGATGTGATCGGTAAGCGCAGTGAGGAGGTGCTGCAAACGCAATTCCTGTCCAGCGAAAGCTACGATCATGCTATGCGCAAACTGCAAGAGCAAGGTTACTGGACGGACGAAGCGATCCAGCGGCATAAGGACGGCAAAACCGTCTATATCCTTGGCTCTCTGGTTTGCTTCAAGGATGAAAATGGCAAGCGATTGGGTATCGTTACGGTGAATCATGATATCACTGAGCGCAAAAAGGCGGAACAGGCGCTGCAGCTTGCATTGGAAAAAGAGCGCGAACTGAGCGAACTCAAATCGCGCTTCGTATCGATGGCATCGCACGAATTCCGCACGCCGCTAGCTACGATCCTCGCCGCCGCTGAAACCTTGAGTGCCTATCGTCAGAAGATGACTGATGAGCAGATCACGATGCGTTTCACCAAGATCAAGGAGCAGGTCGCCCGGCTCAGGGATGTGATGGATGATGTACTGCTGTTGGCGAGGATGCAGGCGCAGCGAGTCGAGTTCCAACCGGACGACATCGATCTGGTAGCGCTGTGCAAAAGTGTAGTCGATGATTTCCAGAGTCGATCCGATGTGCATCATCAGTTCAGCTTTACCCAAGAAGGGACCATGCGAAATGTCCGGTTGGACAAAAAGCTGATGCGACAAATACTGGATAACCTGATCTCCAACGCGATTAAGTATTCAGCTCCTGACAAACCGATTGCAGTCCATCTGGATTACGCGTGGAACGCGGTTCTGCTCAAAATCTCCGATCAGGGCATCGGCATTCCCGATGAAGATCGCAAGCATCTGTTCGAGGCATTTCATCGCGCTAATAACGTCGGCAGCATCTCCGGCACGGGATTGGGTTTGGTGATCGCTAAAGAAGCAGTGGAACTGCAAGGCGGGACAATCGCCGTAGAGAGTCAGATTGACGTTGGCACCACCTTCACCATCCGCATTCCACTGGCTACACTTCAGGCAGAGAAGCATGAACAGCCAGCAGTGCTTACTAACGCCACTGCAACGGCGACCAATTCAAGCAGTGAACCAGCGCTTCAATAACTCCGCTTCGAAGTTGCGCTTCTGATCCAGATAGCGGGACGAGGCTTCGGTCAGGATCACGTCTGGCGCGGGTTGCGCTAAGAAGCTACCCTTAACCATCATCGCTTCGCCGTTGCCTACTTCCAAGAAGCAGCCGCCTTCGCCCGCAAATTGAGCATCGGCAGGAATGCCCGCGAACGCAGCGGCGATCCGTTGGGCGGCGGTGCGTCCCATCGCTTCGGCAAAGACGCCCGCTTTGGGCAGCGGTTTATTCGTCGCCATCATGATTTCTACACAATCTCCCGCCGCATAAACGCCCTCGAACTGCGTTTCCATCGTGCGCGGATTAACCTTGATCCATTCCCCGCTTGCTGCCAAACCGCTGTCAACGATCACAGGTGGACATTGATGCGGCGGCACTGTCAGCAGCAGATCGAAGGGGCGGCGTCCGTTAGCAAAGACGACTTCGCCCGCTTCTACCGCCGTCGCCTTGTGATTGGGCAGGAAAGCGATGCCCTTTTCCGCCAATTGGCTCTCGAAGTCGCTGCAGCGCACCTCGCCCAAGATCGGGATCGACAATGGCTGCGGACTGAACACCTCCACGGTCGCGCTGATGCCCCGCTGCGGCAGTAAGCTGTTGATCAGGATAGCCATCTCATAGGGCGCGGGCGGGCAAGGATAAGGAATACCGAAGATGCCAATGACCACGCGACCACCCTTAAAATCGTGCAGCGCCTGTGCAGCACGCGGCACTTCCGCCGCCTCATAGACGTTGTAACCGTATGCTTGCAGACCGGGGACTTTTTCCGGTGCGCGGCGTGCACCTAACGCCACCACAATCGCATCCGCCTCAAGCCGTTGACCATTGACTTCCACAGATCGCGCCACCGGATCGAGTTTGGTTATCGCGCCCTGTATTACTTTAATCCCTTGCTGGTTGAGATCGGCAAGAGAACGCTGTCCCGCTTCTAAGGTCGATTCACCGACCAGCGCCCAACTCTTGCGGAAGCCGACCATGAACTGCGCCCGCTGATCGATCAGGATGATCTCGTCCTCAGCCGCGAGTGATTGCCGCAAGCTGTGAGCAGCCGCCAAACCACCGAATCCACCGCCCAAGATCAACACGCGCTTCATGAGATCGCCTTTCGACACGAGGAGATGTGCTAGGCGGTGGAGTGTAACAGTCAGGAGAAGATGGGCGCAAGAGAGGTAGGAATCGTAAGGCTGTTGGTAGTGGTCTAGTTGTTCGGCTACAAACTTTAGCTATACTTACACAACCCATAAACTAACGCATGATGTCAGCCACGCGCATATGATCATTTTCATTAGCTACAGCAGCAAAAACCGTGCGCAGGTCGAACTGCTGGTACGCACGCTCATGGATATGGGCTACGATGTTCGCTACGATCAACAGACGCTGGCGGGACATTCGTGGTGGAACAAAATACTCGCCGATATTCGGGACTGTAAATTATTCGTCTACGCGCTGAGTCCTGACTACATAGACTCATATCCCTGCGAACTCGAATATCGCTATGCAGCAGCACTTGGACGCCATTTCTTGCCTATCATGGTCGAGCCTATTGATTTTGGGCGTGTGCCATCTTTTATCGCTGCATCCGAAGTATTGCCATATACTGATCCAGCTAATCCAACATCACAATTCCTCGCGCGGCTTGATTATGCGCTGCGCGAATACGAAGCTAGTCCTGATCTGAGCCTGCCACCCAACGAAATCGATCTACGCCCACCTGCACCGATCTCTCAGCTTACTTTGGTGCTAGATCGCGTAATTGATTTCTCTGTAATATTAACCAAGCACGAGCAAACATCGCTCCTCGCTGAGTTACGGACATTTCTATACAAACATGACACGCGAGAGAATTCTCGATACGTAATAGAACGATTTAGGCGGCGTGCAGGTCACGATCTGGATGCTGGCGTAGCAGACGAAATTGATAGCCTACTGGAATTTACAGCGTTCAATCAAACTAAAGATCGAACTATGAAGCGTCGAGAGAACCCGCGCCTGAGAGGATGGGGAATCACTGGCTTACTTGGATTAATTGCCCTCCTCATATTCGCTTTTGCTATTGCTAGTCGCGCTAATATACAAAGTGCGATCAACACTATCTTCAATCCTCGCGGTAAATCCGAAACGCAAATCACATTTTTGGTCGATGTATCGGACAACATGGCAGAAGTGCTCAAGGGTGAACCACAATTTGAAATTGCCAAGAATATAATTTCAAAAATCACTGGTAGCATGCCAACTGGCGGCAAGTATTGGGTTGTGCGGACGGCTGGCGGTGGAATTGGAACGGATTGCGCTAAGACTATTAAACAAAGTGAGGGACTAGATGCTTCTTCCGACGATCTTCTAGCTCCTATTTCCCAGTTAACACCGAGTGGAAACAGCGCCTATCGCGTTGGGTTCAGGGCTGTCGCTAACGATGTTGAAGCCTCGAACAGTCCGTCGCAATTGGTGGTTGTCTTGCTTGGAAAGGATGAGCCGACTGCAAATTGCAATGTCGTCGATACGATTGACTGGAAATTGTTGTTGCAAGACTTTCGTGAGCGTCGTATTCCTGTAGCACTATGTGCTTTTACGTTCTTCGATTCCTATGATTTTGAAGAAACGCGGAGACGCTTGGAAGATTTAGGTGTTGAGTGTGTACGGAACATCGATGATCCTGAGCAAATTGACGATATTGTCGAAGCTGTCGTCAACGAAATTCAGACTCTAGCCCAACAAATACCAACGCCGCAACAGATAGCTATCGCTGACTTGCTCACACCAACGCCGATTACGATTGCCCAAACCGGATCGCTAGTACCAACAACAACGTTTGCTTCAAATGTGATCGTTGGCACTAAAGATCCTTCTGTTGACGCAACAGGCATCGCCGTGCCACCCGCTGGTGATATTCCTACGTTAGCTGCGACTAATACTCCTGTACCAACTCAAACACCAACAGAAACTGCTACTAATACACCAACCAATACATCAACAGCAACCAATACGCCGACGGAAACGTCGACTAATACACCCACATCCACTCCCACTAGCACACCCACCAATACCAATACGCCAACTAATACACCTACTAACACACCAACCGCAACTCCTACCTCGACCTTTACTAACACGCCGGATTTCACCAGTACCGCGCTGATTCAGCAACTCACGGCACTAGCGCAAACTTTCAATGCCCAACAAACGGATATTGCAGCCACAGGGATCGGCGATGTACAGTTTGCAGGGTTGCTCTCCAATAATCCTGACGTAATCATTCAGACGCTACTGAATGCTGGAGTACTATCCTCTTCTAATACGGTTCAGCAGGTTGACCTCGGTTCAAATGACAGCATCGGGATGACTGGTAATCCCGACGATGATTTTGTCTTTTATCAATCGCTACTGACCGATGCGCCGAGCAACTACACGAATTTTGTGTTCTCTACGACCTTCCGCATGACCGCCTCCGACGGTGCGTTGGGGCGGACGGGCTGCGGCTTGCTCTATCACGGTTCAGGAGATCCAAAGTCGGCGAATTGGGAACCAGATCAGATGTCGGCATTTTGGCTGCGTCGTGATGGGACATGGGTACTCAATTTCTACCGTGATCGTACCTTCCAAGAAAGTGGTATCACAGGCATTGCAACGGGATTACGCACCGCGCAAGCTGCTGCTAATCGCCTGACTGTGATCTACTTCAATGAAACACTTACCGTTTACGTTAACGGCTCACAGGTTGTGCAGCAGGAAGAAACCAATTTCGACAGTGGGGAAATCGGCTACTATTTCGTCAAGGGCGCAGCAGGCGACGGAGAGGGCTGTGTCTACAATGATACTCTGTTGTGGAAGACTGTTGATTAACTGACATGACATGGAGAGGTGATTCCACGTTCAGTTATTAGTGTCAAGTCAATGTAAATCGCAAGTACGAGTGCTCTTGCTTTACGCCAGCGCGCGGCGATTCGACTGTTCGGCAACCGAACTGTAGCACTCGATCAATTCGTCCATAATCGCTGACCACGAATGCGTCTCGGCATCAGCGCGGGCGGCGATCCGCATCTGCGCCAACTTTGCTGGGGACTCGATCACGCGGCGGATACCTGTGATCATGCCCTCTGTGTCGTTGACATCGAACAGATAACCCGATTTCCCTTCCGTGATCACGTTGGGAGCGCCACCGACGCGCGAGGAGACGACGGGCGTACCGGATGCCATCGCTTCTAGCAGCACCAAGCCAAAACTCTCGAAAGCGGAAGGGAAAACGAACACATCGCTGCTGGCGAAGGCGCGGGCGAGTAGTTCACCGCTGAGATTGCCCATGAAACGCACCGGATAGCCCGCGAACTCCTGCTTCAACTCTGCTTCCAGCGCACCAGTACCAACAATGGCGAGGCGGGTGTTGGGAATCTGATCCAGTGCCGCGCGAATCTGATGAACTTGCTTTTCCGTCGCTAATCTGCCGACGTAGAGCAGCAAATGATCTTCGGGATGACCATCAGTGAGCAGATCGCGCATGTTGGGATCGAAGTAGCGCGGATGGAACTTGTTGGCATCGACGCCGCGACGCCACAAGCCAACATTGCGGATGCCGATATTCCGCATCTGCTGCTGCACGTGCGTTGAGGGGGCTAGGGCATAATTGCTACGGTTGAACTCCCATGTCATCAGCCGTCGGATTACGCTAGAGATGGCGCTAGAGCCATAGTAGTTCAGCGCATGGGAGAGATCGAGATGGAAGGAAGCGATGGTCGGCACACCTAGTTTGCGGGCGAAGCGCTGCCCCGCCAATGCCGAGAAAGAGGGATGAAACATATGCATCACATCCGGCGCGAACGCCCGGATCTGCGCGAAGGTTTGCGCGTTAGGCATCCCCAGCCGCCCCTTCGGATAGATCGGGTTACGCAATGAAGGCACTTTGATCACCCGCGCACCCGCGTAAGTGTCGATGCTCTCTTTCGGCGCAACAACCACCGCTTCGATCCCTGCCCGCTGCAGATGCTCCAAGGTCAGGCACAGCACTTTGACGATACCGTTGATCTGCGGCAGAAATGTCTCGGCGTACAGCGCAACCCGCATATTTTGCAAAATGACTAGACCCCTATCAACTGCTTCGTTTGGTGTGATGCTTACAGTCTCATTGAAGGTTTAGTCGGAGTCTATTACAGGAAAGTCACCGTTTACCAAATTTTTCACGAAGTTCACGCAGAATTCATGCTTGTGGGAATCGAATCAGCCGCATCTGGACTGCGGCTGATTGGTTGTTGGGAGAAGGATTGGGAGAAGTTAGCTCACCACGATTGCCGCGATCCACGGCTTGTGTTCGGCGTAGTGACCGAAGGTGTTGCCCACAATCGAGGCGAAGATCGGCTGCGAGTTGATGGACTCCGTATCAAAGTCGCTGTAGGGGCGCATCAAATCTTCGTCCTTCAGCGATTCAAGTGTCGCCAACATGCTGTCGTGACTGCGCTGGAATGCCGCCCGTACATCGCTCAGTGATCTATCGCGGTTGCGCTTCTGGATCACCGCATTGATCTCATCGGTATCTTGTTCCCATGTCGCGGCATCAATACCCATCGCTGCCGTGCGAGATTTTCCTTGCAGCAGTGCCACGATACCATCTTCCCACATTGCCATATGGATAACGTGATCTTTGGCTGTCCAGCCCGCCGCATCGGTCGGCGTGGTGAGCTGCTCCTCGCTCAAGGTATTCAGAAATGCCTGCATATCATTCCAGCCGTTGACGATCCGGCGTTTCATATTTGCCTTGTTGACTTCCTCATGAATGTCCTCAATGCTCACCGCGTTCTCCTTGCTAATCCCCTAATGCTGCACAAGGATAGCACAGATGTTCGCTTTGATCCACTGATTGCTGATCGTCATCTGAGCGCCGCTGATCCGCGCTGGTGGCGACGAAAAGTTTCGCCTAAGCTACAGGTTGCCTACCCGTTGACTTGGAGGCTGATCATGCCGTACTCAATCAGGCGACTCGTTGCGCTCACTACGGTGTTAATCGTGACCGCTTGCCAATCATCAGCGCCCGCAACCAGTATTCCGCCGACAGCGATCCCGACTTCAGCGCCGCGCAGCCTGATCGGGCGTCCGGTGCATCCGGCGCGCCCAAACGACTCTAAAGTTTACGTGCAGCTTGATGACGGGCGCGTTAGCCTCGTCGCGGATTATCCGGCGTATCTGGCGCTGGCGTACCAGCCTAACGATCTGCTTTATGTGCCAGCCGATCAGTGGAAAGATGCGCCCGTCGGGATGCCGCTGACGCGCTGGCTGACTGGAGTACAGGATCAGCAGTTGTATTTTCTCTATCGCGGCACTCGCTATCCGATTATTGATGAGGCGATGCTAGTAGCAACAGGTGGCATGCTGCGCGATGTCTCGCAAGTTCCCGACTCGTTTCTAGATCGCTATCCCATCGCCACCGCGCCGATCCCCGAACTGAGCGCGATCATAGCGGAGGCGTCGCTCGTTCCCGCTGCGGACTCGCCATCGCCACTGCTGGAAGTCCGCGATTCGGTCGGCAGTACGTGGCGTGCCGATGTCAATCGCTACGATCTGGTATCACGGCGCTATCTCAGCGGACGCGGCTTGATCCGCATAGAGGCGAGTGGCGCGGAAACGGTGATCACGCTAGAGGAGACGGTCTACGACCCGCTGCGTAACATCACTGCATTGGCGCTGCAAGTTCGCAGCCTGTGGATCGGTACGCGCTTCAGCGGTGTGCTGCGCCTCGATCTGGACTCGCAGACGTGGCAGCACTTCGATCTGTACAATAGCGCCCTCCCTGATAACGGCATCAACGCGCTACTGGTTGATCCTGATAGCAGCCTGTGGATCGCAACGCGGGGCGGCGTGGCACGCTGGCGCGACGGACAGATCGAGTCCTTCCCGCTGCCGGATGAAGGGGTGCTCACCGAACCGCTGCGGCTAGAGATCGATCCCGATAGCGCGAGTTTGCGGGTCAGCGGGACGTATTTCACGGCGCTGCTTGGATCGGACGGCAAGTGGGCAATAGAAACAGCATTCACGCGCCCCGATCTGATCGGCCTCGCAAGCAACGCAGCGCAGGAATTTCCGCTGCCCTCGCCCACTGCCGACTATCAGGCATATCTAGCGGCGTGGACGCGACCAGTGGATGACAACGGGTTATGCATCCACTATCTCGCCTCGCCGCTGGACGATCCGTTTGAACTGCGCTTGCAACTATCGCGGTTGAAGAAGCTGAATATCAAGTGGCTGCTGGTCAATTACACCTCGCGCACGCAACTGCTACTGATGGCTCCGGCGTTCAAGCGCGCTGGCATCACCGTGATCTGGCGTCCCTTCGTGCGTCCGTATCGGGAGTACTCCTACTGGTCGCAAGATGTGATGTTCCTGCGTACTCTCGGTTTGCCGCCCTACCTGCAAATCTACAACGAGCCGAGTCTGGGACAAGAGTGGCAGGACGATGGTCGGCAAGTGGATCAGGCAGTCTACTTTGAGCACCTCTTTCCGGCGATCCAACAAGTTTATGAGGCTGGCGGATTCGTCGGCTTGCAGGAGTTGCAGCCGGAATGGGTACGCTTGATCTTGCGTAAACTCAAGGAACAGGGACAGCAGCGCGTCTTTAATCGGCTGTTTTTCATCCCGCACGCTTACGGCTATAACCGTCCGCCGGAAACCACCGACACGATTGATAGTGTGCTCGGCTTCCGCGCGTTCGCCAACGTGTTTCAGGAGGAGATCGGTTTCGTGCCGATGATGATCGCGGGTGAGGGCGGCTGGCGTCCCGGCGAACAGCAGGATAAGCGCTTCCCGATGGTGACGCCGACTCTGCAGCGCGATTATCTGCTATCGGTGTTCGAGTGGTTCCGCACAGGCACTCTCTCCGATGGTACCCCGCTGCCCGATTACTTTTTCGCCTTCTGCCCGTGGATACTGGCTGATCCGAACGATGCGGCGGCGTGGTACGACAGCGCGCCAGGCGAACGCACCTTGATCACCTATGCGGTCAGCGAGTTACCAGCATTTACGCGCCGCTTCTCGTGGGTTAGCAAGTAGTCATGAATGACGAGTGCCTATCCAATCTCCACGCGCTACACTTGATGCAGGATTCACAACAATTGGAAAATAGTAATGCTCCGATTTCTCACTTCTGGCGAATCGCACGGACCGCTGCTTACGGGCATCCTCGAAGGTATTCCGGCGGGATTGCCGCTGACTACCGACAACGTTAACCCCGATCTGGCGCGGCGGCAGCAAGGCTACGGCAAAGGTGGACGCATGGCAATCGAGAAAGATGCCGTGCGTTTTGCGGCGGGCGTGGTCGCTGGTCACACCACCGGTGCGCCGATTGCGCTGCTGGTCGATAACCGCGACTATAAGAACTGGGCGGAAAAAGAGATCGAGCCGATGACCATTCCTCGCCCCGGTCACGCCGATCTCACGGGGGCGATCAAGTATGGCTACCGCGAACTGCGGCTGGCACTCGAACGAGCCAGTGCCAGAGAAACCACCATGCGCGTCGCTGTCGGCGCGGTGTGCAAGCAGTTTCTGGCGCAGTTCGGGATCAAAGTGCAGGGCTATGTAACAGCAATCGGTAACGTCTCCATTGATCTGGAGCACCCCACTGATTACGAAGCACGGTTCGCTGCCGCCGAAGCCAGTGATGTGCGCTGCCCCGATCCGGCTGTATCCGAGCAGATGCACGCGGCGATCCGCGCCTGTATTCAGGATAAGGATACGCTCGGCGGTGTGATCGAAGTGGTGGCACTTGGTGTTCCTCCCGGACTCGGATCACATGTGCAGTATGATCGGCGTTTAGATGGCGTGCTGATGGGCGCGGTGGGCAGCGTGCACGCGATCAAAGGCGTGGAGATCGGTCCCGCTTTCGTCAACAGTAAACTCCCCGGCACGCAGGTTCACGATGAAATCTTCCTCAACGACGGCACCTTGGGACATCGCACTAATCGTGCGGGCGGCGTCGAGGGCGGCATCACCACCGGTGAACCGATCATCGTGCGGGCAGCGATGAAACCGATTGCCACCACACTTAATCCGCTGCGATCCGTTGATCTGGCGGATGGTTCGACCACTTCGACTGAATATGAACGCAGCGATTTCTGTCCGGTGCCGCGTGGTGTGCCGATCATCGAAGCGATGGTCGCCTATGTGCTGGCGGGGGTGCTGATCGAGAAACTGGGCGGCGATTCGGTTACCGAAATGCTGCCACGCTTCGAGACGCTGCGCCGCGCCAAGCTGGAAGACTTGCCGATGGATAACGTCATCTGGAAGTTCGGGTATGAGTATTGAGCGCAAGGGCGACAATATCATCCTCTGCGGTTTTATGGGCACGGGCAAATCTACCATCGGGCGTGTCGTGGCGGCACGTTTGGGCTGGGAGTTTGCCGATACTGATACGCTGATCGAGGAGCAGCAGGGTTGCAGCGTGCGCGAGATTTTCGAGCAGCAAGGCGAAGCCGTGTTCCGCCAACTGGAAACTGATCTCTGTGCGGTGATGTCTACGTGGCAAGAGCATGTGATCGCTACGGGTGGTGGCATTGTGCTGCGGCAGGAGAACCGCGATCTCTTGCAGCGTGCCGGATTGGTGATCTGCTTGGAAGCACCCGCTGAAGAAATCTACCGCCGACTGCAACACGCCACCAACCGCCCGCTGCTGCAATCTGATGATCCGTTGCAGCGCATCCGCGATCTGCTGGTTGAACGCGCGGAGGCATACGGCGCGCTGCCTTTACACATCGGCACGGTGGGAATGCGCCCCGGCGAAACCGCCAGCATGATCATCCGGCTGTGGAAAGAACGTAAGAAGCGGCAGTCGCGTGGCTGATGGGACAGCCGCTGATCTCGCTCCGCAAATAAGCTACAATCAGGCATCCGACCTAACGAATTGCTGGTAAGAAATAGGTAATCCGCCAATGGCTCTGGATTTGCAGCAGATGGGCAAAGCGGCGCGTCAGGCATCCCGCCAGTTTGCCCGCGTCAGCACCGATCAGAAGAACGCCGCGCTCTACGCGATTGCCGATGCGCTGGACAGCCACAGCGCCGAGATACTGGAGATCAACGCGGCGGATGTGGAAGCCGGACGCGCCAATGGACTAGATGCCGCGCTGCTGGATCGTTTATCGCTGAAAGGACGCTTGGCTGGTATCGCGGAGGATGTTCGCGCCGTCGCCAAACTGCCTGATCCCATAGGCGAGATTTTTGACGTGGCGGAGATGTCCAACGGTTTGCACCTGCGCAAGCAGCGGACTCCGCTTGGCGTGCTCGGCGTGATTTACGAGGCGCGCCCCAATGTGACGGTGGATGTGGCGGCGCTGGCACTAAAGACGAGTAACGCGGCGATCCTGCGCGGTGGCAAAGAGACGCTGCACAGCAATATCGCGCTGATCAAGGTAATCCAAGAGGCGTTAGCGGGCTGCGGCTTGCCTGCCGAAGCGATCCAATTCATCAGCGACACAGATCGGAAGTACATCGCGGAATTGCTGCGCCTGTACGAGTACGTAGACATGATCATCCCGCGTGGTGGCGCTGGCTTACACAAGTTCTGCCGCGAGAATAGCAACATTCCGGTGATCACTGGTGGGATCGGCATCGTGCATATGTTCGTGGATGAGAGCGCCGATCTGGACGCCGCACTGCCCGTGATCCACAACGCCAAAGTGCAGCGTCCCTCCGTGTGCAATGCGCTGGATACGCTATTGGTGCATCAGCAGGTGGCGCAGGGATTTATCCCCCGTGTGATCGAACACCTCAGCGCCAGCGGGGTCAGCTTCCGACTCGATCCGCGCGCCCAACAGCTTGTCACGCCTGACGGAGATCGCATTTTGCCTGCGGGCGAGAACGACTGGGATACCGAATGGATGGCACTGATTCTGGGCATCCGCGTGGTTGACGATCTAGATCAGGCATTGGAGCACATCGATCAGCACAGTTCGTGGCACAGCGAGGCGATCCTGACAGCAAACGAGAATCACGCAGCACGTTTCGTGGCGGCGGTCGATTCGGCAGCGGTGTTCGTCAACGCCTCGACACGCTTCAATGATGGTGGGCAGTTTGGACTTGGCGCGGAGATCGCCGTCAGCACGCAGAAGATCCACGCACGTGGACCAATGGGCTTGCGCGAACTAACCTCTTACAAGTGGGTTGCACACGGCGACTATCACGTAAGGAAATGAGATCAGCCCCGATGCGTTGGCAGTCCGGCATCGGGACTACTTTTATCTATTGTTATTGTCCGGTGAGCGCATCATAGGTCTCTTGCAGCGATTCCTGTGAGGGCAGAACTCCTGTCTCCACGATCTGCAAGATGTCGTTCTGGATCACTCCTTTGACCTCTGGTGAACCGCTAAGTTCCAACCACAGTTGATCGCTGACCACCATCCGGAAGGTGAAAAATGGGCAGCACAGACGCTCTTTATCGATGTAGTCGGCGATCTTGTAGAGCATCGACGCTTCTAATGGCAGCCGGAAGGCATAGCCATCAGGCAGTTCCTTTATCTCCTGAATCGTGCTTGAGGAAAACAGATATTTGGCAAGAGCGACGTGCTCGTCCCAGTCGGCGGCGTCAATCGCGCTCGGATTGCAGGCGATGATGAGATCGTTCTGTTTATTCGACATGCTCAGGTTCTCCACTTCTTAAAGCAGCGGGCAAGACGATAGGTACTTCGGACAGGCGCAAAGTGATCGGCTGCGGATTGGCGCTGCGACGGTTGTTCATCCAGCGCAGCCCGATAATGAAGCTGGCTATCGAGATTCCAGTGAGAAGCCCGTACACCAGCCCAACGTGTTGCGACATCCACAGTGCGGCAGGCGTGCCAGCCAGCAAGCCGATGATCAGCGGCACGAGCAGTGGTGTACAGCACGGACTGGCAAGGCAGGCGATGGCAAACATCAGTTTGTAGCGCAAATTACTCCACATCGTTTCGTTAGATCCTCCTAGGTTGACCCATCTGAGTGGCAGTCTACAATTTAAAGTTAACTTGAAGTCAAGGGGTTAAATTCTGTGTCCAACTCGAAAGGCGAACTGAAGATCGGGGACATCGCGCAGCGTGCTGGCGTCAATACGTCCACTATCCGTTACTACGAGAGCATGGGTTTGCTGCCAGCGCCCAAGCGGATCAACGGACATCGCCGCTATTCGACGGATGCGCTGCAAATGCTGCACATGATCGGTTTTGCGCAGAAGGCTGGCTTCACCCTGAGCGAAATCAAGACTTTGTTTCAGGATTTTGATCCCAATACGCCAGCCGGAGAACGCTGGCGCACCTTAGCCAATCAGAAGTTGCTGGAAATCGACGCCTTGATTCAGCGGGCACAGCAGATGAAGGAGCTGTTGGAAGTGGGGATGCAGTGCGGCTGCCTACGCTTAGAAGATTGCCGAATCGTCAATCAACAGTTGGAGTGCGTGTAAAACAACTAGCCGCCAGTGATCCCTGAGGATCACTGGCGGCTGTGCTGTCAGGTCAATAATTGCCGACCCGACGATTGGCTGAGGTTGCGATGACCGCTAGGCTTAGAGTCCCGCGCAGCTTGTCGGGATGAAAGCATTCTGGCTACCGCTAACGTAGATTTCCGTCCACGACTTGCCGCTGGCATCTTTAACGGGCGTGGGATTCACATAGAACCGTTGACCAGCCCACACTGCATTATTGCCTACAGGATTGCCGCCCGGTGCATCAAATACCGCGGTGCTGCAAGACATCCACGACAGCACGAAGCCAGTGGGAACCGGACGACCCGGATTGCCATTTGTGGTGACAGTCAGTGTATATGGACCGGTGGAGGTACTAAAGCCATCGGCACGGAAGGTATACTGACCACCGACTGCCGCAACGAATGACACATAGCTGCTGCTGGCGGAGTTACAGGGCGTGTAACTATCGTCATCCCAGGCTACCGCGACGTTGCTCGGATCGTAGACAGTAAGTACGGGGTCAAGCGTACCATCAGTACAAACGAGGGTTGCTACGACAGATTCTCCAGCAGACAAACCAACTTGGTGGAGCTTGAAATCTGTGTCAGATGTGATCGAGCCAGAGAAAACGTAGCTAGTGGCAGCGTGAACTGAGTTCAGTCCGGCACTTACCAATAACGCGGTGATCACTAGTGCGATCATGAACAACTTCGAAGTTCTATTTACCATTACAGAATCCCTCCGTGAATGAGTTATGAGCAGATGCATTATAGGAAAAATTGTTAGTGCTCAATTGAACAACAACATCATAAGAATGAAACTATGAGAGATTTGTAATAGTTCAGTAATGCGAAGGTTGGTAGTAACCATGCTGGATCTGCCTGCCCTTTACGCGGATGGTAACGAGAAACGGCAACCCTGTCTGAGCTATGGAGTGTGTCAGTATGAAGAGGTTTGCTTAGGCAAACTGCACGCGCAGGATCAGCACGCCGAGTTGGAGCACCGAACGATTACGCACCACGTAGGGCTGATCGGGGGTCAGCCGTTCGCGGTTGAGGAATGTGCCGTTAGTGCTACCCAGATCCATCGCGTAGATCACGTCATCGCTGAGGGTTACTTGCAAATGACGGCGCGAGACGCCGTATTCCACCGCACCGAGATCGGTCAGATCGACGATCCGCAAATCGCCCGTTCCGCCATCCGCTGCCGATCCACGCCGTCCGAGGATTTTGGTACCTGTGCGCACATCGACGGGAATGATCCTGCCGCTGTCGTGATGCAAATAAAGGCGTGCGTGCTGATGGAAATACCCCGTACCCGGCTGCGCCAGTACCCGCTGGCTGCCCGTTGATGCCAATTTGTGAGTCGGCGGAATCACCTCGGCAACAGTAGTCTTTTTGGAGTCAGGAGTATCGGCATTGTCAGCACCATTGACCGCTTGCTGCGCCTGCGTATGTTCGTGTTCGTCCACGTCAGCCATCTCCGCTTTGATCTCCGCCGTCAGCGCATCGGGCAGCACAAAACCGCACTTCGGACAGTAAAGCTGGGTAGGTCCGCAAAGCTGCCCGCAGTTGGAGCAAACACGTTTCTGTAAGCGGTTCATTGTAGTCATGATGTTATGCCGAGTTACTCCATTGAACCGACATCCGCAGTGGGATTATAACGCTGTAAACACCATAACATCTTACAGAGTTATAAAAATTGTAAAGAAAGATAGTATTCAATTAAGTCTCATGCAAGCGAGCGCCAAGACTCGCTATAATGGGCAGTATGATTGATAGCTAAACCATTTCACACAGTTCACGAGGAACCCACCATGAAACGCATCGCCGTGATGACTAGCGGTGGTGACGCACCGGGCATGAACGCCGCTATCCGCGCTGTGGTGCGTACTGCGATCTCCAAAAATATCGAGGTGTTTGGCATCCGTCAGGCTTATTCGGGCTTACTGGCGGGTGATTTTGAACGGCTGACCAACCGCGAAGTCAGCGGTATTCTCCAGCGCGGCGGCACGATCCTGCAAACGGCACGCAACGACGAGTTTAAGACCCCACAGGGACAGCGGCGCGGCTTGCGTCGTTTGAACGAGCAAGGCATCGAGGGCTTGGTCGTCATCGGCGGTGATGGCAGTCTGCGCGGGGCATTAACGCTGCACAAATTGGGTTTCCCCGTTGTTGGCATCCCCGGCAGCATCGACAACGACATCTGGGGCACCAACATGAGCATCGGTGTGGATACCGCGTTGAACACGATCCTCGACGCCCTTGACCGCTTACGCGATACCGCTTCCAGCCATGAGCGTGCCTTTCTGATCGAAGTGATGGGGCGTAACTGCGGCTATCTGGCGCTGATGGGTGGCATCCTCGGTGGCTCGGAAGTGATGATGCTGCCAGAAAAAGATATGGAACTAGAGGAAGTCGCTGCGGCGCTCGAAGACGCCTATTTACGCGGCAAGAACCACGCCATCGCCGTGATCGCGGAAGGTTCCAAACACAAAATCTACGATGTGCAGAAGTATCTGGAAAGTCATAACGTCGGCTTCGAGGTGCGCGTTACCATCCTCGGTCATATCCAGCGCGGCGGCAGCCCTACTGCCTTTGATCGCTTGCTGGCGACACGTATGGGCGTCAGAGCGGTGGAACTGCTGACCGAAGGCGTCTGCGGCGTGATGGTGGGGCTGGATGGGCGCGAGATGAGTGGTGTACCATTGGAAGATGTCACGTCGAAGGTACGCTCGGTCAATCCCGAATACTTCCATATGGCAGAGGTACTCTCGCGCTGATCAAGTGACCAACCATCATTGTTGAAGGTAGAGTGTGAGCACCATTGATCTTTCAGAATAGACGACGCATAGTTTTCGCTGTCATTGGAGTTATGGTCGTTGGCGCGTTGTGCTGTATTACTGCAACGGCTGTGCTGCTGCTGACCAACCGCAACGGCAACTTGAATCCCGTCGAATCATTCATATTGCGCTTGCGCCTGAGTACGGCGCAGGATGCGCTCAACCGACCTGCTGGCAGCGATCCGACGGCGATCTGTTTTCCCATCAATGTCGGTGATACGGCAAGCTCTATCGCGGTACGCTTGCAACAGCTTGGCGCGATCACCGACGCCGATTTGTTCACGGCGTATCTACGCTATTGGGGATTGGACAGTAAACTGCAAGTCGCCACTTACAGCATTCGCAAAACATTGACCATTCCCGAACTTTCGCAGGTGATCACCAACCCCAACGGCAGTTTGGTCACACTGCGGGTGATCGAAGGCTGGCGCATTGAACAGATCGCAGAGGCTATCGACGCGCTGCCCGAACTAACTTTTCGCGGATCAGACTTCCTCGCGCTGGTTGGCGCTGGTGCAGCCCAAGGGTCGCTAGTGCAGCAATTTGTTGCCCAAAATGGCATACCCGCCGGACGTTCACTAGAAGGGTTCCTCTATCCCGCTACTTACACAATCCCTGTCTGCGAAACAGCGCCGGAAGTGGTCTCGCGCTTCCTCAACGCTTTCGACGCCAATGTAAGCAACCAACTACGCAGCGACATCGCTGCCCGCAACCTGACCATGTATCAGGTGGTCACGATGGCGTCGATTATTGAGCGCGAGGCAGTGGTGGATGATGAGCGCCCAACCATTGCCAGCGTGTACTGGAATCGTTACATGAATTCGATCAGTGCCACGCCCAATACCGCGATCCCGACCACGTTGGACGCCGATCCCACGATCCAGTATGCGCTGGGCAACACTCGCACGGCAGGCAATTGGTGGCCCTCCATCACGCAAGCGGATTATCGCGGCGTGCAGTCACCTTACAACACTTATCTGAATCGCGGGCTGCCGCCGGGACCAATCGCCAATCCACGTGCGGCATCTATCGAAGCGGCTGCTTATCCGGCGCAAACGGGGTACATCTACTTCCGCGCCAGTTGCGCGGGCGATGGTCGGCATCAGTTTGCCACCACTTTCGAGGAGCAAGTAGCCAACGGGTGTAGTTGAGGACCCAATTAGTACCGAGAAGCGTGTGTGTATAGAGGCAACGCTCAGTTGGTCGGCAGCTATAGTGCTTCTGGATTGAGCACGCTCGTCGGTGATCCGGCGCTGCGATCACGGTTGCGCGAATTGGGGACAGGTCGGCGTGTCGTCAAAAATGCCATACTGCGCCCGTAAACCCGCACCAAAGTCAGCAAAAACTAGTGTGCAAGCATAAGCGATGTAGTCGTGATAGTCGGTTTGCCACAGCCGCACGGTGCCGTCAATGCTGCCAGTGACCGCGGTTTTGCCATCTGGCGCAAAGGCGACGCTGGTAACGACTCCGGTGTGACCGGAAAGTAGGCGCAATAGTTTGCCAGTGGCAATATCCCACAGCCGCGCTTTGCCATCTCCGCTGGCGGTGAGGATGGTCTTGCCGTCCGGGGAAAAGGCGAGATCGAAGACGATGCCTTTGTGATCGGGGAAAATTTGCAGCGCTTTGCCCGTTTCCAGTGAGTATAGGCAAGCTGTGCCATCTTGATCCCCGATCAACACGTTCTTTTCATCGGCAGATATTGACATCGAGTACGATAGGAAATTTCCGTCCGCGCACTCAAGCAATACTGCCGAACGCACCTGCTCTCCTGTCAGTGGATCCCACATGGTCAGGTATTCAATACTGCCATCGTCAGAGTCATCACTTAATATGAGGAGCACTCTATCGCCAGAACGATAGAGCGCTTCTGATATCTCGAAAAGTCCCGTCTCCGTGTAAGAACGGACAAAGGTCTGCGTTTCACCTGTGGCGATATCCAGCACGCGCACGCCTTGTTTGATACTGAAGTACGCCTTCGTGCCATCGGCAGAATAAGCGGCAAAACAGCGATCCTGCGTTTCCCGCTCTCCCTCATAGACCACTTTGCCTGATGCGATATCCCATAAACGCGAGATTCCGTCGCTGCCGTAAGCCGTCGCGCGTGTTATGAAGGTTTTGCTATCAGGCGAAAATGACATCGCGCAGACTGAACCATTATCGGCAAAACTACGGATCAGAGTACGCGTGTGAGCATCCCACAGCTTGATCTCGCCATCTTGAGAACTGGTTAGGAGGTAGCTGCCATCCGGCGAAAACACTTCGTCAGCCACCACGTCGTGGTGACCGAGAAAGGTGTTGGGGTCGGTACTCAGATCGGCGCTGGAAAGACGCGCGGTCTTGTCGTAGCTAACGGTCAGCAGATCAATGTCATTGGGCGCAAGATTGACTGCCATGATATACGAGGCATGTTCGCTATAACGGCGCAGCAAATCGCCGGAGTCAACAGCCCACAATCGAGCCGTATTATCGAGGCTACCGCTGACCAGCCGCTTGCTATCAGATGAATACGCCAGACTGGTGATGCCCGCTTCGTGTCCCAGCATCGTATTCACAAGGTGACCAGTGGCAGCATCCCAAACACGAATCGTGTTGACAGCGTTGGCGCTGCTAATTCCATCACCCGTTGCAATGGTTTTGCCATCAGGTGCATAGCGAACAATCCGCACACTATTGCTGATGGTAAACGAGCGTAGCAATTCGCCTGATGATACGTCCCAGAAATCTATGAACGCTTGAGTGGCAGGAGTGCCAGTATCCGAAACCGTGACCAGCGTGCGGCTATCTGGACTGAGCGACAGGCTGTTGATAAAACGATCTGCTGGCTGCCACGTCCTCAGCGGCGATCCACTCTCCAGATCGATCAGGCGGGCACTATAGCCATACAGCACCAGCGCGGACTTGGCATCGGGCATGAACATCAGGTCATTAACAGTTAGCATCTGATCGCTGAGGGTAAACTGCCGCAATAGCCGCCCACTGGCAGCATCCCACAGCGAAAGCCGCCCTAGTGAGTTGCCAGATAACACCCATTGACCATTCGCCGATGCCGCCGCGACAGAATCAACACCATCCGCCTGTGCATAGGTGTGCAGCAACGTACCCGTTTGTGCATCGTAGGCGCGTGCGCCGATCAGAAACGCCGTGCCGTCAGCTATATAGTGGGCGCTGATGGTCTGAGCATAATCGGGCAAGTTGATGACGAGGCGCGTGTAGAGTTGACTGAGTGCGCTGACGAGGGCGGCTTCTGCCTCTGCTGTATAGCCCGTACTTAAGGCGCGAATACCGAGCAGAACGGCGGTACTGATATTGCGCTGGTTGCTCTGAATGAAGCGTTCATCGAACTTATAGGACTTGTTGGCAAGCAGACTAACGACCAGTGAAGCGAGACGCTGCGATTCGATGGCGCGGGTGCCTTCATCGACCTGTCTGGCAAAGGCTGTCAATGTCGGTGGGATGGGCGTGAGGGTGCTGGCGACGACGACAAGCTGCGATTGCGATGTGGATAGTGCCGCCTGTGCCGCGCTGATCGTTTGAGGAATCGGCGTCAGCGTAGCGTTAGCATTACTGATCGTGGTCGAGGTCATCAGTCCGGCTGCGATGGTGATCACGCCAGCGACCAATCCGGTGAGGATCGCCGCAGTACGGGAACGGACGGCGCGGCGCGTAGACTGATTTAGTTCGCGGATACGCTGGTTTTCGCGTTCGATCAGCCGCTGCTCATAGCTGGCGCTTGTTTGCACAAACTCACGATGCAGTGCGGTTGGCTGCGGATTCGCTTTCGCCGTGTTAAGCCACGACTGCGCGCTGCGGAGATCATCACCGAGCAGCAGTGAGCTTTCAGGATGATTGTTTTTCTCCCAGTCCAGCGCCCGCTGCAATAACCGCGTGTGACGCTGCACATAGTCCTGATCGCCGCTTTGCAGCGCCGCAACAAGCCGCTGATAACCGGATTCTTGTTCCGTCGGGTTACGTAGAAAAATCCAGTCTAGTCCCTTGAGCGTAGTAGGAACAACTGCCGCATCGACATCGGCGCGGATGACGGGAAACAGCCGCTTATTCAGTTTGTGTGCGTAATCCAGTTCTTGCAGACAGTAGGCGGATGCTAGCGATTGCGGCGTGACGATGAAGATTAGACCGTCGCTGCCTTCAATCGCCGCGAAAATCTCTTTCATGAAGTCGAACGCGGGCGGGATGTCCGATTTGTCTATCCATACATCAATGCCCATCGTCTCGAGGTTTGCAAAAAGGTCATTGATGAAGCCGTCGTGATTATCGCTGCGAGCGTAAGAGATGAAAACGTCCGACATGAAATCCCCATTCGCAGAGCCGCCTCTAATCTACGCTTATAACTGACCATGCAGGAATAGGGCGACTCAGTTGCGTTTCAATATGGGGTTGTCGGTAGTCAGATTAGCTCCGCAGTGCCTCTGGATTGAGCACACCAGTCGGTGATCCGGCAATGTAAGCAAGCAGCAGATCGAAGGCAGCCCCGAAATAGGATTCGTAGGCGTCCACTTCAACGTAGCCGAGATGCGGCGTGCACAGCGCGTTGGGCAGATGCAGCAGCGGGTGATCGATTGCGGGTTCGGATTCGTAGACATCGACCGCGGCGAACCCGGGGCGACCTGCCTGCAACGCCGCCACCAGCGCGTCTTGCTCGATCAGATCAGCGCGGCTAGTGTTGACGAGCAGCGCCGATGGTTTCATCTCCGCGAGATCGGCGGCAGTGACGATGCCGCGAGTTTCCTCCGTTAACTTGATGTGCAGCGAGAGCACATCGGAACGCTGGAACAGTTCCTGTTGGCTGCTGCAAACTTCGTAGCCATCCGCTTGTGCGCGGCTGATCGATCCCTCGCGCCCCCAGACGATCACCTTCATACCGAAGGCACGCCCATAATTGGCGACCAGACTGCCAATCTTGCCGTAGCTGAAGATGCCCAACGTGCGTCCGTTCAAGCCGAGTCCGATAGTGCTCTGCCATTTGCCCGCCTTCAACTGCGCCACTTCGTAAGGGATATGCCGCAGTGCCGCCAACGTTAGCGCCCACGTCAGTTCGGCGGTGGAGTACGGCGAACCGCCACCCGCGAGGACGGGAATGCCGCGCCGTGTGCAAGCGGCAAGATCGATATGCGGGATGCCCCGCCCCGTCTGGCTGATCACCTTGAGCTTGGGCAGTCGATCCAATAACGCGTCGGTAATCTTGGTACGCTCGCGGATCAATACCAGTGCATCGGCATTCTGAAAGCGGAAGGTCAGCGAATCGAGATCGGTCACAGTGTCGTTGTAGATGGTGACCTGATGCCCCGCCAGCTTGCTAAAGCAGTTGAGCAGTCGTACCGCGTCCTGATAATCATCGGGGATAACGATTTTCATGCTATTGCCTCCTGTACCTGATCTTGTACCTGTAAAGCAGTACTCTGACGCGGATCGGCAAGCCTGAGACTAAGCAGCGCCCCAACGATAGCGATGATCAAGGTGGTGGTGAACAGCACTGGATACGATTGCGTCTGGTTGAGGATGAAGCCACCGATGATCGGTGCGGCGTTGCCGATGGCGCTGATGGTGTTGGTCAAACCCATGTAGATCGGACGGCGATCCGCTGGCGCGTAGGTGATCACGTAGTCGAAAATACCCGCGCCCGTCGATCCATTGATTGCGCCGAGCATGAAGAAGCACGCGTGCAGTGCTGTCAGATTACCGCTGCTAACGCTGATCAGTGACAGAGATGCCATCGCTACTTTCGCCACTGCGATCAGCCAGACGACGGCACGCGGTCCGAAGTGGCGGCTGATCTGTGAGTTGAGCAGCGAGGCGCTAGCACTACCGAAGGTGATCAACAGGATCGAGTCGCCGACTAAGTTGCTGCTCTCCGCCTTAAGTACATCAGAGCCAAATATAATATAGAACGGCAGCGCCATGGTAACGAAATCGAGCAGTAAACGCACGATGGTGAAGTAGCGGAAGCGGCGATCATCGCGCAGCACGGTGAAGATGTAGGGCAAGAACTGGCGCAATGTCGGACCGGATGGTACGGTGACTGCATCTTCTTCCTCGCGCACCGATACCAGCGCCAGTGCTGCAATGATGAAGCAGGTGCCAGCGATGCCGAAAAGCAGCGCATAGTTGTGCGGGAAGGGCGGCGCGTCGGGAGCGAGTAATTTGCGTACCACTTCCCGTGAAAAGATCGCGCCGATGGCGACGCCGAACTGACCAAATCCGAACAAGGTCGCCCGCGCTTTTGGTGTCAGGGTGCTGCCAAGCATATCCGCCCACGCCACTGTGACCAGCCCGTCACCGATCCAGAACAGCCCGTAGCAGACAAGAAAGGTGACGAGGATGACACCGGGGTTGGTGTTGCCTGCCAGTGCGATCACCAGCGCCATCAGCGGAATCAGCGTGCGGAAAGGAAGCGCCGCGCGGAGGAAAGGTCGGCGCTTGCTGCGCCGCGTAATCATCTGTGAAAACAAGAGTTGAGGAGCCAACCAGCACAGTGTCGAGAGCGTGCCTGCCAAGCCGATGATGCGCGGATCAGTAGTCAGGTTAGAGATGAATTCAGGGACAACCACCGTCGGACTGAACAGATTGTAGGTGATGCCGAAGATCAAGTAATCGAGCAGGAACATGGGGAAGTTCCAGCGCAGATGGCGGTAACGCAGAGCTTCGGGGATGGCAATGTCGGGAGTCGATGTGGTTGTGGACATAGCTGATGTGACTCGATTCGGCAAAGTTCCGGTGAATTGTGCCGGAGTTTCGTTGGATCAGGCGGATCGGGCATGGTAACAGCTAGTGGCAGCCAATGATTTGCCCTTTCATGCCACCATGCTATCATTCGCGCAACAAATCTGACAGGGGAAAGTTCTTAATGGGCGCTGGCAACGGTAAGGGAAATCGCAACGGGAACAGCAACAGCTTCGATTCGCGGTTGGCACAGACGGTGCGTACCAACATCGTGCGGCAGCGGCGCTTGGAACGTCAGCGCGCCAAGAAAGCGCAAGTTAGCCGCCTAACGCAGATCATCGCGCTGTCGATCACCGCGTTGGTAGTTGGAACGCTGCTGTTCACCGTTGGCGGTGCGGGCTTAATGGTCGGGATTTACGTGACTTATGCACGCAATTTGCCACCGCCGAGCCAGATCGCCGAAGTGCGCGATCAATTCGAGACCACGCGCATCTATGATCGCAGCGGTCAGACAGTGATCTATGAGGTGGTTGATCCCGATGGAGATCGGCAGTACGTACCACTAGGCGAAATCCCCCCTTATATGCTGGATGCCACCATCGCCATTGAGGACAGAAGTTTCTACAGCAATCCTGGGTTCGATATTCGCGGTGTGGCGCGTTCAGTGTGGCTGGCACTGACCAATAATGTGGTGCAGGGTGCCAGTACGATCACGCAGCAATTGGTCAAGAACACGCTAATCGAGCCGGAGGAGCGCACGCAGATCACGCCGGATCGTAAGATCAAGGAGATCATCCTTGCGGCGGAGATTTCGCGGCTGTACAGCAAAGAGCAGATTCTAGAGTGGTACCTGAATACCAACTTTTATGGCAATTTGGCGTATGGCGTGGACGCAGCGGCGAAAGTCTACTTCGGCAAGCGGGTACAGGAATTATCGCTCGGTGAGGCGGCGATGCTGGCGGCGATCCCGCAAAACCCGGCGCTGAATCCCTTCGACAATCCAGAGGCGTCGCGACAGCGCCAGCGCGTGGTGCTGGAAAATATGGTGTCGCAAGGTTACATCAGCGCGCAGCAGATGGATGACGAGCTAAAGCAGACGATTGTGGTGCAGCCGCTAGCCGAACGGTTCGGCTTGGTCGCGCCGCACTTCTCGATCTTTGCACGGCAGCAGGCAGAGCAAATTCTCAACGATCTGGGACTCGACGGCGCGCGGATGGTTCTGGGCGGCGGGTTGAAGATTTACACCACGCTCGACCTTGATTTGCATTATCAGGTGGAGTGCGCCACCCGCGCCTACATCACGCGGATTTCCGGCGGTGGCGCGACAGCAGTACCTAACACCTCTAACGGTCAGGAGTGTGCGGCGGCAGCGTATTTGCCTAATGTCCCCAACTTTAATTTGAGTCAGGCGCGCAACATCACCAACTCTGCTGTCGTGCTGATCCGACCCGAAACAGGCGAGATTTTGTCAATGCTTGGCAGCGTGGATTATTGGAACACCGCCATTCAGGGCAACTTCAACGCTGCGTTGGGGTCACGGCAGCCTGCTTCCACCTTCAAGCCGTTCGTCTACGTTACGGCTTTCACCGCGCCGGAAGTGCAGTACACGCCTGCAACGATGGTGCTGGACATCCCTACTATTTTCAATCAAGACGGTATTCAATACGCACCAAAGAATGAAGATGATCGCTTTCACGGTCCGATGAGCGTACGTAAGGCGCTGGCAAACTCCTACAATATCCCCGTGGTGCGCGTGCTGGCGAATGTAGGCATCAGTCAGGTGATCCGACGGGCGCGGCAGTTGGGACTATCGTCGTTGAACGCCACACAAGAAGGTGCTGGCTTGGCGCTGGCGCTGGGCAGTGGTGAAGTCAATCTACTCGATCTCACTTACGCTTATACGGTGTTCGCCAATCTAGGTACGATGGTGGGCAAACCGGAAGCGAATCCACGACCGGGATTCCGCTCACTCGATCCAACGGCGATCCTGCGCATCGACAACAAGGATGGCAAAACGATCTGGGAATATAAGGATCGCACGTCGACCTTTGCCTCCCAAAATGTGCTAAATAGCGGTGTCGCTTATCTGATGAACGACATCTTGAGTGATAACAGCGCCCGTCTGGAAGCGTTCGGCAACGGCAATGCGCTGGAACTCTCGCGTCCGGCAGCGGTCAAGACCGGTACAACCAACGATGTGCGAGATGCGTGGACTGTAGGTTACACCCCCGATCTGGTGACGGGCGTGTGGGTAGGCAACAACAACAATACACCATTGGGCGATGATGTCAGCGGACACACCGCCGCTGGTCCGATCTGGCATGCGATCATGGAATACTATCACCGCAACTTGCCTCTACATACGTGGAAACGCCCCGATTCGGTGGTAGAGGCGACGGTGTGCAAGATCAGCGGACTGCTGCCGACGCCCGCCTGTGATACCAGTAAGGAGTTATTCTTCAGCGATGGCTTGACCAGCACCATTCCCACGCAGCCGGATATCTACTGGAAACGGGTGCAAATTAACGCACGTAATGGCTTGCTGGCGACCAGCAGTACACCCGCTGATGCCATCGTGGAGTCACAGTTCTTCGATGTACCTGCGGAGGCGTTGGCGTGGGCACGATCCGCTGGCTGGCCCCTGCCGCCGACGGAATATGACTTCGTTGGCACGGGCGATCCCAACCGCGCTGGACGGATTACTGCTCCGTTAGGGTTGGGCTTGGTGCGCGGTGTGCTTGATGTGCGCGGTACGCTCGATCCCGACAAGGTGGTCGCCTTCAATCTGGAGTACGGCGCGGGCATCAATCCGACGGCATGGGCGAACATCGGCGGTGGCGATCTGACCGGACGCGGCGAGGATGTGCTGCTCGGCAGGTGGGACACAACCTCGCTGGATGGTCTGTACACCTTGCGCCTGAGCCTGACGCTGAACGATGGACGCTTCGAGCCATCGATACTACAGATTACGGTGGATAACGTGCCGCCCATCGCCCAGTTCAGCGCACCGGAGCAGAACGCCAGCTACGCCGTTAGTGACGCGGTGGTGCACTTGAGCGCCAATGTGACTGATAACTTTGAGGTGGCGTATGCCGAGATTTTCCACAACGGCGAATTCCTGACCAAGATCGAGAACGCACCGTTCAATGCCGATTGGGTCATCGACGCGCCGGGGGTGCATACCTTCGTGGTCGTCGCCTATGATCGGGCAGGCAACTCGGGTGCGAGTCAGACGCTGACGGTGAATGTGCGGGAGTAATAGACGGCAGTTGAGGGCAAAGAGACATATGCGGAGCGACCAGTATTGATCGAGTGGGGAAATGTCATCGTCGTGCTGCTGGTTCTGGCGGCGCTTGCCATCGTAGCGGAACGGGTCTACTCCTACCGCAAGAACCGCCCGATCCCGCTGACCGCCGAAGAACTGGAACAGCTCGACCTACAGGCACAGCAGGAAGAAGCTGCCCGCGAGGACGAATTCTGGGATCAGCACCGCGCGGAATTACGCAAGCTGATCAACGACATTTTGCAACACTCGGCACGCAGCGATCTGCGGATTGTGGAAGATCGGGAAGCACACACACTGAACCTCGTAGGACGCTTGCTGCACACGGAAGAATATCCCTTCGTCACCATTGGCACACGGGCTGAGAGCTTCTACTATCTTTCGCGTGAAGCTTCGCTTGGTGGCGAAGCAGGTGGCAGCGATAAATCGCCGGAGATGGCAACGATTGAGGAGTTACGGCGCTGGTTAGTAGAGCAGTGGACGTATGGATAAATCGTGTTGAGCGCCTATTTCGCTATCAGCTTGAGCAATTTTAGGTGTACCTGTACTTGCTTGATCAGCGATTTATAGATGTTGACGCCATGCCGCTGTTCGGTAGAGAGGCTGGAGAATTTATAGTTTGGAGTCGTCAGGTCAATGACATTAAGCTGCCGAGCCGCTTCCATCTCAATTTGCAGCAATTTGGCTTGATCGTTCACGTCAGCCGCGTAATGATAGGCAGCAGCAAGTGAATGGTAGGCAGATTCGTAGTGGTGGTCAAGAAATAGATCGAGACTTAACCTGAACAGACGATCATAGGGAGTAGGCTCGTTGGCGACAATGCTTGACATGGTGTTCTAGCCTCGTTACTTATTGACAGTATACAACGATAGCTACAGCTCCCTTATGATATAATTGCTAGAAGATGGGCATGATAAATGTCCCTTTCCAGACTAAGACCTTCTAGACCTCTGACAAAACACTGACACGCACTAAGCTACAGGTAGATCCGGCAAAATACGTTGACACAGCACCGTCTCATCTTCCAACCTTCAGGACGACAGGGCAGCGTCGAGGACAATACAACGATTCTCGAGGCGGCGCGGGCGCTCGGCGTCGGCATCGAAAGCATCTGCGGCGGACGGCAGACCTGTGCCAAGTGTCGGGTCAACATCGCTGAAGGGCAGTTCGCTAAATACGGCGTAGCTTCCAGTGCTGCTAATGCATCCGAGTTAGAGCCAGTAGAACAACGTTACCGCGACGAGCGAGCGATCCGCAGCGATGAACGGCTGGCGTGCATTGCCTGTGTGCGCGGCGACATGGTGATCAATGTGCCGCCAGAGGCACAGGCGCAGAAGCAGGTGGTGCGCAAATCGGCATCACAGCGCACGATTGTGATCGATCCGGCGGTGCGGCAGGTATACGTGGAAGTTGAACCCGCCCAGATCGGGGATCGGCGCGCCGATCTGGAACGCTTGCAAGCTGCGCTGCGTGATCAGTGGCAGCTAGACAATGTGAGCATCGACGCCAAACTGATCCCAACGCTAGGCAAGGTGCTGCGAGCTGGCGAGTGGAAAGCCACCGTGACGCTGTGGCAAGATCGGGAAGTGATCCGCCTGAGGGCGGGTTACGCCGAGGGGATCGTCGGGCTAGCAGTTGATCTAGGCACGACCACCATCGCGGGCTACCTGTGCGATCTGCGGACGGGCGGGGTGCTGGCGACGGAAACGCAGATGAATCCGCAGATCGCCTACGGCGAGGATTTGATGTCTCGCGTTAGCTACGGCATGATGAACAGCGACGGCGTGGATCGGCTGCATCGCGCGGCGATCAAGGCGCTGAACGAGGTGGCGACAGGGGCAGCACGGCAGGCTAATCTACGCGCGGAAGATATTGTTGATCTAGTGGTGGTCGGCAATCCGATCATGATGCATCTGCTGCTGGGCATCGATCCGGTGGAGTTGGGAGGTGCACCCTTCGCACTCACAGTACGTGATCCGCTGGACATTAAGGCGCGGGAGTTGGGCATCAGAGTTAACCAAAGCGCTTACATCCATGTGCTGCCGATGCAAGCAGGACATGTTGGCGCGGATGCCACCGCGGTGGCACTGGCGGAAGCGCCGCACAGCGCTGAGAAGTTAACACTGGTTGTAGATATTGGCACCAATGCGGAGATATTATTAGGAGATAGACGCGGAGTCTATTCTGCTTCCAGTCCGACAGGACCCGCTTTCGAAGGAGCGCAGATTTTGCACGGACAGCGTGCCGCCCCCGGTGCAATCGAGCGTGTGCGGATCGATCCGCAGACGTTGGAAGCACGGTTCAAGGTGATCGGGCACGAACGCTGGTCGGATGCGCTGCGACCTGATCAACTGCATGCCACAGGCATCTGCGGATCGGGGATCATCGAGGTGATTGCGGAGATGTTCCTCAGCGGGATCATCGGCGGCGATGGACGCTTCGTGGTGCGGGAACAGCCACATCCACGCATCCAGATCAGCGACGGCGGGCGTAGAATGGCTTACGTGCTGGCGACAGCGGATCAGACGGCGACGGGTGCGCCAATCGTGGTGACTCAGGAGGATGTGCGGGCAATCCAGTTGGCGAAGGCGGCGCTGTATGCGGGGATCGACTTGCTGCGGCAGCACTACCGTGCGGATCGCGGTGAGAATGAAGGCGAGATTCAACGCATCTTGCTGGCGGGCGCGTTCGGCGCGTACATCGATCCCAAGTACGCTATGATCCTCGGCTTGATCCCCGACGCGGCGCTGGATCAGGTGTTCGCGGTGGGCAACGCGGCAGGCGACGGCGCACGGATCGCGCTGCTCAACCGTCAGCAGCGGCTCGAAGCGTTGACGTTAGCACGAGCAATCAATTATATAGAGACTGCTACGGATCCCAATTTTCAGCAGGC
>JAHBVK010000044.1 GCA_019637555.1 Anaerolineae bacterium
GTATAGGCGGGTCTTATACAGCGCCGTTGCTGCCAGACTGGCGATGTCCCAGAAGATACGCATCTGATCGCTGGAATAGGAGATCGCCGCATCGGTGGTAGCCACTGCCATACAGCCGAGGTTCAAACCCTCGCCAGCGTTCAGCGGCACGCCCATCCACGCTCTCAACGCGGCATTATCGATACGCAAACGGGGATCACGGCGCTGCGTTTCAGCGAGGAAATTATCCGTTTTGAAGGGCTGCTGTGTGCGTACCACTTCGCTGAACAGATCGCGTTCCAGCGCCCAGTGAACTCCTTCCATTGCGTCCAGTCGTTCGCCAGCTTCTTGATAAAAGGCGAAGTACAGTTCATCCTTCTGAATATCACGAAATGCAATGTAGAAATTATCCGTCGGGATGACTTTGTTGACCTGTGTATAGACGAATTCCAGCAGCGTGTCGAAGTCCATCACGATATTGAGGGCAGCGCTCGCCTGTGATAGTACTTTCAACTCGCGTTCGTTGCGCTGCGCTTCCAGAATGATCTGAGCACGCTCGTATGCTGCTGCTGCCTGCGTCGCCAGACTCTCTAGATAGCGCGTCTCCTCAAAACTGTAATCCTGCTTACTCTGCCGCGCACCCAAAGCGATGAATCCATTCAAGCGTCGTGCGCTGCGTAGCCGCAAAATGATCGGTGTGTTCAGGATCGCTAAACGCGCGCGTTCTGCTGCTACTTTGATCGGCGGTGTTTCGCCAATATCGAGGCGCAGCACGCTGGTATCGCCGTTGAACAGCATCACCATGTCGCTTTCAGGGCGGAAGCGTACATTGGTAGATGGCTTATTGGTTCGAGGATCGGGCAATGCTTCGTAATCGTTAGAAGGATAGTTACGCAGGAAAATATGAATATACTGTGGTGCGAGTGATTCATCGATCTCGCGGTAAACAGTTCGAGTCACTTCATCTACGTCGATAGTGGAGGTCAGCGCACGTGAGAAAACCTCTAACCGCTGATCGTATTGACGACGCTGGCGGAAAAAAGCGGTATCAATAGCGCGTTCTAAGCGCACTCGAACGGGCGTGAACAGCGCGGCGATCACAAACAAGGTGATGGCGATCACCACTGGGTTGTCTGTGCGGATGATGCCCGCTGTAATAATGTAGAGTGCACTCGTGACCAGTAAGAAGCCGATTACTAGCGCTGCGCCAAGGATGGTATAGATCAACCCTTCACTGATGATCCGATCACTGGAGATCGGATTGGAAGTCTGTGCATATACCAGCGTGATCGGCACCGCTAACATTAAGGGTAGTAGCAGCACCGTCGAGAAGCTTGCTCCCGCCCAACCGAGCAAGCGTTCTGCCGCACTCAGTACGAACCACAACGCCGCCGGCGCAACCACCAACGCCAGCCCGATCAATAGCAGGGCTGCTTTTTCCCGTAGGATCGGCGACACAGTACGGCGATAGCGCACCAACATGAAGACCGCCATCAAAAGTGCACCCACAAAGGCAGCGACTGCGCCAGCGCTTTGCACGCCGTCATACCACAGGACGCGCCCATTGATCGCGTATATTGCCAATCCGGCGCTGAACAAAACCACCGGGATCATCAGTAGCGTCAATCGCAGCCATGGACGTCGTTGGATGCTCAACAACGGGTAAGGGAACTCAAGTCCGATCTCGATCAACAAGCCGCCGATCACGCACGCCGCCAGCAGCCAGAAAATATCAAGCTGGAAAGTGGTCAGCGCATCAAACCGTCCGACCAGTGCAATCGCGCCCATTGCGCATAGGGCAACGGTTAGCTGACCAATCATTAAGCGTCGCCGCGTCAGCCACATAAAAATGCCAATACCTACACAGATTGCTGCCACGGCAAACCCGACACCAAACTGTGCCAGAAAATCTGATAGGGGCATCTCGGTGAGGCGATAGGTGTAGCTGCAGGTCGCGCCTTCGGCAGTGTAATTCATGCAGCCTTGTATTGGCGTGCGAAAAACTCCTGCGCGGTATACCGTAACCGTGATCTCTTGTGCATGGCGACGTTCCGCTAAGGTCTGATTCAGCAGTTCGCCTCGATTGGCAACACCCTCGAATGAGACTTCCATTTTGCCAGCCGGATCGTCGTAACTCAGTGAGACGATCTGATCGTCAACTTTCAGATCATTTCGGAAGCCTGCCCACGCCTCGCTGGAAAACGAATTAACGGGATTGATCACTCCGGCGTGGTTGATAAGTACGCCAAGAAATGGCTGGTTATACCATCTGATCGCTAACACAGCGCTGAAAATCAGGATGACCGTAGCCAGAAGCAGTGCAGCGGTAGCAATAATCAGCCCGATCTGTGTGAGCAGCGCCGAGGACACTCGTCCGCGCTGCATCTTCAACAAATCCGCCGTGTCAACGATGGAACGTGCTTCAGTCGCCATAGAGAGGAAAACTCCGCACCCTTGCCTGCTCTCGTGGGGTTGAGATTAAAAGGGATTGTATCATATTCGAATTTCCTCTGATAGCAAGCAGACGGCAATTGTGATACGCTTGCAACGGTAATAACTCGCTGAATTACAGGAGAATTCTGAACATGGCGGATATTGTTCGTGGTGCAAATGCAGTCTGGAATGGTGATCTCAAGTCAGGTAACGGTCAGGTCAGTACGGAAAGCAAAACCCTGAACGATGCTCCTTACACTTTCGTCAGCCGTTTTGAGACAGGACCCGGAACGAACCCCGAAGAACTGGTTGGTGCAGCTCACGCTGCTTGCTACAGTATGGCATTCGCCAATACCCTCAGCAGCAAAGGTTACACTGTGCATTACGTCAAAACACAAGCGGCGGTGACGATCTCTGCCCCGCGTCCCGGCGGCAGACGTCTGACGCAGATTTTGCTGACTATTCGAGGCAAGGTTGACGGCATCGACAATGCCACGTTCGTCGATGTGGCGAAAGAAGCACACGCAGGCTGCCCCATTTCCAATGCCTTAAGTGCTGTCCCTATCGAGCTTGATGCTGCGCTCGAATAATACTAATCCTTAGATCGATTCCTGAGCTTTTCCTGAGGCTTGTCCACACATGGCGATTATCTGCCTAACAGTGAACAAGCCTTTTTCGTGAGACATGAGGTAGAGGGTTATGAATTTCGAGGGTAAGGTTGTTCTGGTCACTGGCGCTTCACGTGGCATTGGTCGCGCCATTGCTCTTGAGTTTGCCATGCGCGGTGCAAGGATCGCCATCAACTATCATTCGAATCAAGTGGCAGCGGAAGAAACACGCGGTGCACTTCCGGGTACAGGGCATCTCTTAGTACAAGCCGATATTGCCGATCCACAGGCGGTGCAAGCGATGGTGCAGCGCACGGTGGATCAAATGGGTGGCTTACAGATTCTGATCAATAATGCTGCCATCTATCAGGAACATAAGATCGCTGAAGTCGATTACGCCACGTGGCAGCATAGTTGGCGGCAAACCCTCAACGCCAACCTGATCGGTGTCGCCAACACCTGTTACTGCGCTGCCCAGCACATGATCAAATTCGGCGGCGGGCGGATTGTCAATGTATCCTCACGCGGAGCATTTCGTGGTGAACCTGATGCACCTGCTTACGGCGCGAGCAAAGCGGGATTAAACGCCCTCAGTCAGTCACTTGCCAAAGCCTTAGCGCCCCATAACATCTTTGTTGGCGTTGTCGCGCCCGGTTGGGTGGAAACCGAGATGGCAACTGACGCTCTAAACGGACCTAACGGCGACTTTATCCGCAACGAAAGCCCGCTGCGTCGTGTCGCTAAACCTGAAGAAATCGCCTATCTGGTCGCTTTTCTGGCGTCGGAAGGGGCGGAGTTTGCAACGGGCGCTATCCTCGACATCAATGGTGCATCGTATCTGCGTACCTAGGACGAATCACGTCTTGATGCGCCGTCGCAATGATCGAATGAACAAGGTCAGCTCATTCAACTTGAGCAGCGATGCCAGCAGCAAATACGTGATGCCACCGAGGATTGCAGGCAGCCCTACCAGCAGCAGCCGCTGACGGATATCCTGCACGGGAAATAGTTCAACCACACTGCGCAGCAGCACATAAGTGACCAGCGCCATCACGGTCGTTGCTGAGAGCACTTTCAGTACCGTGATCAGCAGTCGCTGATTGCCCATTCCCCCTAAGCGACGCCGCAGCAGTACGAAAGACACTATCATATGAATCAGGTGTTTGAGTGAATCCGCTATCATCAAACTGAAAAAGCCTATGTAAGGATTGAGCACTAACGCAATCACGATATAACAGCCGAGGCTGAACACACCGATCAAGGCGGGCGTCAGTGAGTCCTTCTTAGCGTAGAAGGCAAATATCAGCAGTAGATCGACAGCGGCAAAGGGGATTCCCAGCAGATAGAGGCGCAGCACTTGTGCAGTAACCGCAGTATTCTCGGCGGTGAATGCACCCCGTTCGAACATCAAGCCGATCAATGGACCGCCGAGCACGAAGATACCCACCGTTGCGGGGATGATTAAGGTCAGTGCCAGCCGAATTCCTTGACCGAGTGTGTTCTTGAAGTCGTCGGTTAGTTCCTCCCGCAGCGCTTGGCGAGATAGCGTCGGCAAAATAGCCAGCGAGATCGCCGTTCCTACCAAGCCCATAGGAAACTCGCGCAGTTGCGTTGCCCAATTCATATAGGAGATGTTGCCATCGCCACCCTGCGATGCTAGGTTATAACTGAATGGGCGATTAATCAGCACATCAATAGCCAGCGAGAACAACACGGGCAGATAGAGCAACCCGATCCTCCGGATGGCTGGATGACGCAATCCTTCCCGCAAGCCTCGAATCGTTGGTCTGATTTGACCATCACGCAATCCACCGAGTTGCAAGATAAGTTGCGCTAACGCTCCCAGCCCCCAGCCCAACGCCGCCCCAACTATCCCGATTTGTGGTACCAAGACCACAATACTAATTGCTAGCACGCCATTAAACAGCGCCGCGGCAAATGCCGGAAACGCGAATCGGCGCAGCGCGAATAAGGTGCCGGAGAGGATGGCGAATAATGTCAGGAAAATGAGCGCTGGTGCTGTGATACGCAGCAAGTGGATCGACAGATCATATGCTTCAGGCGTAAACGAAGGCGCACAGAAATTGAAACTGCACTGCTTAAAGTTAAGCACCGTGTCCATTAACTCGATGGCAGCTGGTGTGCGCGGAGCACCGCGATACAACAGGATCACGGGGGCAGCAAAGAACATCAAGATCAGTGTCAATACGCCAGTTGCCAGCAGCAGGAAGCCAAGCAGCGTATTAACGATTTTCCATAATTCACGTCGATCTTTAGCAGCATATTCGCTAAGCGTTGGCACCAACGCTGAATTGAGGTGTCCACTGATCGCCAGATCATAGAGGTCTTGCGGCACGGTCAGCGCGATTTGTAGTGCGTCCACTTGTCGGCTGGGACCGAAGAAATTGGACAGCAATATCTCCCGCACGAAGCCCAGTACGCGGCTGGCGATGTTGCCCAGCGCGAGTATTGTAGTCGCTCGCGCAAGATTAGAGGCGGCAGCATCGTCATTCGACTCAGCGGGATATTCCGGTAACAGTTCCGTGCGCGGATCGATGTCGATTGACACTAGTTCTCCGACTCCGATTTCGGTAAGGCACGGATACGGGCGATCAACGCACTGGTGCTGTGCCCTGCTAATAGATCGATCAGCACAACATGCCCGCCGTAACGCTCCACAGCCGGACGTTCAGGCAGCACCTTTGTGGTGTAATCCCCACCCTTCACATAGACCTCTGGGCGCAATGCTTCGATCAATGACTCGGCGGTGTTACCGTCAAAGATGATCGCGGCGTCCACACACCATAATCCTGCTACAAGGCGTGCGCGGTCGTGGGCAGGTACGATGGGACGTCCGCTTCCTTTCAACACCGCGGTAGCAGGATCACCATTCACGCCAACGAAAAGCGCATCACCGAGACTTCGTGCTTGTTCCAGATAGTCGAGATGACCGACATGCAGCAAGTCGAAATGCCCATTGGTGAAAACCAGTGTCTGACCGCGTGTGCGGAGAGAATGACGACGTTCGATAGCTTCGCTGACAGTGAGTAGGTTACGCATTCAACCCGATTTGATTTGGTAGTTGTGTAGACAATATTGTGTAGAACGGCTGGATTGTAGCTAACGCCGCTATGACGCGCCAATGACGCCCTGCCGATGTGGGTATTACGCCCTGCCTACGCTTCACATCTCGTCTTTCGCGCTAACAGCAGTTAAACTAATGAGCGTTTAGTCAATCGATCAACGCAATCGTTGGTCACAGGTAACAGGTGGAAAATGGCAACACTTGCGCCCCTTCCAGACACGACGAAAGAATTCATCAATTGGTCGTGGGAACAGATCGCTCCCTATTTCGCTGAACTGGCGGCACGTCCGCTGACTGCCACGACTGTCAATCAGTGGCTCAAAGACTGGTCTAATCTCTCTGAGCTGATGCAGGAATGCAGTAATCGGCTAGAAGTCGCTGTATCTCAAGACACTGCCGACAAAGAGGTAGAGACGCGCTTCTTCAACTTTCTAGATAACATCCAACCGAAATGGACTACCGCCGAACAGCAGCTCAAAGAAAAATTACTGGCAAGTGGCTTAGAACCGCAGGGCTTTGAAATCCCACTGCGCAACATGCGATCAGAGGCGGCGCTGTTCCGCGAAGTAAATCTTCCGCTGCTGGTAGAACTGACTAAACTTGGCACCGAGTACGATGGCATCAAAGGTGCACAAACCGTCAACTGGGATGGCAAAGAGATCACCGTAATGCAGCTCCGTCCTTACAGTTCCAACCCGGATCGTAATCTGCGCGAAAAAGCATGGCGGGCAGCAGTCGATCGTAATGTCGCGGATCGACAGGCTATCAATGCGCTGTGGCAAAAGGTACTGCCGATCCGCTGGCAAGTTGCTAAGAATGCCGGACTCAAGGATTTTCGTGAATACATCTGGCGTTCCTATCTGCGATTCGACTACACGCCTGAGGACTGCCTGCGCTTCCATGATGCCATTGAGCAAACTGTTGTTCCGGCAGTCAAACGGCTTGCCGAGCGCAAGCGAGCCGCTCTCAATATCGAGAGCATTCGTCCGTGGGATATGAACTCATCGGATATGAGCTTCGGTGCCAATGTCGATCCCAAGGCTCGTCCGCCGCTTAAACCGTATCAAACAGCTACCGAATTGGAACAGAAAGCTGCCGCTATCTTCTCGCAGGTCGATCCGGAGCTAGGCGAAGAATTCGAGATGATGCGCCGCTCCAATCTGCTCGATCTAGATAATCGCAAAGGCAAAGCCCCCGGTGGCTATTGCACTAGCTTTCCTAGAGAACGTCGCCCTTTCATCTTCATGAACGCGGTTGGTATTCACGACGACGTACAGACGCTGCTGCATGAAGGCGGTCATGCGTTTCACGTCTTTGAAACAGCACACTTACCATATGTCCAGCAAACGAACTATACCATGGAGATCGCCGAGGTTGCCTCGATGGCGATGGAACTGCTAGCACAGCCCTACCTTGCCAGTGACGGGGGTTATTACTCCAAAGAGGACGCCGCCCGCGCCACCGCCGAACATCTCGAAGGCATGTTGCTGTTCTGGCCCTACATGGCAGTCGTAGATGCCTTCCAGCATTGGGCGCATACCAGCGGCGAACTGGCGCTCGATCCTGCTAATCTCGATGCCAAATGGGGCGAACTCTATGATCGCTTCATGAACTGGCAAGATTGGTCGGGCTTGGATGACGCCAAAGTGACCGGATGGCAGCGTAAACTGCACATCTTCCGTGTGCCCTTCTACTACGTGGAATATGGCATCGCTCAGCTCGGCGCAGCACAGGTATGGCGTAATTCGCTTCGCGATCAGGCTGCGGCAACGGCAGCATATCGCAAGGCATTGGCACTTGGTGGCACACGCCCCCTACCAGAACTGTACGCCGCCGCCGGGATTAAGCTGGCGTTTGATTCCGAAACGCTCGGTCAAGCCGTCGAACTGATCGAGGAAACATTACATAAACTGGACGCCTAACCCAAGCAAACAAAAACCCGAAGTTTAAACTTCGGGTTCCATGATCTAACACAGCTTAACTCAAGCCGAAGCTGGAAAACGGCTTCGGCTTGTTGTTTAATCGAAGCGGATTCGCGGATCGAGCCACGTATACGTAACATCCACCAGAATATTGCCGATGATCAGGAAGAACGAATACAAAATCGTCACCCCGATCAACATGTTGTAGTCACGATTGGTGATGCTGTCGATGAACGAGCTGCCTAGCCCCGGAATGCCGAAGATGCGCTCAAGGATCAAAGTACCGGTTAGCAAACCAGCCAACGCCGGACCCATTACCGTGACCACAGGAATCAAGCCATTCTTTAGCGCGTGGACGAAGATCACGGCACGTTCCCGCAAGCCCTTGGCGCGGGCAGTACGCACATAATCATCGCGCAGCACCTGCAATACACTGGCGCGCGTCAGGCGGCAGATACCCGCTGCCACACCGAGTGCCAACGTCGTCAACGGCAGAATCGCCCGACCCAGATAGTTCCAGTCTAATAGGTTGCCGCTCTTCCAATAAAGCGGACTCGGTTCAGGCAAGATTTTCCATTGTACGTTGAATAGGATGATCAACACAGGAGCCAATGCCAGCGTCGGGATCGAAGCGAAGAACACGATAAACAGATTGGTGAGCTGATCGATCCACGAGTTGCGATAAAGGGCAGCGATAACGCCTAATGGGATGCCGATGGCAAAGCCAAGCAAGCCGCTCAGCAACCCCAATTGCGCTGAAACTGGCAACCGCTGTGAGATCAACTCGGAAACAGGGTCATAACGCGTGTTGCGTCCCATCGAGAGACCGAAGTCGAGACGCAGAACATTGTTGAAATACTGGAAGAACTGGCTGCGCGTCAGATCAGAATAGAGTACCGTACTCTTTTCCATGCAGCGGGTCGGCTTTGGTGTGTTATTGGTGCTCGGATCCGCGTACTCAATATTAGATTCGCGATACTCCTCAACCAAACGTACCAACGCCCAGCCATCATACGTATAAACTGGCTCGGAGGGAGTTGCTTCCTTCAGGGACATCCCCTGCCGCAGTAAATCGCAGAGTGGCGTTGGCGCAGAAGCGTACAAATTACGCGTGATTATGCCGTTATCGGGTGCAACACCATCATTGGGCAGGTTCAATAGGAGCGGTTTATCCAATCCGAAGCGCGCTTCCATTGCCGCCTTGACCACAGGTGGTGTTGTTTTTGTGCCGTTGAAGTCAAATGGTCCAGCGGGCATGGCGCGCATCAGCATAAACGTCAAAAAGATCACGGTGAACAGTACCGGAATCGCGGAGAGTAACCGCCGGATCAGGAACTTGAGCATGCTGACGCCACCAAGAGCGCCGATGATCCTATTCAGAATATCCATAACCTACCTCGACCTGCCTCTACCTCATCGTTAACTTTCTTTTTAAGTTACGCTGCCTACGTGTGCCGCACCATGAAATTATTGCACCGCAACATCTGTTTCCAGCACATAGGCGCGGACTTTATTGCAGTCAACTTGAATGTATACATTCGTGTCCGTTGGCGATTTGCCTGACAGTACTTCCGACACCAATGTTTTTGTACCATCGGGACACTTGTCCGGCATAGTTCGTCCATTTGCATCGTTCTGGAAGTACAAGGTCGCGCCAGTACCATCCTTTGAGGCGATGACGATGGGCGCGTTCTTGAGGAACGCCGTCAACTGATATTCAGCTAGCCACCCCGAACGCCCACCGGAGCAGGAAAGCTGATAGTAAATCGCAGCTTCCCCGGAAGCGTTCTGTCCTGTCGCCACATCCAATATTTTGACGGCGATGCCCGGTAAGCATAACCCCGGACTTTGTGCCGGAATGTACGGACCCGGTACGCCCGCCATGCCTACTTGCTGAAATGCTGACGGTCCAATGATCTGCGCGGTATCACCGATCTTAAATTTGTTAGCTCCAACAAATGGCGTTGGGGTAATCGTCGGAACAGGTGTTTCCGTCAGATGGATGAACAAAGTATCATTGGCGGTACAAGCAAGCACCGCCAACATCAACATGATAGTTGCAGCAGCCAGCCCGATGACCGAGCTGGGCTTGTTGGAGCTAGAATGCATAATCAGAACGAATCCTCTATCAGTCGTTAAGCGAGTCTGCCATGATTCTGCTGTGAGTCAAACGTCTATTCGCCACGCAAACGTGGATCGAAGGCATCGCGCAGACCATTGCCAATAAAGTTAAATGCCATCACTGTTGACCCAAGCGCCACCACTGGCCACAGCATCATCCACGGCTTAGACAGCATAGTGTTCTGCGCCGCATTGATCATTGCGCCCCAACTAGGCGTTGGCGGGTTGATTCCGACGCCGAGATAGCTTAAGGTCGCTTCATAGAAGATGAAGGCAGGAATCGCACCAGCGACTACTACGATGAGCGGACCCAAAATATTGGGCAGCAGATGACCAAAGATAATGTGCCGATCCCGTGCGCCGATGGAACGTGCAGCTTCCACGAACTCTTTCTGCTTGTAAGACAGCACTTGTCCGCGGGCTAGACGTGCCACACCGATCCAGCTCGTCAAGCCGATCACGATGAAGACGAAGAACAAACCGCCCATCGAGTTGTCGATGTCCAGCATGACCTGCCCCAACGGACCCGCTTTCTCTTTATAGTCCGAAAGCGATTTGAACAGCACTTGAAACAAGATAATGATCGGTAGTTCCGGTAAGGCATACAAAATATCGACGATGCGCATCATGAAGTTGTCGATACCGCCACCATAGTAACCGGAGACAACGCCATAAATAATGCCGACGATGAAGGCTACCATCGCACCGACGAACCCAACCGTCAGCGAGACGCGTGAACCATAGACAAGGCGCGACAAATTGTCACGTCCGGCATAATCGGCACCGAAGACAAAGCACCACTGCGGATCCATGCGTCGGGGATCTTGCGTGCAGGTCATAGGTGGCGTTTCTGCCATCCGCACCTTGCCTGCTGGGTCTTGATGCTGATACAGCGGATCGTCGATCAGACCAATGCCCTTCCAGACATCTGCGGTTAGTGCTAATACGCACATGAGGAGTACGAAAATCGCGGAAGCGACAGCGAGCTTGTTGCGCTTAAACTGATCCCAAGCATCAGTCAGTGGCGTCCGCACTTTCTCTTGTGTCTTACGCCGCCCTAGAGCAATTGGCTCTGCGCCCTTTGCTACAGCCATGCCTCACCTTCCTTACTTATATTACCAACGTCTAATTAGCTAACTCGATGGCAGGCTACCCAGTGATTGGGCAGCACTTCCGTGAGCACAGGTTCATCCTTGAAGCACGTGTTGATCGCTACCGGGCAGCGCGTATTGAAATTGCAGCCGATAGGCGGATTGGCAGGGCTGGGCACATCACCTTTCAAAATGATGCGCGTGCGCTTACGTTCTTCCATCGGATCAGGGATCGGCACGGCGGAAAGTAGCGCCTGTGTATAAGGATGCAGAGGATTGGTATACAGTTCTTCAGAAGGCGCAAGTTCCACAATCTTGCCCAGATACATCACTGCCACTCTGTCGCACAGATGGCGAACCATGCTCAGGTCATGGGCGATGAACAGGTAAGTCAACCCCAGTTCTTGTTGTAGGTCTTGCAGCAGGTTGACCACTTGCGCCTGAATGGACACATCCAGCGCCGAGATCGGTTCGTCCGCTACGATCAGCGTTGGGTTCAATGCTAGGGCACGTGCAATACCAATGCGCTGGCGCTGACCACCCGAAAATTCATGTGGGTAACGATTGATGAAATACGGGTTTAGTCCTACGCGCTCCAGCAAATATTGCACGCGCTCGGTACGTTCTCTATTCGTCCCCACGTTATGTACTTCTAGCGGTTCAGCGATGATGCGCCCGACTGTCATCCGAGGATTTAGTGATGCATAGGGGTCTTGGAAGATCATCTGCATTTTCTTACGCATTTTGCGCAGAGGTTCGCCTTTGATCTTGGCAAGGTCAGTACCTTCGAACTCTACGCTTCCTTCTGTCGGGCGGTACAGTTGCAGGATGGTGCGCCCGGTGGTCGATTTGCCGCAGCCGGATTCGCCGACCAAGCCTAACGTCTCGCCTTTGAACACATCAAAATCTAGCCCGTCCACCGCCTTGATCGCAGCGACCTGGCGTTGGATGAGCAAACCGCTGTTGATCGGGAAATACTTCTTTAGCCCACGTACCCGCAGCAATACATCGCCAACTACTTTCTTCTTGCCATGCGCCGGTTTTACTTCGGTGCCGGCGGTGCTCACACTACTGACCATTGCTGCTGATCCTTTCAGTTGCTTCGATGCCGTTTTTGGCGGGTTCGTGTTCGGGCGCTGTGCGTATATCGACATGGCAGGCAACCAGATGCGATGCGGTGCCGTCAATCACTGGCTTCAGTGGTGGGTTATCGGTATGGCAGATGTCAATGCTGAAACGGCAGCGGGGCACAAACGGGCAGCCCGTCGGTTTCTTACGCATGTCTGGCGGCGAACCTTCAATGGGAAGCAGCTTTTGCCCGCGCTGGTCAATGCGCGGCAGCGAATTTTTCAAGCCCAGCGTGTAAGGATGGCGCGTATCGTTGAATACATCGCTTACGGCTCCACGTTCCACGATGAATCCGGCGTACATTACCTGTACCGTGTCCGCCAATCCCGCGATCACGCCGAGGTCGTGCGAAATCCAGATCATCGACATGCCCAGCTTATCGCGCAGGCGCTTTACCAATTCTATGATCTGCGCTTGAATGGTCACATCCAGTGCAGTCGTCGGCTCATCGGCGATCAGTAACTGCGGATTGCAAGACAATGCCATAGCGATCATGGCACGCTGACGCATACCGCCGGAGAACTGGTGCGGGTAGTTATCTAACCGCTGTGCCGCGCTGGGGATGCCAACCATCGACAGCAGTTCGGCGGCGCGTTCGCGCGCCTGCTTCTCCGTCATGCCCAGATGTAGGCGCAGCGCCTCAGTGATCTGGCGTCCGACGGTCAGCACCGGATTAAGCGAGGTCATGGGGTCTTGGAAGATCATGGCGATTTCAGCGCCGCGTACCTGCCGCAGTTCCTCTTTCGAGAGTTTCAGCAGATCGCGCCCTTTGAACATCACCGATCCAGCTTCGATCTTCCCCGGCGGTTGAGGGATCAAGCCCATGATCGACAACGACTGTACACTCTTACCGCTACCACTTTCCCCGACAACACCGAGGGTTTCGCCTTCGTTAATGGCATAGTTGATGCCATTGACTGCGTAAACCGTACCCTCTTGCGTATGGAATCGAGTCGTGAGGTCTTTGACCTCCATTAAGACGGTCAAAGCGTGCTCCTTTCAGGAACTATGCTGCGAAACGGTATGAATAGGTATGAAAACGTCCCGCAGTTGGGGTGAAACATTAAAGAGCCTGTCAAATAGGTTGGTGCAATTCTAGAATGATCCCGATAGCGCTGCAACTTTTTTCACCTGTAAATTAACTTTTTTAGGCAATATGCTATAACCACCCCCCGAAAGTTGTAAGAAAAACCGCCTTTCACACAGAAAAAGGCGGGTGCTGTTCGGCAAGTTGCACATTTGATCAATCTGTTACTTGTCTCGCAGATGGGGATACAGGATGACTTCTCGGATGGTATCCCGATCCGTGAACAGCATCGTCAGACGGTCTATTCCCATCCCGAATCCACCGCATGGTGGCATGCCATAGCGCATCGCTCTTAAGTAGTCCTCATCGATAGGCGTCGCCTCATCATCGGTATCTGCGTACAGCCGTCCCATCTCTAGAAACCGTGCTTCCTGATCCAACGGATCGTTGAGTTCGGTGAAGGCGTTGCACAACTCGAACCCTGCCGCGTACATCTCGAAGCGCTCGGTATGGCGCGGATCGCCGGGATATGCTTTGGCAAATGGCGATAACTCACGCGGATAGTCGAGCAGGAACGTCGGCTGGATCAATGTCGGCTCGACGCACTTACTCAGCAGGGTATCTACTAGCTTACCCCATGTTTGACCGGGCGCGACCTCCAGACCTGCTGCTACCATCGCCTCGTACAGCGTTTCCGCCGTTGGATGATCCATGTAGTCGATGCCGCTCAGTTCACGGATCGCATCGCGTAGCTTCCAGCGCTTGAAGGGCGGTGTGAAATCAACCTCTTGTCCCTGATAGCTGAACTTGGTACTGCCGAACACGCGCTGCGCTGTATACGCTAGCATTCGCTCGGTCAAGTCCATCACGCCGTTGTAGTCGATGTACGCCTTATAAAACTCCAACATCGTGAATTCAGTATTGTGCTTGAAGCTGACGCCTTCGTTACGGAAGTCACGCCCGATCTCGTACACCGCGTCATACATGCCAACTAGCAGCCGCTTCAAATACAATTCAAAGCTGATCCGCAGGAACAAGTCTTGATCGAGTTGGTTGTGATGCGTAATGAACGGGCGTGCCGCCGCACCACCATAGATCGGTTGCAGTACGGGTGTCTCCACCTCAAGGAAATTCTCGTCATCAAGAAAATGCCGGATCGACGAGATGATTTTGGCACGCGTCTTGAAGACTTCACGTATTTCGGGATTGGTCGCTAGGTCAGCGTAACGCTGGCGATAGCGTTCCTCGACATCGGTGAAGCCGCCGTACTTCTGCACCTGCCCATCGACTTCTTGTTCCTTGACCACAGGCAGCGGACTCAGCGCCTTAGCGATCAGCTTCAGTTCGTTCACCTGCACGCTGATCTCACCACTGCGCGTCCGCATCATTACGCCCTTCGCCTGCACGAAATCGAACAGATCCAGATCGCGCTTGAACAGATCGTAGGTTTCCTCACCTACAGCATCTTGGCGGACGAATAGCTGTAGGCGTCCCTCACCATCTTCGATGTGACCGAACGATGCTTTGCCCGAAAGTCGGATCGAGCGTATCCGCCCGCACACGATCACCTCGATCTGTGGCGCAGGCTGATCGCTGCCAACAGGAGGTTCAACAGCTTCAAAAGCGGCGATTGCAGCAGTTGTCGTATGAGTGCGCTGGACGCGGGGAGGATATGTCTCGATCCCACGCTCCTTTAGGCGCTGGAGCGTATCTAGGCGCTCGCGTTCCAGCTTATTGGGTTCCCACGGCATGAGTTAGTTGTCGTCTCCTGTGATGTGCGCTTTGACACCTAATCCCCTCAACCACTCTGATCGAGGGGATTAGGCAATGAGGCTTACTTACTGCACATTATAGTTAATGGTGATGATATTATTGCCCTCACCAGCGCCTTCTGCCACTTCGCCATTCAAGTCAAGCACAATTGCCACCGAGTATGCGCCCGCCGGACCCGGCACACCCGCATAGCTGATGTTGACCGTCGTCGCTGCTCCCGGCGCCAGTCCGGCTGGCACGATTGTCGCGCCGAAGACTTCACCCGGACGCATGGACGCCGCGACAGCGAATTGACCAGCGGTAGTGCCGCCGCCATTGCGCACCGTCACCGTCAACGTAAACGGCTGATTCTGGATCAGTGTACCCGGATTCAGCGCGTGGCTCACATACTGAATATCGGCTTCCGCACCTGCCGTCGGAGCAACCGTCGCGCCCACCGTCGGGATCGGAGTGGCGGGTGGGGTTACCAATGGCAGCGTATTCGGATCTCCGGAGATGCTTACCAGCGTCGGATCACCTGTGATCCACGCCTGCTGACCGTTGTAGTTGATCACGTACCACTGATTGCTGGCTACACGCCCGAACAACTTTAATTGTTCACCCTTTAGCGCCCGTCCAATGATCTCGTAATTGGTACCCGGACCGCTGCGGATGTTCACCTGTGGATCGAAGATAATGGTCAGCACCACGCCATCGGGCGTCGCCGTCACAAAGATCGGCGGAGTGGTCGGTGCAAGGGTCGGCTGAGTAACCACCGCAGTAGTCGGGATCGGCGTTGCCGCGCCCACGGTCTCACCGCCATCAGCGGGCAAGCGTTCGCCGCCGTTATACCGTGCGATCAAACGCTGACCGCCTGTGTTCGTGGTGCCAACCACTGCCGCGCTCTGTGTCAGATCACCCGTCCCCAATTCTGGATTGTAGATGCCTTGCAGGGCGAAAAACGAGGGAGTAGTCAACACTCGAGTCAAAATTTGCCCCGGATTACTGCCATTCGCGCGAATGGCTAAAACTAGCGCGGTTGCGCCATCATACGCGGCAGCGCTCAATGCGGTCGGAGCCACACCAAACGCAGCCACGTAACCAGCCACAAACGACTTTGTTTCTTCCGTATTGAATGAAGGCGACCAACCCGTGACGCCAACCACATCGGCGCGCTTAGCTACAGGCAGCCGATTGATGAACGCGCGATCCGTCACATAGTTAGTGATCAGGATGCCATCGAATCCTGCATTGACCATTGCCGTGAACAGTTCCACAACCTGATCCTGAGTGCCGAACGCGGCAATCGCGTCGGGTTGCGCCTGCATCGCTACACTGGCGGAAGAATCAGTAGTGCTGCCTGCAACCTGAAGTACCGTTGTCACAGGCTGTTGCTGCTTCTTCGCCATTGCCAGCACGAAAGATCCTGCTTGCGGCGCGAAATCATCGCCGCCCTGATACACCGCGATCCGCGACAGTGCCAGATCGGTTTGCAATGCATCGACTAGCGCCGACATGCGGATATCGTCATTGGCTTGTGTGCGGAACACAAATCCACCTACTGGTGCTTTGGTTGTGGTCGCAGCAGTGAAGATCGGCACGCCCGCCGTTGCCAATGATTGCAGTGATTGTGCCGCCAGCACGTCATCGTCAGGACCAAACACTGCCACGGCATTTTGCGACCGCAGACTCTGCACCGCGGCACTGACTTCCTCTGCGCTGCTTGCCGCTTGAGTGATCACCGAAATGTTGACTACCTGACCGTCAGGCAGTGTTAAACCGCCATCAGCATTCACATAGCTCGCCACCAACGACACGCCCAAAAAAGTAGGACTGTCCTCGGTGCCGATCACGCCGATTACCAGCGTTCCCGCTTGTGCCCGCGCTGGCAGTGCAGCGCCGATCAGCACCGCCGCCAGCAAGCAAGCGACTAACCCTAACCGTAAAGTTGTACGCAGCATGAAATTTCTCCTTGTTGCGCTGAAATGCAGAAATGCAATAACGATTTGCAGTAGTTGAATTCTAATCATTAAACTACCGACGTTGAAGCATAAACGTGACGGCGATTGGTGATCGCCGCTTAATCGCTTATAATGCAGCGGATAGAAATATGTCCTAAACACTTCTCTCCCTATGGATAATACAACGACTTCGCCACTCGCTCCAATTGAACCCCGGCTGCGTGAACTACTGCCCGCCGATCTTTACGCGGCTGCATGGCTCGATCCCACTACAGCAACTCTACAAAAAGTATTCGAGCACCTGCGCACGCTGCAGCGCACACTCTATAACTACGTCCCTCGGCACGTTTCCGAAGTAATGCCACACCCCGGCGAGATTCGCCACGAGTGGCAAACCGGAACGCTGATGTTCACCGATCTAGCTGGCTTCACGCCATTGATGGAAGCGAACGCCAAATACGGGCGTGCTGGTGCGAAAACGCTGCTCGGTGTGCTCAACGCCTATTTCTCCTCCATGATCGAGACGATCAACAAAAGCGGCGGCAACCTTCTGGAGTTCACAGGCGATGCGCTCTTGGCGGAATTTCTGCCCGGTCAGCGTGGGATCGATACTGAGCAGGCGGTGCGCGCGGGCTTGCGGATGCAGCGGGCGATGGGCAAGTTCAATGAGATTGAGACCGACTTGGGCACCTTCTCGCTCGGAATGCGCATCGGTATCCACACTGGACGCTACCTGCACGCGGACATCGGCACGCCTTGGCGTATGGATCATGTTCTGCTCGGTCATGATGTGCAGACCACCAAACATGCGGAGGGAGCATCGCGGCGCGGGCGCGTCAACCTGACCACGGCGGCTTACGAGCGCGTCAAGGATAAATTCCGTTTCGAGGATGGCGACGAAGGGTACAAACTCGTTCTCGATAATCTGACCACCGCCGAACTAGGCGAATTCGACATTACACCTACCGTGCGCCGTATGGCGTCACAGGTCATGCTGGATCGCAGTGTCAGTGGTCTGATCGATGAGATCAAACAGGGCTTGCAGCTAGTCGAACCGCTTGCGGCTTATCTTCCCGCGCCGATCCTAACGCTGCTGGTGGATAACACAGTCAGGCGCGAAATTCCGCCGGACTTTCTCACCCCCACCATCGTTTTCGTCAATCTGATCGGTCTATCGGAAGCAGTAGAAAGTGCTGATGCCAGTGAAGTTGGCGGACTAATCGCCACTTTCTCCCGCATCTTCACGCTGATCAATGCAGCGGTGGAAAAGCGCGGCGGGGTGCTCAAAAAAGTGACTTACCACCTCAGCGGCAGCGACATCATGATCTACTTCGGCGCACCGCAAGCGCACAGCGACGATCCTGTACGCGCCACGGAAGCCGCCCTTGCTATCCACGACATTATCGAGAACTTCCCGCCACCAGTGATCGGCGGCAAACCTTACGCCCTGCGCAGCAAGATCGGCATGTCCTGTGGCTCGGTGTTCGCCGCCGAGATCGGTGAGCTGCGCGGACGCCGCGAGTTCAACATCCTCAGCGATGCAGTTAACACAGCGGCACGGCTGATGGCGCGGGCGCAGCTTGGCGAGGTGCTGCTGACGGGCACAGTTCGCAGTGAACTCGGAGATCGCTTCGAGCTGAACGATCTCGGCGCAGTTTCGCTCAAAGGTAAAGCCGCACCGCAAAACATCTACAGTGTAGTCAGATCACGGACGTAGAGCTAAAGAGCCTAATTGAATATTCCTGCGGTGGCATCTTAAAACTACCTCGCCTCCGGGTTCCCCTCGCCCAATCTGTACTCGGATTGGAGAGGGGGACAGGGGGTGTGGCTAAAGCTAACTCACAACTGGCACAGCAGCGCAGTTGCCATATTCGCTCACTACGTCGTTGCGTACCCAGCCTCGTTTGAATTGCCACCACACCTCACCGCTGCGGTCTTTCGCCTGACCGATCACCGTTACGGCACCATCTGCCCTCAACTCCCCGACGACGGGAAATCCCGTCCCCGGTCCTGAACGCACATTGATGGTAATAACGGAAGTCACCTGACAAAGGACATTTGCCGTTGCTGCTACCGTCGCTGTTGGCAATGTAGCCGCTTGTTGGCTACCTGCTGGCAGCTTGATGAATGCTGGCAGCGCACTATCAAGGCTATCTACAAAAACTTCCAATGACTCCCATGCTTCCACGTTGAGAGGTTCGTCCGGCGCTCTCGTTGAAGTGAGCAGCAAAGCAACCAGTGCGTTGAGTGGTCTTACGGTGTCGTTAGGCAGATAAATATAAGTGACTGACAACCAATCCGCCGCCTTATTTACCCGAAACATAGCGATCAACGTGTGTTCTGCCACCATAGTGTAGTTCCACGCCGCCTCATCGCCCTTTAGCTTCAGGCTTTTGACGTTCTGAAAGCCACCAGCTTGTGCCGCCTTCTCTGCGGTGATCTCAGCAGGCGCTTCTCCTGCTTTGAGCGAAAAGATGTTGACGCCAACGTAAATCGGCGATCCCTTGATCGCTTTGGGACGAACTGCTACTAATTCCGCGCTGCTCGGAATCGTCTCCGGCTGCTCGACTGAAGCAGGACTTATTCCCAAGATCATCTCCCTCACTGCCGTTTGTCCCGCCTCTTTTGACGCATAAGCCGCAGCGCAAACCACTTTCCAGTCATCCGGCACAGTAATCACAAATGAACCGCCTGACAGCCGTTTACATATCACATCGGTCAGTTGAACACCATCTGAGAGTTCAGATAAAGTGGAACTATCTTGAGCCAATAATGGGATTGGAAAAGTAAGCGCGATCAGGACAGAAATAATTACTAAGCAGCAAATCCGTTTGTTGATCTGACCATTCATATCGCTACCTCAAGGCGGCAGAGGGAGGTACTGAGAGCCTAAATTATTATAGGCAGATGCAGCATCTGTTTCGAGTTTCGATACCGCAACCCTAGCACCGTTCCTAAGTTTTCTCGGAGAGTTCCGTAGGGAATTTGTTCGTTGAGCGTGGCAATTCATTGCCGGGTTACTTTACGCAAACACGCTACCCACCGTTCCCCCTCTCCCAATCTGTAATGGGATTGGAGAGGGGGACAAGGGGGTGAGACTAAAGCTACGCTTGTACGCTAACTTCTGCCTCCGCCAGTTCGCCATCAACCACCGTAATCGCCTCACTCGCACCGCTGCGTAAAGACCGACGATACAGTTCCAAACCCGGCAGCAACAGCAGAGCACTCAAGCTCAACGCCGCCCGCAGCGAGATATTACCGAGCGCACCGAAGGCGGGACCTCCGGCGATCTGTCCCAGTGCGTTCGACTGGCTCTCCATCGAGAACACGGTTGCGCGCACTTCCGAAGGCACATTCTGGTTCAGCCACGCCGTCCGCACCGGATGCGAGATGCCGCGCATCAAACCGATCAGCAGCGATGCCGCCCACGCTAACAGCAGGTTGCCAGCGAAGGCGAAGATCAGCGCACCTGCGATCAACAGCGTGTCGAACAGCATCAGGGCGCGTACCACGCTGTGATGCGTAGTGGTATTTACGCGTCGCCGCACGAACTCCGTGATCAACAGATGGAACGGCATCGCCGCGAGACTCATCAGACCAAACCAGACCACGGGCTGAAACGTTCCCGGCAGCCCAATGGTGTCGATGAAGTGGATGCCACTCATGCGGTCATAGCTTTCGCTCCACGCCCCCATGATCGCCGACAGCAGCAGGATCGTTACCAACGTGCGGTTGCGGCGTACCACTTTGACGCCCCCTTGAAAAGTGCTCAACATCCGCTTGAAGGTATTGCGTTCAGTGCTTGGCGTTGGTTTGAAGCCATGCTCCGGCATCATCACGATCAGTGCGATGGACAGCCCGATCATCACGGCACCGCCCAACACGATAGGGATCACTACATTGATGCTGCCGAGGAAGATTGTTGTCACGATGCCCACGACACCGGCAACAGTGCCGATCTGCGAGGCGCGTAGGAATGCTTTCGCGGCGGCTTCCTCACCGATTTCATCCGTGATCCATGCTTGCTGTGCACCGCTGATGAAGGTGTAGCCCAAGCCCGCCACAATCTGGATCACGATTTGCCCCCAGAATATGGGAAACAATCCCGTCAACACAAACGACGATCCTAGCAGTGCGATGCCAATGATCACCGAGTATTTGCGGCTGTAGGAATCTGCCACGACACCTGTTGGCACTTCAAACAAAAAGGCGGAGGCTTCCAACGCCGTGCCGATCAACACTAACTGAAGTGGGGTCATGCCCACATTCTGAATGCGAAAGATTTCCGACGCTGCGTAGATCATCGAGAACAGCACGCCTAGCAGCAGTTCGGACACTAGGAAAACACGATAAGCTCTGCTTGAGGTAGAACTCACGAGAACCGTCCTTGTCAGGATATGTGATTGTTGTTCAGTTATAGGAAAAGCAAACTACACGCGATCTAGTTTTGAGAACTAGAAAGCGCACACATCAGGAGGCTCGTTCAGTTGGCGGGGTGTCGGCGTGGCGAAATGATCAGCAGTCTAGCTTACATTCCAACTTAGCGAACAGTGCCACCAACTTGACGACGAGTGAACGCAGCAGCAGAGAAGATTTTCATAGTGTCCTACTAAGACCTCGGTTGAGCTGTAATGAGAGAATATGCCACCATGCTATGAGAAAAGCGGATCGCTGTCAATGCAACCGACCCACAAATCCGCCGAAAGGAGGAGAAGCTCAAGTACGTGCCCAATGCCACGATCCGGCTACAATTGGTGAAAACTGCATACGCTATTGATCATCTCTACAACTATTCAGCGTTTGCATCAATTCTAGGCTATCACTTATTGCCACGGTGTTCATGATCAACGCAAACAACATTCCCGATGCAGTTACTAACGCTTTACTTGCCAGTAGATCTGGCAGCATTATCGACGTGCAGACCGTATCCGGCGGTCATATCAATAGTGCCTACCGGATTAGCACCTCATCGAAGGTGAGTTTTATCCTCAAACAGAATGCATCAGCTCCTCCTCGCCTTTTCGAGTGTGAAGCTGCCGGACTGGAAATGCTGACTCAAGCGGGGATGCGGACTCCCAACGTGTGGGCAGTCGGCGTAAATTTCCTTTTGCTCGAAGACTTGGGCAGTCAGGGCGAGAGGGAGCCAGACTGGGAGCAGTTCGGACGTGCAATTGCCCATCAGCATTTGCACACCAATGACCGCTTCGGGCTTGCTTATGACAACTATCTTGGACCCTTGCCACAGATCAACACGCAAACATCCGATGGCTGGGAGTTTTTCGGGCAGCATCGCGTACTGCGTTATTTGCCGGAGCCGCGCGTCGAACAAACCTTGACTACCGCAGATCGCCAGAGAGTGGAACAGCTTGTCAAGCGCTTGCCCAACCTGATCCCTGAGCAGCCCGTCTGTCTGCTGCACGGCGATTTGTGGCATACCAATATGCTTGTTGATGCCAACGGTGTGCCCTCATTGATCGATCCAGCGGTCAACTACGGCTGGGCAGAGGCAGACCTAAGCATGACCCGCCAGTACGGAGATGGCAAAGTGCCACGCCGCTTCTACGATGCCTACAACGAGGTCAATCCTCTAGTCGCAGGCTGGTGGGATCGCTTGGAACTGCTCTACATTCGACAGATCATGGCAGTGATCGCCTTCTTCGGCAACCAGTACAACACCGTTCAGGAACTGCGCGATCTGCTCGATAAGTTCGCCTAACCAATTTCCAACTTATCGACATGACTCACCAATCAAAAACCTGATCCGCCTCCTGTTATTCCTGATAATATCAGGCACAAAAACAGCCCCGATTCACCTAGATCGGGGCTGCCTTTTCTTCTCGCTTCCACGTATTCCGGCACTTTGGCACTTCAGCACTACGGCACTTTCTTGGCTTCCTCAGCACTCAGCACCTAGCACTTTCCTTTCGCCTACCGCTTCATCCACATCTCGTATTCGTTGAGCGCATTAGTGAAGTCATCGAAACGCCAGTTGGCGTCATTCTGCCCGCGAATTGTCCAATATGCGGCATCGACCCGTCTTCCGGCGGCACGCAGTGGCTTCAGCAGAATGTCGAGTTCTGTCATCATCTGCACCAGCGTATCTGTACCCCTGAAGCGCGGCGAGGTGAAGATGCCCGCCTCACCGAGCACCACACGTAGTCGCGGATAAGGATCGAGCCAGCTTTTCCAGCGGAGTGCGAAGAACTCCGCCTGATCGCTGAATGAGGTCGGGTTATTAGGATAGGTGTAAGCGTGGTAGCACAGCGCGTGCCCGAACTGCTCGGCGAATGCCAGTGCCGGGCGCAGTTGATCGATGTGGCGTTTCTCTGGCACACCGGGCATGTAATTACCGATTGTTACCTTCACGCCGCGCTCATTGGCGCGCTGCATCAGTTCCAACTCGAATTGATTTACTTTCCGCGCATATGCCTCGGATTGCGTGTTATTGGCAAAGGAGACTTCGTTGTACATCTGGTGGAAGTCCACGCCCTTCACCTTGCTGTGTTGAAGCCAGAACTCCTCGAACCAATCCGCGCCATTTCGCCACCCTGCGGCATTCTCGTCTCTACCAAACGGACTCGGATCGCCCGGTCCTGCTACATATCGGTAAACGGTAGTCGTCGTCGGGCTAACCTGCTTAATTGCCTCACATAGGGTGGAATCCGTTACTACCACGACCAGAGGTACAGGTCTGCCCGCCTTCGCCAGTCGATCTACCACACCGAGAATGTCACCGGGATTACCGTTGAACGCCACGTGGATGCCCACGCTCTTGCCCGTCACAGCGGGATTCACTGGCGCTATCGGGGCGATGGGTGCAATTGGGATCACGGGCGCAATCGGAGCAACTGGTGCTGGCGTTGCCGCTGCCTCCGCCGCTGGAGTGAGGAAATTCTTCGCCACCCAGCCATTGATCGCTAGACTCCAGTTCGGCGCGATGTCCACGATTTGCCCGAAGGTAAACGCGCCGCTAGTCTGCTCCTTATCTAGCTTGAGTGTAGTGCCTTTGGGCAAAGCGGTGAGTACTGTCGCGCTCGTACTTGGCTGCTGTCGGACGTTCACGCCAGCCGCCTCATCTACGATGAACAATTTCCCCTTTGCTTCGGGTGCTGGCGGGGTCACTGGCTTGACCACTTTCGGCTCGATCCGCGCCTTCATGAATAGTGCGGGGTCTTGATAGTGCGCCAGTACCACATCCATCTTCGTACCGGGCCAGTCCAACGGCGTATTGACCAGCCACGCATCACCCGTATTGCCAAGATCGAAGTGCAGATGTGGCTCGAAGCCAGCGCGCAAAGTCGGATCTCCAATAAAACCTACGATCTGCCCCACCTTCACCGGATCGCCTTGCCGCACCTGAATACCAGCCAGATGTGCGTAGCGTGCAGCGGTGAACGTATTGTCATGCGGATGCTTGATCACTACAACGCCGAGCCAGGTACCACCGCCATCGCCTGCGAAGATCACTGTACCATCATGGATAGCACGCACAGGCTGATTCAGGTCGGTCTTCTCGGGTAAATTGAGATCGTCACCGGTATGAATCTGTTTCTTAGATTGTCCGTTAGGCAGTAGAAGATCGTACTCAAATCCCAAACGATTGGTGCGCTGCCACGGTGGCGGAGGATATGCCTTCACCGTAGGATCGCCCACGGGGCTGATCCACTCACTTTTCACCTTGATGTCAGGCTCCGGTGCAATCACTGCCTTGTTGAATGGAGCAGCAAGGATCGCGCGCAGTTCGCCAAGCAGCAGATCGTAGCTGCGATCGCCACCCTCTACTTTTAGGCGGATTGTCACGGCTGTCGGATCAAAGCTCTGCTGAAGATCGCGTTTGAGATCGTCTAAGGCGCTCATCCTTTTGGCTCCTCCGGTGGGATCAAGCCAGTTGGCGGCTTGCTAGTGAAAGGGATCGCGGCTTGGAAATCGTTGTACAGGTTGCCGAGGAGGTGGCTGAAGTCGCGCATCTTTAGCAGCAGCTTCAAACCGATCTGATCGCGTTCGGCTGGCGTTAGCCCGATCCACCACGCGACCAGCGGATCGATCGGCTTTTCGCCGCTGCCGCTGCTTTGTTGTGCAGTTGCTTTTGTTGGGGTCTCGAACAGTGAACGGTTAAGGGTAGCAAACGATTTAGCGGAGGCTTTGACAGTGGTTTTCTTGGTTGCACTGCCACTTCCTCCGCCACGTGAAGGCGTCGGCTTACGGCGCTTACGGGTGGTCATATGCTGAACTTTCCTTTGCTGCAGGCGAGACGAATTCACCGACCAAGGTTCAGCTTAGCATATACCCGATGTCCATCAATTCAACGCAACAGGATCATAAAATCACTGTAAATTGCTGAGATCGAGCACATCCACTGTAAACGGCGGCTTGGCTCGTGGCTGCACTAATCCTGATGACTGGATTAGCCCCGGCACGTCGGAATTGACCACGTACAGTTTGTCATCAAGCAGCACTGTCGCCGTCGGAGATCGGAAATCGTCCGCCAGCAGCAGCAGCGAACCATCGGCTTGCAGCAAGTTGACTGCACCATTGTCGTTATTCCACACCGTCAGGAACAGTCGGTTCGTCTTCTCGTCCACGGTGATCGCCCGTACATCGATCCCCGTTTGACGGTACAATGGTTGCGCCTCGCTCCCATCCATCGCCACAGCATACACCGTGCCCGTACCTACATCGGAAACTAGCATCTTCTCCCGCGTCGGATCGTAAGTGATCGCCACCACTATAGCCCTTTGATTACTAACGGTGGCGGCAGTCCACCACAGTTCAGGTACAGCCGCATTCGGCGGATAGCGCCAGACTTGTCCCCCAATCGGATCGGTGACGTACACATTTCCAGCCGGATCAAGCGCTAATCCAGCGAACAAGGGCAGTCCATTTTGATTAGGAATCGCGGGAAGCTCCGTAGCCAGCCCCTCCGAGTCGATTTTTACCAGACTCCCAACTGCATTTTGTGTCGCTTCGTTGTAGACCACCGCATACAAATTGCCATCAGTCGCATTGAACGCCAGCGCACCGGTGGCTGACCCTGTCACTGCGAACGCCTCGATTTTCCCTTCCGCATTCACCTTACTGATGCCACTGGCGTTGAACCGACTCAGATAGAATCCGCCATCGGGGGATGCCGTTAAACCCATTGGAAAAGTGCGATCTTCCTCAAAGGTCAGAAACTGGCTGACAATTACATTGGGAGCGACAGCCTTGGCTTCATGGCGTGGACCATTGAAGCGACTGTTCAAATCATTGTAAATGGCGTAAATGGTCACCCCGACGATGGCGATGATGACCAGCGCAAAGCCGAGGAAATACAATAGACGCTTACGCGCCGATGGAGAATCGGAACTTACACTCGTGCTCAAGCTCATACCTCTCACGACAAAACTATAGAGATCGATTATAGCGATGCTACAGGGTGCCTGCGCCACAAGCCATCATAAACTAGACATCTTAATCACGAGATTATTCACCTGAAACGGCGAAGAATGTCATACAACAATACGGCAAGTCAATGCTAGGCTGGGGTGGTATGTCGCCTACATGGGCGCCAATACTCAGCCTAACTACTTACCGCGATGGTTCAGCACCTAGGTAGAAATCGCATATGCTTACAGCTAAACCCAATCTTGTTCAACGCCATCCCCTGTGGTCATTCTTCATCCTGACCTATGCCCTAAATATTCTAGTGACGTTAATTCATCTCTACGTTGTTCAACTACCCACACCTGTGCTCATCGCGCTTCAAGCATATACTCCAACCATCGGGGCACTCGTGTGTTCGGCACTCATCGGTGGTTGGGCAGAGATCCGCAAGTTGCTCTCCGGTTTTACGCGCTGGAACATTCATTGGGGCTGGTATATAGCCGCGCTCAGTCTGGCATGGATTCCGTTACTGATTGCGGTTATCTACATCGTGCTTGGTAACGCCCCGATAGGTATCCAAGCAGAAACCACACCACTGATCCTGCTAAGTGCGCTCATTTCTAATCTTGTGTTGAGTGGTCCTTTAGGCGAAGAGGCTGGTTGGCGCGGCTTTGCGCTTCCGCGTTTGCTACAGCGAACCAATGCGCTCACGGCAAGCGTCCTGCTTGGCATAGTCTGGGCATGCTGGCATATCCCCTTCTATGCCGCGCCCGGACACAGTATCCCCTTTTTCATATTCGTACCGTTGACTATAGTGCTATCCATCTTCTTCACATGGCTCTACGTCAATAGCGGCGGCAGTCTGATCCTGACCGTAATGGCACACTATGCCTTCAATTTTTCAGGCATTTTCATCTCTGGCTATTTCGGTCTGATTCCGCCGATGGTCTTACAGATCAGCGGTGGTATCGGAATCACACTGCTCACGATTGCTATTGTTTTCATCTATGGGGCGAAATATCTCACTCGCAAACAATCGTTAAAACTTCACGTATCGCAGCCAACTCCAGCAGTGTCGTCAAAATAATAGCCTTCAACGTTGCTGACTAAACTAGCGAAAGCACATAGAAACACAAAGACCAGCAACAGTGTCACTATTGCTGGTCTTTGCTTTACTGGCGGGAGGGAAGGGATTCGAACCCTTGATCCACGTTTAAGCGCGGATAATCGCTTAGCAGGCGACCCCATTCGGCCACTCTGGCACCCCCCCGTAATTAAGGGATCATCTAGTTGTTAAACTGGCGGAGGGAGAGGGATTTGAACCCCCGGTGACGTTGCCGCCACGTCGCTTTTCAAGAGCGATGCAATAAGCCACTCTGCCATCCCTCCAGCAGAGGTTGCAGTGGGGGAAATATACCACACCGGAAACTCTCGGTCAACGCCGAAAATTCTTTATCCTATCTTCGCCTCCGCGCCATTTTCGTGCTACCATTCCTGACCAATGCACGAATAATTGATCGTTAACGATTCACTCACGGGAATACTTCCAACGATGCGCGTCCTCATCATCTCTGATATTCATGCTAACCTCGCGGCATTTGAAACCGTAATGGCAGATGCCAAGGGCGAGTGGGATTACGTCTGGTGTCTGGGTGATGTGGTTGGCTACGGACCAGACCCCAACGAATGCTGCGATCTGCTCAAAACGCTGCCGCATCTCTGTTTGGCAGGCAACCACGACTGGGCGGCGCTCGGCAGATTGGATATTCGCACTTTCAATAGTGATGCCCGCAAAGCTGTCTACTGGACTCAGGAAACGCTCCGTCCCGACAACATTGCCTATCTGGATGCGCTGCCAACCACTTTTGTGCTTGGTACGTACACATTAGCACACGGCAGTCCCCGCGAACCAGTCTGGGAATACATTCTCGATCCCTTGATCGCCGCGCTGAATTTCCCTCACTTTGAAACGCCCTACTGCTTGGTCGGTCACACACACACACCCGTCATTTACAAGTTGATGTCGGATCGCGGTGATACCGATGCTCTGCAGCCAGTCTATAACTCACCGTTGCAACTGAATGGTCATCGCCTGATCGTCAATCCCGGCAGCGTTGGTCAACCGCGCGATTCTAATCCCGACGCCGCTTATGCCATTCTTGACGTTGAAACCGCCATGTGGGAGCATCGCCGCATCCCTTATCCCATCGGCAAGACGCAGGAGAAAATGCGTCGGCTTGATATGCCTGAACGTTTAATCGTCCGCTTGGAACATGGCTGGTAGTCACCCGATGCCCGTAACAACACGGGATTTAGGCACTCCGGTACTTAGGCACTCTGGCACTTCCCATGCGTCCTGTTCGGCTTGAACTCCACAACTTTCTGGCATACCGTGACCCTGCGCCGCTCTCTTTTGACGGTCTGGATGTAGCTTGTCTCAGCGGACCAAACGGCGCGGGCAAATCCTCGCTGCTGGATGCGATCACATGGGCGTTGTGGGGGCGCTCCCGTGCACCGGGCAACCGCGCCGACGACATGCTGATCTACCTCGGTCAGACCGAAATGTGGGTGCAATTTGACTTTCGGCAGGAAGAGATGATCTTCCGCGTGCGGCGTGAGTATAAGCGCGGCAAAACCAATCAGAGCGCACTGCAATTTTATGTCTGGCATGGCGATCAACAACAGTGGGAATCACTGACCGAATCACTACGCGAGACACAGGACAAGATCAACGCGCTGCTGCGGCTTGATTACAGCACCTTTGTTGAATCCGCGTTTGTGCAGCAGGGCAAAGCGGATTCGTTTACGCAAAAGTCTCCCAGTGAACGTAAAACACTGCTCGGCACGATTCTCGGCTTGGCACGTTGGGAGGCTTATGAACGTGCAGCCAAAGCTGAGATAGACAAACTGACTATTGATCTCCATTCCAAAGATGGCGCGATTCAAGAGATTGCCAGCCGCGACGGCGACGAAGCGGTCTTGCAGGAGCGTCTACTTGCAGCTAAAGCAGCGCTTCAAGCAAATCAGCAAGATCGTGAAGCCGCCCAGCAGGCTTACCACGAAATTGCCACTGCGCCGCAGCAGAAAGCCGATGCCGAAAAACAACATAAATCAGTTCAGCAGCGTATTCAGCAGGCGGAGCGCGATCTTAAGGCGACGCAGGATAATCTCAGTAAACAGCAAACGAGCTATCAGAACTTCTCACGCATCCTTCAACGCCAACAAGAGATTACTTCCTGCTATGCCGAGCTAGATCAAGCGCGGCAGGTCGATTCAGCACAAGGCGCGTTACTCGGCAAATTGAGCAATCTCGAACGCCAACACTCTGCGCTAGAAAAAGAATTGGCTAAAAAACGCAGCGAACTAGAAGCTCAACAACGTGTTCATCTGGATCGGGCGAGTGCAGCCGAGCGTCTCAGCACGGAACTGCCGATATTAGTGCAGCAAGCGCAGCGACTAGACGCGGATTTCACCAAAATAGAGGCACTAGAAGAAGATCGCAAAGCACTACAAGAACAGGATAAACGTTTCCAGCGAGAAATCACCGAGTTAACTACGCAGAACAACACGATTACCGAACAAGGGTTAGCGATCAAGCAGCGCCGTGAGACAATGGAAAAGTCTGACATATGCCCTCTTTGCGGACAACCCATTGACGAGCATCATCGTCGCAGCCACATCGAAGAACTAACTACTGAGCGTGAAGTGCTGCTGCTGAAGTGGAAAGAAAATTCCACGCGGATTAATGAGCTTGAACAGACGGTGAAAGATAACCACATCGGGATTGCGGAGATCGAGACTCGCCTTAAAGGCTTTGACAAGCTCAAATCTGATCGCGGTCGGCTTCATGAACGCATTGCCAAAGCGGAACAAGCAGCGGCAGAAGTTGAGCATGAACGGGCACTGGCGGCGCAACTGGAAGCACAGCTGGAATCCGGCAACTACGGCGGTGACTTACCCCAACGTTTGCAGCAAATCGAAGCCGAGATCATGGAGATGGGCTATGACGGTGAACTTCATGAGTCGGCACGGCAGGTGATCGGTGAATTGGCGGGGTACGAGGCGCAGTTCCGCGATCTGCAAGTCGCGCAAACAGTGATCACAGAGGTACGCACCAACATCGACACGCTGACTACACAGATCGAAGGGCAGCGTGTCGCTCTCCAGCAAGAGCGCGATTCTTTAGCGGCGTTAGTCAACTCCATTGGCGAATTGACAGCCAGAGTACAAGAATCCGAAAAACGGCGCTTGCGGCTAAATGAACTGCATCAGCTAGAAAACAGCGCCAGAGAAGCCTTCGCTCGTGTCGAACAGCAGATCAGCGCGTTAGTGGTTGAGCGCCAGCGGCGGCAAGAGCTGGAATCCGAGCGCGAGAAGATCAATCGTGAGATCAAGCTTTATACGGAACTACGCGAAGCGTTCGGTAAGAATGGTGTTCCTGCCATGATCATCGAGTCTGCTATTCCTGAACTAGAAGAGTCAGCAAACCGTTTGCTCACCCGCATGACCGACGGGCGTATGTCTATACGCTTCGATACGCAGCGTTCCACTAAAGGTGGCGATACGATTGAGACGTTAGACATCCTGATCAGCGATGAACTGGGTCAGCGCAGCTACGATATGTTCAGCGGTGGCGAAGGATTCCGCATCAACTTTGCACTACGCATTGCCCTCAGTCAGTTGTTGGCACGGCGGGCGGGTGCACGTCTACAAACACTGGTCATTGATGAAGGCTTCGGCTCACAGGACAGCGTGGGGCGCGAACGCGTCGTTGAAGCGATCAACGCCATTCGCGGCGATTTCGATCTGATCCTTATCGTCACCCATATTGACGAACTGTTGGAACTATTCCCCGCCCGCATCGAAGTCAGCAAAACCGAAACTGGCTCGCACGCTATCATCCGCTAATAGTAATGGTACAAGAAGTCGCCAGCACTAACTGTTTTTCACCTTCCGTTTGTAGTTTTCCAACAGGTCGCCAACAAATTGCCCGATCTCGCCCTGCATTACCTGATAATCTCAGACAGCATCTTTCAGCCTGATTCCAACTAACCCTTCGCACTCAACCAAAATCACAGCCTATTTCTGCTTGTGCTATAATCGCCTTGAAGCGTTGGCATAGTGGAGCATACACGTTATGCAAAAGACTGAACTGATTGCTCGTATCGCCAAGGAGTCCGGTCTGACTCAGACGGATACTGCCAAAGTCATCAATACATTTATGCAAGTGGTCACAGATGCGCTGAAATCTGGCGAGAAAGTGACCCTAACTGGCTTTGGCACATTCGAAGTACGTCAGACTGCCGCGCGTACTGGCGTTAATCCACGCACGCGGCAGAAGTTGGACATTCCTGCGGGCAAACGCCCCTCCTTTAGCGCGGGGACACTGCTGCGCGACTCTGTGAGCAAGAAGGGCTAGTCCTCCCATGTCCGTGCAAGGGTGAACGCAGCATTCCGAGTGAAGCTGTGATACCACTTGCTTTTGCTGATCATTGGTGACGGCTTCCTGCCGTCACCGCCGTCTCTACAATCGACTTGATTTCCACTGTACTACAGGAGACATAACATCGTGCCCATCGGGATTATCGTGCATGGCGGTGCGGGACGCTTCCTCGATAACGAATATCCGCAGGCGTTGGCGGCTTGTCGTCGCGCTGTCGAAACTGCCCGCGCTCTACTTCAGCAAGGGGCGTCTGCCTTGGATGCTGTCGAGGCGGCAACGCGCGTTCTAGAAGCCGATCCCATACTGAACGCGGGTTACGGAGCAACCATAAACCGCGATGGTGAGATCGAACTGGATGCATTGATTCAAGACGGTGCGACCCAGCGATTTGGGGCAGTGGCAGGAGTACGTCGCATCGAGCACCCGGTCACACTGTCTCGTTGGATAATGGAACGCACCCCGCATCATTTCCTGATCGCTGCAGGCGCGGAACAGTTCGCCGCCGAGCAGGGGATGCCGCTGATCGATCCCAAGTCGCTGCTCACGGATAGGCAGATTCGAGGTAAGCACGCAGACACAGTTGGCGCAGTAGCGCTTGACTTGCAGGGCAATATTGCCGTTGCCGTGTCGACAGGTGGAGTGCGTGGCAAACTGCCGGGGCGCGTGGGAGATTCTCCAATTCCCGGCGCTGGTGGCTACGCTGAAAATGGTACAGGAGGTGCGTCAGCAACAGGCATGGGCGAAGGGATTATGCGTGCGCTGTTGTGCTTCCGTGCTGTCGAATTGATCCATGATCATCAGGTGCAGTCTGCCGCCAACGCCGCAATCGATCTTTTTACCCGTCGCTTCGATGGCGACGGCGGAATCATCATGCTGGACTCGAATGGGCAGGTTGGAATTGCTCACAATACCGATCATATGCCTGTTGCATGGCTTGACGGTGATAAGATCAAAAGTCAACACACGCAAAAAAACGCAGAAAGTCGCACTTAAACCCCGATTAGTACGTGGCATGAACACATGATGCTCAGTATCATAAACAGAAACTTGATCACTGCCTCTTAAAAAGATTAAGAAACGGACATGCTGAGATTCATTCGTACTACCGCGATGCCAGCGGATGTACATGCCCGTAATATTCGCCACCTCTACCTCGAGATTGGCTATGCTTCTATTCTAGGGGCAATCGTTAGCTTTACCTCCGCCTTTGCTATTCGCCTCGGCGCATCCAACGAGATGATCGCTCTAATGACTTCGATCCCGGCGATGGTGGCGGCGATCTTTAGTATTCCCTCTGCACGCTTTCTAGAAACTCGCAAAAATCGTCGTCATTGGATGTGGGGATCGCTGCTACTTCTACGCATCGGCTATGGCCTGATTGCGCTTCTGCCTATCATCATTCCGCATCGCCTCACTGCTGCCACATGGTTAATCCTGTGGGTGATTGCGCTCAATCTGCCTGCTATCTTTTTCACCAATGGCTTTCAAGCGGCATTAGCGGACATCATTCCTGAGAAGAAGCGAGCGTTCGTACTTTCGCGCCGCAGCATCATCTGGTCGGTGGGCTTGGTGTTCATGTCCGCGCTAGCCGGGTTCTGGCTCGATTGGTTCCCCGGCGGCTTTCCCGGCAACTACCAATTGCTGTACCTGATCGGCTTCCTGACTGCATTGGGCAGCAACTTTTACCTCAACAAGATCGTATTCCCTGAGCAAATTGACCCACAAGCAACTCCCAAACGTGGTACTGCGCCACTGCAACCGCCAGCCCAAGCTACTCATACTCCTATGCGAATCACCCAGCCCATGCGTCGTTTATTGGTGAATTCGTTGATCTACCAGATTGGTTTGACTATCGCTGCGCCACTGTTCAACGTCTACTACATCAACCGTCTAGCTGCAACGGATGGCTGGATCGGTATCAACTCGGCGGCTGCCAGCGTTGGTGTGATCATTGGTTACTTAATGTGGGAACGTTTACTTCGCAAGCGATCCTTCAGTTGGGGCTTACGCATGGCGACCACCTTTACATGGCTGTTCCCTGTCGGTATTGCGTTATTCCCCGACCTGACGATCATCATCCTACTCAATTTCGTCGTCAATATGCTGCATCCGGGGGTTGATCTCTCCACCTTCAACACACTTTACAAACTGGCGGATCCTGCACATAAAGCGATGGCGATGAGCTGGTATAACACTGTGATTAATATCAGTGCCTTTGCTGCTCCTCTGGTGGGTGCAGCACTCGCCAATATTCCGGCAATTGATATTCGTGGAGTCTTGATCATGGGTGGTTTATTCCGCATCATTGGAACGATTCTCTACCGCGTAAATCCAGTTGATGTCGAGGCGACAGTGTGATTTCACCGCGCCTCCGCTCTTATCTGATTCTGGTCGGCTGTTTGCTGGTTCTCAATGCTGTCTATTTGCCCACTTTACTCACGCAGATCAGCGGTGGACGAGATGCAGCCGGCAACATCAGCCCTTATATGGATGATGTCGGGGAGATACAGGTTGCGCTCAACGTTTGGGGCACCATTCATCATACGGGTTATCCGCTCTATACTGTCCTCGGCAACATCTGTGTAGCAGTGTTACGTGTACTTGGACTGAATCCTGCAGCCGCACCTGCGATTTATGCACTGCTGTGGGGACTGCTAGGCTTGGCAGTTTTCTACTTGCTGTTACTGAACCTCACTGCTAAGCCGTTGATTGCTGCCGCCTGCACCTTGATTCTCGGTCTGACGCGCACCATCTGGATTCACAACATCATCGCTGAGGTCTACAGCATGAGCTTCGCGCTGTCGATGCTGCTTGTTGCCATCGCTCTGTGGCGCGGTGAGATGACAGTTCGGCGGCTCTGGCTGTTGGCACTTGTCGGCGGAATCGGAGTCGCGCACCATCGTCTAATTTTTTTCCTCACCCCCGGTTTATTTGTTGCTGTGCTTCCCCATCTCCGCTTACAAGGTCGGCGGCTGATTTCAGTCTTGCTTGTGGCGCTGCTCATCGGCTTGCTTGGGTTTATCCCCTATATCTATTTGCCTCTGCGGGCACAAGCAGGCGCGGCGTGGGTCTATGGCGATCCCTCAACGTTTTCTGGCTTCTGGCATGAATTTACAGGTGCTGAAGCCGCCTTCCTGATGCAGCCATCGTCATCTCTGATCGATGATCTGCGTGACTCGCTGAACATTATCGTTACTGAGCTTCAACCTTTTCTGGCTGTAATCTCCCTATCCGCGTGCCTCTATGCGTTGACACGACCACGCCATCGCCGCGAAATGCTGATTGCACTTCTTTGCATTGCTATGCCCTTCATTTACCTGATTGTGCAGCATCGTGTGGTTATGCCACAAGCTGTTGCCATGCCAATCATCGCGGTACTTGTGTTGGGACTTGGACTGGCACTCGACACGCAATCGCTGTCGACTCTCAGCTCGCGTCTTGCGCTTTGGTTCATGGCAGTTACCACAATCTTTCTTAGCCTTACACTAATCATCGCCAATCAAGATTTCATTCTCGGTTTAACCAAGGATCAGACCGGATTGAGGATGATTGAAACGGCGCAGCGTGTCCCGCGTGATGGTGGTCACGCCGTCCTAATGCTGCCGTGGGGACCAAACTACACCGCAGTTGGATTCTCCAAGTATGTGACGGGCGAAAATGCTGATCTCCGCCTTATCCCGCACACCGTGGACTTCAGGTCGCTGGCGCGGGAAAATGATCGCATCTACACTTTCAAGGATGTTTTCTATCGCTTCGGACTGGATTTTTGGGATGCTCAGTTCGGGCGCGTCTATCTCTCTACGGCGGCTGAAGATGTTATCGCCATCAAGCGTGAACCACTTATCGCGCAGCCGTTACCGGATGAAATCCCTGTAACCGATGGTATTTTTCTGCGCTCCCTTAGTGCGTGTAACGATGCCAACGAGTTGCAAATCACCATCGTTTGGCGTGCCCAACATCGACCCGGTCGTGATTTTAGAGTTTTCGTCCATCTGCTCAGTGCTCAGAGTGATGTGCCGCTGACTCAGGCGGATAGTACAGCGCCGGTATATGGTTGGTATCCTACTTCGCGCTGGAGCGCTGGAGAAGTGATCTACGATCTTTATACTCTACCTCGTTTACCGGACGGGGTTCGCCTCGCAGTGGGAATGTACGAACAGGTAAACGATGAATTTCGCAACTATGGACGAACCGTTTTACCGCTAGATTTTGCCTTATCGTGCGATGCATTGAAGCCCTGAAAGGTCGGCGCTACAATTCCGCTCCATGATCAAGCGACTCTTATTTCTCGCACTTATCTTGCTGATCTCAGGCTGTAACGGCGCAGCACCCACCGCGGACCCCAATGATCCGATCCTGACGGGTGTGGATGCGCTTCCTAAGCAGCTTGCTACGATCTATCTGTCACCTACACCAGAGCAACTAGAGCTGCAAGCAACTCAGTTGCAGTCAACACTACAAAATCAGTTGCCGACGGCTACGCTCGCGCCTGCCACCTATACGCCGACTCTGCCACCACATGTAGGCGTCTTTCTCGGCGAAGCGACCTTTGAAGCAGGTGATGTGCTGAACAAGAAGCCGATTGGTACACCTTCCTCGCGGGGGCTTCCGGGCAGCATCCAGCCCGGCATTCCAGTAAGTGTGCCGACAGTGGTCGTTAGCAATCCGGGAGTTAACCTGCCTCCAGCAACAGGCATTACCACTGGCAACTGTACGATACCTGCTGCGCCTCAATTTGCTAACCCTGCACAGAATGCGCTGATACGCGGTCAACTTGGCTGTCCGGTAACTGGAGAGATCAACGTCACACTAGTGATTCAGCCTTTCCAAAAAGGCTTCATGATCTGGCGCGATACACGACAAATCTACGCACTCTCTTTCGCTGCCATCCAGAGTGGCGCGGCATCCGATACACTTTGGATTTCTCCCGACTCGTGGGCAGAGGGGCAGCCAGAAAGCGATGGCTCCTTCGTGCCTCCGGCTGGTTTACTGCAACCTGTTCGCGGTTTCGGTTTAGTCTGGCGCACTAATCAGCAAATCAGAGACGCACTTGGCTGGGCAACTAGTGGTGAACAGCCTTATCAGGGTATTTGGCAAGATTTCGAGCGTGGTTGGATGATGACCAGTGCCGATGGTCGAGTATTTGCCCTTATCCCCGGTAGCCCAACGGGCGTACACTTCGGCTTATTACAATGAGAACTTATCACTAGATTGACTGAGGCGAATAAATGAAGTTTCTGATTACCGGAGGCGCGGGCTTTATCGGTTCTGCGCTGGCGAATCGATTAGTGTCGCAAGGTAATGATGTTCGTGTATTGGATGATATTAGCGCAGGCGATCCAAGCCGTTTGCACAAAGATATTTCGTTTACACGCGGCGATGTCAGTGACGTACCCAAAATGTGGACACTCCTTCAAGGCGTGGAATGTGTGTACCATCTTGCAGCGCGCGTCTCCGTGCCAGAGAGCGTACTTTATCCACGCGACTACAACGCTGTAAATGTTGGGGGTACAGTTAGCGTTCTTGAAGCTATGCGCGATGCTGGCGTCAAGCGAGTAGTTCTAAGTTCCTCCGGTCCGGTCTATGGCGAACAGCCCAGCCAACCGCTGCAAGAAGATATGCGCCCAGATCCCCGCTCACCCTATGCTGTCAGCAAACTCGCTGCCGAATATTACGTTCGCACTACGGGGATCCTCTGGAATATCGAGACGGTGAGCCTGCGTATCTTCAACGCCTATGGTCCCGGTCAGCAGTTGCCGGCAGCCCACCCACCAGTGATTCCGGCATATCTCAAACAAGTCTTGCGTGGCGGTTCTATCGTAATCTTCGGTTCTGGTGAGCAAACTCGCGACTATGTGTACATTGATGACGTTGTCGATGCGTTGATCGCTGCAGCTACGGCACAGAACGTGGATCGGCAGGTGATCAATGTAGGTAGTGGAGTGGAAACTAGTATGAATGCACTGGTGGACACGATTGCACAGGTAACCAACAAGACGCCTTCTGTCATCCGTAACCCCAAAGAAAGTGGCGGTGTTTCGCGGATGCGCGCTGATCTTACCCTTGCCGCTGCCAAGCTCAATTTTAGACCACAGTATAAGCTGGTAGAGGGCTTGCGCCAGATGGTCGCGCTGGACTCCCGCTTCCACTAATGGACGAATCGTTTAGCAAAACGCGACAGCCGCTTACGCAAATACGTGAGCGGCTGTCGTCAGTGGTACCTAATATGGACTACGTGATACCGGAGTTATCCCTCTTAGCTTACAACCCTAGAACAGAGACTAGGATTTGGGCCACGGTGGCGGCAGGATCGGCGGGATAGGTACAGGTCCTTGCTGGATGAGATCACGAATGTCTGTCCGCTTGTCCATGATTTGACGCTCCATGTGCCCGAATGGAGGGCACGAACTCAGTTGACGAACGGCAATTGCTGCCACTCGTCAGTGTTTCAAATTTGGAGCAGGGGATCAGCAGCACAGCGCCAAAAATCGGACAGTTTTCTGCCAGCTTACAAGCCGCGTTAAAGCAGCCAGCATGGTTGGATTTGCTTAGTCTTGGCTAAAAGAGGGTCAATTAACAGCATTTAGCGACGCGTTGGGGATTGGCATGCAGCTTGAACATGCGCGGAGTTGTAACGGTGTTGTTAAATTTGTCACAATGCACAGCGGTTGTTAACCAATTCAGTCTTTACATGGTGGGGTCGCCATGATATAACAAGCTCACCTGCCGTGCGCGTGATGTCGCACCCATGTTTTGAGCCAACACCCATCAAGAGGGACGTTTAGTCTGGGGGGAGCGCGGTAGTCCTGCGTCGGTCAAGGCGCTAACCCCGGTCAGGCGACCCACCTGCGAAAGCAGGTTCAAAACTACGCGTCCACACGGTACGGCGGGCAATATCCAGAAAACGAAATCCTCCCAACTGGGAGGATTTTTTTATTGAGTCAGATGCACGTATTTCCAGACGATCTCTTCATCTGTTCTTTTCCATTTAATCGTAACGCCACAGTTGTAGCCAGTCGGACACTGAGTTCAACATAACCCAACATCAACCTGAGATGCTCGACAGCTTGCTGGCGAACCCGACTATCGAGTTCCTGTACTCGCAGCTTATCCGGATCTTTCGCTTTTGACGCTGCGACTAGTTTCTGAAATTGCTGCAATAGTGTCATTGTTGAAATTACCTATGCCCTACTTAAAAACCACAATATCATTTCATGGTATAGTGTTTGTCGATGTTATCTAAAGGTAGCAATAGGAGACAAGCGCTTACTTAAGGTTTCGATCTATGCTTGACTTGCCGCCTTCACACTTATATACTTTGACCGCTTTCGACCTTTTGTCCGGCTTTTCACAAACAGTACTTTAGTAAGTCTCAAATTCATTATGCAGCGTGAGCGAGTAGCCGACGACATTTACGTATTCACCAGTGATCTATACGCGCAGGTAACGGCGGGACTGATCCTTAGTTCCGACGGCGCTATCTTGATAGATACACTGTTATTCCCCGAGGAAACCCGCGCCATCCGCAATTTTGTGGAAGGGCGGTTGGGTTGTCCGGTGCGCTATGTGGTTAACACCCACTATCACGCCGATCATACCTACGGCACTTGCCTCTTCCCCGATGCTACTGTGGTTGCCCATGAAAAATGCTTTGAATTGCTAAACACGCGCGGGCGGGAAGGCTTGGAACAAGCACGCGGTATCATGTCCGAGTTCAAGCCCGTACAAGTAGTGCTGCCGCAGCTCGTTTTTGAAGGCAATCCGCTGACACTGCATGCGGGCAACAAAACGCTGCAATTGTGGCACACACCCGGTCACAGTCCTGATTCAGTTGTTTGTCTGGTCAAGGAAGATCGGGTGCTGTTCGCTGCTGACACGCTAATGCCGATCCCGCACTTCGTGGATGGCAGCTATGACGATTTCCTACATACCCTTACCACTTTGCAGCACAATAACTACGAGTGCATCGTACAGGGACACGGCGAAATCGTTCTGCGTGGCGAGATCGAAGAGAAGATTCAGACCGACATCAAGTATCTACATCAAGTCAAGCGTTACGTCGAGAACGCAAAGAACAAAGCTGATCCCGATGGCTACCTCAAGCGCGTTGATATTGAACGCTGCGGCAAGAGTCGCATTCTGCTCAGTGGTCATGTTCAGCAGCTACATTTAGCAAACTTGCGCACTTTGTATCGACAGATGTATGGTGAGTTTGAACCTGTAGCGACGTCCACTGAGCAGCAGTCTGAATAACGTTTCCGTAACCAACATAATCCCGTGATAGAATCAGCGCATCGGATTCCTTGTGGCAATCCGCCGCGAGGTCGCGTTGGTGAGGTAATGCTGCCGCATGTCTCAGGAAGATCTGAATCTGCGCCTTAACGAAGCTATCGCCTTGATCAAATCTGGTCAGGTCGCGCAGGCAAGGCAAATTCTCCTTCAACTTAGCCAACAATATCCGGGCAGCGAATTGGTCTGGATGTGGCGAGCTACAGCCAGCGCCGATCCGTCCGAGCGCATCGCTATGTTGCGGCAAACCTTAGCGATCAACCCGCGCAACGAAAAAGCGCGGGCGGCATATCTACAGCTTACGGGGGAAGAACCGCCTCAACCACCACCGCCACCACCTGTTCGACCAGTTGTGTCTGAAGCCGCCACACCAACCGGTGGAGATGGAGCCAATACCAAAATAGTGGAGCAGTTGCTTATCGTCGTGCTGGCGGCTGCCGCGATTCTGATCGGCTTGTTGCTGATCAACAATGTCGTTATTCCGCGCTTGCGCCCAACTTCAACGCCAACTCCGAGTCGCACCCCTCGCCCAACGATTACCTTGACGCCAACTGTGCCGACGCCAACTCTGACACCGAGCTATACTCCCGGCGGACCAACTATCACGCCACCGGGACCGACCTTGCCGCCCACGTGGACGCCGCGTCCTTCAATTACGCCTCGACTGACCAGTACGCCACGTGATACGGTGCCGCCCCCACCGACCAACACATTGCCACCAACGCGCACCTTAACGCCAAGCTTTACACCGTTCCCAACTCGGACTCCATTCCCGACGGATACACCTCAAGCTAACGTAACGGAGTCGTCGTGACGTTCTCGGTTGCCGTAGATATTGAGGCACAACTTTGGGATAACTTCGTCGCTGCTCATCCTGACGCTCATACGCTGCAATCGGCGGATTGGGCGCGCTTAAAAGGAGCATTCGGCTGGTCATCTCAGCGCGTCGCTGTGTTTGACGACTCGCATATCGTGGCTGGTGCGCAAATTCTCTTTCGCCCGCTGCCACTGCGACTCGGCATGATGGCATATACTCCGGCGGGACCCCTGTTCGCTACAGATGAATCCGCCAATAACAAGCTGTGGGACGTGATCCATCGCACTGCGAGATCGCACCACGCTGCATTTCTTAAGGTCGAGCCTTGTAACTGGTATCGTCTGCGACCCGATCTACCAAATCGCCTTGTGCGTGCCGGATTACGGATCAGCCCGCAGACAGTGCAGCCACCGCGTACTGTAGTCCTAGACATCAGTGCGGATGAGGAAACGATTCTCAGCCGCATGAATCAATCCACGCGGCGTAAAGTTCGGATGAAAGAGAAGAAGCAGATCGATGTCCGCGAGGGCACACAGGCTGATGTTGGCAGCTTCACCCGCTTAATGGGCGTGACTGGATCGCGGGACAATTTTAGTGTGCACGAACCAGCCTATTACGAAAAGGCATTCTCGCTATTCTCATCGGGTGAACGCTGCGTACTGCTGCTGGCATCGTATCAGGGCAAAGACTTAGCGGGCGTAATGATCTTCCGTAGCGGTGACAACGCCTACTATCTTTATGGCGCTTCTTCCAACGAGGAGCGTAATCGGATGCCCACCTACATTTTGCAGCTAGAGGCGATCCGTTGGGCAAAGCGGCACGGCGCAATCCGCTACGATCTCTGGGGTATCCCCGATGAAGATGAGGCAACTTTAGAAGCACAATTCGAGCGTCGGCGTGATGGTCTGTGGGGTGTCTATGGCGCGAAACGTGGTTTTGGTGGCAAAGTAGTGCGTAGTGTAGGCGCTTGGGATAAGCCGTACAATCCGATCCTGTACGCAGGCTATCAGTGGATCGTTAATCGTCGCCAACAGAAGGCACAGGCAGTTCTTGACTCCGAATCTGAAACTCCAATCGGTGAATCCGACTCAGTGGAATGACCTGATTCGTCCACTCCCCGGCGCGCACATTCTGCAAACAGCGGATTGGGGCGCGTTCAAACAGCGGCAAACGGGTTGGCAGCCCGATCATCTGGCATTCTACAGTGATACCAATGTGCTAGTTGGGGCGGCGATGCTGCTGACGCGGCGGATCGGACCCTTCGCCGTAATGTACACGCCCAAAGGACCGATCCTCGATTATGCTGATTCGGCTACTGCTACTGCGATCCTCGATCAGCTTGAACGTTTGGCGCGTCAACGCCGAGCCATCTGGTTGAAGATCGATGCTGATGTGCCTGTTGGCATCGGTGAGCCGAATAGTGCAGAGGCACAGGATCGGAAAGTTGGTCAAAAGCTGCTGGCACTACTGAGATCGCGCGGCTGGCAGTTCTCCGACTCGCAAGTGCAGTTCCGCAACACGATTCAGATCGATCTGACCCAATCCGAAGATCAATTGTTAGCGCAGATGGGACAGGGCAAACGCCGCAAAGTGCGTTATGGTCCTCGCCATGGCGTTACGGTACGCTCTGGCACGATTGATGATTTACCGCTGCTCCATAAGTTATATGCCGAGACTGGCAAGCGCGATGGCTTTATCACTCGTCCCTACGATTATTATGTCGATGAGTGGGGCACGTTGATCAAGGCTGGCATGGCGCATCCCTTGATTGCTGAAGTCAATGGACAAGCCGTCGCCCATGTGATCCTGTTCCATTTTGGGCGCGTCTGCTGGTACTTTACAGGTGCATCCGTATCCGATCCCGAACTGCGTCGCCTGATGCCAACCGATTTGCTGCAGTGGGAAGGAATGAAGTGGGCAAAGGCTCAAGGTTACAGCATTTATGATATGTACGGTGCGCCCTCTACCTTCGATCCTAGCGATCCGATGTGGGGTGTCTACGAGTTTAAGCGAGATTTCGGCGGAACGTTGGTGCGCACAATCGGCGCGTGGGACTACGCGCCGAGCAAGCTTATGTACACACTTTACACACGCCTGATGCCACGAGTCATCAGCGTGATGCGCCGTCGCGCAGCATCAGCAACGCGATGAACTATGATTAGCATAGATCGGCTTGATCATTTGGTGTTGACCGTCGCAGATATTGAGGCGACCTGTGCCTTTTACTCGCGCGTACTAAATATGCAAGTAATAACTTTCGGTAACGGACGCAAAGCACTGCAATTTGGCCAGCAAAAGATCAATTTGCATCAATTCCATAAGGAATTTGAGCCGAAAGCCGCTGCTCCGATGCCCGGTTCCGCCGATCTCTGCTTTATCACCAGCAATTTGATCGAAGTTGTGATCAGCCATCTGCGATCTCAAAGCGTAGCCATTCTCGATGGACCAGTACAAAGGACCGGTGCGTTGGGGACAATCATGTCCGTCTATTTCCGCGATCCTGATGGTAATCTGCTCGAAGTCTCCACCTATGAGTCTCCAGCTAACCTTAACTTAAGTTCTCTTTAATAAACTGCTTGCCTCTACACGTGAACAGGTGTATGATGACGCTTGCAGAACGAAAGTTCGTGCGTTTTTCTTTATTAACTCCAAAAAGGAGCTTATCATGGAAGCCTATTGTGTAAAGTGCAAAACCAAGCGGGAAATGAAGAACGCCAAGAACGTCACCACCAAAAATGGGCGCTTGATGGCGAAAGGTACCTGCCCGGTTTGCGGTACGACCATCAACAAGTTCCTTGCCAGCAGTAAAACTCCAGCGAAGAAATAGCTTTCTTCCAAAGCCTAAATTGTTTGGAATCTGCGACGGCAGTGTGTATGCACACTGCCGTTTTTGTTGTACAATACGTGCTGCACTGCATGAATACTGTAAATTTCATGAGTCTGCCAGCCAAACTTGAGACTATAGCTATATTCTAAATTGAAGAGGCGATCATGACGGGACGGCTAAGACCGCAAACTGGCCTGCTCCGACCGCAAACGGGTACGTTGCGTCCTCAAACTGGGCTGTTAGGTAACCAACCGCGCCCACAAACGGGTACGCTTGGCAGACCGGATGAGGTAGAACTGCCCGTCATTGTGCTTACTTCGATGTTTCAAGTGCGTGGACGCATGTGGATACGCGGTGCGATCCAGACTTATCTCGGTAACGAGCAAAAACATACGCTGTCCATCTATAACGCTGATGTTCTCGGTATGGAGGCGTCAAATCCTGCCGCGCGCATGAATCAGCCGGAAATCGTTGTCATGAAGAAAGCCGCCAGCGTGATCTTGGTGGAAGTGCGCCCTCCGGACTGGGCAATGATGTTGATGCCGCGCACCGAATCATTGGTCGCTTACACTGATCAATTTGCACTCATGGGCATGTACCACATGCCTACGGATGTGCGTATTCAAGACTTCGCCGCCCTTTCCGCGATGGAATTCATCGCCGTCACTGATGTCAAAGTATTCCCGCTATTTCAGGCGCGCCCCGGCATTGTGCAGACTGCACCGATTGCTTTAGTCCACAAAACGGCGATTCGTCTGTTTCACACCATCTAACTTAGCGGCGGCATACTTTACTTTCTACACATCCCCAACCGAATACATTACAGTCTCATTCTGATTACCTTCTGCATTGAGATATTAAGTCAGATGCGCTACAGTTGACGGCATACCTGACTTATTTCCTTTCTCAGGCAGCAATGATCATGACCTCACACCGCCTCGTGCGCGCACTAATCCTCCTTTTGTTTGCGGCGTCATTTATTATTCCGACCACAACGACGCACGCCGCAACATTCACGGTTACTAACACATTCGATGCTGGAGCGGGCAGTTTCCGTCAGGCGCTAATCAACGCTAACGCAAATGCTGGCATCTTGGATACGATCGACTTTGCGATCCCCGGTGCTGGCGTTCAGACGATTACGCTGGCAAGCGATCTGCCCAATATTTCCGATCCGGTGTTTATTGATGGCTGGTCGCAAGGTGGTGGTGCCTACGCCGGTCCTCCTCTGATCGAGTTGAACGGCGACAACGTTGCCTCTATCGCTATCTGGCTGACGGGTGGTAGTGCAGGTTCAACGGTTCGCGGCTTGATCATCAACCGCTTTGCCATTCATGGCGTAGTCATTCAAGACCTGAGCACAGGCAACTGGCTATACGGCAACTACATTGGCACCAATGCCGCTGGATCGGCAGCTTCTGCTAACGCCATTACCGGCATTTTGCTGCGCGATGGCACAACGGGCAATCTGATCGGCACTAATGCTGATGGCACCAATGACGCAGCCGAAGCCAACGTAATTTCTGGTAATGGCGGTGTTTTTGGTTTTGGTTTCGGCGTCGAGATTCTCGGCGGCACTAATGGCAATACTGTTGCGGGCAATATTATCGGTGCGGATGCTACTAACACCTTTGGCATTCCCAACTTCTCGTCCGGTATCATTTTGGTTGGCGATACAGGCAATCCGGGACCGGGACCACAGAATAATCTGATCGGTGGAGCACTGGCTGCGGCGGGTAACTTTATCCGTTTTGAGAATGTGGGTGTTGATATTCGCGGCGAAAGCTTCACCACGCTCAATAACATTATTCGTGGAAACACTATCAGCAACAACACAACAGGTGTCTCCAATCTGCTGACGGAAAGCGCGGCTGCCGCTCCCGGCGATGGTCCGTCTGACAACTTGATCGATGGCAACTTGATCACTGCTAACGGCTTCATCGGTATTGATAACGTTGGTTCATCGCCTCGCATCATCAATAATACGATTACTAACAACGGTGTCTTTGGCATTCTCAATCGGGTCGAATTCGGTGCCGATAGCTCTCCGGCAACGGCTGGGGATGACTATATCTCCCGTCCGATTATCGGTGAAGTGGGATCCCCGAACACGATTTCCGGTAACTGCAACGGACCTACTCCTTGCGCTGGCGTTTATTCGCTGGACACTTCACCAAGCAATACTGCCAACATCGAGGCAGTCAATACGTGGGGCGCAAATGGTAACGGTAACGCCGTTGAGCAGCGTTGGTACGGCGCTGCGGAATACATCGACATCAACGCACCAATCGCTACCACGATTACAGTCAACAGCGCTAACGCTGGTCCTGCCTATGTGTTGGCGAATAACACAGGCTTATGTGCTGCGCCGATCAATACCATCCTACATGGCGATGGCGCGATCACTTGCGCTGATGTGACCACGTGGACGCAGTTCACGGAGTATATTGTCACAGGCGCAGGTACTCGTATCAACTACGTGCCCGAAACAGTGACCACGCCGCTGACAACCTATAGCTACGATGGCGATGCTGCCACCAACCCAACCGACAGTGGATTCGGCTTTGTGGGTGAGGGTATCACTACAGGATCGTTATCGCGCTATCAGGTGTTGGAAGTCCATTTTGTGCCTACTCCGACCCCGACGAATACGCCGACGTCAACACCAACCAATACTCCCACCGATACACCGACCAACACACCAACGGATACGCCGACCAACACGCCTACTGACACGCCAACCAGCACAGAGACGTTTACGCCGACGTTCACCGATACGCCGACGGATACTCCAACTAGTACAGCAACCTTTACACCTACTGACACACCAACGGGCACACTGACGCCATCAGAAACACCCACCAATACCGATACGCCCACCAACACGCCGACGGGCACCTTGACGCCTACTGAGACGTTAACACCGTCCATGACGCTGACGCCATCCGATACGCCGCTGGTCAGTGCCACACCAACTGCTACGACTTCGCTAACGCCGGGACCGAGCAATACCCCCGGACCGGTGAGTTCACCGCCACCGTCGATTAGCATTGCTGATCCGGCTATCGTCAAGCTGGTCAATCCGGAATTGGCGCTGCCGGGCGAGACGGTAGTCTTTAGCATCACCGTAACTAACACCGGTGGGGTAGCAGCGACTGGCGTTGTGGTGACTGACACCATACCCGACATCCTGACGGTGTTGAGCGCCACGACCAGCAAAGGTACTTTCACGATTGTTGGACAGCTTGTTACCTTCAACATCGGTACGGTCAATGTGGGCGAAGTCATCAATATGACGATCACTACCCGTGTACGTGGCGATGTCGTTCCACCGCGCGAGGGCATCAACACTGCCTATCTGAACTGGAACGAAGGACCTCAGCGCTCTAGCTCCGCGACGGTGCGGATTGCCAACCGACTGCCGGGAACGGGTATCGGTAGCTCGGCTGATACGGACAATGGCTTGTGGCTGGAGATGGCAGCACTAACGGGCATTTTCTTCCTCGCTGTTTATCTGGTCAGGAGACAGCGCCGACGCACCGCAGCGTAGTGCCTAAGTGCTGATAGTGCCGGAAGTACCAAAGACCCCGATCCACAGTGGATCGGGGCCTTTTTTGTGCCTGATATTCACAGGAATAACAGGAGCATGATTAGGCATTTGGTTGGAAAATGGTTAGTGCTGCAATCCGTCTGCGCTGCAGCTCACTGCACCTGCACTACCACTGGATTCGAGGTGACGTGCTGGCTGGTGGTTAGCATTGCTCTGGCGAGCAGCGTGTACGTTCCCGGCGTCAACCCGCCGACGGTAACCTGTCCGCGTCCGTGCGTCTCCCCGATCTTGATGTTGTTGGCGAAGATGTCTACGCGGAATACCCACGACGGATCGGAAACGGTGAACGTCAGCGTGATCGGCGTGTTTGCTGGCATGATCGTCTCACCGGATTGTGTTGCCAGTTGAAGCTTGGGATCGCTGACCACTGTGATCGTATGATCAGGTCCGCCCATGATGTCATAACCAAGGGGCTGCTGCTGCGCGTAAAGCTGCTTTGCCGATTCAATTGCTTGAATAATTGTTGTTGGCACGTTCGATGCGCCGAGCGTCACATTGTCTGCCGTCGTATCGTAGCCCCACCAATTCAACCGTTCGTTCCACATCCATGCATACTGATCGGCGGTGATCAGCGCGTGATAGACGTTATGCTGCATCCACTGTAGCCGCATCTCCGTCGCCTCGATTTCGGTTGCGCCGTCATCCAAGTTAAGTACATGATCCGCATAGACTGATGCCGCGATGCGCACCTGCTGCACGTAGCGATCTCGTTCTGCTGGCGGAACCAGCGCGGCTGTGGCATAGCGAATGTACTCGTAGCCAGCGGCAAACTGCGTCGTATCGTCGTAGGCATAACTGAACTCATTGCCATCGATCAGTGTGCTACCCGCATTCAATCCATCGAGTACTCCATAGAGGAAGGCTGGCAGCAGCGCGAAATCGGTATCGCGCACTACATCCGGTCGTGCGTTCGACTGCATATAAGCAATCGCCACACCCCACAGCGATAGAAACTGCACCGTTGGTTGCTCCGACTGCAATGCGCTGATGTACGCCGCGCCCCGCTTCCTGACCTGCGCTTGCACTTGATCAAATGAGTTGGAAGGATACAGCGTCGCGTTATACGCCCACAGATTCGGCGCCTTATCGGAAAAATAGAATTCGGGATCGAAGAAAATCCCCTTCGCGCCACTGATCTGCAAAACTTTGGAGAGTAGCCGCGTATTCTGATCGATCACTGCCCACTGCTGATCATCGAACCAGTTGACGGGTGTATTGCTCTGCCCCCACACCAGCAGGAAATTCTCGTTGTAGCGTCCCCATGTAATCTGTGGCAACACATCCAGATGCAATTCAGACTCCGTCCATACCCGATTCTCAAACGCCAACGTCACCTGCTTGTTCAGCTTGAACGCTAGACCATCGAACGGGCGATCCTGCAAACTGCCCAGATTCTGCTGTAGATAAGCAACAGTAGGCGTATCCCAACCGACGTGGATCAACTTCTTCTGTGGCGCAGCTGACTGCGCGGAACTAGCGATGACGTGGCGCAGCGGCAACCTGCCGAAAAAGATCGCCATTATCAGCAGCGGCAGAACGGAAATTAGAGACAGTCGAATTCGTCGGCGCATTAGCTACTCGATCCCCACGTTCACGGCGAATGAATGACAAGTCTATAGAATTATGCGGGTGATCAGGCGCAGCGAAGGTTAGAGATTGGGAAGGCGCTTAGGATGACACGTTTAGCTATTTTAGCTGATATTCACGGTAACTTGCCCGCGCTGGAAGCGGTGCTAGCAGATTTGCGTCAGTTCAAAGTCGATCAAGTAGTCTTAGCTGGCGATGTGATCAACTGGGGACCATTCTCGCCGCAGGTAATGCAGCGCGTGATGAGTGAAGGTTGGGCAGTGATTCGCGGCAACAACGAACTCTACTTGCTGGATCACGGTACAGCACGCGCTCCTGCTTCGTGGGACAGTTATACGATCCCGCCCTTTCTGCGTCGCCAGCTAGAGCCAGCTATGATCAACGCTGTCGCCTGCTGGGCAGATTCATTGACGCTGCGCTTTCCCGATGCGCCGACGGTGCGCATGGTACACGGATCGCCGCGCAGCCACTTCGAGCCGATCTATCCTCAATCGAGCGAAACCGAGATCTCCGACATGCTCAGTGGTGTCAGCGAATCGACGGTGATCTGCGCCCACACGCATTTGCCAATTGATCGTATCGTCGGCGATTGGCACCTCCTCAATCCCGGCACGGTTGGCGTACCACTGGATGGGACGCATGAGGCAAGTTATATGATCCTTGATGGCGACGAACGTGGCTGGCGTGCTACCTTCCGCCATGTGCCTTATGACCGCACGCCACTGTTCGAGGAGTTTGAGCGCTTACGCTTCGTCGAACATGTTGGCGTGATCGGTCAACTGGTAATCGAGGAGTTCCGCACCGCACGGCTAGAGGTACTTCCTTTCCTCCACTGGCATCGCCACGTCTGCCCCGATGAGCCGCAAACGTTTGAATTATTCCAACAGTATACTAAGGTCAACAAGTGGGATTATGTTCCAGAGGCTTATCACCTTAACCTGAAACCCGCTTCTGAAAGTTAGAATTCATATACTTTTATCAGTTGTGTAATTTCTTAAATTAGCGATAATACATGCAACGTCAGACAAAGACGTTAGCTCAAACTGAAAACGAAGACCGAACACACGAAACACTGTAGACGCTTGAACTCTTTGAACGCCAAGTTTTTTTCTTCATACCCGCTGTGCGTCCCGATAATAGGGATGGGTGTGAAATCAAACGCGAACGACATATCTCACAACTCAGGGACGGTAAGAACGCACCGGGATCACCTTGCGGATTCATCGACTCTACCCGGAAGCTACGTCACGCCAGCCGATTCTGACGATTACGACCATTACGGATGATCGGTATCGCCTCTAGTCGGCTTTGTTTGGGGATAGGACAAGAGTTCGGAAGGTCAACAGCCGTAGTTCGGTCAACTACGGCTCTTTCGATTCCGCAATTTGAAAGGTGAGTTTGCAAACTGCGAAGGAAAGGGCAAGCAGGCAGCCAATTTGAATAGCGCCTTTTACACCTGACGTTTTGAGTGAGGGGCGAATAATTAGAAAGGAGCGAGCGTCCATCGTGAAACTACATGCTCATCGTGGATGGACGTACCAAACATGGACACACTGCCCATTATCCTCCTGCTAGAAGTCATTACGCTGGTCGCGGCGGGGATCGCTGGTTGGTTCTTTGGGACGCGACGGGGACGTAAAGTGCTGCTGGCAGAACAAGAAGAAATGATCGCTTCCAAACGCAAGATCTCTGAAGAAGAATCGGCGCGCTTGTTTTCGGAAGCGGATGCGCGGGCTAAACAGGTGGAAATTAGAGCGCGTGACGAGGCGCTAAAACTGACTAATGACGCAGAAGAGTCGATCAAACGCCGACGCGCTGAGGTAGATCGAGAAGTCGAGCGGGTGGATCGCCGTCGTGAAGAACTGGATCGCAAACTGGAGCGCGTCGATCTGCGTGACCGCGAACTGAACAAGCGGCAAAGTCTGCTGGATAAGCGTAAGCAAGACCTCGATAAAGTGTTCGAGGAACGCAAAATTGAACTAGAACGCGTGGCGCAGATGACCCGCGATGAAGCACGCGGCGAGCTATTGGCAGCAGTAGAAACTGAGACGCGCGGGGATATGGCTCGGCGGATGCGCGAGTTAGAGGAAGAATTGAAATCTGAGGCGGATCGCCGTGCCCGCGATGTAATCGCACTGGCGATTCAGCGTCTAGCGTCCGATCAGGTCAGCGAACTCACGGTCAGCGTGGTCGCCCTACCCTCCGATGAAATGAAAGGTCGGATCATCGGGCGCAACGGGCGCAATATTCGCGCCTTTGAGCAAGCAACTGGTGTTGACGTAGTGGTGGATGACACGCCGGAAGCAGTGACTATCTCCAGCTTCGATCCGGTGCGTCGTGAAGTCGCCCGTCGTGCCTTGAGCAAATTGGTGCTCGATGGACGCATCCATCCGGCGCGTATCGAGAAGTTGGTGGATGACGCCCGCAAAGAAGTGGAGCGTGTCATCCGCGAAGAAGGTGAAGCAGCAGCATATCAAGCAGGCGTGCCCGGACTGCATCCTGAGATTATCAAGATGTTGGGACGGCTCAAGTTCCGCACCAGCTTTGGTCAGAATCAGCACGCACACAGCATCGAGACGGCGCATCTGGCGGGCATGATCGCTTCCGAGTTGGGTGCCGATGTGCAGATCGCCAAGATGGGCGGTTTGCTGCATGACCTCGGTAAGGCGATGGATCACGAGATCGAAGGCACGCATGCACTGATTGGTGCGGAGTTCGTCAAGCGTTACGGCGTCTCGGATCGGGTGGTTAACGCGATTGCCGCGCATCATCACGAGGTTGAGCAGGAATATGTCGAGTCGATCATCGTAGAAGCGGCAGATGCCATCAGCGGTGCGCGTCCCGGCGCTCGGCGTGAGAGCATGGAAACGTACATTAAGCGCGTCCGCACGCTGGAGGAGATCGCCAACTCCTTCGAGGGCGTCGAGGCAAGTTACGCGCTGCAAGCCGGACGCGAAGTGCGCGTGATCGTGCGCCCTGATACGGTGGACGATCTAGCGGCGATGCGTATCTCCCGCGAGGTCGCCAAACGCATTGAGGAAACGATGCAGTATCCCGGTCAGATCAAGGTGCAGGTGATCCGCGAGACGCGCTCGGTGGAGTACGCGAAGTAAGCAACGGTTACAGAATAATCGCTTGGTAGAGGGAGTCGTAATGACTCCCTTTTGATTTGCTTAACTTTACCAATTTACTAGTAAAAAGTTTCACAAAGCCCTCGCAATTAGCTGATGCTATATGATGCTTGATTATAAACAGTACTATACTGAATCATAGAGACCATGACCGCAAACGGCAGCCGTGGCCCTGTTACTCATTTCTTTTGTGAAATAGTAAAGGAAGGTCGGTCTAACTATGTCGCGCAAATTCGTTGCTATAGTCATTCTTTCTCTTTGTTTAGCTGGTCTCGTTTCGGGCACACCTGCACGCGCCCTCAGTGTAGCAGGCGGTTATATGCGCCCGACCTGTACCAACGTAGCCATTAACATGACCTATCACGTCAGCCGCGATAACACTGGTGACGGTACTGGTCGTGAGCACTATGGCTACATCGTTACAGATGGTAATGGAACAGTTTTAGCACAACAAAACTACACTGACGCCTTCAACGGCACGGATAATTACACACTTCCTTACGCAGTGTTACCCGCTGCCAACCCCATCATTGCCAAGTTTAGGAGCTTCGCCGGAAATGGCTTGCCCGACGAAGTGTATTACGTCACTAGTTACGATTGTGCTGGACTCCCAAGCACAGCGAAGGGCATCACCAGCGGCTTTGAACTACGCACCATCACCTGCGATGTGGCAGTGTTCGATGCCCCCGGTGGTACACCTGTTTCCAACGGTGCAAAGATCATCGCCGGACAGACATGGTATGTAAATACGAAGCCAGTGAAGGGTGCCGATGGTAAATCGTGGACGGAGATATACGTCTCAGGCGATACCAATGGCTATATCCCGACCTATTGCGTTAGCTAGCAAACTGCTGGTCTAATTAGCGCGATAGCACAACTTGATACGGAGCGCCTCTAGCAATTCAAGGCTAGAGGCGCTTTCATTTCCCCCAACGCCGACCATCAAGAAGGCAACGTCGGTCTCAAACTTGCGCGAAGGTAACTTTTCAACTAATTATTGGTATGTAGCAAGCGCTAAGGAGGATAAAACATCATGGGCAGATTTCTCCGCATTGTGTTGCTAGTGTTGCTTCTACTACCACTCTCATCGCGGTTCGCCGCTGCTCAGACTGATCCTGCCGAACTTATCGGCATTGATTGGCACTGGGCAACCTTCGAGGGGACGAATGGCGACTTGGTCTTCGTCGAGGAGCAGGAAACCTACACACTTCTGCTCAACGCCGACGGCACGATTAGCGTGCGGGCGGACTGCAACGTCGGTGGTGGCACACACAGCATTGACGGCGACACGGTTACGATCACCGTGACGTACATCACCCAAGCAGCCTGCGCGGAAGAGTCGCTGTCCACGGAATTCATCGATTATCTCGGCAAAGTCAGCAGTTACAGTCTCAATGGCAATGAACTGGTTTTTACCCTCAAGGATGAAGAAGGCGTCCTTTATTTATATGGTTATACCGCCGCTACTGACTACTACAATCGCAATTGGGGCTGGACCGATTACACTGCGGCGGATGGCAGTATCACCACCATAGATAATCCAGAGAGTTACAGCATCTGGCTTGCCGCCGATAATACGTACTCGCTGTACCTTGATTGCGGTTCGGGCAGCGGCTATATCACTGACAGCGAAGGCGTGCTGACCTTCACGCCAGTCGTAGCGAACAACACCGAGTGCGGCGAAGGGTCGCTGGCGGCGCAGTTTATGGAGCAGTTCGCCAAGGCAAACAGCCTGAAATTTGAAAACGGCACGTTGACCATAGGATTGAGTGACGGTGGATCGCTGCATTTTCAGGCGCTTGATCAGACGCTTATCGGTGTGCAATGGCGCTGGCAGCGCTTCGAGGGATCGGATGGCTCCACCCTCACCGTCTCCAATCCAGAGCGTTACTCTCTGCTGCTTAATGAGGATGGAACAGTCAGTGTGCAAGCGGATTGCAACGTTGGCGGTGGTACATACACCTCAGACTCTAGCGCCCTCAAGATCGAATTGGGAGCAATGACGCTGGCAGCGTGTGCAGGTGAATCGCTATCACAGCGGTACGTGGATTATCTAGCAAACGTCAGTACCTACGTGTTTCAGGATGGAATGCTGGTACTGAATCTGGCTGCCGATACGGGCAACATGATCTTTAGCCCCACACCGTGATCGTCAGTCGGTTGGTTGGAGAAGGAGGGAGTCGCAGTGACTCCCTTTTGTCTTCATATTGGAGTTATTGCGCTACGGCAGTCTTTGTTTGTATTCTCATCGTCGCTGCTGGGCTATTTGGATCAATAGGTACTAGTAGATCAGCAGGTTTGTGCCAATAATACGCTTTTATTGCAGCATCCAGTATGTAGAGTGATGAAACGACAATTACTAGTATCAAAATAAGGACGATCAATCTAAATCTCATTGAAGCCTTTCGTTTGAAAATAACCATATGACCATCCTAATGACGGTAGGCATTCTATAAAGTGACAATTTTTGATAGTAGTCCATTCCTTCAGAATCTAGGCGAATCTATTACTTGGTGCAAGCATCGGCTTCAACAGGATTGGAGTAGCGACTTGTTACGAAGTGTAATGTATTTGTCTGATGAGGCACTTCATCCTCTCAATACTTGGGACGTTATAGAACAGATTGCCACTGAGATTTTTGTAGCTCGCAGAGCACTAATT